>LEKQ01000005.1 GCA_001443005.1 bacterium GBS-1
TTTTTTTTTTTTTTTTTTTAAATGAAATTAAAAAAATTTAAGTCCTTTAGCTTGAAACTTTGAGAATTTCTTTGATAAAATAAGGTGTAGGTTTGCTTGGAAAAGACCTCGGTTTTAGGAGGTGTGCTTCCGTGTCTGATGATAAACTGGCTGCAAAAGATGCCTTGAGGAAGACACTTCTTGAGGTGATCGAGCTCTGGCTCCCCCTTAAGTTCGGCGAGGAAAGCAGGGTTTTGATGTCTCAAATAATGAGGATAGATGATCCGGAAGAACTTCAGAAGCTTAAGGATTTTATAGTTAAAGCGAGAAAGTTATCAGAAGTGGAGGAGTTTATAAAGGGTTTGGTATAATAGGAGTGAAACTTTTTCCTGGGGGTGGGACTTTGCTCGTTAGGGGAGAAGAAGTTAAGATGGAGGTGCGGGAGAACTTCAGAGGTGGTCAGGGTAAGATTTACGCTGGTTACTATGTTAATGAGGAGAGAAGCTCTCCCGGTGCCATGAGGATAGTTAGGATAGTCATCCCTCCCGGTTCTTCTATAGGATACCATCAGCACCTTGGGGATGAGGAGGTTTACCTTATCTTAAGGGGAAAGGGAGAGGTCAACGATAACGGTCAGGTTAAGACGGCAAGTCCTGGTGATCTCGTCTTAACGAGAAGCGGGGAGTATCATGGTATAAAGAACGTTGGGAGTGAGGATCTGGAGCTTCTAGCTATAGTGAGTAAGGTTTAACTAACCTCTTGGATACGATCTTAATTCGGCAGTTTGGGCACACCTCCTCGATTTCCTCGGATGGGGTGTAAAGCGAAAATGAAGGTTAGGCCCAAAAGGTATATCGTCTGGTCAACTGATAAGGAGATCGATTTAAGCGATCCCTGGCAAAAGAAGTGGTATATAAAACAGGTGCTAACGAAGGGGCGAGCGGAGGATGTTTCTGAGCTCAACTGGGAAGAGATAAAAAACTTGCTTCCTGAACTTGAACTTCCCAAAGAGATAAAGTCTCTGTGGGAGGACTATTTTGCTTCTCAAGGGTAAAGGGATTATTACCGATCTGCAAAGGGAAATCTTAAATATTTTTTCAGAGATTCCAGATAGTAGAGCGTTTTACTTAACGGGCGGAACAGCATTAGCGGAGTTTTATTTAGCTCATAGGAGATCCTATGATCTTGATTTATTTACAATCGAGAAAGGAATAATAATTCCTTTCTCTTACGTTTTTGAAGAGAAGCTTAAAAGAAGGTTTTCCCTTAAAGTTGTAAGGCGTTTTGAAACTTTTGTTGAGTTTGAGGTTTCGGATGAGGAGAAGAGCACAAGGGTTCACTTGGCTCTTGATTCACCCTTTAGATTTGAGGAACCCATGGACTCAGATATCGGGGTTAAGGTAAACGATTATAAGGATTTGGTAGTTGATAAGCTTCTTGCCTTTTTTGGAAGGGCAGAGCCTAGGGATGCGATAGATCTATACTTTATTTTGCAGAAGGAAGATTTTGATAAGCTTATAGATCTTGCTAGAAAAAAGGATCCAGGATTTGATTTATACTGGCTTGCCATTGCTCTTCATAAAGTTAAAGAATATCCTGACGACGTAGGTAATTTGCTGGTAGAGATGGTTAAGGATATTAATGTTAAGGATTTAAAAAGTTTGTTTTTAAATTTATCCAAAGAAACACTTAAGAAAATTAAGCCTTGATTTGATGTGACTGGTTTGCGTCCGATGTGAAAAGAGGATCTAGAGCTTCTAGCTATAGTGAGTAAGGTTTAACTAACCTCTTGGATACGATCTTAATTCGGCAGTTTGGGCACACCTCCTCGATTTCCTCGGATGGGGTGTAAGTGCTTTTTTCCTTTACCTTAAGCCATAGAGGTTCGGGGGTAAAGGGGTGTCCGCAGAGTTTGCATATCTTTAGGTTCACCTGAGTATTGCTCCACGATCTCATTATTCTCCTTTTATCCCTATCCTCGAAGCTTATGGCTTCCGTTGGACAGATGTTGGCGCATGATCCACAACCGATGCAGTCTGGGTTCTCCTCAAGGAAGGGAGTATTTATCCTCGTTGCCTCACCTCTTCCTATGTAGCCTATGGCGCTCGCTTTTATTATTTCGCGACAGGCTCTGATACAGAGGCCGCATAATATACACTTGCCCCCTAATGGGTCTTCCAAGTTCAGAGTTTTATGGAACCTTGTACCCTTTATTCCATATCTTTCAGCTAGCTTCTTAATATTATTCGAAAGAGGAGCTTGAGCCAGATAAAGCTCAAGCAATAACTTTCTATGCTTTATCACCTCTGGCGTATCTGTTTTTATTTCCATCCCCTCTCTTGCCATCAGGGTGCAAGATGTAGTTATCCTCGAGGAGCCTCCTTCTTTAAGCTCAACTATGCATAGCCTGCATGACCCGTAGGGCTCCTCGAAGGCTTCATGATAGCAAAGGTGGGGGATATCTATGCCTTCCCTTATGGCTATTTGCAGGACCCTCTCTCCCTCCTCAGCCTTAATCAACCTTCCATCTATCCTTAGGCTAATCATATCTCTTAATCAGCTCCTCGTACTCCTCCTTGAAATATTTTATGGTGGTTAAAACGGGATTTGGGGCGGTCTGACCTAAACCGCAAAGGGAGGTAGTCTTTATCGTCTCAGAAAGCTCCTTCAACAGCTCTAAGTCGCTCGGAGACCCCTTCCCCATGAGGATCTTGTTTAATATATTAAGCATCTGCTTCAATCCTTCCCTGCAGGGTGCGCACTTACCGCATGACTCCTCGCTCGTGAAGCTCACGAAGAAAGCGGCAGTTTCAACCATTGAAGTTCTCTCGCTCATAACGACCATTCCACCTGAGCCCATTATCGAGCCCACCTCTTTAAGGCTCTCGTAATCTACGGGTATGTCAAGGAGCCCTTCGGGTATACACCCCCCTGATGGTCCTCCTATCTGGACAGCTTTGACCTTAAGGCCATCTGGGCAACCGTTCCCTATGTCGTACACTATCCTTTTAAGGCTCGTTCCCAGAGGAACCTCCACTAAGCCTACTCTTTGGACTTCTCCTACCAGCGAGAAGACCTTGGTCCCAGTGTTATTCTTAGTTCCTATCTTTGAAAACCACTCTCCACCTTTGTATACTATTACAGGTATATTGCACCATGTCTCGACGTTGTTTATGTTCGTTGGCTTTCCCCAGAGCCCCTTTTCAGCTGGGAATGGAGGTCTTGGACGAGGCCTTCCGGTTTCCCCCTCTATCGAGGCTATCATCGCGGTTTCCTCCCCACATACGAAGGCTCCAGCCCCTTTGACTATCCTTATGTCGAAGCTGAAATCGGTTCCAAATATGTTTTCGCCAAGTAAACCATATCTTCTCGATTGTTCTATCGCGATTTGAAGCCTACTTATGGCCAAGGGGTATTCAGCCCTGACATATATTATTCCCTCCTTGGCTCCTATAGCGTATCCCCCTATTATCATGCCCTCTATAAGAGAATGGGGGTCACTTTCCATTTCGTTCCTGTTCATGTAGGCTCCTGGATCTCCCTCATCGGCATTGCAGATTATGTATCTTTCATCGCTTTCGCTTTTTGCCGTTATCTCCCACTTAAGTCCGGTTGGAAAGCCCGCGCCTCCCCTTCCCCTTAAGCCCGATCTCTTAACCTCTTCTATTACCATTTCCGGTGTCATCTCCGTTAGCGCTTTATAGAGAGAACGATAGCCTCCTACAGCTATATATTCCTCGATATCTTCAGGGTTTATTATCCCTGCGTTTCTCAAGACTATCTTCCTTTGATGCTTGAAGAAGGGGGTATCCTCGTATAAGCTTACGTCAGTGAACCCATCTCCGTAGTGTATCTTTTCAAGCAAATGGTCCCACTCTTTAACTCTACACACTATCTTTTCCCTTGGCACATCTCCATCGATAAGGTTTTTTAATATCTCTGAAGCATCCTCTGGTCTTACCCTTGAGAGTAGAAGCAAGGCTTTCCCTGGGATCACCACGTTGACGATGGGCTCCTCCCTACAGTATCCGATGCATCCCACCTTGGTTAAGAGTATATCTCTCTTGAGGCTTTCTATCCCTTTCAAGAAGGCTGAGTAAACCTCTTCCGCACCAGTCGCTATGCCGCATGTGGCTAAGCCGACCGCTATCCTTATTCTCCGACCACAAAGCTTCTCTAAGGCTCTTTGCGCTATCGCTTTTAAATCATCTAGTGACCTTACTCTCATCCCTGTTTCCACCCATAAAGCTTAAGAAAGGCGGGAAGCCTCTCTGGGGACATGAATCCATAGGTTCTGTCGTTTACCCTTATTACAGGTGCCATGCTACAAGCTCCGAAGCATCTCGCGCTCCTTATTGTGAAGCTTCCGTCGGGCGTTGTCTCTCCCTCCTTCACCTTAAGGAGCTTTTCAAGCTCTTCTAAGAGCTTTGGGGCTCCTTTAACGTAGCAAGCTGTACCCATGCATATGGTTATGATGTTCTTCCCAGCCCTCTTTAGGTTAAAGAAGGAGTAGAAAGTTGCCACGCTATAAAGATCAGATAGGGGAACGTTTAGTCTTGTGGATATATATTTTAGGCTCTCCTTTGAAAGATAGCCCTCCTTCTCTTGGAGCTCCTCAAGTACGCTCAATACCCTTCCCGTTCGAGACGCGTACTTTGAGATTATCTCGTCTATGATCTTGGCCTTACCTTCATCCAAGGAAGATTCACCTCCCAAGGATATGCTCAGCTATCATCTTCACCTTCGCCTTAAGGGGAGAGCTTGCGGGTAGCTCACTTAAGGAGGCCTTCCTTCCTTCGATGACTTTTAAACTTTCATCGAACTCGATGGCTATCCATGGGATGGGATGCTTTGCGAAGATCTCCTCGTAAACTCCTCTTATATCCTCATCTTGAACCTTGTTAATTAGGAGAAGCTCTCTTGATATGCGTAGATCTCTTCCCATCCTAAGGAGTTTCTCTGATATCTTGAGGGACTTATAGGTAGGTTCGCTTACGCACAGCATGATGTCAAACTTCTCTGCTAGCCCCCTTCCGAAGACCTCAGCTCCAGCCTCGCTATCGACCACCACTATAGGCTTATCGCCAGATAAGACGTGCCTTAAGAGTGCCTTCGCTAAGGCTATGGCGGGACAGAGGCAACCTTCTTTGCCCTGGTCTATGCTTCCAACGACAAAAAGGCTCAGTTTCTCGTTTATCTTTATTCCATAGCTTTCGATCAGATCATCTACTTTTGGGGTCAGCGAGAAGACCGCCCCCCATTCACCTGGTCGAGCCCCCGTTCTGTTCTCCACAAGCTTCTCGTTCTTAGAAAGAGGTGTTATCTTGTCTGCCTCTTCATAGGGAACTCCCAGGCTTATGGCTAGGTTGGGAGTGGAATCGGTATCTAAGGCGAGGACCTCAAAGCCCCTTTCCGCGAGCTCAAGCGAAAGGAGGGCGGAGATGGTGGTTTTCCCAACCCCGCCCTTTCCCGCTATGAGTATCTTCATGATAGCCCAAGCTTCTTCCTCTTGGATAATATATGATTATATATGCCCTCAACTGCCTTGATGGGATCAGGTTCCACGTAGAACTTCCCTCCGAGAAGGTTCTCAACCTCTTCCGTTAGTATCTTTGTGACCTTCTCGCTTCCCAATACGGGAGGTATGATGCCAAGGTGGGTGAATACTCCGCTTGCGACAAAGTATGTTCCTATGGCTACCGCTTTTTCGCTCATCCATTCGGGAGCCGAACCAGCCACAGGTAAGTCTGGGATATCTACGCCCAGAGTTTCTGAAATGGCTCCTAAGGCTATAAGTATCCTTGAGCAGTCAACGCAGGAGCCCATGTGCAGGCATGGCGGAACGCTTAGGGCCTCGCATATCTTTCTTAAGCCAGGTCCAGCCTCCTTGGTGGCTTCGAGACCGAGCAGCCCATGCATACCTGCTGCGATTCCCCAACAACCGGTTCCGACGACCAAGATATCCCTTTTGATGAGCTCCTTGGTTATCGTTACATGGCTATTATTATGAATCACCCTTGGATTATTACAGCCCACTACGCCAACGATTCCCTTTATGGTTCCATCCTCTATTGCGCTTATGAGGGGCTCTAAGCTTCCGCCGAGTGCGTTTAGTATAGCTTCAACGCTAAAGCCAGCAACTAGATCCATCTTCCCCTTAGGTATGAAGACCTTTTCCCTAACCCTGTTAGGATAATTATCTATGGCTATCCTTACTATCTCTTCAGCTATCTCATCTGCCCTTTCGGGGGAGAACTCGACGTGCTTAGCTCCCGGTATTCGCGCCTTTGGTTCCGTGGTTATTATCTTCGTATGATAGCAGCTTGCCACATCTACTAAAGCTGGCATGAGACACTGGTAGTCTACGACCATAGCCTCAACCGCTCCGGTTATTATGGCCAACTCTTGCATCAGAAAGTTTCCAGCGGGAGGTATTCCCATTCTCATTAGAACCTCATTGCCCGTACAGCATATACCAGCTACGTTAACTCCTTCAGCTCCTTTTTCCTTTGCCAGGGCCTGCATCTTTTCGCTTGTGGCTATCTCGGCTATCTTAGTTGAGAGTATGGGGTTATGCCCGTGAACTATCACGTTGACCATCTTTTCCTTTAATACGCCGAGGTTAGCCGAGGATTTTATCGGTTTTGGGGTTCCAAAGAGGATGTCGCTTAAGTAAGTGGCCATCATCGAGC
The DNA here is from genome assembly GCA_001443005.1 of bacterium GBS-1. GTDB lineage: Bacteria > Synergistota > GBS-1 > GBS-1 > GBS-1 > GBS-1. The sequence continues at coordinate 6,672 of LEKQ01000005.1, forward strand.
CGCTCCACCCATCGCTTAGGGCGGTTCTAACGCCGTGGAGTAGGAGGCTAACCGGGTCTGCATCAACGCCCATTGTCGTTCTATGCATGCATTCGCATATCTCCCTATCTATGGCTCTCGGCATAACGCCAAGCTTATCCCATATCTCTGATCTTCTTTTAGGAGCGAGGGCCTTAAGCATTCTCAAGGGTTCATCATCCTGCTTGCCAAACTCGCTATCTAAGATTTCGGCTACCTGAGCCCCTATCTCGGTTATATCCTTATCTTCGGTTTCTACCCCGAGGGCTTGCGCTATGCTCTTAAGCTTCTCTCTGTCAGTTATCCTGTAGAACTCCGTTTCTCCCTTTGTCGCCATCTTAAATACGTGGTTTACATCTCTTGCATGATCGCTGTGAGCTGCTGCACCAGCTGCTATCATCCTCACCAAGTTCCTAGCCACAATCGTATCAGCGTCCGCTCCGCATATCCCCTTCGATGCTCCCGCGCCGAAGGGGTCTATCCTACATGGTCCCATAGCGCAGTTTCTACAGCATATTCCAAGAAGCCCAAAGCCACACTGAGGTTGTTGTTCCATAAATCTATGCCATGCGGTCTTTACTCCTTCCCTTTCCGCTTTTTCTATAAGCTCATTTACATTCTCCGTTACGGATACGCCTTTCGATGCCACCTTATACCTTACATGCTCCTTCACTTTAAATCACCTCCCTTCCTTAATACCATCTGACTCTTGAATAAGCCATGTAAAGGTTGGGAAGCTTGCTTTCGCCCTTCTCTCCCTTTATGATGACCACCTCCGGCGCCTTTAAACCTTGAAGGAGGCCTCTTAAGCTCTCCCTCTTTACTATTTCCGTCACCTCTTCCACCGTTCCAAATAGAAGCGCCTCCGTTGGGCAGGCTTCCACGCAGGCGGGTAGATCTCCTCTTCTCACCCGTTCGGCACATAGGTCACACTTTAAGGCTGACTTGTACTCCCTCTCATATCTTGGATGCCCGAAAGGGCAGGCTATCACGCACATAAGGCAGCCTATGCATCTTCTCTCGTTTAGGGTTATGAAGCCCTCTTGGGTTTTCTCTATGGCAGATGTTGGACATACGCTCAAGCAGGGAGCATCCTCGCAATGCTGACATCTCGCCGGGACGTTGAGGAGCTCAGCTACTATCACCTTGGTTCTTGGCTTCGGGGCTGGTCTCTCAAAAATGGCTTCGTATAGGCTCTTGCTTTTAGACTTTTCAACTGCGCAGGCTATCTCGCAGGATCTACAGCCGGTGCATCTTTCAGGATTTATATATACCATGAGCCTTTCAGCCTCATTAGATGGAATAGTCATTAACTTCACCTCCTTTGCAAAAATGCACAACTTTATAATATCACTTTAAAAGTGTTTAATCAAGGAGATTTTGTTTGCAGTTTGTAACACAATTTTGAGGACTAGTGTTACAAGGGGATTATTCAGCGGTTATGCGGTTTCTTCCCGAGGCCTTTGACCTATAAAGTAGGGAGTCCACCCTTATTCTAATGTCTCTTGGGGTATCTCCGGGGCGATATTCGGTCACTCCGAAACTCGCGGTTATCCTTTCTCCACCGGGGATCTCTATTTGGCTTATCCTTTCTCTTAGGTCCTCAGCTAGCTTCACGGCGCCGTCGAGGGTGGTTTCTGGTAAGAGTATGAGGAACTCCTCTCCCCCCCATCGGCAGAAGATGTCGCTCTTCCTTATCCTATCTTTGACCGTCCTTGCCACCTTCTTAAGCGTCAGATCCCCGACCTCATGCCCATAGTTATCGTTTATATCCTTAAATTTATCTATATCGAACATTATAAGCGAGAAGGGCCTTCCCGTGCGCTTCGCTCTCTCTATCTCCTCTTCCATCCTTCCCTTAAAGTAGCGTCTATTGTAGGCTCCGGTTAGGGGATCTACTGTGGAGATGAAGAATAAACGCTTAAGCTCCTTCTTGCGGTTCGTTACGTCTCTTACTATGATGATGAGGGAGAAGCCGTTCTTCGTCTTAACTCCGCTTAAACTGATCTCACCGATGAAGGAGCTCCCGTTCCTTCTCTGACACTCCAGTTCAAAGGTCTGGGGCTCTCCATTGAGGGCTTTCTCTATTCTTCTTTTTATCTCGGGGATGAGCTCCTCTATGGGCTTGCCCAGTACGTCTTCCTTTGAGCACTTAAAGAGGTCAAGGGCGCTTTTATTGATATCGCTTATGCTTTCGCCCTCTAAGATGATTATTCCATCCCCTGAGACCTCGATGAGGGCCTTATACTTATTACTCTCATCAACCAAAGTAGGTTATGCCTCCTGTGGGAAAAGGTTTGATGATATTATATCATGGATAGACATAAAGCAATCTCTCCCTTCCATATCGAGAGAAGCGGAAAAGAAAGCCATCCTTACGAATGAAGAACTCCTTCCCTTGCGCCCCCTCGATGAGGGCTGAATAGGAAGGTAAGGGGGTTGGCTCACCTATCAATCTCCTCATAGAAAGACCTCTTCCATCTAGCCTAAGGCTGTGTAGTGAGACCTTAAGCAGTCCTGTTTCGTTTAACCTTCTCACGAGGGTGATGGGTGAGACCAAGGCCCGTCTTGCAAGCTCGGTTAGGTTATATCTCCAATGCGCTTCCTTTATGTATAGATAGAGGTCGTCCCACGGAAGGAGGATCTCAGCTGCCTTTCTATCAGCCTCTCTTTCTAAGCTTTTTGCGTCGAAGATTAACATCTTCCCTTCTCTTAGTAGGTGTTCCTTTATATGCCATATCTCATGGGCTATGGTGAACCTTTGTCTCGTTAGGGGGTGATTCGAGTTGTATAAGATGAACTTTTTCCTCCCCACGAAGGCTAAACCAGATATGTTAGAGGGTAAAGGGTATGGTAGGAGGATTATGCCGAGTTCCGAAGCAATCTTCTCCAAGTTTACCGGAAGGCTCATTCCTTATCTTTCTTCTTAAGCTCCCTTATGGCATTAAGTAGGCTTTCTAAGCTTTCAAGGTCTAACTTGGAGAGCTCATCGGCTGCCCTAAGGAGGACCTTGACTTTCTCGTCTTCGCTAACGCTTATCATCTCTTCTCCTATCAGCTCCGGTAGCCTTATATCCAATCCCTTCGCTAGCTTCCTTAATACATCAAGAGTCGGTGACCTCTTATAGCCCCTCTCAAGCATCGATATATACCCTGGTGAAACTCCGCTTCTTTGAGCAAGCTCCTGTAGAGTCAACCCCTTTTCCTTTCTCAACTGCTTGATTTTCTTTCCTATATTCATCTTAATCACTCCTTCACTTTTATTATAGCAAAAACGTGATATACTTTAAATAGACCTGACTTTAACAAGAGGTGAAGTCGCTTGAAGATAGCTGTGATAGGCTTGGGTTATGTAGGTTTGCCCTTAGCTGTTCGCTTCGCTGAGAAGGGCTTCGATGTCTTGGGTTTTGATCTATCCTTAAGAAGGGTTGAGGAGCTTAAGAGGGGCTTTGATAGGACCGGTGAGGTGGATGAGGAGAGACTTAAGAGTGTTAAGATCTTTTTAACCTCAAGGTCGGAGGATTTAAGGGGGAGGGAGCTTTTCATAGTTACCGTTCCTACGCCGGTTGATGAGCATAAGATACCGGATCTATCGAAGGTCATTCAGGCCACTGAGATAGTTTCAGGTGCATTGTCTAAGGGGGGGTAGTTGTTTATGAGTCTACGGTTTATCCTGGAGTCACAGAGGAGGTATGCGTTCCCATACTTGAGAGGGGCTCTGGCCTGAAGCACCTTCTGGATTTCAACGTTGGATATTCACCTGAAAGGGTAAACCCGGGGGATAAAGAGCATACCCTTGAGAGGGTGGTTAAAGTTGTGGCTGGTGATACCCCTCAGGTGACCGAGCTTTTGGCTCAAGTTTATGGCCAGATAATAGATGCCGGAGTATTTAAAGCATCCTCTATAAGGGTGGCTGAGGCTGCGAAGGTCATAGAAAACGTTCAGAGAGACTTAAACATAGCCCTGATGAATGAGCTCGCAATCCTCTTTAGAAGGATGGGGATACCGATGAGGGATGTCCTTGAGGCTGCCTCTACAAAGTGGAACTTTCTTAAGTTTCATCCGGGTTTGGTCGGGGGTCACTGCATAGGGGTTGACCCCTACTACCTGACCTATAAGGCCCAGGAGGTAGGCTACCATCCTGAGGTGATACTTGCCGGAAGAAGACTGAACGATAACATGGGAAGATACGTTGCGAGGGAGTTCGTCAAGGAGCTAGTTAAACTTAATCACGCTCTTAAGGGTACCAAGGCTTTGATCATGGGCTTTGCCTTTAAGGAGAACGTTAGGGATTTCAGGAACACTAAAGTCATAGATATAGTTAGGGAGCTTAGGGAGTTTTCTATTGAGGCCGTGGTATGGGACCCTGTAGTGGACGCTCAGGATGCTTTGGTGGAGTATAAGGATCTCAGTATAGTGTCCAGCGCTGAGGCACTCGATGGTGGCTTCTGTGGTATAGTTTTTGCCGTCCCTCACGCCGAGTTCAAGCGATATTCTCTATCTTTCTTGAGGTCCCTATGCTTAAAGGATCCTGTTCCAGTTATTTTTGATGTCCGATGGTTTTTCCAGAGGTCTCTCGCGGAGAAAGAGGGATTTCATTATGTTTCCTTGTGACCTACTCCTAAGAAAGCTTGAAAAGTTAAAGCTGTTATAGTATAGTTTCATTTGAACCTTTTTATCTTAGCTTAAGGAGGTGCTTTTAAAATGGTTGTTAAAGTTAATATGGATGAGTGCATCGGTTGTGGGGTGTGCGCTCAACTCTGCCCTGAGGTGTTTGAGCTGGATGAAGAGGAGGGGAAGGCGAAGGTTGTCAATCCTGAGGGGGCGGATTGCGCTCAGGAGGCTGCTGATAACTGCCCCGTAGGTGCTATCACGATCGAGTAAGAGAGAGATGGGGCGGGTGGGAAGCCCGCCCTTAAACTTCAAGTCTTTATAATATAGTATGGATTACATTATCTTTCCTGCGGTTGCAGCCTTCGTAGGATGGATAACTAACGTTATGGCCATAAGGCTTTTATTCAGGCCTTACGACCCTATAAGGATTCCGATTCTTAAGCTTGAGATACAAGGTGTATTACCGAGAAGGAAGAAGGCTTTAGCTCGGGCGATAGCTGAGGTGATAGAGGGGGATCTTCTCTCACGCGAGGATCTATGGGCTAAGCTGGAGGATCGGGATGTGGAGGATGCCTTAGTTAAGCACATATTGTCTCTTTTTAAAGATAAGTTTAAATCCTTATATCCATCTTGGTTGCCCGAGAGGTTTGGGTCTTATCTTTATTACCTTTTAGAGGATTGGATCGAGGGAAGGATAAGGGAGATAATACCCGAGATGAGAAGCAATTTAAAGGGAGAGATCTTAAGCAAGCTCGCTTTGAGGGATTTGGTCGAGAGTAAAGTTAACTCCTTTGACTTTAGGGAGCTTGAGAGGTTGGTCAAGAAAATAGCGTCAAGGGAGCTGCGCTTTATCGAGGTGGCTGGAGGAGTTTTAGGGTTGATCATAGGTTTGATTCAGGTTATTCTATTGAGGGTCTTGGGGTGAGCTTTTGATGAGGTTTTTGATAGTTGGGGTAGCTCTCTTTCTCTTCCTTTACCCAATTTTTCACCCCCTTAGCTTAAGTGACCTTCCTCACCGTCCGCTAGGAAATAGCGTTGGCTTCTACATCTACCCCGGTGAGGGAGTTAACCTAGTGGCGAGTAAGCTTGAAGGAATGGGGTTGGTCAAGAGTGCGGAGTTATTCATCGAGGAAGCCAAGAGGGTTCGGCTATCCTTTAGGGCTGGTGGATATATTTTGAAGGAGGGTATGAGCCTCTACGACATCATAGAAGCTCTTAAGAGAAGGCCGACCCTTGAGAAGGTCACAATTCCTGAGGGGTTAACCGCATCGGAGATAGCTAAGATACTACTCCGTAAGGAGATAATCTCTTCGGAGAGCGAGTTTCTCCTTTTGGTTAACAAGGGCAAAAGGTACTTTAAGAGCTTCAAGTACATAGGGGATATCCCATCTGAGAGCGTTGAAGGGTATCTCTTTCCTGATACCTACTATCTTCCTAGGAGAAGCTCCCCTAAGGGGGTAATATCCCTGATGCTCGAGAGGTTTGAAAGATCCATAACGGAAGAGATGCTTAAGGAGCTTCCTAAGCTTGGTTTCTCCCTTCATCAGGTTATAACCTTAGCGTCGATAATCGAGAGGGAGGGACAAAAAGAGGAGGAGTATCCTATAATCTCTGCTGTCTTTTATAACAGGCTTAAGAGGGGGATGAGGCTTGAGTCCTGCGCCACGGTTGGGTATCTGCTTCCTGAGAGGAAGGGGCGACTTTCAATTAACGACCTTAAGATAGACTCTCCCTATAATACCTATCTTTACGGGGGGTTGCCTCCCGGTCCTATCTGTAATCCTGGCTTGAAGGCCATAAGGGCCTCCTTTTTCCCTGCTAAGGTGGATTATCTTTACTTCGTCAGTAAGGGGGATGGTAGCCATCACTTCTCAAGAACCTATGAGGAGCACATCGAGGCGAAGAATAGATATCTCGGTGGAGCCGGACAGAGAAATCCTTAGGAGGAAGTTCAAGCTAGACCCTAAGGAGATATATTACCTTTCCTCCATCTTCCAGTGTTATGATGAGGTGGGGGAGATAAGGACGGTAGACCCTGAAAAGGGTATAGTTGCGCTTTATACTACTTCATCCTGCTTGCCCATCTGCATGGAGATATTGGAAGGGGTCGTGAAAGAGGGGGTAGCCATAGAGAGCGTTGATGATTAGAAAGTGCTCTGGCTGTGGGGTTCCGCTTCAAAGCGATGACCCTGATAAGGCGGGGTACGTTCCTCCTGAAAAGCTTAGCATCGCTAAGCTTTGTCAGAGATGCTTTCGCATAAAGCATTATGGGGAGTTTAGGAGCGTTTCCATAGAGGGCTTCCCTTTCGATGAGATAGCTGGGGGCGTAGACCTTATATGTTTTATTGTTGATGGAGTTGATATCGAAGGTAGCTGGGTTCTCGATAGCTTAGGTCATTTGAGGAAGATCTGGCTTGTGATAAACAAGGCGGACCTCCTTCCCTTTTCCAAGGAGGAGGTTTTAGGGTGGATTAGGAAAGAGAAGGGGTGGGATAGGAAAGCTTTCTTGATCTCTGTTAGGAAGGGGTGGGGGTTAAGGAGCTTCTGGGAGGAGCTAACCTTCGCCTATAAAGGGAGGAGAATAGCCTTCATGGGAGCTACCAACGTTGGAAAAAGCAGCCTGATGGCGAGACTCTTAGGCGATAGCGACATAACGGTTTCACCTTGGCCTGGGACGACTATAAGCCTGGTTGAGAGGGCTCTTCCCGATGGTACCATCTTTATTGACACGCCTGGGATAATTCCATATGGCAGGATCTATGACCTTCTCTGCCCCGATTGTCAGAAGATGATAATACCTTCTAAGAAGCTGTGCGGTAAGCTCTTCTTTCTTAAGGAGGGTAAGAGTCTGACCTTAGGCGGGCTTTCCGCACTTACGATTAAGAAGGGTAGGCTTCTTTTAAAGCCCATGATTTCTCATGAAGTTCCATTACACAGAACGAGTGAGCAGAGGCTAGGTGAGGTTTTAATTAAGGCTTCCGGTGATTGGCTTAGACCTCCTTGCAAGGGGTGTTTCGCGACTTTGGAGGAGTTAGGTTGGAAGGAGGAAGAGGTCGACGTTAAGGAGGGGGAGGATCTCTTTATCTCAGGGATGGGTTGGGTTTCCCTTCTTGAAGGTGAAGGTAAAGTTAAGGTTCTCTTACCACAGGGGGTTAGGTACAACATTTTAGGAGGTATTAGGAGGTGAGACTTCCTTGAGTTATGAGGAGCTTGTGATCAAGGCTCTTGATGGGATATATGGTCTCGGTGACTTAAGCGATGTTTTCATAGAGGTCTCAAGCGGTGAGTCCGTGAAGATCGAGGATAATAAGCTTGAGCTTTCCACCTATGGGCTTAAGAAGGGGATGGGCTTAAGGGTGGTCAAAGGGGAGGGGACCTACTACTATCATGGCTATCCCGAGGCGAAGTTCCTTGACGATGGGATCAAAGCTCTGAGGGAGGCTTTGAATCTGGGTAAGGTTGGTAAGCTAAAAGCGAACCAACCCTTAAGGAGGGAAATGGTTTGCCTTGAGAGGATTCCCCTTCCTGAGATAGTAGATCTGCTTTGGAAACTTAACGAGTTTTTCAGAAAAAGCGAGCTCGTTAAGCAGGTCGTTTTATCCTATCGGAGGAGCACTCAAGAGGTCTGGATAGGTAACGATGAGGGAAGAGTTGTCAGCGACTTAAGGCTTTACACCTTTCTCTCAATGGGCGTTGTGGTTGAAAAGGACGGCAGGCTTGAGAGCGGCTATGAGGTTATAGGTGGGACAAGGGGGGATGAGATCATCAAGGATAAAGACCCCTTCCTTTTAGCTGAGAGGGTCTTAAAGAGGGCTATCACTAGCCTCTCGGCTCTTCCCGCTCCTGCAGGTGTAATGGATGTGGTGATATCGGGCGAGGCTGGTGGGACCATGATACATGAGGCTTGCGGTCATGGGCTTGAGGCGGATATAGTGAGAAAGGAGGGCTCGGTCTACGCTGATAAGATAGGTGAGGAGGTTGCTTCCCCCTTGGTTACGCTTATCGACGACGGTAGCCTGTCTGGCTTGGGAGGTAGCATAGGCTTCGATGATGAGGGGACCCCTCCTAAAAGGACCGTTCTCATAGAGAAGGGAGTCTTGAAGGGCTACCTTACGGATAGGCTCTCCTCTAAGCTCATGAACCTTCCTTTGACCGGAAACGGTAGAAGGGAGGGGTTTGAGGATTATCCTATTCCTAGGATGACTAACACCTTCCTTGAGCCTGGGGATCACGACTTCGATGAGATAGTCTCCTCGGTAGATAATGGCCTTTTGGTCCTAAGGATGGGCGGAGGGGAGGTTAACTCAACCGACGGCAACTTCGTCTTCAGGGTAAATGAGGGGTATCTGATAGAGAAGGGGAAGATAGGGAAGCCCGTCAGGGGCGCCCTGCTTATAGGTAATGGACCTCAGGTTTTAAAGAACGTTAAGATGGTCGGTAAGGATCTGATCTTCGATGTGGGTATGTGCGGTAAGGATGGGCAGAGCGTTCCCGTGGGCGATGGTCAGCCGACTCTGTTAGTGGGGGGGCTTGTGGTTGGTGGTGAAAGATAAAAGAAAGAAAGCTCTGGGTATAGCTTTGCTCACCCTTTCCATCTTCACGTTTATGAGTCTGCTTAACTTTAAAACTGGCATGGTCGGTAGCTTTCTTAAGGCGGAGCTTCTTAAGCTCTTCGGTCTTTCGTCCTTCCTCTTCGCCATTCTGCTCCTTTTTGAAAGCTTATCGCTCCTTGGGCTTTCACTCCCTATATTTCCGCTCCTTCTTTTGATCCCAGTTGCGTCCCTGCTCTTTCACGTCTTCGTTCCCCTTCGCCTATTTCCGCCAAGGGGTGGGCTTTTGGGTGAGTTTCTCTTTTCCAAGTTGAGCTACTACGTGGGAACGGCTGGTAGTGCAATAATAATCGTGCTTGTTCTCTTCACGATACTGTATTGGCTCTTCGGCAAGCCCTTAAGGAGGGTGATATCTCTATTCCAGGGGGATGTTATCAAGGAGAAACCTAATAGGGTCAAGGAGAAGAGAGAGAAGGATCAGGTTAAAAGGGTTCAGCCTGAGGAGAAGCCGGTAGGGGTGAACGATGAGCCCAAGGTGGTTAGGGAGGAGGCACCTCCCATTAAGGCGAAGGAGGAGATCACCCTTCCGCCTCCCATGGATCTCCTTTCAGATCCCCCTCCCTTTAAGGAGGATGGAGAGCCTATAGAGGAGGAAAGAAGGGAGCTTGAGGAGACCTTTAGAAACTTCGAGATAGACGCTCAAGTGGTTAACATAGTGGTTGGTCCCACAGTTCATCGCTTCGAGGTTCAACCTGCTAGAGGGGTTAAGGTTAACAGGATAGCGTCTCTCTCTAAGGAGATAGCCCTTAATCTCAAGGCTGAAAGCGTCAGGATCGAGGCTCCCATACCTGGGAAGGGGCTTGTAGGGATAGAGGTTCCAAACAAGGTTAGAAGGGTTGTCTACTTAAAGGAGATAATAAGCTCCCAAGCCTTCAAGAAGGCTAAGGGAGCGCTTACCATAGCCTTGGGGAAGGATGTGACGGGCTCACCCTTGGTGGTGGATATAGCTAATCTTCCCCATCTCCTCGTTGCCGGTTCCACCGGCGCTGGGAAGAGCGTTTGCTTAAACGTCATAATAATGAGTTTGATCTTCAGGAACACCCCTGAGGATGTGAGACTAGTGCTTATAGATCCGAAAAGGGTGGAGTTCAGCATATACAACGATATTCCCTACCTTGCTGTCCCCGTGGTTACTGAGGTTAAGGATGCGGTGAACGTGCTTAAATGTCTTATAGAGGAGATGGAGAGGAGGTATAAGAGATTTTCAGGTTTGGGGGTCAGGGATATAGGTGGATACAACAAAGCTGAGAGGGAGGGAAAGCTCCCCTATGTGGTCGTGATTATAGATGAGCTCGCTGACCTTATGATGTCCTCACCTAAGGAGGTTGAGGAATCTATCTGCAGGTTAGCTCAAATGGCTCGAGCTACTGGGATTCACCTGGTCTTAGCGACTCAAAGGCCCTCGGTTAACGTGGTCACCGGGCTTATAAAGGCGAACATACCAGCGAGGATCGCCTTCTCCCTTCCTTCGCAGGCTGATTCAAGAACTATCCTTGATTTCTCCGGCGCTGAAAGGCTTCTGGGGAAGGGAGACATGCTCTTTCTCTCCCCCGCTATAGGTCATCCCATAAGGGCTCAATGCGCTTGGGTGAGCGAAGAGGAGGTTTTGAGGGTTAGCGATTACCTGCGTAAGCTTGGTGAGCCGCAGTATTGGGATGAGCTTCTTAAGACTCCGGAGGAGGAAGAAGGTAGCCTGGAGGAGATGCCTCAGGACCCTCTCTTCAGGAAGGCCTTGGAGGTTATATTGAATACAAAGGTCGCTTCTGCTACCATGCTTCAGAGGAAGCTCGGCGTGGGATATGCTCGCGCTGCTCGCTTGCTTGATATGCTTGAGAGGATGGGAATAGTGGGTGGGTCTAAGGGGGGAGGAAAGCCCAGGGATATATTGAAGAGCGAGGAGGAGATAAGGGAGCTCCTTCAATGAGGGTTGTTATATTCACTAATGGAGATTACAAGGACGAGGCTTTTTATAGGGAGGTCCTAAAGGGTGGAGATTTTATAATCTGCACCGACGGTGGGGGAAACTATCTTAGAAGGTGGGGGATAAGACCGAACCTTATCGTTGGGGATATGGATTCCATCTCTCCGGAGGCTCTTGAGGGGTTTAAGAGGGATGGCGTTGATGTGAGGATTTTCCCTAAAGACAAGGATTACACCGATACACACCTCGCAGTTATCGAGGCCCTTAAACTATCCCCATCTGAGGTCCTTATCTTGGGGGGGATAGGAACGAGGTTGGATCACATCTTGGGAAACTTACACCTTCTCTTTTTCCTGTTTAAGCGCTCCGTAAAGGCCCGTCTTCTTAACGAGTTTTACGAGGCCAGGGTTATATCTCAGGGGGAGAGCTCCTTTGAGATCTGGGGGGATAAGGTCTCCATACTTCCCCTTACCCAGGAAGTTGAGTTCGAGGGTTCTGAAGGGTTGCGATGGCCCCTATATAATTTAACCTTGAGGTTGGAAAACCCAATCGGTATAAGCAACGAGCCGACCTCCCCGAACTTCAAGGTGAAAGTTAAAAGGGGGGTGGCCTTCTTGTTTCAGGTTAAGGAGGGGTGATGCTTGGGCTACTATAAAATAGCGGTCGTTGGTGCTGGGTATGTAGGGTTGGTTTCAGCCTGCGGCTTCGCTGAGCTCGGGCATAGCGTGGTTTGTGTCGATAAAGACGGGGAAAGGGTATCGAAGCTTAAAGATGGGATCTTACCGATATATGAGCCCGGCTTAGAGGATCTCTTAAGGAGGAAGCTTTCCGATGGCTCGCTCAGATTCAGCGATGACTTGAAGGAGGCTTCCGAGTGGGCTCAGGTCATATTCATATGCGTTGGGACGCCACCTCGTGAGGATGGTAGCGCTGACCTCTCCCAGGTTGAGGAGGTCGCCCGAGGCATAGCTAGTGTGATAAACGATTACAAGCTTATAGTTGAGAAAAGCACCGTTCCCGTTAAGACCGCTCAATGGATAAAGAGGACCATAGAGCTTTACGGTGGTAAGGGCAAAGATTATGATGTTGCTTCTAACCCTGAGTTCTTGAGGGAGGGGAGCGCTCTTTACGACTTTTTCAACCCCGATCGAATCGTTATAGGGGTTGAAAGCGAGCGCGCGGAGAGCATTCTAAGAGATGTTTACTCTAAGTTAAGCGCTCCCATCCTGGTAACTGATATAAACACGGCTGAGATAATAAAGCACGCTTCAAACTCCTTTCTGGCGATGAAGATATCCTTTATAAATATGATAGCTGACCTGTGTGAGGTGGTGGGGGCAGACGTCAAGAAGGTTGCCAAAGGGATGGGATTGGATAAGAGGATAGGTGAGGCTTTCTTGAACGCGGGCATAGGCTATGGTGGTTCCTGCTTCCCCAAGGACCTCAAGGCATTCATCAGGATAGCTGAGGAGCATAACGTGGACTTTTCCTTGCTTAAAGAGGTGGAGAGGATAAACGAGTCGAGGGTAAAGCGCTTTCTAAGGAAGATAAAGAGCGTGATGTGGGTCTTGAAGGATAAGGAGTTTGCCATCTGGGGGCTCTCTTTCAAGCCAAATACCGATGACATAAGGGAGGCGCCGTCGCTTAAGATCGCTCCCCTTCTTTTAGCTGAGGGCGTTAGCCTGAGGCTCTATGACCCCAAGGCTATGGATAACTTTAGGAGGGTCTTCCCTCCGAGCGACAGGGTTAGATATTTCGACGATCCTTACTCCGCCTTAAGAGGGGCTCACGCTCTCGTTATACTTACCGAGTGGGACGAGTTTAAGAGGGTTGAGCTTTCCAAGGTTAAGGAGCTTTTGCTCACCCCCATAGTTTTCGATGGAAGGAACGTGTACGACCCTGAGGAGGTTCGCGCGGTAGGGCTTGAGTACTATCCGGTGGGAAGGGGGAGCCTTTCAAGATGAGGGGCACGGTTATTGTAACTGGTGGAGCTGGCTTCATAGGGAGTCATCTTTGCGAGAGGTTCTTAAGGGAGGGCTTCAGGGTTATAGCTATGGATAGCCTTCTTACCGGTTCCTTAGACAACATAGCGCATCTCTTTGAGATGGAGGGCTTCAAGTTCATAAAGTATGATGTGACTAACTTTATATACGTTAAGGAGGATATAGATATAATCCTTCACTTCGCCTGTCCCGCTAGCCCCGCTGATTATCTTAAGCACCCGATACACACGATGAAGGTTGACTCCATTGGGACCTTAAACACCTTAGGGCTGGCCAAGGCTAAGAAGGCTCGCTATCTTTTAGCTTCAACTTCGGAAGTCTACGGAGACCCGGAGGTTCACCCTCAGCCCGAGAGCTATTGGGGCAGGGTTAATCCCATAGGGCCTAGGAGCGTCTACGATGAGGCCAAGCGCTTCGCCGAGGCCATGGCCATGGCCTATCATAGGGAGCACGGCATAGATGTTAGGATAGCGAGGATATTTAACACCTATGGACCCAGGATGAGGCTTGACGATGGTAGGGTTATACCGAACTTCATAACTCAGGCCCTAAGGGGGGAGCCCTTGACGGTTTACGGTGACGGGAGTCAGACGAGGAGCTTCTGTTACATAGATGATCTGGTTGAGGGCATATACAGGCTGGCCACGTACGATGGCCTTAACGGAGAGGTCCTTAACCTTGGGAATCCCGAGGAGTACAGCGTTATTGAGCTTGCTCGTATAATCATCGATCTGCTTAAATCTTCATCAAGCGTAGTTTACAAGCCGCTTCCTCAGGATGACCCCAGAAGGAGAAGACCCGATATAACCAAAGCGATGAAGCTCCTTAACTGGAGACCGATCACCCCCCTGCTTGAAGGTCTAACCAGGACCGTAGAGTATTTCAGGAGAAGGGGTAAGGAAGGTGGGAAATAAGATGTCTTTTCGCCCTAAACCCTGGATTTTAACGCTCATTGTGGGACTGACTCTTCTATCACTCTTCCTTCACTTTTTATTTCCTGTCCCTAATTGGATAGTCGTTAGTTGGCATGGCCTTAATTACTCCTTTAGCGAGGATTCTCCCGAGTTCGCTCGTGGCGTGATCGACTTTCCAGGTGCGGATTTTTTCGACGCTAATATTCGGGTGAACCGACCTTTGTACGTGTTTATGGGATGGCTAGTTTATAAGTCTTTAAAAATCCTTAGTATTGATAGGATTATTCCCTCGGATTTAGTTAAGCTTTGCTATGATTTTATGAAGAGGGCCTTTACAAGAGCCGATATGTGGATTTCAAAGTACTCTCCAGCGGACATAATTTTATCCTGGATATCCCTTACAATAGTTAACGCTGTTATATTGTTTTGCTCCCTTCTGATCCTTGTTCTTTTATTTACAGAGATCACGGGTAGTTTTAAGCTTACGCTTCTTTTGGTTTTAATCTTCTTTCTAGACGCGAGGCTCTCTCTCGAAGACATGGGCTGGGCGCCTCATACAACCGTCTTCGATATTCTAATCCCAGCATTTTGCCTTTACTCTTGCTTTAAGCTCTGGCGTGACGATGGTGATTATTATCAATCCTGTCTTATTGCCGGTATACTCATGTTAGGAAAGGGTGAGTTTTTTGCTCCCTTGGTGGTAGCCCTCTTCCCCGTTTTTATTAGGAAGATATCCTGGGTAAAGGGGCTTATCGGGTTAGCCCTAGGGCTATCCCCTCTTTTATTCTATCTTCTCTTCCTTAAGGCGTGCGGTTATAGGCTATACAATCATGAGGTGGAGGTTTACAGACAAGGGTTTTGGTATATCGACGTGCTTAAAAGGGAGGGGGTTATCGCTTTAGCTGGGAAGGCGCTGGTAAAAGGGGTAGATATCTTGCAGAACGCCTTAGTAAGCATGAGATTTGGTTTTTTATCACTGCTTATGCTCAGCATTAGGTCTCCGGTTAGGGTTAGCTTTGACCCCTTTGGGAGGTTTGTCTCTACCTTTGGTGCAATCTATATCGCGTTTTGCTTTCTATTTTGGCTTTGGGTCGGTTTCGTTCCAGTGAGGCTGATGTTTACCTTCTATCCTGCCGTATATTTATTGGTTAGCTTTTTGCTCAAGGGAGGTGTTTTAAGGTCTTGAAGCTCTCGGTGGTTATCCCCGTTTACAACGAGAGAAACACGATAGCTAGTGTGATAGAGAGGGTTAAAAGGGTTAATCTTCCGCTTGAGAAGGAGATAATAGTTGTAGACGACTGCTCGACCGATGGGACGAGGGATGTCCTTAAGGGGTACGAGGGGGATCCCTCGATAAAGATCCTATTTCACAGCGTTAATAAGGGGAAGGGAGCTGCCCTTAGGACGGGCTTCGGGGCTGTGACCGGCGATTTCGTGATCATTCAGGATGCCGATCTTGAGTATGACCCTGAGGATTATCCAAAGCTCCTTAAGCCCCTCCTTGAGGGTAGGGCGGATGTGGTTTACGGCTCGAGGTTCCTTCCAACGGGCGAGAGGATGGTTACATCCTTCATCCACTACCAAGCTAACAAGTTTCTCACCCTTCTGGCTAACATCCTTTGCAACCTAAGCCTTACCGATATGGAGACCTGCTATAAGGCCTTTAGAAGCGAGCTTTTAAGGAGGTTTGACCTTGAGGAGGATAGGTTCGGCATCGAACCTGAGCTCACGGTTAAGTTCGCCAAGCTTAGGTGCAGGTTCTATGAGGTTGGAATATCCTACATAGGTAGGAGCCGTAAGGAAGGCAAGAAGATAGGTTGGAAGGATGGCTTTAGGGCCATATGGTGCTTGCTTAAGTATAGCTTATTTTGGCGACCTGAAAGTAGGGCGGATGATCTTATCCGCCCCATGCGAATGAGGGAAGCTTTGAAGTTCATAGGTGCCAAGGGTATAACGCTGCTTGATGTGGGGTGCGGTTTTCCTCCGAGGCTTTTAATCTTTCTCTCTGAAAAGGGGGTTATAGCTAAGGGGTATGGTATCGATAAGAGGGTTCCTCAGGATAAGATCGGTGAGAGGATCGAGCTCTTTAACCTCGATTTGGAGGGAGGTAGGCGAGAGAGGATCCCCCTTCCCGATGATGGCGTTGACGTGGTAACCATGTTAGCTGTTATAGAGCACCTTGAGGACCCAAGTTGGATATTAGGTGAGATAAGAAGGGTTTTAAGGGGCGATGGCCTCTTCATTTTAACCACACCAACGCCGATAGCGAGGCTTGTCTTAGAAACGTTGGCCTTTCTGAAAGTCATAGATGCTAGGGAGATAAGGGATCATAAGAGGTATTACTCTAAGGATGAGCTTTTTAGGACGCTTGAGTCCGCTGGCTTCAGGGTGATTCACTACCGCAAGTTCGAGCTTGGGATGAATCAGATCGCCGTCTCCATGTCGTTGAAGGGGGAGATGGGGCGTTGAAAAGAGAGCTTTTTCTTCCGACTCTTTTGGCCCTATCTCTGAGGGTCGCTCTCTTTATCTATATCCTCCTTTATAACCCATCCTTCATGATCCAACCCGATAGCCCTACTTACATCAACCCTGCCGAGAACCTCTTAGAGCACGGAGCCTTTCTTAAAGGAAGTCATCCAGACTTAGCGCCTGAGACGGTGAGAACGCCAGGGTATCCGGTCTTCATCGCCCTCTCCTATCTTCTTTTGGGTAGGAGGGTTGAGTCGGTAATCGCGCTTCAGCTCCTTTTGGGAGCGCTATTCCCCATCTTGGCGTGGAAGACGGTCGAGGAGCTCGGCGGAGGGGAGAGAGTTAAGAGGTTAGCTGCTTGGCTTTCGGCCTTTGACCCTCTCCTTTTGATATATACAGTGAACGTCTTAACCGAGGAGCTTTACGCCCTGATGATAGCCCTCACGGTGCTTCTTACGCTTAGGCTCGTTAAAAGGCCTTCTTTACCTTTGCTTTTAATATCATCTTTGTTCTCTTCCTTTCAGGCTTTCGTGCGACCGGTGGGGCTTTACCTCCCCTTTATCCTCTTCCTTTACCTCGCTTTAAGAAGAAGGTTTAAGGAGGGGGTTATCCTCCTTCTTATAAGCTACGCTTTGGTCTTCGGTTGGATGTATAGAAACTATAGGGAAACTGGGGTTTTTGAGTTTTCAACGATCTCAGGGGCTAATATGCTTTTTTATAGGGCGGCCTACGTGCTACAGTTTGAGACCAAGGAGAGCTGGGTTAGCGTTCAGGAGAGGCTTAGGCGTGAGCTTGAATCCCAGGCTCAAGGGCTTAATGAGGCGGAGAAGCTCACCTTGGCTAAGAGGATGGGGTTTAAGCTGATCCTCTCTCACCCCCTTTCTGCCCTAAAGGCTCTTTCAAGAGGAGCCCTCGGGGTGCTGATTGATCCAGGAGGAAGTTACTACCTCGTGGCTTTTAAGGCCTATAAGCCGGGTTCGGGTATCTTAAACAGGCTTTATGAGCTTGGCTTCTTGAGGTTTATCGCTCTTCTCTGGAGAGATTATAGATACGTGTTTCTGGTTAATTTCTCTTTTGGGCTTTATTTTCTCTTTCTTTACATTGCTTCCCTTTGGGGCCTGTGGAGGAATCGCTTTAATCCCGATATATGGCTTTTGTTTCTGATTTCCCTTTATTTCGTTCTTATCTCCGCTGGACCAGAGGCCTATTCGAGGTTTAGGGTTCCCTTCGAGATACTTATTATAGTTCTCTCCTCCTTAGGACTTGAAAGGAGGGATCAGCCTTCGATAGACTCACTTTGATTTTAGCTGTGGTCTTTCTCTCAAGCTTGGGGCAGGTCCTTTTAAAGATGGGGGTTTCTCCCCTATCCCTTGACCTGCGGAACCTTAACTCCATATTAATCTTTGGCCTTGACTGCGCTAAAAGCTACCTTGTTATTTTGGGGCTGTTTTGCTACGCCTTGGGAGCCTTTCTCTGGCTTTTGGTGTTGAAGGTTTCTGACCTGGGCGTTGCCTATCCCATGATTAGCCTAACCTATCCGATAATATTGATCCTATCTCACATTCTCTTCCATGAGGTTGTCACTCTAAGGCAGGTAATCGGCGTGTTAGCCATAGTGATAGGAATATCTCTGGTCTACAGATAGGGGTATAATTGAAGAGGGGAGGTGATTGATTTGCGAAAGACCCTGCTTTTCTTCCTGGCCCTTTCGGTGGTGATTCCCTTGACATCGGCCTTAGCGCAGGATAAGGACGCGATAGTTATAGGAACCACCGATAGGATAGTTACCCTTGACCCGGCGAACGCTTATGATTATTTTTCGTGCAACGTTATTCGAAATATCATGTCAGGGCTAGTAGATTATAAGCTGGGGACCTCAGAGATTGTGCCAGCTTTGGCTGAGAGTTGGGATGTCAGTCCCGATGGGTTGACCTATACCTTCCGTCTGAGAAAGGGAGTGAAGTTCTCCGATGGTTCTCCCTTCGATGCTCGAGCGGTTAAGTTTTCCATAGAGAGGGCCATTAAGCTGAACGGTGAGCCAGCCTTTCTCTTAAGCGACGTCATAGATAGGGTTGAAGTGGTCGATGATTATACCGTAAGGTTTCTTTTAAAGTATCCTTTTTCACCCTTCCTATCGCTTGTGGCTTTCACCATCGCTTTTCCCGTGAGCCCGGCCTCTTATAATGACAAGGATTTTAGCGATGTGGGTATCGGCATCGGTCCCTATAGGGTCAAGAAGTGGGTTAAGGATGTGGAGCTCATCCTTGAGGCTAACCCTAACTGGTATGGAGCTCCTCCGAAGAGCAAGGTTGTGGTGATAAGGTTCTATGAGAGCGCTCAAAGCTTAAAGGCGGCTATAAAGAAGGGGGAGGTGGACTTAGCTTATAGGACGCTTAATCCTGAGGATATATTAGCTTTAAAGGGGAGCGATAAGTTCAAGGTCTATGAAAGTGAAAGCCCCTTTATAAGGTACCTTGCCTTTAACGCTAAGAGGGAGCCCTTCAACGATCCGAGCGTTAGAAGGGCAATAGCCTACGCTATCGATCGCTCTATGATAGTTAAGAGGGTGTTTAAGGATAGTATGATCTCTCTTTATAGCTTGATACCCATGGGGATGTGGGGAGAAGTTAAGGCCTTTCCCGAGTATGACAGGGGCAAGGCCATAGAGCTCTTGAGGAACGTCGGCTATAGTGAAACTAAACCTCTTCACATCGAGCTCTGGTATACTCCAGTCTACTATGGTTCGGCTGAGTCTGATGTGGCTCAGATGCTTAAGCTGATGCTTGAAGCAACCGGCATTATAAGGGTTGAGCTTAAGTATTCCGAATGGGCGACCTACGTTGAAGATTTTGAAAGGGGGAAGATGGGCCTTTTCCTCTTGGGGTGGTATCCCGATTACCTTGACCCTGATGGCTACTTGTGGCCCTTGGTTCACTCTTCAGGCAGCCCGAACCTTGGAAGCTTCTACTCTAACCCTAAGATGGACGAGCTTCTTTTGGTCGCACGTCAGATCCCTCATAGAGAGGGAAGGGCTAAGGTTTACGGTGAGGTCCAGAGGCTCTTAGCTGAGGAGGTTCCCTATATCCCTCTCTGGCAAGCTAAACAGTACTGCGTCGCTAAGGCCGAGGTCAAGGGTATACTCCTTGAGCCCACCCAGATATTCAGATACTACCTTATCTATAAGTGATTTTCGCTAAATCTGGAGGTGTCCCCTTGCCCTCTCTCCGTCATTACCTTTTAGTTAGGCTTATCTTTAAACTCTTGATGGCTATTATAATTCTTACCCTTTTTTTCTTCCTATTCTGCTTTTTTCCCGATGAGCCCCTTGGGGGTCCTGAGCAGAAGAAGCCTCTTTTATATCAATATGTGGGCTATTTTGTTGCCCTTTTAAGTGGAGACTGGGGAAGGTCCGCGCTCACCCAAAGGCCGGTTTTAGATGAGATACTCGAGGGTTTTCCTGCGACCCTAGAGCTATCGATATCATCCTTACTGGTGGCGTTCACGCTTGGCTTAACTCTTGGGGTTTGGTCCGCTCGGAAGGGTTGGAAGGGCTTCGACCTTCTTTCGGAGGTTGATGTTCTTCCCGTCTTCTGGTTAGGCATGCTCCTTCAGATGGCTTTAGGCGTTAAGGCTGGCATACTCCCAGTTTCAGGGAGAGTATCGCCTCTGATGGAACCTCAACATATAACCGGGCTTTACCTGATTGATAGCATCCTTACGCTTAGCTTGGCTTCCCTTTGGGATGCGTTTCGCTACATTTTTCTTCCATCCCTAACTCTGGGGATCGGTCTATCGGGAGTATTTTACAAGCTGATCAAGGGTGGTCTTCTTAAGACGCTTAAGATGGATTTCATAAAAGCCTTAAAAGCGCGGGGTATACCTGAGGATAGGATATTTTATAGACATGCCCTTAAAAGCGCCTTACTTTCCGTTTTAGCCAAGCACAACCTTATCTTCGCACTTCTTTTTAGCGGTGTTATCTTAATTGAGGTTACCTTTTCCTGGCCTGGTGTGGGAAATCTGCTTGTGAAGAGGATAGTGTGTAAGGACTTCTTGGCGGTTCAGGGAATTCTCGTTTTCTATACCGTGCTGATTCTCATCTTTGGTTTCACCTTCGACTTAATCCGCGTGGTTATCGACCCTCGGGTTAGGTGCGGGGAAGAGGGTCATCTATTGGAGTTAGGGAGCTTTCCTTTAACGCTAAGAGGGCTGGTGAAGCGTAAGGTCTCTACCTTCGTCGCGATGGCTATCCTCCTCGTTTTCTTAGTCTTATTTGCCTTAGCTCCCCTCATAGCCCCCTACGATCCAATCGCATCGGTAGGCCCGCTCCTTTCGCCTCCCACGCGAGGGTTTATTATGGGAACCGATCACTTGGGTAGGGATCTCTTTAGCAGGGTTGTTTGGGGGGGTCGGACGGCGTTGACCGTGGCCTTTTTAAGTGCCCTCTTGAGCACCTCGGTTGGCTTGGCCCTCGCCCTTATATCTGGGCTTGTAGGTGGGGTTCTGGGCAGGATCATAACTACCATAATGGACTCCCTTTACTACCTTCCGGCCCTGGTGCTAGCGATAGCCTTAGCCCTCGCACTTGGCGCTGGCATAGGAGGTGTATCGCTATCCATAGCCATAGTTCACACCCCCGTTTACTTTAGGGTCACTAAGGAGCGCCTTGAGGCCTTGGGGACCTTAGGTGCAAGCGACTGGATGACCTTGCGCCTATACATCCTTAAGGAGGTTTTCCCGTACCTTCTTGCTAAGTTGCCATCAAGCTTAGCTGATGCTATACTTATTAAGACCGCTTTAAGCTTTTCGGGAGTTGGAGTTTCGCCTTTAATCGCCGATTGGGGAGCTGACCTATATAACGCTCATGGCTTTATCCTTCAAGATAAGTGGTGGATGGTTCTTTATCCGGGCCTGATGGTAGCGCTGCTTACCTTGGGTTTTAAGCTGCTCGGTGAAAGGGAAGGGTAGATCGATGATGGTAAGCCTGCTTGAGGTTAGGAGCTTGAGGGTTGGCTATAGGTCCGATGGGGGAGTTTCTTGGGCGATTGATGGCCTTAACTTTTCAGTTGGTGAAGGGGAGATCTTTGGTGTAGTTGGCGAGTCAGGTTGTGGAAAAAGTACACTTGGGCTAAGCCTTCTTAAGCTCTTTCCACCTGAAAGCAGAGTCGAAGGGGAGATAGTGTTTGAAGGTGAGGATATATTGAGGCTCGATGAGGAAAAGATAAGGCGCTTGAGGGGAAGGAAGATAGCCATGGTATTTCAAGATCCGATGGCGAACTTAGACCCCCTCATGAAGATCAGGGATCAGTTTATAGAGCTCCTAGGGGTTCACCTTAGACTCTCTAAGAGGGATGCCTTGCGGATGGCGACATCGGGCCTTGAAGCGGTGGGTCTCCCCTTGGAGAACCTAGCCCTTTATCCCTTTGAGCTTTCCCATCTAAGTTTGGGAAAGGTCGCTTTGGCTATGGCTTTGGTCTTGAGCCCCAAGCTCCTCGTGATAGATGACCTCATATCATCTTTGGATGCTACGGCTCAGGCTGAGCTGCTTAAGGTGATCGCCTCTTTAAGGTGCGGCTCCGCTATCACGCTCCTTATCATGACGCAGAACCCTCGCACATTGGCTCAGCTTACGGATAGCACTATGGTGATGTATGCTGGTGAGGTGGTTGAGGTGGCCTTGACAGGAGATCTCCTTTCCACTCCCCTGCACCCTTATTCAAAGTCCCTGGTTCGGTCCGCTTCCGATAGGGGTGCTGGTTATAGGACGCCTTGTTCTATCGATGGTCGTGCTTCTAGCCCTCTTAATCCTCCTAATGGGTGCAAGTTTTACCCTCGTTGCTTTGAATCGATGGATATATGCAGTATGAGGCAACCTAACATGGTTAAGCTCAGTAGAAGTAGGTTCGTTAAGTGTTGGAAATATTACGGGTGATGGGCTTAAGATCATTGGGTTGCGTGTTATTTCCCTTAGAGTGAAGGGAGGCTCGTCAAATTGAAGGAGGATTACATGGTAAGAGGTATAGCCCTTGAGGGGAGCGTGAGGATACTCTCCTCGAGGATAACCAATACCCTACTTGAGATAAGGAGGCGTCAGGATGCCTCTCCGACCGCGATAGCGGCTTTGGGCAGACTGGTTTGCGCCGCTGTCATGATGGGTTGGGATATGAAGGTCTCTTCAGGAAGGCTCACCCTTCAGGTGGTTTGCGATGGTCCCTTGGGTGGAATGATAGCCGATGCCGATACTCAAGGGGGCGTTAGGGGTTACGTTAGGAATCCTCACGTGGATTTGCCTCCTAACGAGAAGGGCAAGATAGATGTGGAGAGGGCAGTTGGAGGGGGAGAGCTAGTTGTGATAAAGGATTATGGCCTTAGGGAACCTTACTTAACGAGGGTCCCCTTGGTAAGCGGTGGGATAGCTTTAGATATAGCGAACTACTATAAGAGCTCGGAGCAGATCCCATCTGCCGTTGCCCTTGGGGTTCTAGTTGATCCTAAGAGGTTGATCGCTTCCGCTGGTGGGGTTATAATACAACTTATGCCGGGAGTAAGTGAGGAGTTCGTTAGCCATCTTGAGAGGGGTTTCTCGAAGCTTGGATCTGTTAGCAGGAAGCTTGAGGATGGGATGACACCCGAGGAGATAGTCGAGGAGCTACTGGGCAAAGATGCTTCTCCCACTTGGCTTGGCCATCAGAAGGTGGAGTTTAGATGCACCTGTAGCTATGAGAAGGCGGAATCAGCTATACTCACTCTCGGTAAGGATGAGATAAAGAGGATGATCGAGGAAGGCAAGGGCGAGGTCGAGTGTAAATTCTGTAACGCTAAGTATGTCTTCAGCCTGGAAGATCTAAAGAAGATGCTTGAGGAGGTGGAGAAGGATGAGGGAGTTTAAGTGCGCCTCTTGTGGAGAGGTATTTCAGCATGAGAAGGGGGAGCTTCGCTGCCCTAAGTGCGGCAGTCGAACCCTCATATTGATAAAGGGCGAGAGTTTAAGGAAAAGGGGAGGTAGTGGGAGCTGTAGCACCTGCTCCACGGGGACCTGTTCAACCTGTGGAATAGGTTAAGCGCTTTAGTAGAAGGGCGTTTTTGACCGCATAGGCCTTAGTGTCGTTGTTGAAGTATACGAATATGTCCTTGAGCCTGTTAGCCATTTCTTTGATCCTTTCAGCCCAGCTTTTGATCTCATCATCGGAGTATAGATAGTTATACCACGCGGTCTTTCCATGGAACCTTATATAGGCCCAGTCAGCCGTGATTTTAACCACCTCCGGTAGTTTGGGAGCGCTCACCGTCACGAAGGCGCAGTTCTTGCTTCTTAAGATCTCCTCTACCTCTTTAGATTCAAACCACCCTTGACTTCTAAACTCAAAGGCAAACCTGAAGTCCTGGGGTAGCTTCTCCAAGAACCTTTCAAGGAGCTCCGGGGAGCATCTTAAGGAGGGGGGTAGCTGAAAGAGAATGGGACCCAGGTTTTCTCCCAACGCCGATGCTTCCTTCAGAAAGGCACTTACATCTTCACTTGCATCTTTAAGTCTCTTAAGGTGGGTTATACCTCTAAAGGCCTTGAGCGCGAATATGAAGTTGGGAGGCGATTCCTTCTTCCACTTCTTTAAGTTGCTTCCCTTCGCCCCTCTGTAGAAGGTGGAGTTTATCTCGACGGTGTTGAAGTCACTGGCGTAAAACTTAAACCACTCATGGGGTGGTAACTCCTGAGGGTAGTAAATTCCTCTCCACCCCCTGTAAAACCAACCTGATGTCCCTATGTATATCAAGCTCTCTCACCTCTTAAGGCCATTATATCATGCTTAGAGCTACTTAAATATATGTTAAAATCTTCTAATAAGACCAAGCTTAAGATTGGAGGTTAGAACGATGAGGTTAAAAGTGGCCTTTAAGTTTGGTTTAGTTGCCTTGTGCCTTCATCTTCTCTTTTTCCCCCTGGTTAAGGGTGCTCTTTCAGCGAGCCTGGACGATCTTTTACTTATGGCTAATAAGAGTAGAAGAGAGGGGAAGCTTGACGAGGCCCTCAATCTTTACTCTAGGGTTTTACCACAGGGCAGGGAGCTTTCCCCTTACATCAAGTTTTACATTGGCCTGATAAACTTGAACAAGAAGGATTACGCTAAGGCCCTTGAAATTTTCAACGAGCTGTGGACAAATAGGGACAAGCTTCCTAAGGAGCTTGAGGCCATCCTGCCCTTCAGAATGGCTCAGGCTCACGAGGGGTTAGGTGAGAGGGAGAGAGCCTACGATCTCTATCTTATAACCTTAACCCTTGGGACAGACTATTTAAAGAGGCTCGCTTACTATAGGTTAGCTTCTATAGCTTACGATAAGGGAAATTATCGCAAAGCCTTCGAGTGGCTTCTTCCGATACTTGAGAATAGCCCTAACGACAGAGATGCAAATAACTTGGTTCTTAAACTCTTTCCTAAGGTAAAGGAGCCGTCGGCTGAGCTTCTTTATAGGGTAGGAAGGGCCTACTACCTAATGGGGAATTATTCAAGGGCTCTCGATTACTTCAGACGGGCCAAGGCGGGCTTCTGGGAGGGGTTGTCTCTTGAGAGACTCGGTAGAAGAGAGGAGGCCTTCGCCGTCTATTCAAGCTTGATTAGGAGGGGCGATGGGAGCGAGGCCCTTGTAAGGAGGTTCGTCGGGGTTGCTGAAAGACTGGGGTTAAAGAAGGAGGCCTACGATGTACTAAGAGGGCTTCTTAGGAGGGAGGCCAAGGACAAGGCCCTTGTGCTTTACTACCTCTACTACTTAAGTGAGAGGGAGGAGTATAAGAGGACCCTTAAGGAAAGATATCCCACCTCTAAATGGGCTTTAAACCTTTCTTGGTTTGAAGGGTGGAAGAGCTACTCCTCCGGTAAGTATAGGGATGCTTTAAAGGAGTGGGACCTGATAATCAAGCATCATAAGACCAACCCGGCCTATGCGAGGGTTTTATACTACCTTTCGAAGGTTGGCCTTTACCCCAAGGATAAGGCTAAGAATGAGCTTCTTAGCTTTTTCCCCCTTGAGTATTACACCCTTAAAAGCTATGGTCTATCCATAAACGATAAGGTTCCAGAATTGCCCAAGGATGAGCTCCTAAGAAGGCTGTTTAGCGTGGGTTTCTGGGAGATGGCCTTGATAAGGGCTGGCCTTTTTGATAACCTTGAGGACGCTTCAAGGCAGTATTACCTTTCCCTGACCTTCGAGAAGCTCTCCGAATATAGGCCCTCCATCGGCTATGCCTATCTTCTGATAAACTCTGGTTGGAGGAACCCCGAGATCTGGAGGAGAGCTTTCCCGTTGGGGGATCACTACGACTATATAGTGGAAATGGCCAAGAGGGAGAAGGTCGACCCCTTGCTCGTTTTAGCTGTGATACATCAGGAAAGCAGGTTCGACCCCGATATAGTCTCATGGGCTGGCGCGATCGGCTTAATGCAGCTTATGCCCTTTACCGGAGAGAGCTATGGGATCAGGGATAGGAACCTTCTTTTTTCGCCTGAGATAAACATAAGGTTGGGCATAAAGCATCTTAAGGAGTTTCTCGATAGGTACAACGGCAACCTCTACCTCGCCTTAGCCGCTTACAACGCGGGTAGCGGAAACGTCGATAGATGGATTAAGAACATAAAGGCGAGAAACTGGGAGGAGTGGTCAGAGGGCATACCCTTTGAGGAGACGAGAAACTACGTCAAGAAGGTCCTGGGAGCCTATAGGGCTTACAAGGAGCTTTATAGATGATTTAACTCTCGAAGGTCCCTTTAACTATGATCTCTCCTTCCTTTATCATCCACTTTCCTTTCGCGAAAAGGTGCACTACGTTCAGCTTTTCATCTAAGACTAAGATATCTGCATCGCTACCTTTTAACAGTGCTCCCTTCTTAGGATAGAGCTTTAGTGACCTTGCGGGGTTTAACGTTACGGTCTTTATGGCTTCTTCCAGTGGGATGCCTTCCTCTAGCACAAGGTCCCTTAGCTCCTTAAGAAGGGAGGAGACCTCTGCAACCTTAAGTCCCTTAAGATTTCCTCTTTCGTCGAAGTCTGGTAGGCTTCCATTGCCATCGGAGCTCATGGTTATGTTTTCTATGGGCACACCGCTATCAAGGCAGGTCTTAATAGCTTTCGACGCCTTGATCGCCCTTTTTAAGCCGTTTTTGGGGGACACGCTCGAGGTCATATCTATCACGCCTCCCATCTTGGCAAATTCTATTCCTTCCTCGAGCAAGTCTGGATTGCGATTTATGTGGGTGGGGGTAAAGTGGCTTATGGGTATCTCCCCCTCCTTAACTATCTCGAAGATCATCTTCAGTCCTGACCTTCCATCGCCCATGTGAAGGTGAAGGACTCCTGCCTTTCCGCTAAGCATCCCTCCTACTCTGACTTCTGCCGCAAGCTTCTTGATCTCCTCCTTTGTGGGTTGTGAGGATCTATGGTCTGATAGGGCTATTTCTCCCGCTCCTAATATCTCCCTTATCAGTATTATATCCCCCTTGACGCTACCGGTTATGGTTTTAACCGGTATATCATAGGACCCGGTATATGCGTAGGTGGATATGCCTTCCTCTTCCAGGGCTCTCGCCTTAGCAAGAAGGGAGATCATGTGCCGAGTGATGCCGTCGGTCCCAAGACAGCCTACCACGGTTGTAACTCCCGATTTTAGTATATCGCTTAGCTTTATCTCTGGTGTGCGGGATGAAAAGCCCGACTCTCCACCACCACCTATTATATGTACGTGCTGGTCTATGAGTCCCGGAACGACATACTTGCCCTCGGCATCTATAACCTCCACCTCTCCATATTGAGGGAAGGGTGGGATATTGTCGGCGATGTTCGCTATTAAGCTTCCGGCTATCAGTATATCCTTTTTCCCTGCATATTGGGGCAGGAAAAGGTATCCTCCTTTGATTATCTTGAACAAGCTCATCCCTCCTTAAGAAGAGATAAGAGGTCTTCAGCGAGGTTAAGCGCTGAAATTAATGCTTCTTGGACGCCGTTTAGCCTTCTCCTTAACCCCACTAGAAAGGCCATTTTTTGGTCTCTGTCAAGGCTCCTTAGCATCTCCAGTTCCGGAAGCAGGGGAACAGGAGGTTGAGGTAATGCAGGATCATGTAGATAAGGGGGATTCTTGCAGTAGTTTATTCGAACCAAGGGCCTCTCTATCTCCATTATCTTCCTGTTGATTAAAGGTAGGTGCTCCGGAGGTAGTGAATCAGCTAAACTTTCAAACAACTCTTCAGCTTTTGAGAGCTTCTCCTTGATTTTAAGTGAGAGCTTTAAAGCTTCGTTAAGTGCCAAGCTAACTCCCATCTCCATCGATTCATCTATGTGGCTGTGATACTTATCCTTGTATTCATTTAGGTATTTACCTATCTCTTCGATCGAGGATGCCGGCTTAAGGGGTATCAATGGAGATGTTAGGAAAAGCCAAGTGACGCCAAGGATTATCTTAGTATCGCGAACCAAGTTGGCTGGATCTATTATCTCCATCGTATCTAAGGGGGTATGCCACCATGGGCCTAAGCCTCCGCTTCTCTTTTTACCCAAAAGCTCGGTGATTCCATCGCTTATTTCCTTCGGTGGTTGTTCGGCTGGAGTGACGAATAGAGAGGGGACTCCGCAGCCCCAGAAGGATTGGTCTCCCATGCGCGTGAATCTTGTACCGTTAAGCTTTTGATCGCAAACCAGCTTTATTATTACCTCTCCGACGTGCTTGGTTTCGGCCATGACGTTCCCCTCTGTGACTATGCTCGCTCCCTTTGCTCCAAGGCAATCGGCGTTTATGTGAACCACGCAGTTAAGCATGAGGTCGACGTAGTTATGGTCGGCATACCATGTGGAACCAGCGTATCTTCCGTGAGAGTGCCCAGACCAAAAGGCAACCCTCAAGCTCCTCTTAAGCTCCTCCCTGTGGAGTGAGGCTATGCGCAATACCTCGAGCTGGCAGGCGTTGCCAGTTGCATTATCCATAGCGCCATAATGCCAAGAGTCGACATGCCCACTTAAAAGGACGAAGCTTTCTCCCCCTTCAATGGGCTTTATCTCGGCTATAAGACAGCTGGTTTCTGTCCAATCGGTTTTTACCTTAGTGAAAATCTTAGCTTCCGCTCCCTCCTTTGCCAAAGAGAATATCCTTTCCTTAAATCTTGAGCCAACGGAGACGGCAGGTATTTTAGGTAGGTCTTTTAACTCCTCGAGGGTTGGGCTTCCCCAGACTGGAGAGACTATCATCTCAGGTGGGGGATCGGTCTCGGTTAAAAATACGCATCCTATAGCGCCTTTAGATGTGGCTTCGAGAAGAGATTTGGGGTTCGCCACCCCCTTGATTAAAGCTATCTTTCCATAAAGCGAGCTCTCCTCAAGTGGGGAGAGCTTTCCAGATATGCCCTCAGGAGGAGTTGATGGAGACATGGAGTGAGTTATGCACGGGATCTCCATCTCCTCTTTATTGTTTCTTATCCTCAGGCGAGCCTCTAAGGGTACGCTTGAGTAGATGACGGGCTTGTATTCTTTAACGGATGCTCCCGCTTCTATGCATCGCTCTTTTATGTAGTCGAAGGCCCTTTTCTCCTCTTCAGATCCAGTTATCCTGACCCACTTTGATATCTCGCGGGTGTCAAATATGAGCCTATCTTCACTGACCTCATCTAAGAGCTTTGCGAGCCTCTTTAGGTTGGCTTCCTTAATCTTCATCGCTATCCCTCCATATTCTTAGGCAGTTTGACAGAGGGTGAGGGCTATATTCATGTATACCTCCGTCGCGAGCCTTAGATGCTCTAAAGGTACGCGCTCGTTGACCTTGTGAATTATACTCGGTTCTCCAGGACCGAACCAAACGCCGGGAATACCTGCCTTAAGAGTGTAGTAGAGATCACCAGCGGATAGGGTTCCCTTAAGAAGGGGAGCCCTTCCTGTGACCTTAGATATTATCTCGCTTAAGGTTTTGACCTTCTCATTTTCAGGAGAGACCTCCACTGGATCTCTCTCCTCGAAGACCTCGAATAGCGATATTTTTATGCCCCTTTCCTCGGAAAGCCTGCTTAATAGGTCTCTGACCTTGTTTATATACATTTTAGCGCTGTTAGGTGGCCCCATTCTGATGTCATACTCCATAAGGCAGTTCGCTGGGACCACGTTTACCCTCGTTCCACCGCGGATGGTCCCTAAGTTGCAGGTATCTGGGCCAAGCATTGGATGAGGATTAAGCTCGCTTTCCTTCACAAGATCTCGCATTGATATGGCTATATCTATGCCCCTCTCTATGGCGTTTATTCCCTCTTTGGGAGCGCCGCCATGAGCCGACTTGCCCGCCACCTCTATCCTTATCCAAGTCCTTCCCTTAAAGGAAACCATCAGATTAAGGTTTGTAGCTTCCCCCAGTATGTGAAAGGAGGGGCGGGGAAGACCCGCCCTCGAGAACCCTTCTTCTATAAGGAACTTCATTCCCATTTTACCGGCTATCTCATCATCCACTGTTGTCGCTATCATCAAGTTAAACTTGGGCTTCCAGCCCCTATCCCTTAGAAGTTTAACGGCGCATATCATGCAGGCTATCGCGCCCTTCATGTCGGCTGCTCCTCTTCCCCAGAGATGGTCTTCCTTAACCTCTCCAGCATAAGGAGGGTAAAGCCACTCTTTTGGATCCCCGCTTTCAACCACATCCATGTGTCCGCTTAAAAGTAGAGTTTCGCCTTTACTTGAGCTTCCATACCATATTCCTACCACATTGGGCTTATTCTCATCCCCCTTCAAGATGTGAGCTTCAAGGCCAGCTTCTTTCATGGTGCTGTAAATTACGGGCGATAGTTCCTCGTAGTTTCCTGGTGGGTTTTCCGTAGGAGTTCGAATTAACCTCCTTCCAAGCTCGATTACGTCATCTAGCTCTCTCTGACTTATCTTAAGTATCTCTTCCAATCGAGGTTACCTCCTTTATAAGCCTCTCATTTGAAGTGCTTCTCGATTACCTCCTTGCTTGGTGGAGGCGTAAGCAGAGAAACTACTACCATGACGATAAGGGTTATGATCGCTGCGGGTATCAAGGCGTGGAAGCCCTTAGTTAAAGCGGGGTTCTTGGTAAAGTATATGACGGAGATGAGCCCGATTATAAGGCCTGAGAGGGCGCCATATTTGTTGGCTCTCTTCCATCTGACGCCTAGTACCAAGAGGATCGTGTTTATACCAAGACCGCCGAAGACGAAGAGGATTATCTGGAATATCGTTCCTGGGCGGTAGATTCCTATTAGGGTGGCTGCGATTCCCACCAGCAGGGTTGCTACCTTAGCTATGTTTAAAACGGTTTTTTCATCTGCCTTGGGGTTTATCGCCTGCTGATAAAGGTCACGAGCGAAGGCTCCTGATACAGCTACGATCACGGAGTCTATAGTTGACATTCCTGCTGCTAAAACGCCAGCCATAAGCACGCTTCCAATTATAGGATGCAAGGATTTGGAGACTAATGTTGGGACGACCCAATCGGTCATCTTGGGAGGAATACCGGGTACGGCTACCCTTCCGACGACAGCAGCGCTATACATGAAGATGACCGATAGGAACATCCCTATCCCGCTTGCTATTACCGCTCCCCATAAGACCCTCCTATCCCTCATAAGGAAGAACTTTGTTGCAAGCTGCGGTTGACCAACTGCGAACAAGTTCCATAGCATCACATTGGAAAGGAAGAAGGGGTAAAACATATAGGCTCTTGGGCTACCAGGCATAGTGAAGGCTTTTGGATCCGCAGCTAATAAGGCCTTGTTTGCTGCCTCAACCCCTCCTGCCAGGTTAGCTGCTCCCCAGAAGGTAAGAACGGCCGTTATAACCATCAATATACCTTGGGTGATGTTGGTGTACATGGCACCTCTTATGCCGCCCATGAAGCAATAAATAGTTACTCCCAGCCCCATTATACACACGCCCACCCAGTAGGGCCAACCTGTGAATGTGTTGAATATGGTTCCAGCCCCTATGGTCTGGGCTCCCATGTAAGGTATTAAGAAGATTATTATAGCGATCGCAGTTATAACCCTTATGGCTTTGCTTTCATACCTATCGGCAAAGTAGTCAGGAAGCGTCAAGAATCCATGCTTTTTACCTAATCTTACGAGATGGTTTCCCACCAAAGCTGCTGGAACGAGCATGCTAAAGGCTGCTGTGGGGACGCTTACCGCTAAACCCGCCCAGCCGACGTTGTAAATAGTTCCAGGAACGCCGAGGAAGGTGCTTATGCTGTATTGGGTTGCGAAATAACCGAGTCCACCTAAAAGGATACCTGCGGATCCGCCCATCACGAAGAACTCATTTAAGTTTAGGGCCTTCTTGGATGATATCCATCCTAAGTAGAGGACACCAGCTAAGTATATGCTGACGACGGTTATGAATACTCCAGGAAAGGGAGTTACTGTTGGTCCTTGCATGACCGATCACTCCTCCTCTTCAAATAAACCATAGCTCTTAAATTGAAGATACATTATGAAGCTGCCAACTATCGTTAGGATGTTCACTATGATCCATGTCCAGACAAACCACGGTATCAATAGCGGTCCAAGGAAGAGCTCATTGGTGTAATTAAACTTTCCTGGTATCCATACCAAGAAGTAGAGCACGGCGAAATAGATTATCCACCACACTATAAACCTTGGCATCTCTGAAGGGTGGAAGCTTTCCGGTAACCTTATAACAGGCCTTTCCAAGGTGGACCACCTCCTTGAGACGCTAAAATAATATAACCTATTAATGATTATATCACTTTTGTGTATTTGCTATAAAAAAAGGGGGTCTTAAGACCCCCTTTCGTCAAAGAGAAAATTATCTTCACATGCTTCTTATATGCTCTATTACTCTCTCCCCGAAGTCGCTCGTGGACACCTCCTTAGCCCCCTCTATCTGACGGGCCAAGTCGTAGGTTACGACCTTTTCCTCTATCGTCCTTTGTATCCCCTCTATTATGAGCTCTTTAGCCTCTTTCCAGCCTATATACTCGAGCATCTCGGCGCCTGAGAGGATAAAGGAACAGGGGTTTGCCATGTTCTTGCCAGCGTACTTGGGAGCCGATCCATGAGTCGCTTCGAAGACGGCTACTCCCGTTTCGAAGTTTATGTTTGCTCCCGGCGCCATCCCCAGACCTCCGACTTGAGCTGCACAGGCATCGGATATGTAATCGCCGTTAAGGTTAGGGGTGACGATTATATCATACTCATCTGGGCGCAGGAGGATCTGTTGGAACATAGCATCCGCTATCCTATCCTTTAAGACTATCTTCCCCTCGGGGACTTTGCCACCGTACTCCCTCAAGAGATCTTCTTCGGTTATAACCTTCTTGCTGTACTCTTCCTTAGCGAGTTCGTATATTGCATCCCTGAAGAGTCCCTCGGTATACTTCATTATATTGCCCTTGTGCATTATGGTTACTGATCTTCTTCCGTGGCGTAGAGCGTACTCTATGGCTGCTCTACCCATCCTCTTGGATCCGAAGACGCTGATAGGCTTTATGCCTATACCAGAGTCCTCCCTTATCTTTATGTTGAACTCTCTTTCCAAGAATTCCCTTATCTTCTTGGCTTCTTCGGCTTTAAAGGGCCACTCTATCCCAGCGTAGACGTCCTCCGTATTCTCTCTAAAGACTATGATGTCAAGGAGCTCTGGTCTCTTTAGGGGAGATGGGACCCCTTTAAAGTATCTGACGGGTCTGAAGCAGACGTAGAGGTCAAGTATTTGTCTAATCGCAACGTTGACCGATCGATATCCTCCGCCCACGGGGGTAGTCAAAGGCCCCTTTATTGCAACCTTGTACCTCTTTATCTCCTCTATGGTTTCCTCAGGAAGGACATCGCCTACCTCTTCGATCGCTTCTTCTCCTGCTAATAGTTTCTTCCAGTTTATCTTTCTTCTTCCCCCATAAGCCTTCTCAATCGCTGCATCGATGACCCTCAAACCTACCGGAGTTATGTCTCTCCCTATGCCGTCTCCCACTATGTAAGGTATCGTTGGGTTATCAGGAAGCTCTATCAACCTTTAAACACCTCCTTTTGAGATTAAGGGTAACACTCCTCCTTCGAGGAGAGCTCTTCTTTGCCTTTCAGTCAGGTTTAACCTTAGCGTTATTTCCCTATTTCCTCTGATTCTTAAGAGCTTTGTTAATTCCCTTCCCTCTTCTATATCTTTTCTTATGCTTGGAAGGATTACTTCATCCCCTTCTTCCAGCTCATCGTAGTCTTGGGGATCAGCTAAGGTTAAGGGGACTATACCGAAGTTGATGAGATTGCTTAAGTGTATCCTCTCTATCGATTTAGCTATCACGGCTTCGACGCCCAAGAACATGGGACATAAAGCCGCATGCTCTCTTGAAGAACCTTGGCCGTAGCTTTCGCCCGCCAATATCACGTTTGCCAAGCCCTTTTCCCTATTTCTTAAGGCCCTTTCATAGAAGGTTGGGTCTATAGGTTCAAAGACGTGCTTGGAATACTCAGGGATGTTTGATCTGAGCTTGAGATATCCTCCGGCGGGTGTTATGTGGTCTGTAGTTATCTTATCCCCAACCTTTATGGCTATGACTCCCCTTATGCTACTTTTCAGTTCATTCTTAATCGGTATGGGCTTTATGTTCGGTCCTCTATATATCTCTACCTTTTCTCTCTCTTCGCGAGGTAGTGGGAATATGAAGCCTGAATCATCTATGACGAAGCTCGATGGAAGGGAGAACCTCCTGTAGCTTATACCTATATCCTCAAGCCTTCTTGGGTCGGTTATCCTACCAGTTAGGGCAGCTGCCGCGGCGGTTTCGGGGCTCGCCAGATACACTAAAGCGTTTGGGGTACCACTTCTTCCCTTAAAGTTCCTGTTGCTCGTTCTTAAGGAGACGCCGTTAGAGCATGGAGAAAAGCTGTTTCCTATGCAGAAGTTACAAGTGGCTTCAAGTATTCTAGCGCCAGCCCTTATCATAGCTGAGAGTCCTCCATCCCTTTCCACGGTTAAGAGGACCTGCTTGGACCCAGGTGTTATTCCTAACTGTACATCCTTATGTATAACCCTTCCGCTCAATATATGTGCTACGGTCATTAGATCTCGGTAGGACGAGTTAGTGCAGCTACCTATAGCCACTTGGTCTACCTTAATTCCCTCAACCTCCCTAACTGGCTTTACGTTATCGGGAGAGTGGGGGCAGGCGATTAGCGGTTCAAGCTCGGACAAGTTTATCTCTATTACGCCGTCATACTTCGCATCCTCATCAGCTTCTAGGGGTATCCAGTCTCCTTCTCTTCCCTGCTTTCTTAAGAACTCTAAGGTGACCTCATCGGATGGGAATAGGGAGGTAGTTACGCCGGTCTCTGCTCCCATATTGGCTATCGTGGCTCTATCTGGGACCGATAGCGACTTAACCCCTTCTCCTCCATACTCTAATATGCATCCGACGTTTCCTTTGGTGGTTATTATGGATAGCACTTTTAAGATCACATCCTTTGCGGATACCCAAGGGGGTAGTTCTCCCTTAAGATCTACCTTTATCACCTTTGGGTAGGTTAGGTAAAAGGGACCTCCCCCCATGGCTATTGCCACGTCTAATCCACCAGCTCCTATTGCTAAGGCTCCTATTCCTCCCGCTGTGGGTGTGTGACTGTCCGAGCCGATGAGAATAGTTCCAGGCTTTGCGAACCTCTCAAGATGAACCTGGTGGCATATTCCATTTCCGGGTTTTGAGAAAATTATGCCGAACCTTTCGGCCACGCTCTGAAGATACTTATGGTCGTCCATGTTCTCAAAGCCAATCTGCACCGTGTTGTGATCTATGTAGATCACGGCGAAGCTTTTAACCTCCCTAAAACCAAGACTTTCAAACTCAAGACAGGCAGTGGTGCCGGTGGCATCCTGGATTAGTGTTTGGTCAACCTTGATGGCGATTTCCTCTCCCTTTTCCATTTTTCCGCTTACAAGGTGCGACTCTATTATCTTTTGAAAGAGGTTTTTCCCCATCTACTCCATACCCCCTTTGAAAGTTTTCTCACAGCTTGACGAGTATTTTTATATCATATATTATATGATACATGAAAAGTTCTCCTTTGGCAATATCCTTTTGGAGGATAGGGATGATCATCGAGTGCTTCATGAAGGTGGAAAAGTCTTCATTGATCGGTTCGCTCCTAAAAGAATAAAGGACCTTGGGGTTTTGGCTTTAGCTGACCGAGTTAATATTGGGGGCGTGAGGATTTTACATCGGGATATCCGTCTGAGTGGGGTTGAAAGTTTATGACCTTTTTATGGAATTGGAAGAGCCAAAGGGTTTGAGAAAGTTGGAAGCTTTTCTTGATAGGGTTTAAAACCGCTTCCTCTCGCGCAGGTCAGGTCTTGACATGAGGGTAGGTGCCAAATATAATTACAGATAATTATAAACTAGCATCTTTATACATCATGTAATATATAATACCTTATATAAAACTTAAAGCTTGTGTTAGAGGAGGGGTAGGATGTGACTGATGAGTTAGAGGTAAAGTGGGGGCTTGAAGGTGTAGCTGTGGCTTCATCTTCTATATCCTTCCTCGATGGAGAGGAAGGGAAGCTCATCTATAGGGGTTTTGACATTAGGGATTTGGCTGAAGGATCTTCCTTTGAGGAGGTTTGTTACCTGCTTTGGTTCGGCTCCTTACCGAGCGATGATGAATTGGAGTGGATTTCTCTTGAGCTCTCCAAGGAAAGGGAGCTACCTCGTGAGATCGTCGAGGTTATGAAGCTTCTTCCGAAGAACGCTCACCCAATGGATATATTAAGGAGTGTTGTTTCACTATTAGGGGTTTACGCTAATGATAATTCCGTTTCTTTCAAGAACGCGATTTCTCTGACTGCCAAGCTTCCCACCATAGTCGCTTACTGGTATAGGATTAAAAATGGCCTTCCTCTCGTAGGACCTGAAGGAGGTTTAGGACATTCGGATAACTTTCTTTATATGATGTTTGGGAGGGTTCCGGAGAACTCTCATCTTTTTGACAAGGCATTAATACTTCACGCTGAGCAGGAGATAAACGCTTCGACTTTTTCGGCTATGGTTACCTCATCCACGTTAAGCGATATCTTTTCAGCTGTTACTTCTGCCATCGGGACGCTTAAGGGTTCTCTTCACGGTGGTGCGAATGAGAAGGTCTTTTCCATGCTTGAGGAGATAGGAGATGTGGGGTGTGTGGAAAGCTACGTTGATCTTTTGATTTCGAGAAAGGAGAGGATAATGGGCTTTGGTCATAGGGTTTATAAGACCTATGATCCTAGAGCTTTAATGCTTAAGGAGTGGTTGATGGAGCTTAGCTTGAAAGATGAAGTTAAATATCTTGATATAGCCTTGAAGTTAGAAGAGGTGGTTTTAAGCAGGTTCAAGGATAGAAAGATATATCCAAACATGGACTTTTATTCGGGAATCCTTTACAATTACTTTGGTATACCGAAAGAGTTCTTCACAGCCCTATTCGCTATGGCCAGAGTGGTAGGCTGGACCGCTCATGTTATAGAGTATCGTAAGGATAATAGACTGTTTAGGCCTATTAGCGTTTATGTTGGCCCGAAGGGCCTTAAATATAAAGAGGTGAAAGAGAGCTTTAGGAGGGTTTCTGGCTTAGGTTAAATAAACCCTAGAGATGATCGGGCGGTGGTAAAAATGGGGATTATAGAGCGGAGATCCTTAAGAGACGAAGTTCTGGAGAAGGTAAAGGGGTATATTATCGCCGGGAAGTATCTTCCGGGGCAGAGGATAGTTGTTGATAGCTTGGCGAAGGAGCTCGGCGTTAGCATAACGCCTGTTCGGGAAGCACTGCATTACCTCGCGGCGCAGGGGTTCCTCAGCGCGGAACCTCACAAGGGGTTTTTGGTTAAGAAGTGGACAAGGAAGGAGATAGAAGACCTCCTTTCCTTGCGCATGTACCTTGAGAAGCTTGCAGTTAGGCTCTTCATAGAGAGGGGTTATGAGGATAACTTGGAGCTTTTAAGGGAAAAGCTTAAGGAGATGGATATAGCTTCGCAGGAAAAAGACGTTGAGAGGATGAGCCAGCTTAACTCGGAGTTTCACGCCATAATAGTTAAGGGTTCTGGAAATGAGGAGCTTAAGAGGGTTATGGATTCCTTAAGCGAGAAGCTTCATAGGGTCAGAGTTCTCTCCATATCCTATCCCGGAAGGTTTAGGGAGTCCTATAAGGAGCATCTAAGCATATACGAAGCTATAGAGAAAAAGGATATACCTTTAGCGGAGAAGCGGGTTGAAGAGCATTTAAGTAGCATCATGAGGATACTCTTAAAGAGGTATGAGGAGGGGTTGATATAGCCTTTAATCGATGCCTAGGCTTAAAGCTACCGATATCGCTCCTACCGCGGATGCCTTCTCAGCTACATCAGGTGGAACGACTAAAACCTTACTGCAAGCCATGTGAGACTTGCTCCATGATTCTAGTATCTTTC
The DNA here is from genome assembly GCA_001443005.1 of bacterium GBS-1. Taxonomy (GTDB): domain Bacteria; phylum Synergistota; class GBS-1; order GBS-1; family GBS-1; genus GBS-1. Next base: position 44,637 of record LEKQ01000005.1, read on the forward strand.
CAAAGATTGTGCGAAGGGGATCCCCTCCCCCTATGAAGATCCTAACCTTACCTTCCTCTTTTTCCGTGAGCCTTAAAAAGCGTGGATCTCTTTCAAGGGCTAATAGATCCGTTCCCACGATCGCACCCCACATGAAGCTCTTTCTTTGATCTGGTGTTGTTTCGCTCATCAAGTCAAGCAGTCTTATCAGGAAGAAGCTCCTCGTGATGCCCCATTGACGTGCGGTTTGAAAGCCCTTTAATAAGAACTCTTCGTCAATTTGGCTTAAGTTAATTGTCTTGAGGGATTTACCTATAAGGGTTGAATCTACCAAAGCATTCGCAAGCTCACCGGCTATTGTCGTAAGAGAACCCTCGATGCGATTTTCTTCGTCAACGAAGACGAACTTCGTATGGGAGCCGGGGAGGATCAGTAAGGTGGGTCCTTTTACTTCCATGAGCTTGATTATGCCTAAGGTTTCGCACTCCTCACCTCGCATTATATCCTGAAGTAGAGGGTCCTCCGATAGGGTTTTTACTCCGGGTATGAATAAGATGGGCTCTGGCCAGATTTTGGGAAAGAGCCTCTTTAAAACTCCTTGGCTTATCTCCTTGAGCCCCGCAGGGGCTTTAACGTGAGGGACCTCAAGCAATCCAGCTTCAGAGGTTATCATTCCAGAGATAACCACGCACAGAACTTGGCTTTGGGAAACGTCGCTATCCTTGAGAACCTTCGATATGGCATAGGATATCGCTTCTTCTAAACGTTCGCGCCCCACCTTGGTGGTATCCTTGGCACCTATGGCCTCTCGGGCCGCACTCACTATCGAGAGGTCACTTAGGTTAATCAAGCGGACGCGTGTGTTTGTGGTTCCTCCGTCTATAGCTATCGCATAGCTTTTCTTCAATCGAATCCCCCCTCGTTTAAGCTCTTGCCTCACTTAGCTTAGGAAGGATGGTAGTTGCCCTTGGGAACACCGCTATCTTGCATTCAGGGCCATGGCGAGCTATCGCTTTATCTATGGCTTCCTGTAAGGTGAAGGCGTGCTCTATGCCCATGCGCTCTATCGAAGAAGGAGGAAGCTCCTTAGTCACTATTATCATCCGAAACCTTTGAAGCGTCCTTGCCCATATCTGAGCCCCCCATTGGTCTTTAACTGGAGACAAGTAGCATCTTTCGATTATCGCTTCTGGGTTGCCATTTTCCATGCACATCATCTCGTAGAACTCCCTGTGGTGGCCTATCCCCTCTTTAAGCTCCATGGGAAGTATTATCGTTCCTCCATCGCGTATGACCTTATGTAAAGTTCTTACCACGACAGAGGTTATCTTTGGACCCTGGTAGAGAACCTGGTCAAGGGGGTATCCGCTTGCGGTTATTGCTACATCGCAGGCCTCTGGCATCAAAACCTCTCGAAAGCTTCGTGAGAGCTCAACTCCCTTAAGGTAGGCTTTTTCAAGGTCTCCAGCGACAGCCCATGTGAGCATTTCATCCTGGTTAAGTACCACGTTTAGGATGAAATCCACCTTTACCGCCCTTGCGAACTCCATGGCATCTTCATGCTGGGGGTTGCCTTCTAAAGCTCCGTTTACAGCGAGGGGGTGGTCCATCATCTCAGCTTTATGGTTATGCATGACCGCGTCTTCGCTTGCTATGCCAGGGAGTAAGCTCTTTCTCCCTCCTGTGAAGCCGAACTGCTGATGGGGTTCTATATATCCTGTGAGGATTAGGAGATCTCTTTCTAATGCTAGTCTGTTTACCTCTATGGGTGTTCCCCGCTTCGTTTTCCCAAGGCAGATTAGCTTAGACCTATCGCGGTAATCGTGGTTTATAACCTCAACCCTCTGAACGACCTCCTCACCGTAGAGGTTTCTTTTCTCCTCTGGGGTTAGCCCGCGGTGTAATCCGGTTGCTATAAGTAGGATTATATCTTCATCCCTGACCCCATGCTCGTTTAGGTAGTTCAAGAGAGGGGGGAGGATGATCTTGTAGGGTATGGGTCTTGTGATATCGCTTACCACTATGGTTACCTTCATTCGGGGACGAAGGAGCTCGCTTAATGGGGGAGTTCCTATAGGATTACTTAAGGCTTTAAGTATCTCTCCCTTTGGATCTAAAGAAGGCTTTACGCCTTTGGTTTCATAGACTCCCAAGAGGTTTTTCGATGGTATAGTTGCGCTTATGAAGTCGCGTCCGAAGGGAACCCTTATTGAAACCGTTTCTTTCAAATTTACTTCGCCTCCAGCTATAACCTTCCGAACTCTTCGAGGAGCTCCTTTATACCCTTTCCCTCGCGTATCCTCTTTCTGGTTAGCTCCTCCTGTTCCGCTAAAGCTTGAGCCTTTTGGAGTACTTCTTTGGCGTTTTCCTTATCGACTACTGTGATTCCTATCTCATCTGCTATGATGATGTCTCCTGGTTTAACTATAACTCCACCGCACGTTATCGGTACATTTATCTCTAAGGTTTCAAGGCGACCGGAGTAGGGGGAGTGGGTTGACCTTGGAACTATGCCTCGAGAGGCTATGGGGAAGCCCAGATCTCTTATCTCGTCAGTATCGCGGATCGAGCCATCTACGACCGCTCCTGCTATGCCCTTGTGAAGGCAGAGGTTGGCCATCAATCCTCCCCAAACTGAGGTTTCCGTTTCCCCTCTAGCGTCGACAACGATTACATCTCCGGCCTGGGCTACCGATAGGGCGTAAAGAGGGTCCACCAAATCCCCTGGGAAGAGCTTCACGGTTAGGGCTGGTCCAACGAACTTCTTAGATCGATCCAGTAGCTTAATCTGAGAGTGCATGACCCCGGATCGCTCCTGCGCATCGGCTACGACACAGCTTATGCTGTATGTGGGAAGAAGCTTGCGGAAACCCTCAACCACCTCCCAGTCTACTTCAGCATGGGGTAAAACCTTTGGAAACGAGGAGACCCTCTTCCTTTCTTCACCGTTCATCTTACTCCCTCCTTATGGTCTTGGTTTCCATCTCAGGTTGGGAGAGTATAGGACTTCTCTGTTGACCACGTGATTTGGAAGCTCTCCCGTTAAGGCTCGAGCCACCTCTTGAGCTGCCGTGGTTCTAGCCTCTACAAGCGACTCCTCGGAGTAGTAAGCTGAGTGAGGGGAGACTAAGAGATTGTCAAGCTTAAGAAGCGGGTTTGTGGGCTTCCAGTTCTTTTGCTTGGCTGGCTCCTCTTCAAGGTCGTCTAATGCTGCGCCTAGGATCAAGCCGTTGGATAGGGCGTAGTATAAAGCTTCGTTGTCTATTATCGGTCCGCGAGCGGTGTTGATTATCAGGGCGGTTTTCTTCATTTTGGAGAAGGTTTCAGCGTTAAAGAGGTGCCTCGTCTTTTCAGTAAGCGGTGCTTGAATGAATATCACATCAGAGTTCTTGACGAGCTCCTCAAAGGATACCGCTATGCAACCATCTTCTTTTATCTTCTCATGGTTAACGTAAGGGTCGTATACCAGTATCTTTAAGCCGAAGGGCTTAAGTCTTGCAGCGATTGCGCTTCCTATCCTTCCGTAGCCTATCACCCCTGCTATCATGCCGCTTATCCTGTGGATTGGTTTACCGCAGGCGCTCCAATGCCATTTCCCCTCTCTTACCGCTTTATCGTATTCTCTTATCCTTCTTGCCATCGTTAGGAACATAGCTATTGCGTGGTCGGCGACCTCGGATATGCAGTATGCTGGAACGTTTGTGACGATTATGCCATGGCGGGTGGCCGCCTTGACATCCACTATATCTACACCAACGCCATATCTGGCTATAATGATGCACTTCCTCATCTCGGATATGACTCGCTCTCCTACCTTAGCGTACTCAACTAAGATAGCATGAGCATCATAAGCTACCTCTATGAGCTCATCCTCAGTCTTGCACTGTGCTCCAACAACTTCGGCTCCTATACCCTGGAGTATGGAAGTCTCTATGCTTAGGTCTGGGTAGTCATAATCCGTTACCACTACCTTGAGCTTTTCGGTATGCTGAATCATATTCGGCACCTCCGGTTAAACAAGAAAATTCTCTTAAAACGTCTTACATTTAAGTCTTTTCAGTAAAGAATATAAACCTACTGATGGCTATGTGTCAAGTGCTATTGGTGTTGCTTATAGCTTCTTTAAGCGCGTTAGATAGTGCGGCCCATTCCTCCAGGGATAGCTCTTCGGCTCGAATGGTTTCGCTAAGGTCCATGCTCCTTAGGATTTCCTTTAAAAGCATTTCATCGAAGGACCCTTTCAGGTTATTAAGCAGGGTCTTTCTCTTTCTCTTGAAGGCTTCCTTAACTAGCTTGAAGAACAGGTGCTCATCTTCAACGCTCCACCTCTCCCTGGGCTCCTTATAGGGGGTCATCTTTACAAACGATGAGGTTACTTTAGGTTGGGGGTAAAATACCCTCGGGGGAACATGAAAGAGTATCTCTATCTCTGAGTAATATTGAACTATTACGCTTATGGCGGATCTGGCCTTCCTCTTGGGAGGGGATGCTAATCTCTCCGCTACCTCTTTTTGCAGCATAAGATACATCTCATCTATTAATCTATGACCTTTCTCCAATAGGTACAGGGTTATCTCCGTTGCCATTCTATAGGGCAGGTTGGCTACAACCTTGATTTCATACTTCCTTTTCTCCTTTTCTATAAAGGATAAGTCAACCTTAAGTATATCATCCTCTATGAGGAAAAAGTTAGGTTGGGGACCCATGACCTCATCCAATATTTTACAGAGCTTTTCGTCGATCTCCACCCCCACGACCTTAGCTGCGTATTGGGAGAGAAGGAGGGAAAGATTTCCCATTCCTGAGCCTATCTCAAGGACGAAGCTATCTTTACTCAGGTTTGCCACTCTGCATATCTTGTCAAGAAGCTGAGGGTCATACAGAAAGCTCTGCCCCTTAGCCTTGCTGAACCTGAACTTATATCGATGGGCGAGGTTCTTCATCTCCTTTAAGGTTAGGTATCTCATCGAGTGACCCTTTCCTATAAATAAAAAAGACCGGTATAACCGGCCTTTTTTCTAAAATCAAATGGTCGGGACGAGAGGATTTGAACCTCCGACCCCCTGCGCCCCATGCAGGTGCGCTAAACCAGGCTGCGCCACGCCCCGACCCTACTTTAGATTTTATAACTATTTTCCTTTCAAGTCAAGAGGCAAATACGATAATCAACCCATTATGTATTCTCTTGCCCTTCTGCACGTTTCGTAAAAGAGTAAGGTATCTACGTTATAGGCTATGTAATCAAGACCAAGGTTAAACCACCTTTTGGCGTCATCTAAGTCTGGGCTGAATGTACCTACGCATATCCCCTTTCTTTTAGCCTTTTGAGCCATCTCTCTTAATGCCGTCGTAACTATGGGATTATTTATCTCTCCTGGAACCCCCAAGGATACCGAGAGATCGATGGGTCCAAGCATTATCCCATCTACATAGGGGAGGTCTATTATATCATCAAAGGCCTTCATTCCTTCCTTTCCCTCCACTAATAGTATCACCGATGTTTCTTCGTTTGCTCTCTTGAAGTAGTTTTCCTCTCCTCCTCCATATCTGTTGGCCCTGACGCATGGACAGGCCCCTCTTACCCCTATCGGGCCGTACTTAGCTCCTTTAATCGCTCTTTCAGCATCCTCGCGCGAGGATATACCGGGAACGATGATCGCCGATGCTCCTATGTCGAGGGCTTTAAGTATCGCGATGTTGGAGTTCTCCGGAACCCTTATTATCGACGTTATCCCCGTGGCATCCGCAGCCCTTAAGAGCTTAAGCGCTCCCTCTATGTCGAAGGGACCGTGCTCCATGTCTATCACCACGAAGTCAAAGCCAGCGTAACCTATGATCTCCACCATCTCCTCGCTCCTTGACTGAACGAACATGCCTAACATCCTATCCTTTGACCTTTTAAGCTCCTTAAAGCTTTTAGCCATCAAGCTTTACCCCCTTTAATAACCCCTTAGCTTCCTTAGGGTGGCTAAATTTATGGCGTCCCAGTTTTCTCCCTTAGGCGTTTCCAATATCATAGGTCTACCCTTGAACCTCTCATCGTTAAGGAGTAGGGAGAAGGTCCTTTCTCCTATGAGCCCCTTTCCTATGTGAGCGTGCCTGTCTAACTTGCTTCCTAAGGGGCTTAGAGAGTCGTTTAAGTGAAAGGCAAGCAGGAAGCTTAGTCCTATTATTCTGTCGAAGTATTTAAGCGTATTTCTGTAACCATGTTCTGTGGATATATCGTATCCTGAGGCGAAGACGTGACACGTGTCAAAGCAGACCCCAATTCTATTATCCCTTCCAACCATCTCCATTATCTGGGCTAGTTGGTCGAACTTGTGTCCTATGGTGCTACCTTGGCCTGCGGTGGTTTCGAGCAGTATTCGCACCTCGCATTTTGTGGTTTCCTCTATAGTGATCTTAAGCGCATCCGCTATCCTTCTTATTCCCCAGGTCTCTCCCCTCCCCTTATGGGCGCCGGGGTGGAGAACTAAGCAGGATATTCCCAGCTCTTCGCACCTTCTTATCTCATCTATCAATGCCGATATAGACCTTTCGTAGGTTTTGCCCTCTGGGGATGCCAAGTTTATCAAGTAGGATGTATGAGCTATGATCTTGCTTATACTGCTTTTCTTCCACTCATTGTAAAACATCTCGATGTCAAGCATGCTCAGCTTTTTCCCGAACCATTGGATTTGATTTTTGGTGAATATCTGGATAGCCTCGCACTTGAGGCTATCTCCCCGTTCTATGGCCTTCCATATCCCTCCCGAAATAGACATGTGCGCGCCTATTAAGCTCATCTAGGACATCTTTCCTTTCTAAGAGTTTGCTTACTATCCTCGCTGTTGCCCCCCATATTCTATAGCCCTGCCAGTTATATACCGGGTAGGAGATCTCCTTATCACCCAGTTTGAAGCTTTCTATCTTTACGGGGATCTTCTTCAGATCCTCAAGCGGTATTACTATTACCTCTTTCACCTCTTTCTCGTTTACCTTAAAATCTGGTTTACCCTTTATCAGCCCGACAAAGGGCTTTACCAGATACCCTGTCTTATAGACCATTTCCTCCTCGATTTCACCTATAACCTCTATATCTTCACCTTTTATGCCTATCTCCTCCTCTATCTCTCGAAGAGCGGTCTTTAAGGGGGTTTCTCCGGGCTCCTGCTTTCCCCCGGGGAAGCAGATCTGTCCACTGTGCTGATTCAGATTTTTCTCTCTCACTGTTAGTATTATGCTCAGCTTTCCCTCTTTAAGCGTGAAGGGGATTAATACCGCCGCTTTCTTGACTTCCTTCATCATAGCATATATTATACTCCAAAGAAGGGGGGGAAGTATATGGCATTAGGGTTGGTCCAAGTTTACACTGGAAACGGTAAAGGTAAGACCACGGCGGCCTTGGGATTAGCCATGAGGGCTATGGGGCACGGTTATAGGGTGATCATGATTCAGTTTATGAAGGGCAAAGTTAACTATGGTGAGCTTAGGAGCGCTGAAAAGTTAGGTCTTAAGGTAGTCCAGTTCGGGAGACCTACCTTCGTTGATAGGAGAAACCCTGACCCTGAGGACATAAGGGAGGCTCAAAGGGGGCTCGCCTTTGCGCGCGAGGTGATATTAAGCGGCGAGTATGATATGGTAATTCTGGATGAGATCAACGTGGCGGTGGACTTTAAGCTAATATCATTGGAGGATGTTATCAGGCTCATAGAGGAGAAACCCCCTAACATTGAGCTAGTTTTGACCGGAAGGTACGCTCACGCCAAGATAGTTGAAAAAGCCGACCTCGTGAGCGAAGTTATAGAGGTCAAGCACCCCTACAGAAGGGGTATAGAGATGAGGAAGGGGATAGATTATTAGAGTTTTAGAGGTATATAGGGATAAAGGTATTCACGGATGGTGGAAGTGGAAGTATAGGGCCTGTCCGGCTGAGAGATTTCTTTTAAACCCTTACGCCGGTTGTAGTGTAGGATGCTTCTTTTGTTATTCTAGAGCTCTTCCCGGTTGTCATAGGGAGGCCTTTTTAAAGGGTTTGGTTTTCGTCTGGGTTAACTTTCCTGAGGGAGTATCAAGGAGGCTCGATAAGCTACTTTTATCTCCTCCGGGTTACCTTTCTCCGACCAGTGACCCCTTTCAATCTGTTAACTTGAAGTACGGCCTTTCGGAGAAGGTCATAAAGGTTTTCGTGGAGAGAAACCTTCCTATCTTGGTTGTCACCAAAAGAAGGGCGAGCGATGAAGCTATATCGCTCCTTTCTAGCCAAAGGGATAGCGTTTTAGAGGTGAGCCTTCTTGCGTTGAAGGAAAGGCTGAGGCGCTTTCTCTCCCCAGGTGGTTCAACATCTGGAGAGCTTCTGGAATCCCTTGAGATGGCATCTAATAAGGGAGTTCATACGGTCTTAAGGGTTGATCCTATACTTCCCTTTATCAACGATGAGGAAAAGAGCATCTTTGAGCTCTTGAGGGAGGCTCGCGAGAGGGGGGTTAAGCATGTGGTAGCTTCGTGTCTTGATATCCCTTTGAGGATCAAGGGCTTCGTGCTATCCTCACTCGCTAAGTGGGATAGCTCTCTCCCAAGCAGGTATGAGATCCTTTACAGGGAGAGGATATCTAACTCCCTTCACGCTGATATAGCTTATAGGAGAAGGCTTTTTTCCATCCTGAGGGACATGACTGAATCGCTTAAGCTCACCTTATCTTTATGTATGGAGTTTACGCAGGATGGGAGAAACTTGAACGAAGAATACGCTACATCGAAGAACTGTGAGGGAAAGATTATGCCGATTTCCTACAGGTCTGGTAAAAGCTTTTTGCCACTTCCCTGTTCCAACGATGGATCCTGTTTAACCTGTTTTGGGCCGACCTGCGGGGTAAGTGAGCTTCCGATGAGGGGAGAGGTTAAGTATCTCTCCTATTCCGATTTTAGGAGGATGAGCGCTCCTTGGATGGTTGGGTTAAGTTCTTAGGGCACGCTACCCTGCTAATGAGGCTGGGCGATTTAACCATTTTGACGGACCCTATAGCGGAGGTTCTGAAGGGTTATCCTGGACTCGAAAGCTCCTTCTCATTGGACCTTGTGGCCATATCTCATGGGCATAGGGATCATCTGGATTTTGAGGCTTTAGTCAGGCTTAAGCCTTCGGTCATTCTCGCTCCTCAAGGATATCGTCCCTTGTTTCCTAAGGGTTTAACTGGAAGCTTGGTCGAGATAAGAAGGTGGGAGAGCGTTAATTTTAAGGATGTGAGAATAACTGCTCTTCCCTCGTTGCACCTGGGTTTACTGTGTAATTTTCCCTTTCTCTTTCCAACGCTGGGCTATATCTTCGAGCATGGGGATTTGGGAGTTTACTTCGCAGGGGATACCGGGTTTAGCGCGAAGCTTTTTAAAGAGATAGGTGAAAGGTTTAAGATAGATGTGGCTTTTCTTCCCATTGGATCAGATAGGTTTTTACTGAGATTGCATCACCTGGGCGCAGAAACTGCCTTGCGCGCAAGCGAGCTTCTTAAGGCGAGGGTCTTCATACCTATACACTGGGGCGTAGTTAAAAGCGCAAGCGGTGATCCCTTGAGGATCTTACAAAAGCTCTCAACCATGTCCTTTAGAACCCTTCGCTTGCTCAATTTAGGGGAAAGGTCTTCTTGGGAGGAGCTTTTAAGGGGTGGAGCTAAAACCCCACCCCTTAAATTCCCTTAAGCAGGTTTAGCAAGGTAGAAGAAGCATTGTTCTTCGCTTGATTTAAGTTAAGAAGGTTAACTTGTTCAAGTATCTGATTTACGGTTAGTTTAGATAGCTCCTCAGCTATATCTGTATCCCTTATAAGCGATTCGGCGGCCGAGAGATTTATAGCTGCTACGCTTAGTCTACCTATCTCTGAGGCAAGCCCTCTCACTTCCGAGCCAATGGTCGTTCTCCTTGAGGTTATCATCTCCTTAGCCCTATCCAACGCTTTAAGCGCTTCCTCGTTGCCAAGCTGAACATTTGATAGGCCAAGCCCTTCCGCGTTCATATCCCTTATCACAGGCTGTTCATTGAAGAGGGTGTGCTCTGCTATTCTATCTATCTCCTCCTTAAGTTGGTTAAACTCCTTTTGAATTGCTGTTCTCTCTTCATTGGAGAGCGTGGGATTAGTGGACTGGACGGCGAGTTCCCTCATCCTATCGACTATCTCGCTCTGAGAGCTAAGGGCTTGGTCCGATACTTGCAAGCTTGATATCCTGTCTTGGATGTTCCTCATCTGATTTAAAGTTTCTGCTATCTGAGCTCTTAGCCCCTCCGATATGGATAGTCCAGCCGCATCGTCTGCCGCCCTATTTATTTTCCTCATGCTGCTCAGGCGCTCAAGGCTTTCGGTCAGTCTCCTTTGGATTTCCTCTAGGAGGCTCTCCTTCCTTGGAAACAGGGGCTCAGACCCTATTCTCATGAATTATCACCCCCTCCCTTCCCTGGCTTGCTCCTAAGTATATTATAATACAAGTTTGACCGAACCCATCAGTTTGGATTATAATTTATGGTGTATTTTAAAACTTTAACCTGAATGGGGGGTGTAAAGGTTGAAGAAGCTGTTTTTCGCTGCGGTAGTGCTTAGCTTGGTTTTGGTCTTGGGAGCGGGGGCTATCGCCAAAACCCAGTGGATAGGTAACTCCGTCTGGCCTCCTAACAATCATCATAGTATCGGTCTAAATGAATTCGCTGCTAAGGTTCTCGAGAGAACCAAAGGGGAGCTTGAGATCAAGGTTAACGTTGGTGGTGCTTTGGGGTTCAAGGGGCCTGAGCTTTTAAGGGTTGTTCGTGACGGCTTGGTTCAGATATCTGATATGCTTTGCAGTGGGGTTGCTGGTGATGAGCCTATATTTAACATAACCACTTTACCCTTCCTCGTGCGCGGTTTTAAAGAGGCTCGCTTGCTTAATGAGATAGCGAAACCTTACTATGAGAAGGCCGTTGAAACCAAGTGGAACCAGAAGATAATCTACACGGCTCCATGGCCTGCTGCGGGTCTCTGGACTAAGAAGCCTATAAAGGGCGTTGCGGATATGAAAGGGTTAAAGACGAGAACCTACGACAAGAATGGGGCTTTGGTGGTTAAGGCGACAGGTGGAACCCCCTATCCCTTGCCCTTCAGCGAGGTTTACTCAGCTTTGGCAACTGGCTTGATAGACTCAGTCATAACCTCTACTCCTACGGCGGTTGATGCTAAGTTCTGGGAGGTCTTAAAGTATTTCGCGAGGATCGATATAACTCAGGCTGTAGACATGGTTAACGTTAACCTTAAGGCCTTCAACGCTTTAAGTCCAGAGGTCCAGAAGGTCTTAGTTGAGACAGGCAAGGAGATGGAGAACTACATGTGGGAATGGGTTGAGAAGCTTGATATGGAAATGGAGAAGAAGTGTAACGATAACGGTATAGAGTCCCTTCCCATATCTAATGAGTTCCTCGACGAGCTCGCTAAGATAACGCGGGATATAAGGAAGGAGTGGATAGAGAAAGAGGCTCCTCCGGAGGCTAAGGAGATTTACACCAAATTTTTGGAGAAGGTAGGAAGGAAGGATTAAGAGCTTTCTGTTTTTAGGGGGGCTCTCGAAGTTGAGGCCCCCCTAAGATTAAAGACCTTATAGGGGTGAGGGGAAAGCTATGAAGAAGTTTATTAAGTTTGTCGATACCTTGTCTTGGCTTGGAGGTTACACCTCTGGAATAATGATGATAGTGGGTTTTGTTCTGGTTATTATAGAGATCTTGGTCAGAGGGCTTTTCGTTAAGACGCTTTATATAACTGAGGAGTACACAGGTTATCTTATGGCTGGTGTGACATATCTCGCTCTGGCATTCACCCTTAGGGATGGTGCTCACATAAGAATGACCTTTATCTTTGAGGTTCTGTCAGAGCGAAAGAAGCTCTTGCTTGAAATAATCTGCTTCGTCATCGGATTTGCCTTCTCGATAGTTTTAACCTACCTTACCTTCTCTCTCTTTTGGGACTCGGTCATAACAGGGACGAAGGCCATGAGCATTTCGGAGACCCCTCTTGCTATACCTCAGGCTCTTCTTCCTATCGGCTCTTTCTTGATGACCCTTCAGTTTCTCTCGGAAATCGCTAAAAGGAGTTTGGCTTTAAGGAGATCAGAGGGGTAGGGAGGGAACCTTATGGATAGCTTGCTTGCGAGCTTTTTGTTCGTTGTAGGGCTTCTTGGAGTTTTACTTGTGGGAAGCATCTGGGTTGGGACCGCTCTCTTTATCGTTGGCATAGCTGGGTTTCACTTTTTCTTGAACATCCCTTGGGGGAATATACTTTCCACGATAGCTTGGAACAGCACAAGTAGTTCAACGATGTTCGCTCTTCCTCTCTTCGTCTGGATGGGGGAGATCCTCTTCAGGAGCAAGATTTCGGAGAACCTTTTTAACGGGCTAGCTCCTTGGCTTGATAGCATTCCAGGAAGGCTTATTCATGTTAACGTTTTCGCGAGCGCTATATTCGCTGCCGTAAGCGGTTCGTCAGCTGCGACTACCGCTACCGTTGGTAAGATAACCCTGCCGGAGCTCTTGAAGAGGGGATATGATAGAGGGCTTGCTATTGGTTCCTTGGCCGGGTCTGGGACCTTAGGCTTCATGATCCCCCCAAGCATGATGATGCTGGTTTACGGTATATTGGCTGATGTGAGCATAGGTAAACTTTTTATAGCTGGAGTTATACCTGGGATAATGATAGCCTTGATGTTCAGCGGCTATATAGTAACCAGGTCCCTCTTAGATCCCAATGTGGCACCGAAGGCAAAAAGCAGCTACACCTGGGGTGATAGAATAAGGGCCATACCTAAGGTAGCTCCAGCTGTAATCTTGGTTATCATAGTTCTTGGAAGCATATACACTGGATGGGCGACGCCTACCGAGGCCGCGGCTGTGGGGGTTTTGGGTTCTCTCCTATTTGCCTGGGGGATGAGGAGCTTTGATTTCAAGACCTTTAAGGAGGCGATGATTAGCTCCGTAAAGACGAGCTGTATGATAATGTGGATAGTTTGCGGCGCTTCCTTCTTCTCCGTCGCTATGGGTTATCTTGGCATAACGCAAGGAGTGGCTCAATTCGTAGGAGGGTTGGGTCTCTCTCGCTATACGCTGATAGTTATCCTATCTTTGATGTATCTGGTTTTGGGCTGCTTGGTGGATGGTTTTTCCATGATAGTCATGACTCTTCCCATAGTTTTGCCCTTAATAAAGATGGCAGGATTTGATCCTCTTTGGTTTGGGATATACCTCGTGATAATGATTCAGGTGGCTCAGATAACGCCGCCCGTTGGCTTTAACCTTTTCGTTATAAAGGGGCTTATAGGTGAGGAACTTACCACTATAGCTAAGGATGCATTACCCTTCTTCGTAATGCTTTTCTTGGCCACTGCGATAATAACCGTCTTTCCCGGACTGGTTTTATATCTCCCCAGCCTTATGATCAAGTGAGGTGTTAATGATGGATTATCCTAAATACCTTCCGATGGGTGATAGAGCTTTTCTCGTTCGCTTTGGAGATGAGATTTCAGAGGAGCTTTCAAGGAAGGTTAGAGCCTTAACTTTACTTGTCGAGAGGGAGAGGATACCTGGGGTGGAGGAGCTTGTTCCAACCTATAGATCTCTGATGATATGTTATAATCCTCTTAAGATAGATCCTGAGGATTTAGAGAGAGCTCTTAAGACGCTGGTGAGCGAGATTGGTGATGTGAAGCTTCCGGAGCCCAAGGTTATAGAGGTACCAACGGTTTATGGTGGGAGGTATGGTCCTGACCTTGAGTTTGTGGCAAAGTATCACGGCTTAAGGCCGGAGGAGGTCATAGAGCTTCACGCTAATAGGAACTACCTAGTATATATGCTTGGCTTCACGCCCGGTTTCACCTTCTTAGGGGGGTTGGATGAGAGGCTCCATACCCCTCGCCTTTCCACCCCCAGGAAGAAAGTCCCTGCCGGTTCCGTGGGGATAGGTGGTAAGCAAACGGGCGTATATGCGGTTTCTTCCCCTGGTGGGTGGAGGCTTATAGGCAGGACCTATCTTAAGATATATGATCCCGATAGGGATCCACCCATACTGGTTAAGGCTGGAGATTACATGAGATTTATCCCTTGCTCGGAGGAGGAGTTTCTGGCAAACTGGAAGGGTGAGCTTGATTTTGCGTCCCCAGTTGAGGAGTGATGGGCTATGCCGGTGGTTGAAATTATCTCGCCAGGGATGTTAACGACGATACAAGACCTTGGAAGGTTTGGTTATCAAGCGCAAGGGATAAACACCTCTGGAGCTATGGATGACTTTGCTTTGAGGGTGGCTAATATCTTGGTCGGTAACCCTCAAGGTGAGGCTTGCCTTGAGATAACTTTGGTTGGACCAACCTTGGTTTTTCACGATGATGTTATAATAGCTATAACCGGGGGAGATCTTGGCCCGTGTATAGATGGTTTTTCCGTTCCTATGTGGGAAAGCCTTTATGTGAAAAAGGGAAGCACCCTCTCCTTTTCCGGTATAAGGTGGGGTGCTCGAGCCTACATATCCTTCCAAGGGGGAATATTCGTCGATAAGGTCATGGGGAGCAAGTCAACCGACGTTAGAGCCAAGATAGGTGGCTTGGAGGGTAGGGCATTGAAAGAAGGGGATAGGTTCTTCGTAGGCTTGCCCCTCGATAGGTCGGTCGTTGGAAGAAGGATTCCCTCAGACCTTTTACCCCTCTACTCGAATCACCCGACCTTAAGGGTGGTTATGGGGCCTGAGGATGATCACTTCACCCCATCATCGATTGAGCTCTTCCTATCCCAAGATTGGGTGGTCACTGAGAACGCGGACAGGATGGGTTATAGGCTTGAGGGAGAGCCGTTGAAGCATAGCGATCGTGGAGCCGAGATAATCTCAGATGGGATCGCTTTGGGTAGCGTTCAGGTTCCAAAGGATGGCAAACCTATAGTTCTCCTTAAGGATAGGCAAGCTGTAGGGGGCTATCCTAAGATAGCCACGGTAATATCAGTGGATGTCCCATTAATAGCTCAGCTTAAGATGAACGATCGTCTTAACTTTAAGAAGGTCTCACTGAAGGAAGCGGTGAGGGAGCTAAGGGATAGGGAGAGGGTGCTTGCAAGCCTTCCCTTGCTCATAGGGAAGAAAACCTCCTCCAGGTTTAGGATAAGAGTTGGGGAGAAAGAGCTTCTGGTGGAGATTGAGGAGAAATGAGCTTAAGGAATAAGATAGTATTGTATTCTTGCTTGCTTTTTATATCCTTAACAGCTATAATAACCTACATTTCCTATAGGGAGAGCATGGATAAGACTATAGCTTCTTTAAAGATCGATAGCTTGAATGCTCTTGAAAGGCTATCTATTTTCTCAAACGCTGTTCTTCGTGTGATTAGCTTCTATGAGGGCAGGTTCGGCGGTGAGCTCGATGGGTCGTCAGCTGTTAGAGATGTCATTCTTGAAGCCCTGAGCCACTACTCCTTCGGTAAGCGTGGTTATTTGCAGGTTTTCTCTCCCGATGGTAAGCTTATAATTTCATCAAAGTCTGTGCTTGGAGAGGATGACTCACCATCAAGCCCTCATATGAGAAAGGTCTTTGAGGCTCCCTCTGGTTCCTTCGCTTATGACTGGGGTGAAGAGAAGAAGGTCAGGGCCTTCTTTCGGCTTAAGCCAAGCCCTTTAGGGCAGGAAAGTGTCTTAGTCTTAACCGCTTATCTTTATGATTTCGCGCCCTCCCTTTACTGGAGGCGCTACCTTGCAAGAGTTTTTCCCTTCATAGGAGTTTTTGCCTTCCTTCTATTTCTGGTGTTGGATCTCTATTTGAGAAGAGGGTTTTTCTCCTTTCTCGATAGCCTGTCTAAGGGGTTTGATAGCCTGATGAGAGGTAACTACGACTTCAAAATGAATAAGTTTGGGGAGAGATTTTTGGATGAGGTGGTAGATAGGTTCAACGCTGTTAGCTCCCACCTTTCTGCCCAGAAGGAGGAGCTTGAGGCTACCTACTCTGAGCTCCTGAGCTTAAACAAGGAGCTTTCCTTAAGCAAAGAGGAGCTTGAGGCTACCTACGCTCAGCTTAGGGCCTATGCTTCCTCCTTGGAGAACCTTAACCTTCTTCTTTCAAGGAGTAATGAGATCCTGAAGATGGTTCTAAGGGCTGGGGAGGAGCTCCTTCTCGTCTCGAAGGAGGAGGACCCCATAAAGAGAATCTATGAGATTTTAAGCAGATTCTACGGAGAATCCAGTGTCCTGGGAATATATGAGATCTCTCCTGACTCTAAGCTCTTCATCAAGAAGATCGGCGATGGGGATGAGAGGATTGAGGTCGGGCGTGGAGTGGAGTCCGCCTGCCTGGAGGGACCTTGCGTCGTAGCCGAGGGAGAAAGTTCGAAGTTTATGGTTCCCATAAAGTTCTTAGATAAGATATATGGTATCATAGTTCTTCAAACGGGTTTAAATGCCCTTTCTAAGTTAGACGTTGAGGTTATCTCGATGTTAGCCTCCCTGATCGGGATAGCCTTGGCCAATAAGGATTACTTCGCGAGTGCCGTTGAGAAGACCAAAAAGCTTAAGGCTCTGGTTAAGGTTTCCGAGCTTTTGGTATCCAGTAGGGACCTCATTGGGAATATGGAACCGATTTCTAAGGCCATCGTGGAGGAGCTCGGGTATGACAATCTTGAGGTTCTTCTTAAAGAGAATGGCAAGCTAAAGAGGGTAGCTGCTTTAGGCAAGATAAGCGAGATCTCCTACGGAAATGGCGGTTGGGATATAGAAAAGGGTATAGTTGGCTGGGTTGCAAGGCACGGTAAGGGGGCTTTTGTCCCTGATGTCAGAAAGGATCATAGGTACGTTCAGGTTTATGATGGTGTTAAAGGTGAAATAGCTGTTCCAATAATCGGAGATGGCGAAGTCTACGGAGTGATAAACGTGGAGAGTGAGTGTGAGCTCACCTTCGATGACTATGAAATCTTGAGCATCTTGGGAAGAGAGCTGGGTATAGCTCTAAGGAAGGAGAAGCTGCTTAAGAGCGTTCAAGATGAAGCTAAGAGGTTCAAGATACTTTATGAGCTTTCCTTGAGGTTGAGCGCCCTTGAGCCGATAGAAGACATATTAGGCGATATCTGCGCCAAGATCAAGGAGGATAGGTCCTACGTTGACGTTACCGTTGCAGTTTATGATAAATATTCCCAGAAGTGGAAGTTTCTTGCAGGTGGGGTAAAGGATTTGTTTTCTGATGAGGATCTTCATGAGCTGATGAGGGTCGGTGGGGTGATATCTACAGCCTTGCGCCTTTCAAAGATCATTAACGTTCCTGACGTTTCAAGCGTCTCTTACTACGTTAAGGTTTTTGAGGATACCAGGTCTGAACTTGCTGTTCCCATGCGCGTGGGTGGGGAGATCTTGGGTATCTTAAACGTTGAAAGCCCGCGCCTTAACGACTTCACGAAGGAGGATGAGGAGTTCTTTGATTCGGTGGCCAAAGTTGTGGGGCTCGCTATAGCGAGAGATCACCTCATCAAGGACCTGATTAAGCAGAGTCAAAGGCTCATGGCCCTTCTTGAAGTTTCACGCGGCTTAATATCGATTCGTGATGAGGGTGAGCTTTATAATTACGTTTGCGAATCCTTAGTTGAATATGTGGGTTATAAAAGGGTCGTTTACCGTGAACCTGATTGGGAAGCTGGCTTGCTAATGCTTAGGGCTGAAAGCCCATTAGGTGCCGGTGTTGTCGACCAAGTCAAGATAGATGACTCAACTACTGTAGGGCATGTGGTGCTCACTGGCTCTCCCCTATTGGTTCGGGACCTCAACCTTGAGCCGAGGTTTAGGAAGATATATAAGTCAACGAGATCTGTGGTTGCCGTTCCGGTTAAGCTTGATGGGAAGGTGGTAGGCGTCCTAATTGTCTCCGATAGCTTGCCTGGCGCTTTTGATAAGCGCGATGAGGAGCTTTTATTAACGCTATCTAACATAATATCATCTGCCTTAAAGAGCATCGACGCTATGGAGTCCCTTGAGAAGAAAACCGAGAGGATGGGTCTGCTTTACGAGCTATCGCTTAGTATTACTAGGGCAAATAGTGAGGATGAGGTTTATGATACCGTTATGAGCTTCTTGAGGAGAGTTAAATCTTACTCTCGAATCACCATTCAGGTCCTCGATGGGGATGAGCTTGTCTTTAAGCGAGCCTATCCAGAAGTTGGAAGGTTTGAGAGGATAAAGCTTGGGCAGGGGGTAACAGGTTGGGTAGCTCGCACAGGGGAGAGCCTTTTGGTTCCCGATGTCTCTAAGGATCCGCGCTACCTTCCGGGGTTAGAGGGTATTAAATCTGAGCTTGCGGTTCCCATAAGGGTAAGGGGGGAGGTCTTTGGAGTTCTCAACCTCGAAAGCGAGCTTCCAGGGGTTTTCTCAGAGGATGATAGATGGCTCGTTGAGGCGGTTGGGGCTTCTATGGGCGTGGTTCTTGAGAACTTAAGTTATGTTAAGGAGCTTGAGGACAACTTCTTTGCGACAACCTTGGCCCTCGCCAAGACCATAGAGTATAAGGACCCCTATACAAGAGGGCACTGCGAGAGGGTAATGATCCTTGCTGATCGTCTTGCCCTAAGGATCGGGCTTTCTGAGGCCGAGAGAAAGAAGTTAAGATACGCATCTATACTTCACGATATAGGTAAGATAGGGATTCCTGGGCGCATCCTTGACAAGCCAGGTAAGCTCACTGAGGATGAGTACGAGGTCGTTAAAAGGCATCCTGTTTTAGGTGAGGAGTTAATTAAAGATGTTCCCTTCCTTAAGGAGGTATCTCTTTTTGTTCGCTGGCATCACGAGAGGTGGGATGGGAAGGGTTATCCCGATGGTCTAAAGGGTTATGAGATCCCCTTGGAGGATAGGATAATGTCCATAGCGGATGCCTTCGACGCCATGACCTCAGAGAGACCCTATAGGAGGGCGTTAAAGCTTGACGATGCCATCCTTGAGTTGAAAAGGGGGGCGGGCTCTCAGTTTGATCCTCTTTTAGTTAATGAGTTCCTTAAGATGCTCGAAGAGGAAGGGGGGATTGAAAGTGAGGATAGATCTTAACAGCGATATGGGGGAGAGCTTCGGTAGGTATAAGCTGGGGTATGATGAGGAGGTTTTGAAATACGTTTCCTCAGCGAACATAGCTTGTGGCCTTCATGCTGGCGATCCACTTGTTATGGAGCGTACGGTAAAGGAGGCCATATCGAGGGGGGTTGGAATCGGAGCTCATCCTGGCTATCCTGATCTTCAGGGATTCGGTAGAAGGAGCATGGTTATGTCTCCGGAGGAGGTAGAGGCCTTCGTCCTTTATCAAATAGGGGCTCTTTATGCCTTCGTGCGTAGTCATGGGGGTAGCCTTAGGCACGTTAAACCTCACGGTGCCTTATATACTGATGCTTACAACGCTGCCTCTCGGGGGGATGAGAGCCTTTCAAGGGCGATCGCTAACGCCGTCAAGAGGTTTGACCCTTCCTTGATACTGGTCGGGCTTGCGGGAAGCAAGATGGTCGATGTTTGGAGAAGGATGGGCATGCGCGTTGCGGAAGAGGTATTCGCCGATAGGGCCTATAACCCCGATGGAACCTTGGTCTCTCGATCTCATCCGGGTGCGGTTATAAGGGATCCCGATGAGGTAGTTAGGAGGACCATCCGTATGGTTAAGGATAGGGAGGTAGTTGCCATCGATGGCACGGTTATAAGGGGACTTTCCTTTGATACCATCTGCGTTCATGGAGATACGCCAACGGCGCTTGAGCTCGTTAAAAGAATAAGGGAAGCTTTAGATAAAGAGGGGATAGAGGTTAAGCCTTTGGAGTAAAGAGACTCTCGGCCTGAAAATCCCCCAAGCCTTTAGGCTTGGGAGATTTTTTTAAATAAAAAATTTTTACTATAGCAAAATAACCCTCCTTCCTTCCATCTATATAGGTGGAAGGGGGTGATGTGAATGGCTCAGTTCGTTGAAGGTTTGTGTCGCGCGGCCGTGAGGGTAACGGAGGGTAATCGTAGGAGGGTTTACGCTTGGAGAAACGTCAAACCTAACGTGAGCGCTTCGGATATTGACGCCGTTTTAAACGCCCTTTTAAGCCTTTCTCAGTCGACTCCCATCGAAAAGTTTCTAACTAAGCAGATGAATATAGTATAAAGGAGGTGAGAGGACATGAAGCTCCTTCACATGTACTTCAGTAACGTGGATGGAAGAAGGGTTAGGATTACCGTTAGAAACGCTCGTGATGACTTAACCAGCGAGACCATATCTGATGTTATGGATCTCATCGTCGCTAAGGATGTTTTTTACCCATCCTTGGTCTCCGCTCTTGAGGCTCAGATTGAGGAAAGAACGGTGACGGAAATCTAAGGGTTAGGGGGGGCAACCCCCCCTAAATTTCGAAGGGGGAGATGAAGCGTGAATAAGCTTAGGGTTTCCTTTTACTTTTCATTGAACGAATTTGAGTGCCCCTGTTGTAAGAGGGTTATGATCGATGAGAGATTGCTTGAGAAGCTTGAGGCTCTTAGGATACTCTGGGGTAAGCCGCTCATTATAACGAGCGGATACCGTTGTGAGAGTTATAACAAGGAAATAGGAGGGGTTCCAAACTCCCTTCATATGAGAGGACAAGCTGCTGATTTAGCTATTCCGGAAAGGGAGCAAGGAAGGTTCTTAACCTTATCTAAGCTTGTTGGGTTAAGGGTTATCCCTTACCCCTCGAGGAACTTCATCCATGTGGAGCTAGGGGGTGATGGAGATGGATATTTATCAGGTGGTTTCGAACCTAGGATTTCCGATAGTTCTAAGTTTCTATCTATTAACCAGGTTGGAGAGGGAGATCAAAGAGCTTAAGGTGGCCATATACGATCTAAGCAGGGTGATAGAGGGAAGTTTTAAGTACGGTAATGCTGGGGGGTAAGAATCTTGGAAAGAGTGATAAAGGATATCCTGATGAAGGAGTTTTTGATAGAGGTAGGAAGAAGAATCTTAAGCTTTTTAATTAAGGGGCTTAACTTAAGGGAGAGCATAGTAAGGGATGTCTTGCTTGAGCTTCTTAATTCGCTTCCCAAGGAGGCCGTTAACCTTCCACGTGACTCAAGAGAGCTTGAATCGGCTTAAGATTAAGACGGGAGAAGGGATAGGGGAGGGCCTTAAGGTCCTCTCCTATTTTCTCACGCCTAACCATGAGGGAAGGATAGCTTATGTTCTGCTTTCTTTTCGGAAACGCTTCCCATGGGCTTGCATGCTTCAAACGAAGTTTTCATATTGTTCCTAATATCTTTATACCCCCGGTTTCGGAGCCACCGATGAGGATTAGGACTTCATCGAGGGTGTCGCTATAAGGGGTTTTGTCAAAGGAATATAGACAGTTGCAAAATATGCTAGTTTGTTATAAGATTAAAAGTAATACTTCGATGGGGAGGTGTTGATGTATGCATAAATCGAAGTGGTTTTGGGTATTGGTTTTGGTTTTATCGCTCTGTTTGGGTGGGGTTGTCTATGGAGCTAGTGAGCTTAAGCCTGTCACACTAACTTGGGTCGCTGGGGGTGTGGGTGGAGGATGGTACACCCAAGCGGGAGCTCTGGCTTCCTTGATCAATCAGAAGGAGCCTAATATAACGATTAAGGTCGTTCCCGGTGGAGGAGTAGTTAATCCGATGCGCGTGTCCTCAGGAGAAGCTGACCTCGGTTGGGGCATAACCTTCGTCGATAGGATGGCCTATCAGGGTCTTAAGCCCCTATACCAGGAGCCTTGTTCTAAGGTTAGAGCTTTAGGGGGATACTTCGGCTATTATCACATTCACTTCGTCGCTGATGCCCAAAGCGGTATAACTACGGTTAAAGAGCTGGTTGACATGATTAAGGCGGGAAAGCCCATAAGGGTAGCCATACCGATGAAAGGCACTTCTGACCTACCTCTGCTTGAGAGGATCTTGGCCTTCTACGGTGTAAGCCTCGAGGATATTAAGAAGGCTGGAGGAGAGTACTTCCACGCGGTTTACGCTGACATGGTGAGCTTGTATAAGGATCGTCACGTGGACTTCGTTGTGACTCACCTCTCCCTTCCTGCTGCAGCTGTTACCGAGATGTTCGTTTCAAGAAGCTCCGTTCTTCTGGCCGTTTCTAACGAGTGTATAGATGCGATAAGCAAGGAACTTGGGACCGTTCCTCGCGAAAGTGGGCTCTGCGTCATCCCCGCTGGAACTTACAAGGGTCAGGATAAGGATGTGCCAGCTGTGGCAACCGCCGGAGAGCTTTTGGTTAGAGCAGACCTTGCCGATGATGTGGTTTATGCCATCACCAAGATACTATGTGAGAATATAGAGGAGGTTTATAAGGCTCACCCCGCTAATAAAACTTTTGATCCTAAGATTGGCTGGAAAAATATAGCGGTTCCGCTTCACCCCGGAGCGGAGAGGTATTACAGGGAAAAGGGGTACATGAAGTAAGGGGTTGAGCCTTTGGTGAGAAACCTATCGGGTTGGCAGAGGTATTTGGTGGGCGCGTGGCTTACGGCCACCGCCCTCTTTCATCTCTATACTGCTACCGTTGGCGTTCTTCAGCCGAGGCTTCAGAGAGGAGCCCATCTGCTTTTGCTCCTACCGTTAGCCTTTTTGCTCTATCCTGCGACTAAGAGATCACCTACCGATAGATTCACCCTGCTTGATTCCATCTTGGCTCTTCTCTCGCTATTTCCCCCCCTTTACCTGATGATGTTCAACGATGTGCTGAACGTTAGGTTTGAGTTCGTTGACCCTCTTACTCCGACGCAGATCATCTTAGGTCTGATTAATATAGCCTTGCTTCTTGAAGCTATAAGGCGCGCCGTTGTCCCGGCCATGGCAGCTCTTCTTCTTTTCCTGATGGGCTATCTATATGTGGCTCCGTTTCTCTCGGGCGTTTTTTACAGCAAGCCCATATCCTTGGGCAAGTTCGTTGAGATGTTTTACCTTATAACCGATAGCGGTATTTACGGCGCCATAACGGGGATATCTGCTACCGTTGTGGCTCTCTTCGTTATTCTGGGGGCTTTTTTGGAATTTACGAAGGTTGGGGACTATCTAACTAAGATTGCCGCTCGAATAGCTGGTAGAGGACCAGGTGGACCGGCTAAGATAGCGGTTTTGGCTAGCGGGCTTTTTGGCACCATAAGCGGCGTGGCTGCGAGCAACGTTTACGCTACAGGAAGCTTTACGATACCCATGATGAAAAAGTTGGGCTATAAACCGGAGTTCGCTGGTGCTGTTGAGGCGGTTGCCTCAACTGGTGGCATATTCATGCCTCCAGTTATGGGAGCTGCGGCCTTCGTCATGTCTGAGCTGACGAACATACCTTATATAGAGATATGCGCTGCGGCCCTTTTAGGGGCTGTGTTTTATTACGTTGCTTTAGGCTTCACCGTGCACTATGTTGCCTTGCGAGATGGGCTTAAGGGCATGAGGGAGGATGAGCTTCCAACGCGGAGGGAACTAATTCGTGACCTTTACCTTGTTGCACCAGCCATGGGATTGGTTTACTTTCTCGTTAAGGGTTATTCTCCCTTCATGGCCGCCTACTACTCCATATGGATCTCGATAGCTATAAGTTTCTTCAAGAGGGAGACGATGATGACGCCTACGAGGCTCTTTCAAGCCCTTCAACACGGTGCAAGTAACATGGTAATAGTTGCTTTGGCCTGCGCTGGGGCGGGTATTGTCGTTAGCGTCTTAACGCATACGGGGCTTGGACTTGGCTTCGCTTCCATTATAGCTACTTTGTCTAAGGGGAATCTCCTTTTAGCTTTGATTTTGGTTATGATAGTTTGTCTTATCCTGGGGATGGGATTGCCTACAACGCCAGCCTACGTTATAGCCGTTACGATAGCAGCTCCAGCCCTTCTTAAGATGGATGTCGATCTCCTTAAATCTCATATGTTCGCCCTTTATTTTGCCAAGCTTTCTGAGGTTACGCCTCCCGTATGTGTGGCTTCCTACTGTGCAGCTTCGATCGCCGGCACGGATCCGATGAAGGTTGGTTTCGTTAGCTGGAGGCTTGCCCTCACGGGGTATCTTGTAGGTTACATCTTCATCTATAATGATGCCCTCTTGCTGAGAGGTTCTATAGGCGAGATCCTTACGATAATAGTCTTGATGAGTACCATATCGATAGCCCTTTCGGTTGGAGTTTCCGGTTATTTTAATAGGAAGCTTAAACCTTACGAGAAATTGATCGCCTTTTTGGTTGTAGCTTTTATGGTTTTGGCTTCGGTTTATCCAGGTTTTCCGAGAGAGATCTTCGCTATAGGTATAGCGATCTTGGGGGTAGCTTACCTTATATTGACTCGCTTTTTGTTGAAGAAGGAGCCATCGAGGGCTCTTTAAGGTTGGGAGACACGAGCTTAGAAAGAAGTTAGCTCAGGAGCTTAAGGAGGGGCATGAGCTTTGCGATCTCATTAACGGAAGGGTGAGAAAAGATTGGGTGCTTACGACATAATCATAATTGGTGGAGGGGTTATCGGATGCTCGATAGCTTATCACCTTTCTCTTTTTAACAGGTTTAAGATCTTGCTTATAGAGAGAAATGGTATAGCTGGAGGTGCCTCAGGTTCATGCGATGGGATTCTATCCCTGCTTTCTAAAAAAGGGGGGATTCAGCTTGAGCTCGCTATGGAGAGCATGCTGATTCTTGATAACCTCTCTAAGAGCTTTCCTTTAGATGTGGAGTTTAGAAAAATACCCGGGATGATAATAATAGAGGATGAAAGATATATACCCTTTATGGAGAAGTTCGTCAGCGAGCAGAGGAGGACCACTAACCTTAGAATAGATTTCCTAAGCGCAAAGGAGACAAGGGGATTAGAACCCCTTCTCTCCGATAGGGTGGTGGGAGCAGTTCGCTCCACCGATAACGGTCAGATAAACCCGATTCGCTTAACCTATGCTTTCTTTGAATCTGCTTCGTCTAAAGGGGTTGAAGTTAGAAAGGGTGAGGAGGTCCTTAGGATAGAAAGGATTCCTTCAGGTTTTAGGGTTGAGACTTCCTGTGGGAGGTATGAGGCAGGGTTAGTTGTGCTTTCTGCAGGTTCCTGGTCTCCGCTACTTTCCGAATCCCTATGCCTGAACCTTCCCATTAAGCCGAGAAGAGGGCAGATAATCGTCACGGAGCCGATCGAGAGGGCTTTAAATCACACGGTGCTCTCAAGCAAATATATAGTTGCGAAGTATAACGTTGAAACCGGTAAAGGGGAGGGTTTAGCCTTAGAGCAGACACACCATGGCAACTTTCTCATAGGTGCTACAAGGGAGTTCGTGGGATATGATAGAAGGGTTACATCCTCAGCCTTAAAAAGGTTAGCTAAAACGGCGGTTGAGGCTTTTCCGTTTCTTAAGGAGCTTAGGGTAGTTAGAAGCTTCGCTGGCTTAAGGCCCTGGACGCCTGATGGGCTACCGATAATAGATATTATCGATGGTTTAATCCTCGCTTGTGGACATGAAGGTGATGGAATATGCCTATCTGCCATAACGGGGAAGCTCGTGAGCGAGCTCGTCCTCTATGGGAGAGCATCCTTCGATATCTCTTCCCTTTCTCTTAAAAGGTTTAAAACCTCTTCAGCTTTGTAGGAGCTTCTAACTAAGGGTGAGGAGAAGGCCAGCTTGAATCCCATCGATAGGGCTATCTCCTCATATTTCTTAAACTCCTCTGGAGATAGAAACCTTTCAACGGGGAGGTTTAAACTTGTCGGTTGTAGGTATTGTCCTATGGTTATTATGTCGCAGTTAACCTCCCTTAAATCTCTCATTAGCTCGATAACCTCTTCCTGTGTTTCCCCAAGCCCAACCATTATCCCAGACTTGGTTATGATCGAGGGGTCTGACTCCTTGACCTTCTTTAAGATCCCGAGGGATCTATTGTAGTCTGCGAGTGGTCTCACCTTGGGGTATAGCCTCCTTACGGTCTCAAGATTATGGTTTATAACTGTAGGATGGGCGCTAACTACCTTGGCTAAGGCTTCCTCGCTCCCCTTAAAGTCGGGTATAAGAACCTCTATACCCTTAACGCTCTCTATCTTTTTCACCTCTTTTATCGTCCTTTCAAAAAGGTTCGCTCCTCCATCCTCAAGGTCATCTCGGGTTACTGAAGTTATGACGACGTATTTCAGATTGAACCTCTTTACCGCTTCAGCTATCCTAAGTGGTTCGTCCTCATCTGGAGGAAGAGGATTCCCCTTCTTTACTGCGCAGAAGGAGCAGTTCCTTGTGCATATATCTCCAAGGATCAAGAATGTTGCGGTGCCACGTGAGAAACACTCTCCTACATTTGGGCATCGCGCTTCCTCGCAGACAGTGTGAAGTCCACACCCTCTTAAGATTTTCTTTGTCTCCTTGAAGTTACCCTTGGGAAGCCTTGCTCTTATCCATGGAGGCTTTCTCATAGCTTTAATTATAGCAGAAGAAGAGAGTGGGGGACTCCCCACCCCCTTCTTTAAGCTTTCACTTCGTTGCTAGCTCTATGAACTTTCTCCCGATATCCTCTCCGACCTTCTTGACCCAGCTTTCCCACGTGGGTTTGCATATCTCCCTAAATTGGTTGATCACCTCAGCGGTGGGCTCTATGATCTCTACTCCTTTTGCCTTTATCTTTGGCCAGACCTCCCGCTCGAATACCTCCTCGCCGTGCTCTAAATGACGATAGTCATATCTGTAGGCTGCAAGGAGGATAACGCGTCTTACGCTTTCAGGAAGCTTATCCCAGGTTTCCTTCTTGATGTATATGCCTCTACCGTAGGCACTTATGGGTATCTTGGTACAGTATTTTAGGACCTCATGGAGCGATCTTCCTCCGATCGTTCCAGGATAGGCCACTATGCCGTCTATGGTTCCCCTCTGAAGCGCTTCGTAGAGCTCTCCCGATGCCATGAAGACGGGTGATGCTCCCAGTGCCTTGATCGCTTCAGCTTCGGCTTCTCCTCCTACTCTTATTATCAACCCCTTGAGGTCCTCAGGCTTTCTCACTGGTTTCTTTGATGTCCATATGTACTGAGATGGTATAGCGCCATAGGCCAGGAAGACTACCCCGTGCTTCTCAAGCATGACCTTCTGCATTAGGTTGAAGAGAGGTTGTCCTATCATTAGACGTATCTTGATATCCTTATCGCTTGAGAATAAGAAAGGTAAGGATGGACCTCCCATTATGGGCCAGCTTCCGGTCGTATGAGATGTGGTGTGGAATATCATGTCGGCAGTTCCGGCTTCAAGGCCAGGGATAAGCTCAGCCACCTTAAGGAGCTTCTCCGAGTGATAAAACTCAGCCTTGACCTTACCTTCGCCTGCTACGTTTATATCCTCAACGAAGAGCTCCTCCGGTGGCAGTAAGTCCTTATACCCTGGAGTAGCATGGGATGCGATCTTCAGTGTTATAATTTGAGCCATGGTTAAACCCGAAATCGCTAGGATGGCTAGGATCGTTAGGATGCTTATTAAGACCCTTTTCTTCACCTTCTTTCACCTCCTTTCATCTCATCGTGCTTGGTAACCAGAGCGCGAGGGACGGGGCAAAGACGAAGAGCAAAAGACATAGTGTATCTACGACTATATAGGGGGCTGTCCCTCTTATTATCTCATCTATCGTCAGGTCCTCAGCGATGCTCTTTAGGGTGTAGAGGTTCAATCCCACGGGTGGAGTTATAACGGCTATCTCGACGTTCAATACCATGAGTATTCCAAACCAAAGGGGGTCAAACCCCAAAGCCTTAACGGCTGGTAGCATTATCGGCGTAGTTACTATGATTAGCGATGCTCCGTCTATTATGCACCCCAAAAGTATAAGAACTCCCATGAATATTAATATCACGACTATGCCAGGGAGCTCTAATCTGGTTGCCCATTCGGCCACCCTTTCGGGAACCCTAACCAAGTTTAAGAATTGACTAAAGGCGAAGGCGCAAGCAAGAATTATAAGTAGGGATGCGCTTATTCTGGTTGAGTTGGACAGGGCGCGTACGAAGCTCTTCCAGTTTATGGTCTTGTAGAAGATCGTTATAGCTAAGGATCCAGCTACTCCTATGGCTGCTGCTTCCGTTGGCGTCGCTATCCCAGTGTATATGGAGCCCAAGACGAAGAGTATTAGTATTAGAACTACCCATAGCCTTCGTAGGGAGGCTATCTTTTCTCTCCAGCTGACGTGGAGAAACTCGCGTGGGGCAAGCTTTGGGTTTAAGAGGACCCTGAAAAAGACGTAAAGGGCCATCATCGTGGCAAGTATTATGCCTGGTATTATTCCACCTATGAAGAGCTTAGCCACTGACTCACCGGATAGCGAACCGTAGATTATGAAGGATATGCTTGGAGGTATAAGTACCGCTAAGGCTCCCGCTGCTGCCACTGCTCCTGCTGCGATCTTTTTGTCGTATCCTCTCCTTAGCATCTCTGGTATCGCCATGGTGCCTATGGCTGCCACTCCCGCTATGCTCACTCCACACATGGCTCCAAATAAGGCGCACGAGTATATCGTAGCTATGGCTAAACCTCCCGGAATCCTGTTCAACCACTTGCTGAAGGCGTTGTAAATATCCCTTCCTATTCCGCTTATGAATATAAGCTCACCCATAAGAACGTAAAGCGGGATGGCCACAAGTAGGAAGCTGTTTACCTGGGAGATTATCGATGCTGGAAGCTGAAAGAGCCCCTTACTTCCGCTCATCAGGTATATTCCTACAGCTCCAGCTAACCCCAATGATATGAATATGGGCGTTCCAATGGCCATTAAAGCGAGGAGAATTATAAGCGCTATTACTGTTACTACATCTGCGCTCATGCCCTCTTTACCCCCCTTAGCTTCTCAAGCTCGTCTAATAGTCTTATGCCTAACTGTAAAGCCAAAGCTCCCGCACCTATGGGAAGGAAGATGTAGATGAGGTAAAGGGGCGTCCTGAGAAGCGATGGAACCCTCATCCCCTTAGAGTAAACGAGCCAGGTGGCCTTCCCCCCCTCCCAGAGCAAAAGGGCTGTGAAGGCCATGGCGATAATGATGTTTATTATGTTCGCTATCCTTCTTTTATCTTCCGATAACCAATCGATAAGTAGGCTAAACTTTATGTGCTTATCAAGCCTTTCAACCTCAGCTATGGCAAGGAAGGTTAGCATTATAAGCATGAGCTCGGTTAGTTCAGTTGACCAGTAGGGTGGTCTTCTGAATATGTAGCGCATTATAACGGAGTAAAAGACCACCGCCTCAAGGGATGCCATAATAGCCATCGCTACGATGAACATGGACCTCGAAACCGCTTCAAGCTTTCTTCTCATTTCCTCACTCTCCCCTTTAGATCTTTTAAGTATATTATATCATTTCTCGCTATATAGAATTTCATAATTGGGGAATAGGCTCTCAAAGGCTTCTAAGTAGAGCTTTTTTACCTCGCTCATCGGAGGAGAAAAACCCTTGAGGCTCTTAATCGATACCATCTCTACTCCACTTAAGCCGCAGGGGGTTATAAGTGAGAAGTGCTTTAAAATGGGGTCTACGTTGAAGGCTGTTCCATGGTAGCTTATCCACTTTCCTCCCTTTCTCTTGATCCCTATCCCTATGGAGGCTATCTTTCTCCTTTGATCTATCCATATGCCGGGGTATCCTTCCCTTCTCTGAGCTTTTATCCCATATCTTTCAAGGACCCTTATTATCGCCTCCTCTAACCTCCATACGTACTCCTTCACGTTGCAGTCCAAGGGGATTATAGGGTATGAGATGAGCTGCCCCGGTCCATGATAGGTCA
Source organism: bacterium GBS-1 (assembly GCA_001443005.1). GTDB lineage: Bacteria > Synergistota > GBS-1 > GBS-1 > GBS-1 > GBS-1. The sequence continues at coordinate 74,324 of LEKQ01000005.1, forward strand.
CATCTCCTCCTCTATCGGTTTCAACCACCTTTATGCCTTCTTTTTTTAGTATCTCTTCGGGTGCGAGGATGTTCTCCCTCTTTGCCCTCTTACCTAGGGTTAGGACCGGCGTGTGCTCCAAAAGGAGAAGGAAGCCCACTTTCTCCTCGCTCATAACCCTATCAATTAGCTCCCTCTGTAGTTTTAGACACTCCTCATAATCAACGGGATCTTGGAAGTTAAGCAGAGAAACCTTAACCTTCATGGCCTTACTATAAGGGGCTTAAGCGAATCAACCTTGGCTAAGGACTCTATCCTGTAACCCTGAAGCCTATCTCTTCCTCTTTGGAATGTCTTCTCTATGCAGACCCCTATACCTATAACTTCTCCCTTCGCTTCCTCTACCATCTCACAAAGGGCCTTAATCGTCTCTCCTGTGGCCAAGAAGTCATCTATTATTAAGACTCTATCACCTCTGGATATGTAGTCTCCGGAGAGGGTAATTGTGGTTTCCTCAAGCTTCGTTCTCGATGTTATCCTCCTTTCGAGGACCCTTTCCCCCAAGGTTATCGGTTTTCTCTTTCTTGCGAAGAGCATCGGAACATTTAAGGCGAAAGCCGTGAATAGCGCGGGTGGTATTCCCGAAGCCTCTAAGGTTAAAACCAGACAAACCTTCTCATCTTTAAATAGGAGAGCAAACCTTTCTCCTATTTTCCTCATCAATATCGGGTCAACCCGGTGATTTAAGAACCCATCTACCCTGAGTATGGTATCTCCTATTATGCGACCCTCAAGCCTTATTCTTTCTATCAATTCTTCCATGATATAAGATTATAACATAAGTTAGCTCTTTCAGCCCTTGATCATGCTGTATAATATCAATTGAGGGGGGATGAAGGTTTGAATTTAAGAGAAGACGTCCTTGATGTTATAAGTTTCGCTATCGAGAGGGTTCTTCCTGATAGGGCGGTTAAGGATGCCATCTTGAGGGAAGGATTAGGGAAGCTTAAGAACGTAGGTTTGGTGGCTATAGGTAAGGCTGCTTGGAGGATGGCTAAGGCCGCTAAGGAAGCTCTGGGTGAGGTACTTAAATGGGGGATCGTTATAACCAAGTATAAACATTCCCTCGGAGAGATAGAGGGCGTTGAGATATACGAAGCTGGTCATCCCATACCTGATGAGAACACCCTTTATGCTACTAAAAGGGTTTTGGAGAAGGTCTCCTCTCTTAAGGAAGGAGATAATCTCCTATTTCTAGTTTCGGGTGGAGGTTCCGCTTTATTCGAGTACCCCCTTGAGGGGATCAGCCTAGAGGATTTAAAGAGGGTAAATGAGCTTCTTCTTAAGTCTGGTGCTGACATAGTTGAGATGAACACGGTTAGGAAGCACATTTCCGCAGTTAAGGGGGGTAGGTTCGCTAAGGCCGTTTATCCAGCCTTCATATATTCCCTGATCTTGTCTGATGTTCTCGGAGATCGATTGGACTCCATAGCTTCGGGGCCAGCTTATCCTGATGAGACGACTTACGCTGATGCCCTTAAGGTCATAGATAAATACGGGCTTAGGGATAAGATGCCCTCTTCGGTTTTAAATATACTCGAGAGGGGAGTTAGCGGTGAAGTTGATGAAACCCCTAAGAGGCTTGACAACGTTAAAAGCGTGATAATAGGTAGTGTTAGCTTGGCTTGCAGATATGCGATTGAGAGGGCAAAGTTTTTGGGTTATAATACCCTATTTCTAACTTCGACTTTAAACTGTGAGGCCTCAGAGGCAGGGAGGTTTATCGCGGAGATATTGAAGGAGATCAAAAGATCCTCCAACCCTATTTCCCCTCCGTGCATGATTGTCCTCGGAGGGGAGACCGTGGTTCACGTTAGGGGAAACGGTAAGGGGGGAAGGTCTCAGGAGCTCGCATTATCCTCGGCTATATCCCTAAGAGGGGAGAGGGGAGTGGTGGTTGCAGCCGTTGGCACCGATGGGACCGATGGCCCCACCGATGCCGCTGGAGGCATGGTTGATGGAGAGAGCTTCGAGAGGATGCTACTTAACGGTGTTGATCCTGAAAGGGCCTTGCTTGATAACGACTCTTATAACGCTCTTAAGGCGAGTGGTGACTTGATAATAACTGGTCCTACAGGAACCAACGTTAACGATATAGTTATAGGTGCCGTCATTTGAGAACTGGTTCTCCGTTATAAGTTATGGATCTTATTATCTTTTCCGCCAATTCTACTACCCTAGGTGGTAAAGGGGAGTAGGATAGCTCGGAGGCTAGAGCCTGCCCTTCGGTGACCATCCAAAGTAGGAGTTTCGCAAGCTCCCTTGCCTTCTCAATGCTTCTTTTACCATAGGCCTGTTCCTTATATACTATTATCCAGGTGAGGCTGCTTAAAGGATAACCGTCGGGGGAGATTGTGTCCGTCAGGTCAGCTATGGTATCCTCTGGGATATCTATATTTGCGGATGCCGTTATTGACTGAACCGATGGCTCTATAAAATTTCCGCTTTTGTTCTGAATAGAGGCATATGCCATATTATTCTGAACGGCGTAAACGAACTCTATGTAACCTAGGCTGCCGGGGATTTGCTTTATTAGGCCAGCGACACCAGGGTTCCCCTTTCCTCCTATGCCTGTAGGCCACTTAAGCGCCTTTCCAATTCCTACCTTGCTTTTCCACTCCTCACTGATCTTGCTCAAGTATTGACTTAATATGTAGGTGCTTCCGCTTCCATCAGATCTATGAACTACGGTTATCCTCATGTTAGGAAGTTTAACATCAGGGTTGAGCTTAACCAGCTCAGGATCATCCCAGCTCTTTATCTTACCCAGGAAGATATCCGCAAGCACCTTTCCATTTAATTTTATCTTCGGATTTCCCGGAAGGTTGTAAGCTATTACTATGGCTCCCAGACAGGTGGGGATGTGAAGTATAGGGGAACCGGCTTCCTTTAGCTCTTCCTCGGTTAAAGGTGCATCTGTAGCTCCAAAGTCCACCGTCTTGTTGATAAGCTGTCTGATGCCTCCCCCAGACCCTATTGCCTGATAGTTTACCTTTACTCCCGTTTTCTCGTAGTAAGAGGCAAATAGCTTGGAGTAAAGAGGGTAAGGGAAGGTGGCTCCTGCGCCGATTAACTCACTTTTAGTAGCTTCTGCCTGTGATGCGAAAATGGCTAACGTAAGAAGCATTAGCAAAACCTTTTTCACATTTAACCCCTCCTTGATTTAATCTTTCTAGCATGCTAATATTAGCATAACTTGATTTCACTTATCAAGGAGAGCGAGATGGGCGTGAACGTGAAATCCTCTCTCTTGGAGATATTCCTTGTCACCTTAAAGATAGGTGGTTTTACTTTCGGTGGAGGGTGGGCTATGGTCCCCTTGATGAGAAACGAGCTCGTCTCGAAAAGAGGATGGTTGAGCGAAGAGGAGTTTATGGATATAGTCTGTATAGCTCAAGGTTTTCCTGGTCCGATAATGGTTAACCTCTCCGTTATGTGTGGAAATAGACTTTTAGGTTTAAAGGGGGCTCTGGTTGCCCTTTTGGGTTCAGTGTTGCCATCACTCGTCGTTATACTTCTTATAGCTTCAGCTTTGACGAAGTTTGGGGAAAGTTCCTACATTAAGAGCTTCTTAAACGGTATGAAACCAGCTCTGTTTTCGGTATTGATCTATGCTATCTATAGGATGAGGAAGACCGTAACCGGGAGCGGTTTGGCGATCGCTTTAGCCTTGATAGCCTTCCTCTTTGTTTCTCTTCTTAAGGTCAATCCCTTCTTCATCATAGCGATTGCTGCCCTTTCGGGCACAGGTTATGGGTTGGTGAAGATGAGAAAATGAATCTTTTTAAGCTTTTTTTCTCCTTTCTGAGCATAGGTGTTGTGAGCTTCGGTGGGGGTTATAGCATTCTTAAGGTGATGATGCATGAGCTTATAGATGTGAGGGGTTGGATCTCGTTAGAGGAGTTTCTCGATATATCTGCCATATCCCAGTCTACGCCTGGCCCCATAGGTTTAAACGCAGCTACCTTTGTTGGATATAAAGTGGGAGGATTGTGGGGAAGCTTAATAGCTACCTTCTCTGTGGTTTTGGCTCCCTTTCTTCTTTCCTACTTTGTCGGAAGCTATATATTTAAGCGTAGAAATGAGGGGGTCCTTTCTTACATGCTTATTGGGTTGAGGCCGATTACAGTAGCCTTGATAGCTGGAGCTGCCTTTACCTTCGCCCCCTTGGTTTTAAAAACCCCGGTTCAGGCTGTTATCGCGATATTATCTTTTCTTCTTCTATTTGTCTTCAAAGTTGATCCGATCATCTTGCTTATCTCGTGCGGTCTTTTAGGTCTTCTCTTGAAGCTTTAGTTTCTCCGAGATAGCTTCTTACTACCTCTTCCTTCTCAAGGAGCTCTCTTGAGGAGCCTTCCAAGACTATTCTCCCTGTTTGAAGGACATAACCTCTGTGTGATATATTTAAAGCTTGCTTTGCATTCTGTTCAACCAAGAGTATCGTCACTCCCTCTTGGTTTATCCTCTTAAGTTCCTTGAATATCTCCTTGACCAAGAGGGGAGCGAGCCCCAGGGATGGCTCATCTAAGAGGAGTATCTTGGGTCTGCTCATCAGCCCCCTCGCTATTGAAAGCATCTGCTGTTCCCCGCCGGATAGCGTTCCGGCGTATTGGTTATTCCTCTCTTTCAGTCTTGGAAAGAGAGAATAAACCCATTCAAGGTCACTCTTTATGTTCTCCCTATCCTTCCTCGGAAAGGCTCCCATAAGCAGGTTTTCGTATACGGTAAGGTTTGCAAAAACGCGCCTTCCCTCTGGAACGAGGGATATCCCCAAGCTCACGACCTCATAGGGTATGGGGGGAAGAGGTTTACCTTCAAAGAGGATCTCGCCGCTTTCCCTTTTAACCTCTCCCATTATAGCCTTCATGAGGGTGCTCTTTCCTGCGCCATTAGCTCCTATGACGCAGACGATCTCTCCCCTCGTGACTTTTAGGCTTATGCCTAGAAGCGCTCTTATAGCACCATAGCTTACCTTTAAATCCCTTACCTCCAACATAGGATTATCTTTATCCTTCAAGGTTAAACCTCCTCACCGAGATATGCCCTTAGGACTTCAGGGTGGTTCATTACTTCATTCGGTGTCCCTTCCGCTATCTTCTCACCGAAGTTCATGCATATGACGTGTGGACAGACCCCGACCACCAAATCCATGTGATGCTCTATAACCATTGTGGTTAGCTTGAACTCCCTGTGTATATCTACGATCAATTCGCTTAGTTCCGCTACCTCCTCGGGGTTCATCCCCGCAGCAGGTTCATCAAGCAAAAGCAGCTTGGGCTTAAGAGCCAAGGCTCTGGCTATCTCCAATCTTCTTTGGTGCCCGTAGGGTAGTGTCCCAGCCCTTTGGAAGGCTCTCTCCTTTAACCCCATCTTTTCAAGGTAATACATGCTCTCATCCTTTATGGCGCTCTCATATCGACGCCACCTTCCCATGTGTAAGCAGGCCTCTAAGAAGGAGTATCTTAAGTGATTTTGACAGGCAGTCATGACGTTTTCAAGGGCTGTCGCCCGAGGGAATAACCTGAGGTTTTGGAAGGTTCTAGCTACCCCCTTTCTTATTATCTCGTAGCTCTTTAAGGGGGTTATCTCCTCACCGTTGAAGATTATCCTTCCCTCATCTACAGGGTAAAGCCCGGTTATCAGGTTGAAGACCGTGGTCTTTCCCGCTCCGTTGGGGCCTATTAGACCTACGAGCTCCCCTTCATTCACCTTTATTGACAGCTCTTTGACCGCTACGATCCCGCCGAAGCGCTTGGTCACACCGTTGAGCTCAAGTAGGCCTCCCATGCTCACCACGCCTTCCCATTCCTCTGATTAGCGACAGGATCTCCTTCTCACCCATAAGCCCCTCTGGTCTAAATATCATCACGAGAACCAAGGCAGCTCCATATATAAGCATTCTATATTGAGATATGGGTCTGAAAAGCTCAATTATGAGGGTTATGATGGTTGTGCCTAAGATCGTCCCGCTTAAGGAACCTAATCCTCCGAAGACCACGACCGCTGTAAGCTCCGTCGACTTCTGAAGGTCGAACATCGTTGGTTGGAGGAAGGTCATGAAACCGGCAAATAGCCCGCCTGCTATTCCGCAGTAAAGAGCGGATATAGATAGGCTTAAGATCCTATATTTTGCGGTATTAAAGCCAAGGAGAGATGCTGCCAGGTAATCATCTCTGCAGGCTTTGAAGGCCCTTCCATAGTTGCTTTTAATCAGGTTGAAGGTTATCCAGGTTAAGATGATGAAGAAGGTCAAGGCCACTGGTAGGGTTGTAAAGCTATCTATCCCTGGAAAACCCCTTGCTCCCCTTGTTACGGGCTCCCAGTTCTCTATTATCAATCTCACGGTTTCTCCAAGTCCTATCGAGGCTATGGCGAAGTAGTCTCCCATTAGCTTCAAGGTTGGTATCCCTATGAGATAGGCTATTGCCATCGCAAGAAGCCCACCTAATATAACGGAGGGTAGCCAGTGAAGGTTGTGCTTCATCGTCAATATGGCTGTCGTGTAAGCCCCTATAGCCATGTAGGCCGCGTTTCCCAAGGTGAATATACCGGTGAATCCGGTGAGCAGGCTGACCCCCATAGCAGCTATGGAGTTTATGCAAGTTAATATTATTATGCCTTCTATATATGTGGGCAAGGTCCTTCCCCCCTAAACCTTCTCGCTTATCGCCTTTCCTAAAAGACCTGTTGGCTTGAAAAGTAGCGTTACTACGAGAGCACCGAAGACCACCACATCCCTCAGCTGGCTCGATATGAAGCCGGCGGTTAACATCTCGGCCGTTCCAAGGATCAGGGATCCGATTACCGCTCCTCTTAGGGAGCCCAATCCTCCAACGACCGCTGCGACGAAAGCCTTTATGGTTATAAAGCCTAGCTGTGGGTAGAGGGTATACCTTACGGATAGGAAGATGCCACTTACTGCTGCAAGAAGCCCAGCCAAAAAGAAAACCAACGATATGAGCTTGTTCACGTTTACGCCCATCAATCCCGCTACCCTAAGGTCGTAGGCTGCCGCTCTTATGGCGAGCCCCCATCTCGTTCTTTGGAGGAAGAACTCAAGGCCAGTGAGGAAGGCTATGGTTATCAGGAAGACCAGGATGTCGAAGAAGGAGATGGTGATACTCCCTATCCTTATGGGGTAGGTTGGTATCACTGGTGGTAGAGCTCTAAACCTTCCACCTGCCATTATCACCCAGAAGTTCTCTATCACTATGCTCATGCCCATGGAGGCTATGAGGAGGTAGAGCGTTAGGTTGGTCTTCTCTCTTATAGGCTTGTATGCTAACCTTTCGGTTGCTATCGCTGAGAGCCCAGCCCCGATGAGGGAAAGGGCTCCAGCTACCCAGATGTTATTATTTGTTAGGGTGAGCATATAATAGCATATATATCCGCCGGTGACTAGAAACCCACCGTGAGCAAAGTTCGAAAAAAGCAGTATAGAATATACCAGTGAGTATCCAACCGCTATTAGAGCGTAAACCGAACCCAAGGAAAGACCATTTATAATCTGTTGAATTAAGGATTCCAACTTTTAAGGTTTCACCTCCGATTTTAGTAGTTAGAAGGCAGGGTCGTTCCACACCCTGCCTTCTAACTACTTTCTCTTTTTAAGTCTTACCTTTTAGGGCTCCTCAGGCCTTACCTTGTCGTGGAAAACGGCTTTTCTTTCTTTGCAATATAAGATAACCGCATCCTTGTTAAGCGGGTCATGGGTGTTGGGGTCGATAGTGATCGTGGCATGTAAGAGCTTAAGATTTTTTGTGTTTTCTAAGGCATCTCTTATAGCCTTAGGATCGGCGCTTCCAGCCCTCCTTATGGCGTCAGCCAGAAGATACATAGCATCATAAGCTAAAATCCCGTTTACAAACTCCTTGCACTCATCGTTGTATTTCTTCCTATAGGCTTCGAAAAAGGGCCTTAAGGCTGGGTCGTCAGGGGATACATGGTTAACCCAGTAGCTTCCCTCAAGGGTATCACCCGCTATGTCCCACATGAAGTCAGCGTATCCGTCTCCTCCCATGAATATCACATCTTTCATTCCAAGCTCTCTCGCTTGCTTTATAGTTAACGCCATTTCCTTACCCATGTTGGGTAGTATTATCACGTCGGGTTTAGCTTTAGCTATCTCGGTAAGCTGAGCTCTGAAGTCGACGTCAACTCCACCGCGGAAGGCCAAGTCTGCTACGATTTCCCCTCCGAACTTCTTGTAGTTCTCTATGAAAAATTCGCGAAGTCCCTGAGAGTAATCGCTGCTCACATCGTATAGTATGGCTGCTTTCTTCAACTTGAGTTTCTTAGCAGCGTAGTAGGCCAAGACCTTCCCCTGGTAGGGATCAGTAAAGCATATCCTGAAAGAGTAAGGCCTTACCCTTCCCTTTTCGTCAACTGTTACGCGTGGGTTAGTGGATACGGTTCCTATCTGAGGGATACCAGCGCGGTTAACCAGGGGAGCTACAGCTATGTTCACGCCAGAGGAGTTGGCTCCGACTATCGCTACCACCTTATCTTGCTCGATCATCCTTCTGACGGCATTTACCGCGTCTTCCTGACGACTCCTGAAGTCGTAAGGTACGAGCTCAATCTTAAGCCCTTTAGGTAATATTCCTGATGCGTTAATCTCTTCTACAGCGAGCTGTGCTGCCTTGACCTCGGTCTGTCCATAAGCTGCCCAGTCTCCCGTTAAAGCTGCGAGATATCCAACTTTGATGATGGTCTCCGCGCTAGCTAACCCTGCCGCCGAAAGAGCAAGGCAAACCGCAAGAAGCAAGACCTTCTTCACTAGCGCCCACCCCCTTATTCTTGAAGTTTACATCTTCTTTATTTTAGGATAAAATAAGTATTCATGTAAAGGTATGTACGAAAAATTTAAAGGGGGTGGATTTCGAGTGAACTGTGATGTTAATGTGAGACCTGAAGATGTGGTTAAGGCTTATAAGCTCTTGAGGGGTAGGGTTTTAATGACTCCCCTTGAAAGAAGCGAAGTTTTAAGCGAGCTTTGTGGGGGGAACGTCTTCTTAAAGCTCGAGAATCTTCAGCTTTGCAGGAGCTTTAAGATCAGAGGCGCCATGAATATTATGCTTAATCTAAAGGGTGAGTTTGAAGGGAAAGGAGTCGTAACCTGCTCAAGCGGGAATCACGCTCAGGGTGTAGCCATAGCCTCAAGAGAGCTTGGAATAAGGAGCATTATAGTTGTTCCGAAGGATTGCCCTGAAACTAAGAAGGAGGCCATAAGACTTTTTGGGAAAGGGTGGATAGAGCTTGTCGAACACGGTTACGGTTATGATTCCGCCTTCAAAGAGGCCGAAAGGATATCAAGGGAGAACAATCTTCCCTTTATACCTCCGGGAGAGCATAGGCTCGTTATGGCTGGTGCCGGTACCGTGGGGTATGAGATAGTTAATCAAAATCCTGATATAGATGCTATTCTTGTTCCAGCTGGTTCAGGTGGTCTCATTCTGGGTATAGCCACCATAGTTAAGTCGATTAAGCCCAGGGTAGAGATAATAGGTATTCAGAGTGAGGCATCTCCGCCATGGTATTTCTCTTGGCAGGCTGGAAGGCTCGTCGAGGTGGAGTATAAGCCCAGTCTCTCTGAGGGGACCTGGGGTAGCATAAAGGAGTGCATGTTTAACCTTGCTAAGGATAGGGTCGATAGCTTCCTGTTGGTTAAAGAGGAGGATATTAAAGAAGCGATAGCCTTTGCCCTAAGAAAGCTCCACCTCGTAGTTGAGGGGGCTGGTGCTTTAGGTATAGCCGCTTTGCTCTCTAAGAGGTTTAACGCCGAAGGTAGGAACGTAGTGGTAGTTGTAAGCGGAGGAAACATAGATGTTGGTGTGCTTAAATCTGTGCTGAACTCATATTAATGGAGGAGATCCTTTCTGGTGTAAGGAGTGATCGTATGTCTAGTCTTTTGGGTTTCCCCATTAAGAAGGTTGGTGTTATCGGTGGTGGGCAGTTGGGCAAGATGTTGGCTCAAAAAGCTAAGCAGATGGGGTTTTACATCATATCTCTTGATCCCAATCCAGAATGTCCCGCGAGCTCGGTTTCCGATGAGTTGATAGTGGGTGATTTCTATGATCCAGAGAAGCTGAGAGAGCTCGCTGAAAAAAGCGATGTTATAACCTATGAGATAGAACATATAAACGTAGAGGTGTTGAAGGAGCTTCACGAAGCAGGGCATGAGATCTATCCTTCCCCTTACTGTCTCGAGGTGATTCAAGATAAGCTTAAGCAGAAGGAGCTTTTTAGAAGAGCTGGCTTACCCGTCCCCAGATTTAAGAGGGTCTTAAGCTTCGATCCCTCCTTTTTCGAAGATTTTGGATTTCCCTGCGTTCAGAAGGCATCTAAGGGAGGGTATGATGGTAGGGGAGTTGTGGTCTTAAGGGACAGGAGCGATCTAGCTAAGGTGCTTAAGGTCGATTCTTTCGTCGAGGAGTTGGTTAATATTAAAAAGGAGTTGGCGGTTATGGTTGCGAGGGGTAGGAAGGGGGAGGTCGTGAGCTATCCTGTTGTTGAGATGATCTTTGAACCTTCAGCAAACATTCTTGATCTTCTAATTGCGCCTGCTAGAATCGATGAAAGGATAGCTAATAGGGCTAAAGAGATAGCCATACGCGTGGTTGAGGTGTTGGATGGCGTTGGAGTGTTTGGTGTGGAGCTTTTCCTAACGGAGGATGGGGAGATCTTTATAAATGAAGTTGCCCCTAGGCCTCATAACTCTGGACATTACACCATAGAGGCTTGCTTAACCAGTCAATTTGAACAACACTTGAGGGCGATATGTGGTTTTCCCCTGGGATCTACAAGGCAGATTTTGCCGGCCGTAATGGTTAACCTCTTAGGAGAGGGAGATCGCAGGGGTAAGCCGCTTATAGAGGGATTAGCTGAGGCTTTGGCTATAGAGGGGGTTTCTTTTCATTTCTACGGTAAGAAGGTAACTATTCCTTTCAGAAAGATGGGGCATGTTACTATAATCGATGATGATTTGGATAGAGCTATAGGGAAGGCAAGAAAGGTTAAGGATCTGCTTAAGATAAGGGCGAAGGAGGAGTCGTGATATGGGGAAGCCTCTTGTGGGGATCATAATGGGGAGCGATTCTGATCTCCCCGTCATGAAGGATGCTGCGGAGGTACTAAAGGATTTTGGGGTGGATTATGAGATAACCATAGTTTCAGCTCATAGGACTCCGGATAGAATGTTTGAATACGCGAAGGAGGCAGCGTCGAGGGGGATAGAGGTTATAATCGCTGGCGCAGGCGGTGCTGCTCATCTTCCGGGAATGGTAGCTTCTATATCTCATCTGCCGGTCATAGGCGTTCCCATAAAGACGTCTTCATTAAATGGGTTGGATTCCCTTCTCTCGATAGTTCAGATGCCTTCGGGGGTTCCAGTTGCGACCGTGGCGATAAATAACGCTAAGAACGCTGGGATCTTAGCAGCTCAGATCCTCGGAATAAAGTATCCTGAAATTAGAGAGAGGGTTATTCAGTTTAAGGAGAGGCTTAAAAGTGAGGTGGAAAAGAAGGCTAAAGCGTTAGAAAGCGTTGGATATGATGAGTACCTAAAGGGGATTCGTTGAGCTCTTGACAGGGCTCGGCTTTTGTGTAAAATAAAGTTTAATCGAAATCTGAAGAGGATATAGGGGGTGTTTGATCTATGGGGTGCGTAGCTTTATCGAAACCATAAGAGCTGATTTTAGAGCTATTAGGGAGAGAGACCCTGCCCTCCCTGATGGTCCCCTCGGTTTTTTTGAGGCCCTCCTCTGTTATCCTGGCTTTCACGCTGTGTTCTGCCACAGGTTCATTCATATCCTTCACGCTAAGTTAAGAATACCTTTGATCCCTCGACTTCTATCTCATATTGTTCGCTTTCTCACAGGAGTAGAGATTCATCCTGGCGCTAAGATCGGTAAGGGTTTCTTCATCGATCATGGTATGGGTGTGGTGATAGGAGAGACGGCCCAGATAGGGGATAACGTTACCCTTTATCATGGGGTGACCCTCGGTGGAACGAGTTGGAAGAAGGGTAAGAGACATCCTACGGTTGAGGATGATGTCGTTATAGGTGCAGGAGCTAAGATACTGGGGAACATCACTATAGGGAGAGGGTCTCGCATAGGTGCGGGAAGCGTCGTTTTGAAGGATGTCCCACCAGGAAGCACCGTCGTTGGCGTTCCCGGTGTGGTGGTTAAGGTGGGGGATGAAAAGGTTAGGCTTCAGGAGGGAGGGGTCACGAGCTTAGCCTGGAGGGTTGAGGAGCTTGAAAGGAGAGTGGCCCATCTTGAGAGCCTTCTTTTAAGGGCAGAGGAGAGGTGATGGAGCTTGGTGTCTCTCTTCGAGATTGTGGGAAATACCCCATTGGTTAAGCTGCGCTATTTTTCCGGAAGGGTTAACATTTACGCTAAGCTTGAGGGGAATAACCCAGGCGGTAGCGTTAAGGATCGACCTGCGCTTTTCATGTTCATCGATGCCTTAAGGCGAGGTGTTATAGGTGATAAGAAGGGGATAGTGGAGCCCACATCCGGCAATACCGGCATAGCCTTATCCATGCTTTGTGCCTACTATGGTATACCCTGCATTCTTGTCATGCCCGATAACATGAGCATTGAAAGGAGAAGGCTCCTTCATCTTTACGGTGCGGAGATAGTTTTAACACCCTCTGAGGAGGGAATGAGGGGAGCCATTGAGGAAGCTAAGAGGATCAGCTTGGAAAGAGGCTATTTCATGCCGGATCAGTTCTCTAACTATGAGAACGTCAGGGCTCATCTTTTAACCACTGGTCCTGAGATAATAAAACAGATGGGCTTTAGGAAGATAGATGCTTTCGTTGCTGGTGTGGGAACGGGGGGAACCATAACGGGCGTTGGTAAAGCCTTAAAGTCCTTTGATCCTTATATCAAGGTCATAGGCGTTGAACCGGCTTCCTCAAGCGTACTTTCCGGGGGCAAACCCGGTCCCCATAGGATTCAGGGTATAGGTGCCGGCTTTACACCGCCAATTTTGGATAAGAGTGTGATCGATAGCTTTTTAGCGGTGGAGGATGAGGAGGCCTTGGAGATGATGCAGCTTCTTGCATGTAAGGAGGGTATTTCCGCCGGCATATCCTCAGGTGCTGCCTTAAGCGCCTGTCTTAAGGTAGCTGAGACCCTTCCTTCGGAGGCAAACGTGGTTACCATCTTTCCAGATAGAGCCGATAAGTATCTCTCGGTTTTGGGATAATGCTTGGACGGGCTTTCTATAGGCCCGTCCCAAAACTAAACCTGTGAGTGATTGACAGATAGCAGAATTAAGTTTATAATTTAGAGCGCCCTGTAAAGCGATTTTAGTTAACAGAGGTGAAAGATGGAGCGCTTCTTCGTTTGCTTGCTTATAGACTTTTATGGGGGGCTTTTAACCCAAAATCAAAGAAGGATAGTGAAACTTTACTATGAGGATGACCTTTCCCTTGGTGAAATAGCAGATAAGCTTGGTATAACCAGGCAGGCGGTGTATTATACACTGAAGAGGGCCCTAAGGAGACTTAAGGGTATCGAGGGGCAACTGGGGCTTGTGGAAAGGTTCTTGATGTATAGAAGGTCCTTTGATGGCATTATTAAGGAGCTTAAGTCTTTGAGGGATAGCTTATCGGTTGATGATAGAGGAAAGCTTGAAAGAGTTATTAAGAAGATAGATGAGCTTATAGAACGGGGTGGTTTGGTTGTTTGAGCGGTTGAGGGAAAGGTTTGAGGGTATTTTGTCCCTCTTGAGGAGAAAGGGAAAGCTTTCGGAGGAGGATGTTGATAACGCCTTAAGGCAGATAAGGCTCGCTCTGCTTGAGGCTGACGTTCACTATAAGGTCGTTAAGGATTTGCTGTCTAAGGTTAGGGAGAAGGCTCTAAAGGAGGAAGTCCTATCGAGCATAAGCCCAGCTGATCAGGTTTTGAAGATCCTCTATGAGGAGTTAGTAGGGGTAATGAAAGGGGGAGCTCCACGGCTGAGTTCCTCGTCGGAACCGCCCTCCCTTTATATGCTTGTTGGGCTTCAGGGCTCTGGTAAGACGACGACTGCCGTTAAGCTGGCTAAGCTTCTCAAAAAGGATGGTAAGAGGGTGGTTTTGGTTGCAGCTGACGTTAAGAGGCCTGCGGCTAAGGAGCAGCTTGAGACCCTATCGAAGCCCCTTGATTTTCAGGTCGTGGGAGGGAAAACCCCCTTTGATGCGGTTTCCTCTGGTATAAGGCTGGCTAAGGAGAGACTTTGTGAAGCGATTATAGTGGACTCAGCGGGAAGGCTTCACATAGATGAGGAGATGCTTTCTGAGCTAAGGGAGCTTGAGAAGCAATTTAACTTTCAGGAGATCCTTCTTGTGGTTGACTCGATGATGGGGCAAGAGGCCCTCAAGGTTGGGAGCGCTTTCGCTGAAGCTGTGAACCTTACAGGGGTCATATTGACGAAGCTAGATGGAGATGCAAGGGGTGGCGCCGCTTTGTCCATGAGCTATGTTCTTGGGAAGCCCATAAGATTCGTCGGTGTGGGTGAAAGAATCGACGATTTGGAGCCCTTCTACCCTGATAGGATAGTTTCCAGAATACTGGGTATGGGTGATGTGGCCACGCTCGTTGAGAGGATATCTTCGGTCGTTGAGGAAAAGAAGGCCAAGGAGATAGGGAAGAAGCTGAAGAAGGCGGAGTTCACGATGGAGGACCTTTTGGAATATCTAAGGCAGATGAAAAGCATGGGGCCCTTAGATCAGCTTTTAGATATGATACCTGGCTTTTCCAAGCTCAAGAGAAGGTTCGGAGAGGTTAACGTGGATGAGAGAAACCTAAAGCACATAGAAGCCATAATACTCTCCATGACGCCTGAGGAAAGGAGAAGGCCGGAGATAATAAAGGGGAGCAGGAAGCGGAGAATAGCTATGGGGAGCGGTACGTCAGTTCAGCTCGTTAACCAGGTTTTGAAGCAGTATGAAGAGGTAAAGGAGATGCTGAAGAAGTTCTCCAAAGGCGGTGGAAAGATAAAGCTGCCGTTTGTTTAAATCTTTTAATTTTAGGAGGTGTTCTTGAGTGGTTAGGATTCGCCTCACGAGGATGGGCGCTAAGAAGAAGCCCTTTTATCGGTTGGTTGTAGCTGATGCTAAAGCTCCGCGTGATGGGAGGTTCATTGAGGTACTCGGATATTATAATCCTCTTACAGAGCCGCCGGTCATAAAGGTCAATGAGGAGAGGGCTTTGCTCTGGCTTGAGAGGGGGGCTCAGCCCTCGGATACGGCGAAGAGCATCCTTTCGAGGGTTGGAGTATGGGAGAAGTTCTGTCAGGCTAAGGAGGCTCGCAAGAAGGCGAAGGTCTCTGGAGGTGTCGTAAGTGAAGGATCTGGTAAGCTTTCTGGTGAAGTCTCTAGTTGACCATCCCGAAGAGGTTGAAGTGATGGCTTTGGAGGGAAGGAAGTCGGTGCTTGTTGAAGTTTCAGTTAAGAAGGATGATATGGGCAAGGTTATAGGTAGGAAGGGGAGGTTGATTAAGGCCATAAGGGAGCTCTCTCGGGCTGCTGGCATAAAGAGCAGAAAGAAGGTTATAGTGGAGCTCCTTCCTTTAGAGGAATGAGAAGGGCCAAGCTTATTTCTGTTGGGAAAGTTGTTGGGGCTCATGGAATAAAGGGGGTAGTGAAGGTTCTATCCCTCACCGACTTCCCCGAGAGGTTCAGGGAGAGAAAACGACTTGTGTTTTATGGTGAGGGGGATAGCGTCGTTTTTGAGGGTGACCTGGAAGATCTCTGGATGGAGGGAAATCTCCTCTTCATTAAGATTAAGGGGTGTGAAACAAGAGACATGGCAGAGAGCCTCATCGGTTCGACTATAAAAATTAAGGAGGAGGAGCTTAAGCCGCTGGGTGAAGGGGAGTTTTACTTCCACCAGATAATAGGGCTTAGGGTTTATACCGATAATGGGATCTATCTGGGTAAGATTGTAGATATAATAAGGACCGGAGCTAACGATGTCTTTTGCGTTAAGGGTAAGAGGGAGTATATGATTCCAGCTCTCAAGAAGGTGGTTAAAGAGGTAGATCTTAAAAGGGGAGTAATGGTTATAGTTCCTATAGAGGGATTGCTAGAATGAGGTTTGACATAGTTACCCTTTTCCCTGAGATGTTTGAGAGCTTCACAAACTGTAGCATATTGAAGAGAGCGATAAATAAGGGGTTGATAGAGGTTCACTTTCACAATCCGAGGGAGTTTGCGACGGACAAGCATAGGACGGTGGATGACTACCCTTATGGTGGAGGAGGGGGGATGCTCCTTAGGGTTGAGCCCTTTTGGAGGGCTATAAAGAGCGTTCCCGGGAATCCCTACCGGATTCTCCTTTCTCCTCAGGGCAGATTGTTTAATCAGGATGTGGCGAAGGAGCTCGTTAAAAGGGGGCATATCCTTCTTATCTGCGGGCACTACGAGGGAATAGATGAGAGGATAACCGAGCTTGTGGATGAGGAGATATCCATAGGCGATTACGTTTTAACTGGTGGAGAGCTGCCGGCCATGGTTTTAGTGGATGCTGTAACGAGGCTTATCCCGGGAGCTTTAGGCTGTGAGGATTCGCCTAAGAGGGACTCCTTTTACGATGGCATATTGGACTTTCCTCACTATACTAAGCCTCGGGAGTTTGAGGGGCTTAAGGTTCCCGAGGTTCTCTTATCCGGGAATCATGAGGAGGTTGAGAGGTGGCGTAGGAGGGAGGCTTTAAGGAGGACCTTTCAAAGGAGGCCCGAGCTCGTAGATAAGATATCCCTAAGGAAGTACATGGAGAAGGGGACCTACGTTGGCTTGGTTCATTACCCAGTATATAATCAGCACAGAGAGATTATAACTACGACTGTCGCTAACCTTGATATTCACGATATATCGAGATGCTGTAGGACCTATGGCGTTAAAGTCTTCTACATAATAACGCCTATAGAGGCGCAAAGGGAAACCGTTAAGCGTATAGTCAGACACTGGACCGAAGGGGTTGGGTCGAAGCTAAATCCCGATAGAAGGGAGGCCCTTGAGAGGGTGAAAGTCTCTCCTTCGGTTGAGGAGACGGTTAGAAGGATAGAGGAAAGGGAGAAGGCGGAGCCCATAGTTATAGCTACGAGCGCTAGGCCATCTTCCAAGATGATATCCTTCCGCGATCTTAAGTGGAGGATCTTGCTTGAGGAAAGGCCTCTTCTTCTCCTGTTTGGTACTGGCTGGGGGCTTACGGAGGAGGTTAAAAGCTGGTCCGACGGACTGCTTGAGCCTATAGAGTGGAAGGGAGATTATAATCATCTCTCTGTTAGGGCAGCTGTTGCGATAATTTTGGATAGACTCTTTAGAAGCGTGTAAGGAGGTGTTTTTCAGTCATGGATCCCATAGTGAGGGAGATAGAAAAGGAGTTTATGAAAGCCGATATTCCTGATTTTAGGCCTGGTGATACCGTTAGGGTTCACCTTAAGGTTGAGGAGGGAGGAAAGGAAAGGATTCAGGTCTTCGAGGGGACGGTTATCGCTCGCTCTGGAGGAGGATTGAGGGAGACCTTCACGGTTAGGAAGATCTCCGGTGGTGTGGGTGTGGAGAGGATATTTCCGTTACACTCTCCCGCCATAGAGAAGATAGAGGTGGTCAAGAAGGGAAGGGCAAGGAGGGCTAAGCTCTATTACCTGAGGGAGAGGGTTGGTAAGTCCGCGCGCCTTAAGGAAAGAAGGAGCTAAGGCTAAATAGGTGAAGGAGATGAGTAAAAAGTCGGCCTGGCGTGAGATCGTAGAGACAATCGTAATCGCCGTTGTTTTAGCTTTATTGATAAGGGCTTTCGTGGTTGAAGCTTTCTATATACCTTCATCCTCTATGGTTCCAACCCTTGAACCGGGTGATAGAATTTTGGTGCTGAAGTTCTACTATCACTTTACCGATCCTAAAATTGGGGATATAGTTGTGTTTAGGTTTCCTCTAGACCCATCTAAGGACCTTATAAAGAGAATAGTGGCTGTTGGAGGGGATGTGGTTAGGATCGAAGGTGGCTACCTCTACGTTAACGGAAAGAGGGTCGAGGAACCCTATGTGGCTAACAGGGACTTTTACAACATGCCTCCAATTACGGTTCCGAAGGGGTTTTACTTCGTCCTTGGGGATAATAGGCCTAACAGCGAGGATAGTAGATTTTGGGGGTTCCTACCCAGGGGTAACATAAAGGGTAAGGCTGTAGTTAGATATTGGCCCCCTTCGAGGATTGGGCTGGTTGAATGAGGCGGAGGAGCTGGTATCCGGGCCACATAGCTAAGGGGAGAGAGCTTATTAAGGAGGCTTTAAGGTACGCTAACCTCGTACTCGTGGTTCTGGATGCACGTGCTCCTCTTTCTACCTTTCCTCCATGGGAATCGCCTAAGGGTAAGGAGTTCTGGAGAGTCTTAAATAAGGCTGACCTGGCGGATGAGGAAGCTACCTCTAAATGGTTGAGCTACTTTGGGGAGAAGTCGATCGCTGTAAACTCGAAAACGGGCGAAGGAGTCGATGGGATTTTAAGAAGATTGAGGGAGCTTTCCTCGCCCAAGGTTATGGTTATAGGAATTCCCAATGTGGGCAAGTCCTCCTTGATAAACAGGCTTTTGGGTAGGAGGAGGGCTCAGGTTGGGGCAGTCCCCGGAGTGACCAGAGGAGGGATATGGTTTAAGGAGTCATGGGGATTGCTGTTTGATACGCCTGGCATCCTTGAGCCTAAGCTGACGGAGGAGAGTAAGCTTATACTCTCTTGGCTTGGTTGCTTGAGGGAGGATGTACTGTGGGAGAGCTTGGTTACGCCTGCCCTATATCTTATCGAGAGGCTTTCTCTTTCCCTATCTCTTGAGGAGTTAGCCAGAAGGAGGGGGTTTTTAAAGAGGGGAGGGGAACCAGATCTTGAGAAGGCTGCATCAACCTTGCTTAGGGATTTCAGGGATGGAAGATTGGGAAGATGGACGCTTGAGCTCCCTCCTTGTAGCGGGAGTTGATGAAGCTGGCAGGGGTCCCTTGGCTGGACCCGTGGTCGCCGCTGCGGTTATTCTCCCTCAAGGGTATGTCAATCATGAGATAAGGGACTCCAAGTCTCTTTCCTCCTTAAAGAAGGAAAGGCTATTTCACCTTTTGAAGCAGGAAGCCCTATCTTGGGCGGCGGCTTTGGTTGGCCCTGAGGAGATAGATAAAAGAGACATTCTCTGGGCTTCGCTTGAGGCGATGAGGAGAGCGATCTTAAGGCTTAAGGTAAAGCCGGATGCGGTTTTGGTTGACGGCGTTCATCTAATCCCCAATTTAGGCATACCTCAAAGAGCCGTTCCTAAGGGGGATAAGATATTCCCGCCCATATCTGCAGCTTCCATAATAGCTAAGGTCATCAGGGATCGGATAATGTGCGCTTGGGATAAGGTATATCCGGAATATGGTTTCTCCAAACACAAAGGTTATCCAACTAAGGAGCATAAGCGTATCTTAGCCATCTTTGGTCCTTCGCCCATTCATAGAAAGAGCTTTAAGGGGTGTTTGTGATTCTTGAGCCTGATAAGGTTGAGCGTCTCCGATGAGGTTTTAAGAAAGCTTCTTCCCCTCAAGGGGAAGGTAATCGAGGGAAAGGTCGTAGGAAAAGCTGGGGAGCTTCCCTTGCTTGAGGTTGATGATCTTCTTTTCCCTGCTGAAAGCAGGGTTTCACTGAAATTCGGGAGTCGCGTTTCCCTTTGGGTCAAGGGGATAAGTGGGGGGAAGCTTTATCTTCAGCTTCTTTCTCAAGATGATATAGATGATGATTTCTTCAAACTCGGCTTAAGAGACAGGCCTGAGACCAGATTGGCTTATAAGCTCCTTAAATATATGGGAGTTCAAGCAGCTAAAGAAATAGTTGAGCTTCTAAGTCAGCTTCTAATTAAGGCTAAAGACCCTACCTTTGTGGCTGAGCTTCTTAAGGCCCTTCACCTTAGGTTCGGGCTCTCCAGTCCAATAATCAGCTTTCTTCTTCACCTCGGTGGTGATCTATCTAACCTGAAGGATTTGCTCTTAAGGATCCTCTTCTATGGTAGTGAGGAGATTAAGGGAATGTTGAAGGAGATCATACCGAGGAAGGGCAAGGGATTAGCTTCTGAAATAAGAGGTTTTCTTTTAAGAAGTGGGGTTCTCAAGTTCGGGGGTTTAAGCGAAGCTTTGCTGCTTAGGGGGAAGAGTAAGGATGAGCTTTCCCTTCTGGGGTGGCTCCTTTTACCAAGGCTTTTGAGCTTCGCCCCGAAGGAGGGGGATTGGTTAATTTACTTTTGGTTCCCGGTCCTCGATGATAAAGGGGAGCTCTCGGTTTTCCTTTTGAAAAGACACAAAGTTAAGCAGAAGGAGCAAGATGGGGAAAGGTACGAGCTCCTTTTAGACCTTAAGACTCTTGGTAAGATAAAGGTTCTCTTTTACCTTCTTAAGGGTAAGCTGTGGATAACCTTTGAGGCCGAAAGCGAGGGGACATTAGCCTCTTTAAGAAGAAAGTCCTCTGAGCTTTTTTCTATCCTTGAGTCTCAGGGATACAGCGTAGGCGGAGTTTCCGTAAGGGCTATGGTGGTAGATAAAGGTCCGGAAGGGGAGGAGTTGGATATAAGAGTATGACTAAAGAAGAAATTAAGAAAGCTGCCGCCTTAAAGTACGATGAAGAAGAGGATAGGGCGCCTAAGGTAGTGGCCTCAGGCAGGGGCAGGGTGGCGGAGAGGATATTGGAGATAGCTAAGGAGCACGGCATACCTATATATGAGGACCCAGACTTAGTCGAGCTCCTCCTTAAGGTTGACTTGGGAGAGGAGATACCTCCTGAGCTTTATAAGGCTATAGCCGAGGTCTTAGCTTTCATATATAGTCTTAGAGAGGAGGGGCATAGAAGTTGAAGTGCCTACCTGTTACCAAGCTTGAGGAGGGTATGGTGGTTGGAAAGACCATATATACCTCCGATGGAAGACCTCTCCTGAGAAGGGGAACGGTCTTAGAGAGGAGGCACATAGAGAGGCTTAAGAACCTTGGTATACCCGTTATATACGTTGAGGAGAATTTGGTGAGGGCGGAGGTTGAGGAAGCTATAATGGACGGGGTTAGAGTGAGCGCGGTGCAAGAGGCGCGAAGGATAATCCTTAAGGTTAGAAAGGAGTTGAAGTTTTACAACAAGAAAGTGAGCGAAGTTGACCTGAGCGATGATATGGAAAGAGTTAAGGGTGTTATAGACAGCTTGATAAAGGAGGTCCTGAAGACGAAGAGTGCCCTCTTTAGCTTCATAGATATAAGAGGTGTAGATGATTTCCTTTATAGTCATATGGTGAATGTAACTGTTCTTGGGATGATGACCGGGCTAAGCTTGGGATATAAACCTGACAAGCTCTTTCTTCTTGGGGTAGGGCTTTTCCTCCACGATATCGGGAAGGCTATCATCGATGACGTCGTGTTGGCTAACCAGAAGCTTTTCGATAGGGAAACCAATCCGATGATAATCAAGCACCCCTTGATTGGGTATGAACTCATAAAGGGTATTCCTGGAGTATCCTTACTTTCCGCGCATGTTGCCTATCAGCATCACGAGAGGGTTGATGGGGAAGGTTATCCTCGAGGCCTATCCGGTTCTGAGATCCATGAGTTCGCGAAGATAGCGAGCGTAGTCAACGCCTATGATATACTTGTCTCTGGATCTCCCTTTCACCCTAGGGTTAAGCCCAGTGAAGCCGTTGATATGATTAAGGGAAAGGTCAGAAGCTTTTTCGATAAGGATGTAGTTGAGGCTCTCTTAAAGAATATAGCCCTTTATCCCGTTGGAAGCGTGGTTAAGCTCTCTACAGGTGAATTAGCCATGGTCTCTCAGACTAAGAAGGGGTTCCCGGATAGACCCATCGTGAGGATTCTAAAGGATCAGGAGGACAGAGATCTTGATGTTTCAGTGGAGATAGACCTTTCCTTTCGCGATGATATCTCTATCGTGGGAGTAATTGAATGAGAGAGAAGGGGATTAAAGGGGAAGATAAAGCAGTTTCTCACCTTAAGCTTAAGGGGTATAGGATAGTTGAGAGGAACTATAGGACTCCCTTTGGTGAGGTGGATGTGATCGCTGAGAGGGATGGTGTAATGATCTTCGTAGAGGTCAAAAGCAGATCTAAGGATAGGGCGGAAGAGGCTTTTACTCTGAGCAAGGCTAAAAGGCTTTATAAGTCGGCCATGGTATACCTCGCTTCTAAGGGACTTTTGGATCATCCTTTCAGGTTTGACCTTATAGCGATAAGTGATGACGAGCTTGAGCATTATGAGAACATCCTTTGGGAGGATGGGGTGATTGGTTAGCTTCTGCTGGACCGTTGCCTTTGATGGCGTTCAAGCTATTCCGGTTAAGGTTGAGGTCGATATATCCCGAGGGCTTCCCGCCTTCAATGTGGTCGGCTTACCTGACGCAGTGGTGAGGGAGTCTAAGGAGAGAGTGAGGTCTGCTATCAGGAACGCAGGTTTTTCCTTTCCCTTAAGTAGGGTTGTGGTTAACTTAGTTCCTGCTGATCTCAAGAAGGAGGGAAGCCATTTTGACCTCGCGATAGCTTTAGCGCTTCTTTCAGCCTGCGGGGAGCTTCGCGAGCTTTCAGATTGGCTCGTCTTTGGGGAGCTTTCTCTTAACGGAGAGCTTGAGAGGTCAAAGGGAGCTATACTTGCTGCCTCTTTAGCCAAGGAGATGGGGTTTAAGTTCCTCTTTCCCTTGAAGAACCTTAAAGAAGTATCTCCTATTGCTCAAGGTTTATCTGCTTATGGCGTTAGGGATCTATCACAAGCTCTATCGTTCCTTAGAGGAGATGTGAAGCTGATGGAAGTTGAACCATCTAAGGTTGAGAGCTCTTACGTTGACTCTGAGTTTGATATGTCCGATGTTAAAGGGCAGGCTTTCGCAAAGAGGGCCATAGAGATAGGAGCTGCGGGCTGGCATAACCTTCTCATGATAGGTCCACCGGGGAGCGGTAAGACCATGCTCGCTAAGATATTGATTTCCCTGCTTCCTCCCCTTTCGGAGGGTGAGATAATAGAGGTTTCCAAGATATACAGCCTATCTGGGTATTTGAGCGATGGGCTGGTAACCTCTAGGCCCTTTAGAGCTCCTCACCATACTATAAGTGAGATAGGCTTGTGCGGCGGTGGAAGCTCTCCTCGTCCTGGAGAGATATCCTTAGCTCATAGGGGCGTTTTATTCTTGGACGAGCTTCCGGAGTTCTCACGCAGGGCGCTTGAGATATTGAGGCAACCCTTGGAGGACGGGGTAGTTAACCTTTCGAGAGCAGGTTATTCGGTTTCCTTCCCCGCTCGTTTTCTCTTAGTTTGTGCCATGAACCCATGCCCCTGTGGCTTTTTGGGTGACCCTGAAAGGGATTGTAAGTGCTCTCCTATTTCCATAAGGAGATACCTATCGAAAGTTTCTGGTCCATTGATAGATAGGATAGACTTGCACGTTGAAGTCCCGAGGCTTAAACCTGATGAGCTCCTATCGGAGGGGTTAACTTTATCTGAAAGCAGTGAGGATGTTAGAAAGAGGGTTGCTTTGGCATGGGAGGTTCAAAGGGATAGGTTTTCCTCCAACACGAAGTTTAACTCCTTTATGACTCCCGATGAGCTGAAAAGATTTTGCCCCATAGGCAAGGAGGAGAGGGATTTCCTGAGAAATGCATTGAGGGAGCTGGGCTTAACCGCTAGAGCATATGCGAAGATCTTAAAGGTGTCTAGAACCATAGCCGATCTTGAGGGTAGATCGAGAATAGAGATAGGGCATCTCGCTGAGGCTCTCTCATTCAGACTCCTTGATAGAAGGGATACGCCTTGGACGATCGTTTAGCTCTTCTTGGGCTTAACCTCGTTGAAGGCCTCGGCCCCAAGAGAATAGCCTCTCTTATCTCCTTTTTCGGTTCTCCCTCCCGCGCCTGGGATGCTACGGCGGAGGAGATTCTCGAGGTCCCGGGGATGGGAGAGAGGATAGCTCAAGTTTTCCTTCAGGTTAAAAGGGATGGGCTTCTTGAGAGAGAGCTCGAGATTATGGAGAGGGAAGGGATAGGCTTTTTGACCATCCTCGATGAGGGTTACCCGTCCCTTCTCAAAGAGATAAAGGATCCTCCACCTGTGATATACGTCAAGGGGGAATTAAGCGACAGCTTTAACTTAGCCATAGTTGGAACGAGAAAACCATCACCCTATGGTAGGAAGGTGGCACGAGAATTTGCTAAGGAGATAGCCCTAAGGGGTGTATGCGTGGTTAGCGGGCTTGCCAGGGGAATAGACTCGGAAGCGCATAGAGGGGCCTTGGAGGCGGAGGGCTTAACTTACGCTGTCTTGGGATCAGGGCTGCTTAAGGTATATCCGCCTGAGCTTAAGGGGTTGGCTAGGGAAATAGAAGATAAAGGTGCCTTAATAAGTGAGTATCCTCTTTTAACTCCGCCTCTTTCGCAGAACTTCCCGAGAAGAAACAGGATAATAAGCGGCTTGTCCAGGGGAGTTCTGATAGTTGAGGCCCCTTTAAAAAGCGGTGCCATGATCACCGTATTTTACGCTTTAGAGCAAGGAAGGGATGTCTTCGCCATTCCCGGCAGCATATACTCGCCTCAGAGCGAAGGTTCTAACCTTCTCATCCAGCAGGGGGCGAAACTCGTTATGAAGCCCGATGATCTACTTGAGGAATACGGAGCTATGGGCCGTTTTTATAAAAATAGACAAAATAATTTAGATATTTCTGAAGAAGAAAAGAGATTTCTTGATAAATTGCCTATTGGAGAGGTTTTATCGATAGATGCTTTGTTTTATAATGATACTAGTAGCAAAAATTATGCTATAATAACCGTGCTTGAACTTAAAGGGTATTTAAAGAGGGTAGAAGGTGGAAAGATTATGCGTTTGAGGTGAAAGATCGGTCTTTTCATTTTCGGGAGGGGTGAGAATGGAGGAGAGATGGATAAGGGTTCTTCACGCGAGGGAGAAGCTTAGACTGACCCCCGCTGCTGAAGGGATAATATATAAAGCTATTCAGCTTGGCATACTGACTGAGGAGGAGAGGGAGGCTCTCCTAGAGCAAATTATGTTTCTTACGCCCGGGAAGTTCAAGGAGATAGATGTGGATGACCTTAGGCTTATAATGGAGAGGTTCGTCAGCGATGAGGATGTTCTCTTAACCCTTTTTGAGGAGGGAGAAGGTAAAGTATTAAATTGAGCAAGGTTTATGTCATAGGCGGGGGGCTTGCGGGAAGCGAAGCAGCTTGGCAAATCGCCAAAAGAGGAATAAGGGTGGTTCTCTTTGAGATGCGCCCGGGGGTTATGACGCCAGCGCATAAGACTGGGTATTTCGCCGAGCTCGTTTGCAGTAATTCCCTTGGGGCCGAAGGTTTGGATACGGCCTCGGGTCTCCTTAAGGAGGAGCTTAGGATACTGGGGTCAATGGTGCTTGAGTGCGCTTATTCTGCGAGGGTTCCCGCGGGGAAGGCTCTTGCGGTTGATAGAGAGAAGTTTGCTAAGGAGATAACCGAGAGGATAAGCTCAAATCCGTATATAGAGATCGTCAGAGAGGAGGTCAAAGAGCTTCCTCAAGAGTGTGAAGTTATAGTTGCAACTGGTCCTCTAACGTCCCAATCCCTGGCTGAGAGTTTAAGGAAGCTGCTTGGCTCAGATTATCTTTACTTTTACGATGCTGTTTCCCCCATAGTTACTTATGAGTCCCTTAATATGGATAAGATATTCAGAGGCTCAAGATATGGGGCTGGGGATGATTATTTGAACTGCCCGATGACTAAGGAGGAGTACGAGGCCTTTTGGGAAGCTTTGGTCAAGGCTGAGCGTCATCCTCTTCATCCTTTCGAGGATCCCAAGTATTTTGAGGGTTGTTTGCCCATAGAGGTTATAGCTTCGAGGGGGAAGGAAACCCTCCTTTATGGTCCACTTAAGCCGGTTGGTTTAATAGATCCGAGGACCGGCAAGGAACCCTACGCTGTAGTTCAACTTAGAAAGGAAAACCTCGAGGGAACGCTTTACAATCTGGTGGGCTTTCAAACCAATTTGAAATGGAGCGAACAGAAGAGAGTCTTCAGGATGATACCTGGCCTTGAGAACGCTGAGTTTGTTAGGTATGGCGTCATGCACAGAAACATCTTCATAAACTCTCCCGTACTGCTTGATAATTCCTTGAGACTTAAGATTAACCCGAGGGTCCTATTCGCTGGGCAGATCGTAGGCGTTGAGGGGTATATGGAGTCGACGGCTATGGGATTGGTTGCTGCTTTAAGCGTGGTTTCAGGAGGCAAAATATCCTTTCCGCCTGAGACGATGATCGGCTCGCTCTTAAGATACATAACGAGCGCTTCCCCTAAGAGCTTCCAGCCGATGAACGCTAACTTTGGTATTCTTCCTCCGCTTGAGATCAATGTGCGAAATAGAAAGGATAAAAGGATAAAATTTTCAGAAAGAGCGATAAAGGCCTTGACAAATTGGTGGGAAAGGTTAAAATATTAAGTTAAAATGGGGTTTGAACTAGAGTTAGATGAATTTTTACATGAGCTTGCCTTATTTAAAGGATTTTCTGAGCACACTCTCAAGGCTTACTCTTCTGATGTGTGTGATTTTTTAAACTTTTTAGAAGCGAGATTCCTTGATTTAAGCAGAGAGGCTTTGTGGGAGTATAGGAGCTTTCTATCCTCTCAGGGATATGAGAAAAGCAGTATAGCGCGCAAGCTATCTTCTATAAGGTCCTTTTTAAGGTTTCTTAGAAGGAAGGGGTATATAAGTGAGCCTTTGGAGAAGTTTATTAGGAACCCTAAGTCGGGAAGGCCTCTTCCCCGAGCCCTGTCTAAGGAGGAGGTAGAGCAGCTCATATCGGTTGCTTCGGATGCGAGGGAGAGAGCGATAGTGGAGCTTATCTATGCAACCGGTGTTAGGGTTAGTGAGCTTGTTTCTCTGAACTGGAGCGATATAGACTGGGATAGTGAAGTGGTGAGGGTTTTGGGGAAAGGGGGCAAGGAAAGGGTCGTCCCCATAGGATCTAAGGCCCTCGAGGCTTTGAGGGCTTATGGATCTGAGAGTGGGATGAAGGGGCCCCTTTTTAAGAATAGAGATGGTGATAGGCTCACGTCGAGGAGCGTGGAGAGGATCGTAAAGAGGATGGCTATTAAGGCTGGCTTGGGAAGCGATGTCACCCCCCACGTTTTAAGGCACTCGTTTGCTACTCATCTTCTCGAAGGGGGGGCCGATTTGCGCACCGTTCAGGAGTTGTTGGGGCATTCGAGCTTAACTACAACGCAGATTTATACCAAGATAACGCTGGATAGGATAAAGGAGGTGTACGCTCTTGCCCATCCCCGGAGTTAGGTCTACTACGATAATAGCTTTAAAGCATAAGGGTGATTCCGTTATGGGGGGAGATGGTCAGGTTACGATGGGGGAGATAGTCCTTAAGGAGAACGCTCGGAAGGTTAGACGCCTTTATGGTGGTAGGGTTTTGGCTGGCTTTGCTGGAGCGACTGCGGATGCCATGACATTGCTTGAGAGGTTTGAGGGAAAGCTTGAGGAGCATCAAGGGAATTTACTTAAGGCTGCCGTTGAGATGGCCAAGGATTGGAGAACGGATAGGGCCTTAAGGAGGCTTGAGGCTCTGCTGATAGTTATGGATAAGGAGAGGATGCTTCTAATATCTGGTACGGGGGATATAGTTGAGCCCGATGATAACGTGATAGCTGTTGGGTCGGGTGGGGCCTATGCCTTAGCTGCGGCAAAGGCGCTAATCGCTCATACGGATCTTTCAGCTGAGGAGATAGTTAAGGAGTCCCTGAGGATAGCCTCCCTGTTATGCATATATACTAACGATAACTTTATAATAGAGAAACTTTAAAAAGAGGTGAAGATAATGTCGGTGGAGGGATTAACCCCTCGTCAGATAGTTGAAGCTCTTGATAGGTACATAGTTGGGCAAGAGGAGGCCAAGAAGGCGGTAGCGATAGCCTTGAGAAATAGAATAAGGAGGAAAGCGCTTCCTCCTGAGTTGAGGGAGGAGATAGCTCCTAAGAACATACTCATGATAGGGCCCACAGGCGTCGGGAAGACCGAGATAGCAAGAAGGCTCGCTAGCCTCGTGGGAGCTCCATTCGTTAAGGTTGAGGCTACAAAGTTCACCGAGGTTGGCTATGTTGGCAGGGATGTCGATTCGATAATAAGGGAGCTGGTTGAGGTTGCGGTTCAGATGGTTAAATCGGAGAAGATCGAGGAGGTTAGGGAGGAGGCCAAGACTCACGCTGAGCTAAGAATAGTGGAGGCCTTGATGCCCGGCATGAGGTTTTCCTATGCCGCTCAGGAGCCTGGTTCTTTTGAGCCTTCCGTTAGAGAGAGCACGAGGCAGAGGCTTCTTGAGATGTTGAGGAGCGGGCAGCTTGAGGAGAGGGTGATAGAGATAGATACTGTGGACAGGTCAATGCCTAGGGTTGAGGTTTTCACAGCCATGGGGGTTGAGGACTTGGGGATTAACTTTCAGGATCTTTTAGGGAATATATTCCCTCCAAGGATGAAGAGAAGGAAGCTAAAGGTTAAGGAGGCCAGGAAAGTTCTTGAGCAGGAGGAGGCTCAGAAACTAATAGATATGGATGAGGTGGCTCAGGAGGCTATAAGGAGGGCCGAAGAAACCGGGATAGTCTTTATAGATGAGATAGATAAAATCGTCAGTAAGGGTAGCACCTATGGTCCTGATGTGTCGAGGGAGGGGGTCCAAAGGGATCTCCTACCCATAGTTGAGGGGTCTACTGTTATAACCAAGTATGGACCTGTTCGGACTGATCATATACTATTCATCGCTGCTGGTGCCTTTCATATAGCTAAGCCGTCGGACCTAATTCCCGAACTTCAAGGTAGATTCCCTATAAGAGTTGAGCTTAAGCCTTTGAGCAAGGATGACCTTGAGAGGATTCTGGTTGAGCCGAAGAATGCCTTGATAAAGCAATACAAAGCTCTCTTAGCTACAGAAGGGGTGGACCTTGATTTCACACCTGAGGCTATAAGCAAGATAGCTGAAATAGCTTATAGGATAAACGAGGAGATGGAGAACATTGGGGCAAGAAGGCTTCACACGGTTATGGAGAAACTCCTTGAAGACATATCCTTCGAGGCTCCTGAAAGACGGGGTTCGAGGGTAGTTATAGATGATAGGTATGTTGAGGAGAAACTCTCCTCCATAGTGGGGAGAAAGGACCTAAGCCAGTATATCCTTTAAGGAGGGGTGAAAACATGACGAAGGGTGTGGATATCGCTCTTTTAGAGGAGCTTTTACGTAGGGAACGTAGAATAAGTCGCCTTGTGGAACGGCAAGCGGCGCGTGAGGCAGATTTCATGTCCTTAGCTAGCGTTTTAAGTGAAGTTATAGAGGCTAACGTTTACATCTCGGATAAGGATGGCAGGATATTGGGTTATGCGCTCTTGAATAACTACGATTGCCCTGAGGTTTGGAAGGTTTTAAACGAAGGAAGGTATCCTGATGAGTATAACGAGAAGCTTTTAAGAATAATTGAGCCTATGGTTAATCAGACGCCTAAGGGGGGGAGATGTTCTTACTTCCTTGATACGGAGTGCAGATATCCTAATAAGTTCGTGAGCTTCTTTCCGGTGATCGGTGGTAGCGAAAGGTTGGGGACGCTTGTGATTGCACGCTTTGACAACGGTCTTTCTCTGGCTGATCAGATACTAGCGGAGTACGGAGCTACCATAGTAGGGATAGAGATCTTGAGAGCTAGGAACGAGGAGATGGAGAGGATGGCGAGGGAGCAAATCACGGTTCAGTTGGCTTTAAGGACGCTATCTTACTCTGAGCTATCTGCTATGAGAAAGATATTCGAAAAGTTCAATAATAGTGAGGGAGTTGTCATCGCAAGCAAGATAGCTGGGGACATAGGGGTCACGCGTTCGGTTATAGTTAACGCTTTGAGGAAGCTCGAAAGTGCTGGTATAATAGAGACGAGGTCTCTCGGCATGAAGGGAACCTACATCCGAGTTTTAACACCACTATTTTTGAAGGAACTTAAGGTTAAATAGCTAAAGGTGCACCATCTCCATAGCGAAAATAGAAGGGGAGGTGGTGCTCCTTGCTCTTCGATAGGACTACGAAGGTTCTTGAGAAAACTCTTGGTGCTCTCTCTTTGAGGCAGAGGGTTATAGCTGATAACATCGCTAACGTTAATACTCCTGATTACAAAAGAAGAGAGGTTACCTTTGAGGAGGAGCTTAAGACAGCTCTTTCTCACGAACCAAGGAGGATAAAGGGATATCTGACTCATCCCAAACATATACCTATACCTCAGCCAGAGATCACGCTGGACAAGGTTAGTCCGGAGGTATGGGAAAGAGATGATATTTACTTCAGAAACGATAAAAACGGTGTGGACATAGATGTGGAGCTTGCGGAGCTGAACAAAAACGTTATGAAGTATACGGCAGTTACTAGGGCTTTAGGTCGAAAGTTCGCTATACTTGATGTTGTAGTGGGAAGGAGGTAGGGTGAGCGATGAACCTATTTAAGACCATAGATGTGAGCGCTTCTGCGCTTACGGCTCATAGGTTATGGCTCGATGTAATAGCTGACAACTTGGCTAATGTTAACACAACGAGGACTCCTGAAGGCGGTCCTTATAAGAGGAAGATGGTAATATTTGAATCGCGTGAAAGGGTCTTTCCTCTTAGCTTTGGCTTTCGATTCCCTCCTTCACCTAAGAGAATCTCGGACTTCAGGGGAGAAGGGGTTAGAGTGAAGGAGATAGTTGAGGATGAGACACCCCCACGCTTGGTTTACGATCCCTACCATCCAGATGCAAATAAGGATGGGTATGTGGCTTATCCCAACGTGAACGTGGTTCGGGAGATGGTCGATATGATAGCAGCAAGCAGGGCTTACGAAGCCAATCTTATGGCCATAAATACTACGAGAAGCATGTTCATGAGTGCCCTCGAGGTGATGAGGGGGTGATTTTATTTGGTAGGAAAGATTATCCTCTCTCTCGACAGGCTTAATCTACCTAAGCCTAAGGTTGAGGAGAAGATAACCAAGGAAGAGGAAAAGGTTGAAAGTGGATTTTTAAAGCTTCTTAAGGATGGATTAAAAAAGGTAAATGATTTGGAGAAGGAGGCGGATAATCTATCTCAGAAGCTCGCTACGGGGGAGATAGATGACGTCCATGAGGTAGCTATAGCCGTTAGAAAAGCTGAGCTTGCCGTTAGATTGCTTACGGAGATAAGGAACAGGTTAATTGATGCCTACGATAGGTTGTCGAGGTTAACTTAGGGTCATGTTTGATAAAATCAGAGGTTATGTTAATGCCTTGTTGTCTCGATGGAAGGAGCTCTCTAAACCCCAAAGGATCGTTTTAGTTGGGGCTGGAGTGGCTCTGTTGTTTTCTTTTCTCCTTTTATTGATCTGGGCGAGGGCTCCTCAATTTGTTCCCCTTTTCACAAATCTGGATCCCAAGGATGCCTCTGCTATAGTTGATCAGCTTGAGAAGATGAAGGTTCCTCATCAGATAGCAGATGAGGGTAAAACCATACTGGTGCCCATGGATAAGGTTTATAACCTCAGGATACAGCTTGCGGGTATGGGTTTACCCACTCAGGGTGTAGTAGGCTTCGAGGTCTTTGAAAAGCCGAAGTTCGGTTTGACCACCTTTCAGGAGCAGATAACCTACCTCAGGGCTCTTGAGGGTGAGCTCACGCGGACGATAATGAATCTCGAGGCGATCGAGCTAGCTAAGGTTAACATAGTTCTTCCCCAGCCTCGCCTTTATGTGGAGGAGCAAAAGGCTACTACTGCTTCTGTTCTCGTTAAGTTAAAGCCTGGAGCTAAGCTTTCACAAGGGCAGGTTAAGGCTATAGTTCACTTGGTCTCCCACAGCGTTGAGGGACTTTCTCCGGATGATGTGGTTGTGGTTGATACTCAGGGTAACATCTTAAGTGAGATGCTTCGTGAGGAGTATATAATAAGGGAGACCGAGAAGGTCTCAACGCTTCAGAAGGAGATAGAGAGCCTATACGAGAGGGAGCTTGAGGGAAAGCTCAAGGCCATGCTGGAGAAGGTCTTTGGCCCTGGCAGGGCGGTTGCCAAGGTGAAGGTTGAGATAGATTTAAGTAAGAGGGAAGTGAAGAAGGAGATCTTTAAGCCGGTGGTTGGAAATAGTGGTATAGTTAGAAGCGAACAGAATATAGAAGAGCAGTATAGGGGGACCGTTGCTCCTCCAGCGGGAGTTCCAGGAACTCAAACTAACATTCCTGGATATCAGGTGCCCCAGAAAAAGGGCGAGGAGATAGCTTACTCTAAGACCGAAAACATAAGGAACTATGAGCTGAGTAAGGAGGAGGAGCGGGAGGTGGTTGCTCCAGGAAAGATAAGAAGGATGACCGTTTCCGTCGTCGTGGATGCTAAACTCGATCCAACTCAGCTTCAGGATCTCAAGAACGCCGTAGCTGCCGCTGTGGGGTATGACCCCAATAGGGGAGATGAGATCGTGGTTCAGAGCATGGAGTTCAACGTAGCTTATCTTAGGGAGCTTGAGGAAGAGCTAAGGGCAAAAGAACGCTTCCGCTTGATGATAACCTTGGGGGTTATAGGTGCGCTCCTAGGTTCAGCGGTGGGTTACTTCATCTGGAGAAGGTGGAGGAAGAAGAAGCTTGAGGAGGAGGCTAAGCTTGCTGCTGAGGCTCCCCCTGCCGAGAAGAGGCCTACCCTTGAGGAGATGCTGGCTCACCCTGAGCTATTTTTGGAGGAGGAGAGGGTGATTGAGATAGAAGATTTAAGGGGTTTTGCGGTAAGGCACCCTGAGGAGGTAGCAAAGGTTATAAAATCCTGGATTTATGAGGAGTAGTGAAGGTGACCTTTGGTGGCTAAGAAGAGGAAGGAGGGTTTTAGCGGTAGGGAAAAAGCTGCCATACTGTTAGTTATATTGGGCCCCGAGATATCAGCTCAGGTCTTCAAACACCTTGAGGAGGAGGAAGTGGAGCAGTTAACTCTCGAGATAGCAAACCTTCCGACCATCCCCCCGGAGGTTAAAAACGAGGTCATTCATGAATTTCAGCATCTTTTGGTTGCCCAGGAGTTCATGGCTAAGGGAGGGGTTAATTACGCTAAGGAGCTTTTGGAGAAGGCCTTTGGCCCTGAGAAGGCTAAGGAGATATTAAGCAAGCTTACCGCTCAGCTTCAGGTTAGGCCTTTCGAGTTCGTAAGGAAGACGGACCCTATGCAGCTCCTCTCAGTAATTCAGGGAGAGCACCCCCAAACTATAGCTTTGATATTAGCCTATCTTCCTCCTGATCAAGCTGCTTCGGTCTTATCTGGGCTGCCACCTGAGATTCAGGTTGATGTCGCTAGGCGATTAGCTACCATGGACAGGACCTCCCCAGATGTTATAAGAGAGGTGGAAAGGGTTCTGGAGCGTAAGCTTTCAGCCTTCGTAAGTCAAGACTTCACCATGGTTGGAGGTATAGAGGCTCTCGTTGAGATCCTTAATAGGTCTGATCGCGGAACAGAGAAGAACATCATAGAGGCTCTTGAGGAGCAGGACCCTGAGTTGGCGGAGGAGGTCAAGAAGAGGCTCTTCGTCTTTGAGGATGTTATTCACCTTGACGATAGAGCTATTCAGAGAGTGCTAAGGGAGGTTGACATGAAGGATTTGGCCTTGGCCTTAAAGGGAGCCAGTGAGGAGGTTAGAGAGAAGTTCTTTAAGAACATGTCTAAGAGGGCTGCTCAGATGCTTAAGGAGGATATGGAGTACATGGGGCCGGTTAGGGTTAGAGATGTAGAGGATGCGCAACAGAGGATAGTTAATATCATAAGGCAGCTTGAGGAAGCCGGCGAGATAATAATAGCGAGGGGCGGGGAGGAAGAGCTGATTGTTTAAAGGAAATCTCATTAAGTACGTTAGGCTTCTGGACACACCTTTCCTTGTGGGTGAAGAGGAGAACGGTAGGAACTCGTCTTTGGAGGAAAAGCTTGAAGAAGAGCATAACGTCTTTAATGAGGATAAAGATAGGGTAGAAGAGGAACTCTTGGCTAAGAGAGAGGAGCTGAAAGAGGAGATAAAGGAGTTAGAGAAAAGGATAAGAGAGCTTTCCTCTCAGGCTGAGGATATCATTAAGAGGGCTCATAAAGAGGCTGAGGAGATAAAGAGGAAGGCCGATGAGGAAGCTAAGAGGGCATCCGAGAAGATAATCAGAGAGGCTAAGGGAGAGGCTGACTCCATAAGGGAGAAGGCCTTTAATGATGGTTTTAAGAAGGGGTACGATGAGGGTTATAGGGAGGGGATTAAGGAAGGGCGCAAGGAGTATGATGATCTCATTGCACTTTTAAGGTCGGTTATAGAGGGAATCAAGTCCTCTAAAGATAAGTTGCTTGAGGAGATAGAGCCTGAAGTTATAGAGATAATAAAGATAGTCTTGAGGAAGCTTCTTTTAAAAGAGGTTGAGGTTGATAGGGATTTAGTCATTAGGGTTATAAAGGCTGCAGTGAAGAAGCTTGAGGAGAGGGCGAAGATAGTCGTGAGGGTTAACCCTGACGACCTCCCTAAGGTTGTAGAGCGAAGAGAGGAGCTTTTCAGTTCGATCGAGGGCTTAAAGGAGCTAGATATCATCGAGGATTCCCGCGTAGAAAGGGGTGGGTGCGTCGTTGAGGGCGGCTTAGGCGTGGTGGATGCGCGCATAGAAAGACAGATTGAGGAGATCGAAAGATTCATAGATAGGCTTCTTAAGGAGGGTAGGGGAGAGAGCCTTGCTTAGCAGGTATATCTATAGGCTTAAAGACTTCGATCCCATGAAGATCAACGGTAAAGTGGTGAAGGTTGTGGGGTTGGTGATAGAGTCTAAGGGGCCGGAGGCCTCGATCGGGGAAGTGTGTGAGGTTCGCCTTAGGGATGGTAGAAGCGTAAGAGCTGAGGTAGTTGGCTTTAAGGAGGATAGGGTGTTGCTTATGCCCTTGGGTAGTATGGACCATATCGCTCCAGGGTGTGAGGTTATAGCCAGAGGAGAGAGACTGAGGGTTAGGGTTGGGGAGTCGCTCTTGGGTCGTATCTTAAACGCCTTTGGGGAACCTATAGACGGTAAGGGGCCAATAGATTGGGAGGATGAATACCCACTGGATAGAAAACCCCCTTCTCCGCTTAACAGGAACAGGATAAAGGACCCTATATCAGTTGGAGTTAGGGCTATCGATGGCCTTCTAACTTGTGGTAAAGGGCAAAGGATGGGGATCTTCGCGGGAAGCGGCATCGGTAAGAGCGTTTTGCTAGGCATGATCGCTCGAAACACCTCTGCAGCGGTTAGCGTGATAGGTCTGATCGGTGAGAGAGGTAGAGAGGTAAGGGAGTTCATAGAGAGAGATTTGGGGGAAGATGGGCTTAGAAGATCTGTGGTAGTAGTTGCTACATCTGATGAGCCTGCGCTTATAAGGCTTAAGGCTGCCTTCACCGCTACGGCTATCGCGGAGTATTTCAGAGATAAGGGGCTTGATGTTATATTGATGATGGATTCCATAACGCGCTTCGCTATGGCTCAGCGGGAGGTAGGTTTAACGGTGGGAGAGCCCCCTGCGACGCGTGGATACACTCCTTCAGTCTTTTCCCTTCTTCCTCGTTTACTTGAGAGGGCGGGAAACTCGGAGCTAGGTTCGATAACCGCCTTTTACACCATACTCGTTGAAGGGGATGATATGAATGAACCCATCGCTGATACTGTTAGGAGCATACTCGATGGGCACATAGTTCTTTCAAGAAAGTTAGCCTCTAAGAATCACTACCCAGCTATAGATGTATTAAGAAGCATAAGTAGGTTGATGATAGAGATAGTTCCTGAGGAGCATTATCGTGCGGCGACGAGGTTGAGAGAGCTTCTGGCTGCCTATGAGGAAGCTCAGGACTTGATCAATATAGGGGCTTATGTTAAGGGAACCAATAAGGTGATAGATGAAGCCTTAAGTAAGCTTGAGGAGATAAGGGCTTTTTTAACTCAGGGGATAAGGGAAAAGTCTACCTTGGAGGAAGCCCGAGAGTGGCTTATTAGGAACTTTGGAGGTTAAAGATGGCCTTCAGGTTTAGATTTGAGAAGATACTTGAACTTAAGAGACGGATTGAAGATGCTCTTAAAAGCGAGCTTGCCCTTTTAACCGCGTCTAAGGAAGAGCTTATAGTGGAGAGGGATAGACTGCTGGGGGAGCTTGAGTCTTTAAGGGGAGAGCTTTCTGAAGAGCAGAGCAAAGGGTTAAAAGGTGGTGAGCTTAGGCTTTACCTTTACTTGATCAACTCTTTGACATCGCTGATAGAGAGAAAGGAAAGAGAGATAAGGGAGATAGAAAAAAGGATAGAGGAAAAAAGAAGCGAGCTTTTAAAGGCCTCGAAGGAGAGGAGAAAGTTTGAGAGGCTTAAGGAGAGGGACTTTGAAAGCTTTATTCTTGAGGAGCTTTATAGGGAGAGGGTTATATTGGATGAGATCGGTCAGAACCTGTTTTTAAGGAGGGAAGAGAGTGGCTCTTGAGGGGCTTAAGAAGGTCCTTAAGAGAATAGAAGAAATAAGGAGGGGGTTTAGCGAGCTTTCTCGAACGCCTCTTAGCGAGCGTAAGGATGTAGGGTCAAACTTCAAGGAGCTTTACCTTAAGGAGTTGAGTAGGTCTTCATCTAAAGAGGAGCCTGGGGAAAGCCCTCCCTCAAGTTCCCCTCGGAGGGGGGGAGTCGCTTCGGTTCTTCCTCGCTCTCAGCCCTCGATTAAAGATGTGGTTAATAGAGCTAGCAGGACCTATGGAGTGGATCCAGACCTTATAATGGCGATCATGGAGGTTGAATCAAACTTCAATCCCAGGGTCGTTTCTCCCAAGGGAGCTATGGGCTTAATGCAGCTCATGCCGAGTACGGCACGGGAGCTTGGTGTTCTTGACCCCTTCGATATAGAGGAGAATATAATGGGAGGGGTAAAGTACTTGAGATATTTAACCGAAAGATATAGTGGAAACCTTGAATTAGCGTTAGCTGCTTACAATGCTGGGCCTAACGCCGTGGATAGGTATGGCGGGATACCTCCATACAAGGAGACGCAAGACTACATTAAGAAGGTCCTTTCCATTTATAGAGAACGGAAGAGTGAAAAATGAAAAAACTCCTGTTGATCTTATTTTTAGGCTTCTTTGCTCTCTTGGGGACATCTATAGGCCTTCACTTTGCGAGGGTTATTGACGTTAAGAAAGTATATATAACTAACATTTACCCTTACGCTAAGAGTTTGCCTTATGTCGGCAAATATGTGGAGAAGTTCACTTCGGAGTTAAGGGTGCGCTTTACGCCCATTGAGAGGAGAAGGATGGAACTTGAGGTCTGGGCTAGAAGGTTGAGAGAGCTTGAGGAGAAGCTTAAGAAGGAGGTATCTAAGAAGGAGGCGGAGCTTGAGGCCAAAATCAGGGAGATAGAGGTAGAGAAAGCCAAGCTTGAGGAGGAGAGAAGGAGGTTAGCTGAGCTGACGGCAAAGGTCTCTCAGGAGCTTTCTGCTAAAAGAGTATCAGAGGAAGAGGCCAAGAGGTTAGCCTCTTACTACGCGGCTATGAGGCCCTCTGATGCAGCTGCTATAATAAGCAACCTTGATGATGAGTTAGCGATAGCCATACTGAGGAATCTGGATCAAGAAAGGGCAGCGAAGATACTCTCTTCGTTGGAACCCAGTAAGGCGGCTCAACTCCTGTCGAAAATGGGGAGGGAGAAAAGGTGAAGCTTAAGACTTCTTTCTTCAATATGCTTCTAAGGATGGGAGCTAAGGCCGAGGTCAAGGAGGGTTGCCGCAGTAAGGTAGTTAAAAGAGCCAGATCTTCTAGTGAGCGTTTTTCAAGTGAGCTTAAGAAAGCTCAAGAGAAGGCTAAGCTCGGAGAGTTATGGGTATCTTCCCCTAACCTTTCCTTGTTTAACGCATCAGTTATCGTTCCTCAAAGAGTCGAGAGGGTGGATAATTTATGTAAGGCTACTGATTTACCTAAAGAAAATCTTTCCCCCAAAATCAGTGGAGGTCAAAGTTTTGAAAAGTTAGACGTTGAGGGCAAGAAACTCCCTTTAAGGGAAAGAGCTTCTTTAGGTGAGGGTAAGGGAGATATTAATGGAGCGAAGATTGAGAAAGGTCCTCCCTTGGAGGTTAGGAGTATCTCAAAAGGTGAAGCTTTCCCTCTTGATGGTCCTGGGGGCAACAATTCAAGGTTGAAGTTTAATCATTCTGAGGCTTCTAAGAAGTTTGTTCAAGGAGAGGTCGTTACTGAGATGAGGGAAGTTGGTGATTTTAGCGAATCTCAGGAAAAGCCAAAGGTTGGAGAGTGGAAAAGCGAGCTTTCTCTAAGCGATCAACCCAAGCCATCTCCTTCCATAGCGAAGGTAAAGGAGGAAGGAGCGAAAAGCATTGCATTGGATGACGGTGGGAAGCTAAATCTTTTTCGGAAGCTTGAGAGGGTCAAGGGTACACTCCTATCCTATGGTTCTGAGATTCAGGAGAGGATCTTAGAGACTCCCAGGGAAGCTGGAAGGGGTGAAGGTAAACTTCCTCCCTCGCTTAAAGATTTATCTCATGGTTCTGAGATTTGGGAGGATAGGTCGAAGCAAAGGCTTGATCAAGATCCTAAGCTTTCCTTTGATTTAAGGAAAGACGTACCTAATTTGGTGGGTCGGGAGTATAGGATTCAGGAGGATATCCAAGTTAAACCTGAGTTTGAAGGTGACCTTTCCCTTAAAGTGGAGAAGTTGTTTGAGCTTCCTCAAGGAGATGGTAATGGTAGCAGCCTTGTCGGCGATGGGGGTGGAGAAGATTTTGACCAGTCTCTCACCTTCGAGTTTAAAGGAGCTTTGGAGGAGGGATCTCTTTCTGAGTTCCCAAAGCTTAGCGATACCTTTGGCGATTTCCTTAAGAAGTTTGAGCTTAACCTAAAGGATGGCAAGAGGGAAGCTGTGGTGGAGCTTTATCCTCCAGAGCTTGGTAAGGTGAAATTTGAGATAGAGGTTCAGGGGGATAAGATCACCGCTCGCTTCTGGCTTCCTTCGCAGGAGGTTAAGAGCCTCTTTGAGAACAATCTTCAGCAGCTTCAATCTCTCTTCAGAAGTCAAGGCTACCTCTTTGAGGCCGATTTCTTCCTGGGAGGGGAGCTCAATCATAGAGGCGGGGGGTATAGTGAGCCGGGCTCAAGCGAAGCCGCTAAAGAGATTAACTCGTTGGTCAACGCTCCCGAATCGGAGACTTCCCAGTTTTTAGGAGTAAGAGGGGTCATGGAGGACGGACTTGACATCTTAGCTTAAGGGGGTGATGGTGAGATGTTTGGTTCCTTAAGCAGTATAGGTTCTCAATATCTTTACTCTAATTCAAGTTCAGGTAGTTCTCGTAAATCTGGAGCCGAGTTAGATAAGGATGCCTTCTTGAGGTTGCTCGTAACCCAGCTTCGCTATCAGGATCCCCTTTCTCCCATGGAGAATACGGAGTTTGTGAGTCAGATGGCTCAGTTCAGCACCCTTGAGCAGGTAACCAATATGGCTAGAAGCTTGGAGAGCTTTTTGGTCAACTTTTCCTGGACGCAGTTTGTGAGTCTGATCGGGAAGAGCGTTAAGTTCACGGATTCGGAAACGGGTAAAATTGTGGAGGGCAAAGTTACGGGCATCAAGCCCGCGAGCGATGGCATAGTTCTCATTATAGATAACGGTAAGTATGAGGTTCCCTTAAATAGCATTGAAGAGATCAAATCTTAAGCTTAATTCATGGATGGGAAACCTTGGCGAAGGAGCGCCTCTTAAGCTTAAAAAGGAGGCGTTTTCCAGATGTTGAGAAGCCTATACTCTGGTATATCTGGTTTAAAGAATCACTTAATAGATCTTGATGTTATAGGTAATAACATCTCGAACGTTAACACTATAGGCTTTAAGAAGAGTAGGGTTACTTTCAAAGATGTCCTGTATCAGACGCTAAGGAACGCTATGGCTCCCACTGGTGCTATAGGGGGGATAAACCCCATGGAGCTCGGTATGGGGATGCAGCTTGGAGCGATAGATACGATATTCACTCAAGGTACCCCTCAGATGACGGGGAATAGCACTGACCTGATGCTTCAGGGAGATGGTTTTTTCGTCGTTAGCAACGGCACAAGCTACTACTACACCAGAGCAGGAGCCTTCTCCATGGATTCAAACGGAACCTTCGTTGATCCGGCGACCGGCTTTATCCTTCAGGGATGGGCAGCGAGCATATCAGCCGATGGGACTACTATAGTGGACACGACATCCTTGGTTCCAATAAGGGTAGAGGTTGGTTCTAAGCTGCCGGGGAAAGATACGACTAGGATAGATTTAGGGTGTAACCTCGACGCTTCGGCCTCCATAGGCACATCCTATAACACTTGGACCCAGGTGTACGATTCTCTGGGAAACACTCACGACCTTAAGATATCCGTTGTAAAGGTGGACCAGAACAGGTGGGTGGTTGGGTGGGTCTTAACATATAAAACCCCCGCTGGCAGCATAGGGGTGGCGGCTTCCGGCTTTCTCGCATCACTAACCTTCAACAGTAACGGTCTTCTCGATGTAACTAACGATGTTACTGGGGTTATTAACATACCGCAAAACCCTATAACTTCATCCATCTTCAGTGGAGCAACTCTACCTCAGAGCATAACGGTTTACTTTGCCCATAAGGGGGATGCCATAGGAGGGGTTACACAGTTTGCTTCTGATTTCACGATGTCGGCGAAGTATGTCGATGGTTATCCGATGGGAGTGCTTAAGAGCTTCACCGTAGATCAGTCTGGGCTTGTAAGTGGCGTTTACAGTAACGGTAGAACTCAACCTCTTTATAAGCTTGCGGTAGCGGTTTTCAACAACCCATCGGGTTTAATCAAAGTTGGCAATACCCTTTTTGCTGAGAGCTATAATTCAGGGAAGGCTCAGCTTAAGTTTGCTGGCGAGGGGGGAGCAGGCGTTGTCTTGCAGGGCTATCTTGAGATGTCCAACGTTGATCTGGCCGAGGAGTTCGTGAACATGATCGTCGCTCAAAGGGGCTTTCAAGCGAACACAAGGGTTATAACGACTGCTGATGAGAACTTAAGGGACCTCGTTAACCTTAAGAGATAAAGGAGGTATAGTTAGGTTTGATAAAGTTAACCAGACTTAATGGTAAGGAGTTCGTCGTAAATGCGGATCTGATCGAAACTGTTGAAGCTACTCCCGATACGGTTATCACCCTAGTCAACGAGCATAGATACATAGTTAAGGAGTCTGTGGATGAGGTTATAAGAAGGGTGATCGAGTATAAGCGTGCATTGGGTAGACTTGTCGTGGTATAATGAAAAAGTAATGCTTTTACT
Organism: bacterium GBS-1; assembly: GCA_001443005.1. Taxonomy (GTDB): domain Bacteria; phylum Synergistota; class GBS-1; order GBS-1; family GBS-1; genus GBS-1. The sequence continues at coordinate 115,681 of LEKQ01000005.1, forward strand.
GGAATGGTGATAGAATGGATTTAGCAACAGCAGCAGGTATCTTTATGGCATGGGCTTTGGTTTTTGGAGCGATAATATTGGGTGGAGATGTTGGTGCGTTTGTGGATGTCCCAGCTTTCTTGATTACCTTTGGCGGAAGCATATCGGTTGTTTTGGCAAGCAATCCACTTGCGAGGGTGAAGCTCTTACCTCAGCTTCTTAGAAACGCCTTCTTTACGAAGAGTCAGAACATGATGGATGTGTTAAATATGATGATAAGGTTCGCTGAGAGGGCGAGAAGGGAGGGTTTACTTGCCTTAGAGGATGAAGCTGCGGCTTTGGAGGATCCATTCCTTAAGAAGGGTATACAGCTTGTAGTTGATGGTACCGACCCGGAGTTAGTTAGAAACATACTTGATGCTGAGATATCCTTTCTTGAGGAGAGGCATAAGTTAAACAGGTCTGTGTTCGAGACGTGGGGAGAGATGGCACCTGCCTTCGGTATGCTTGGGACCCTTATAGGTTTAATTCAGATGCTTGGGCATCTTGATGATCCAAACGCCTTGGGTCCGGGAATGGCAGTAGCCCTTATAACCACATTTTACGGATCTATCATAGCCAATGCCTTCGCTCTCCCCATAGCCAAGAAGCTAGCGGTTAGGACGGAGGAGGAGGTCTTGCTTAGGGAGATGATCGTTGAGGGGGTTCTTGCGATACAGGCGGGTGAGAATCCCAGGATAGTTGAGGAGAAGTTGAAAGTCTACTTACCACCGGCTTTGAGGCTTACCTATGAAGGTTCTAAGAAGAAAGCCGAAGAGGAGGCTGCTTAAAGAGTATGCCTAGGGAGAGAAGGAAGAAGGGTGAGGAGACTAAGTCTCCCGGTTGGTTAACCACATATGGTGATATGGTCACTTTGCTTCTGACTTTTTTCGTTTTCCTGTTCTCTTTTTCCACGATAGATGTAATGCAGTTTCAAAAGATGATATTTTCCTTTAAGGGGGCTATAGGAGTTTTAACTGGTGGGAGGACCTTTGATGCGGAGAGGCTAATTGGGATGGGTTTCACTGGCATGGATGCTGGCATGTTGAGACAGCAAACCCAGTATCTCAAGGAGGTCATGAAGCAGGTGGAAAGGCTCACCGAGAGGGAGAACCTTGGTGGGGAGCTTAAGATGAGATTTACGAGGGAGGGGCTCGTTATAACCTTAACGGAAAGCATTCTTTTTGATCCGGGTAGCGCTTCCTTAAAACCAGGTGCTATACCTATACTACTTGAGCTTTCAAAAATACTTGCTGAGATCCCAAATGATCTCAGGGTTGAGGGGCACACTGATAACGTTCCTATAAGGACACCCATTTATCCATCCAATTGGGAGCTTTCTGCGGCTAGAGCATCTTCCGTTGCTAAGTTCATAATAGATAGGGGGGGAATCGATCCTCGAAGGGTAGCCATAGCTGGTTATGGCCAGTATAGACCTATAGTTCCAAACGATACGCCCGAGCACAAAGCCCTTAATAGGAGGGTTGACATAGTTATATTAAGCACTAAAACCCTCGTTCCCTTTTAAGGAGGTTGGGGTTATTTGAATCTTAAGTTTAAGTTGCCTATAGACCCAAAGATGATTATAGTGGTTCTGTTGGCGGTGATCCTTTCAGCTGGTGTTTCCTTCTTCATAGCTCAGAGGGTGATCACAAGCAGGGTTAGCTCAGGCAAGGATGTTCGTCCCGTTGAAAGCGGGCCAATCATGGATCTGGGAGAGTTCACCATCAACCTTGCGGACAAGGATGAGACTCGATTTGCGAGGTTTAAGATTTCGTTAGAGGTTAGCAGCACTAAGACCATTGCCGAGCTTTCTAAACCTGAGTGGAACGTTCGTCTTCGTGATGCTATAATACTTACTGTGAAGGATAAGAAGGCATCGGACCTATCGACATCAGCGGGTCTTTTGTCTCTTGCGGTCGAGATAAAGACAAACTTAAATAAGATCGTACCTCCGGATAAAGGTAGGATTCTGAGGGTCTATTTTACCGATTTCGTTGTCCAGTGAGGTGAGGACTGGTGCCGGAGATTCTGTCGCAAGATGAAATAGATGCGCTTCTTGAGGCTTTAAGCTCTGGCACCCTAGATGTAGAGGCCATTAAGCAGAAGGAAACCAAGAAGATAAAAGTTTATGATTTCAAGAGACCCGATAAGTTCTCCAAGGATCAGATAAGGGGTCTCCAGATGATACATGAGAGCTTTGCTCGTCTTTTAACCACTACTTTATCTGCCAGGGTGCGCTCTGTGGTTCAGATGAAGGTCGTTTCCGTTGATCAGGTGACCTATGAGGAGTTCACTAGGTCTCTACTTAATCCAACAGTTTTGGTTCTCTTTTCACTGGAGCCCTTGGAAGGGACATCCATACTTGAGATCAACCCATCCTTGATCTTCGCCATAATAGATAGACTGCTTGGTGGTAGAGGGGAACCTCTTAGGAAGCCCAGGGAGCTCACAGATATAGAGGTAACCGTAGTTAGAAGGTTGATAGATGACTTTCTCTCGGTTTTGGAGGAGGCATGGGGGCATGTGGTTGAGCTTAAGCTTCGGTTTGAAGGCTTAGAGACCAATCCGCAATTTGTTCAGATAGCTCCTCCGAATGATATGACGGCTGTTGTGACGTTGGATGCTAAGGTGGGAGATATAGAGGGGATGATAAACCTTTGTTTTCCGTACTTTATTCTTGAACCTATAGTTTCGAAGCTCAGCGCTCAGTACTGGTTCTCCGCAATAAGAAAAGAGACTCCTCCTGAGATGCTTGAGAACCTTAAAAGAAGGTTGGAGAGGGTTAGGATTCCTGTTTCTGTCGAGCTCGGCACATCTTCAATAACTGTGGAAGAGCTTCTTAATCTGGATGTGGGTGATGTTATACTCTTAAATGAGAAAGTTAACTCCTTGGTAAGCATAAAGGTGGGAGAGAGGGTGAAGTTCAAGGGTAAGGTTGGGACCGTGGGAAGGAAGCTCGCTGTCCGTGTGGAGAGTTTAGCGGCAGAGGAGGAGTTTTAAATGAGTGATGCTTTGTTAACGCAGGAAGAGATAGACGCCCTTCTTAGGGCGCAGGTGAGTAAACCGAAGACGGGAGGTTTTCTCTCCCCTGAGGAGCTAGATGCTCTTAGGGAGATCGGCAACATAGTTATGGGCTCTGCTTCAACCGTTTTGTCCATGCTTGTAAATAGGAGCGTTGAAATAGTCGTTAGGGATGTTAAGGATGGGGCTTTAAGGGATGTTTATGGTATTAAGGGCGGGAGTAACCTTATCTTAAGGATAACCTTTACCGAAGGGTTAAGCGGTGAGTCCGCTATAGTGCTCAGTGAGAAAGGAGCTCTTCTTATAGCTGATCTTATGATGGGAGGGGATGGTTCTAGCCTTCCGGGAGAGCTAAATGAGCTTTATCAGAGCGCCGTTAATGAGGCCCTTAGTCAGATGATGGGATCAATGGCGACGACTCTTTCAACCCTCCTTGGAGGGAAGTATGTTATACTTCCTCCTTCTTCGGAAAGGGTGGTTTTTGAATCTAAGCCTCCCTTGATAAAGGGCTTAGGCGAGGAGGATATGGTAGTCTGCATAATATATAGCTTTAAGATTGGAGAGGATTTTGAAGAAGAAATGCTGCACGTTTTCCCATTAGATATGGCTAAAGCGATGGTATCTAAGCTCCTTAAGAGGGCAAGTGAGCCAGAGGAAAGACCGGTCGTTGAGCAACCTGAGAGGAAGGGGCGCGTTGAAGCAGGGGAGGCTCCAACACCCTCCGTTTCTAAGGAGACTCCTAAGGTTGCAGCGGTTGAGGCTAAGCCTGTGCAGTTTGCTCCTCTGCAGACGGTTCAGGCTCCCTCCGTTCCTCCCAAGAACATAAATCTCATCCTTGATATTCCTCTTAAGGTTACCGTAGAGCTTGGGAAGACGGAGATGCTCATAAGGGATATACTCAATCTGGGGCCGGGTTCTATAATAGAGTTGGATAAGCTTGCTGGTGAGCCTGTTGAGGTTCTGGTTAACGGAAAGCCTATAGCGCGAGGGGAGGTTGTCGTTATAGACGAAAACTTCGGTGTTAGAATAACAGATATAATCTCGCCGAGAGAGAGATTAGAGAAGCTTACGTAATTTGATTAAAAATTTCCTCAGGAAGGGAGAGATGGGTTATATGGGTGCTCGCGTTTTAATAGTAGATGATGCGGCCTTTATGAGGATGATGCTTAGGGATATTCTGACGAAAAACGGATATGAGGTAGCAGGAGAGGCTGAGAACGGGGCTCAAGCTGTTGAGAGGTACAAGGAAGTGAAACCTGATTTGGTGACGATGGATATAACCATGCCTGAGATGGATGGGATAACCGCGGTGAGGGAGATAAAAAAGATAGATCCTGCTGCTAAGATAGTTATGGTGAGTGCTATGGGACAGCAGGCAATGGTGATAGAGGCCATTCAGGCGGGAGCTATAGATTTCGTCGTTAAGCCTTTTCAGCCGGATAGGGTTATAGAGGCGGTTAAGAAAGCTTTAAGCAGGTAAATGCCCTTGACTTTGGTCTCTATCGCTTTAGCGCTAGATGAGGCTTCTCAGCTTAAGCTCCCCAGCTTTGGGGAGCTAATTATTAAGTCCATAATAGCTGTAGTTATAGTTAGTCTCGTAATTGTGTTCTTCTTTTGGTATATAAGGGGATTTTTAAGGAGGGTTGGAGGGAGCGAGCTCATAAAGGTAATAGATAGGGTTTATTTAGATACAAGGAGGTTCCTTTGCGTGGTTAAGGTTGGTGAGAGATATTTCCTTCTGGGGGTAGGAGAGGGGGGGATAAACTTCATAGCTGAGCTTGAGAAGGTAGCTTCCACGGAAGGGGAAGAAGTTGCTTTTAAGTCTTCCTTTAGGAAGCAGCTTGAGAAGCTTTTGGGGAAGAGAGATTAGGATGAGGGGTATTATTTTTTTTACCCTCTTTTTTCTTTTGGTCTTTAACTCTTTCGCTTTTGCACAGCCTCCGCCCATTCCCGTTCCGAGGATAAATCTTGGGTTTGAGCCCGCGAAAGGGCCGGAGGATGTAGCATTAAGCTTGCAGATACTCTTTTTGCTTACCGTTCTCTCTCTTGCTCCAGCTATCATTCTTATGGTCACATCCTTCACGAGAATAGTTATAGTTCTTTCCTTTGTTAGGAACGCTTTAGCTACTCAGCAGATTCCTCCGACGCAGGTGCTGGTTGGCTTGGCCCTATTTTTGACCCTATTTGTGATGATGCCTGTTTGGACGGATATAAACTCTCATGCTCTTCAACCCTATCTTAAGGGAGAGATCTCGGCTCAGCAGGCTTTAAATAACGCTGTTAAGCCCTTGAGGGAGTTCATGTTTAGGCAAACGAGAGAGAACGATATAGCCTTGATGTTTAGATTGGCTAAGTTGGAGAGACCTAGAAACAGGGATGATGTTCCAACGCATATTCTTATACCCGCTTTCATGCTAAGCGAACTTAGGATAGCCTTTGAGATGGGGGTTTTGATATACGTTCCCTTTATAATTGTAGATATGGTCGTTGCAAGCGTCTTGATGTCCATGGGTATGATCATGCTTCCCCCCATGATGATATCCCTTCCTTTTAAGCTTTTGCTCTTCGTTTTAGTTGATGGGTGGGACCTTGTGGTCGGGTCTCTCGTAGCCAGCTTTAGGTAAAGGGGAGGGGTGATTATGACGGATAGCTTGGCGATCGAGGTTATGAGGAAGGCTTTATTTACAACTATCTTGGTGTCAGCTCCTATGCTTGGCGTAGCTTTAGTGGTAGGGGTTATAGTTAGTATACTTCAAACTGCCACTTCGATTCAGGAGCAGAGTCTCACCTTCATACCAAAGATAGTTGCAGTGTTCTTCAGCATCATCTACTTTGGGCCTTGGATGTTCCGCCTTGTAATCGACTTCACCCTTGGACTCTGGGGCTCTTTCCCAGTAATATTAAAGTGATAAAGCTGTGGAAGATATATTAAGGCAGTTTGACGCCTTTCTCTTGGCTTTTTTAAGGATAACGGCTTTTTTGTTTTTTATGCCTGTTTTCAGTAGCAGGGTTATACCCGCTTTAGCTCGCTTGGGCTTGGCTTTCTTTCTTACCCTTTGTCTCTTTTATCCCTTTTCTTCCCTGTTCAAGATATCTCCCCTTTCTTCATGGGAGCTTGGACTTTACGCTTTAAGGGAGTTTTTCGTTGGGATAGTTATGGGAACCTTCGTTTCCATAATATTTTCAGCTTTCCAACTTGCTGGCACCATATATGGCTATCAGATGGGCTTCGGTGTTATCTCGATTCTGGATCCGGAGGCCATGGAGAGCGTAAGCCTCACGGGGCAGCTGAAGTATCTTTTGGCCATGTTTCTCTTCCTTGAGACGAACTGTCACCATAACCTTCTTTTAGCTCTCTTTAATAGCTTTAACGTCGTCCCTCTTGGTAGTGCGAAGATCACAAAGGGGTTAGTGAAGGAGATCTTTTTGGTATTCAGCGGTAGCTTCATTATAGCTGTTCAGATAGCCCTTCCAATTATTGCCATTCTCCTTATGATAGATATAGCTTTAGGTATCATAGGTAGAACTATACCTCAGCTTAACGTGTTTATAATAGGTTTTCCCCTAAAAATTGGGGTTGCTACGTTAACCTTGATTTTTCTATTACCTGCCCTAAGGGTTTTGATGGGAGGATTGTTGAATGGACTCGCACAGGGGGTTGACAAGGTGCTCTTTTATATTAAATAGATTCGATCTTCAGATATTCGCTGAGGAGAGAACGGAGCCAGCTACCCCAAGGAGGAGAAGAAGGGTCAGAGAAGAAGGGCAAGTTGCAAGGAGCACTGAGCTTAACTCCTTCGCTGTGGTGAGCGTTGGCTTAATTGCGATACTCCTTCTTGGGAAGTCTATGGAGAAGGAGCTTCTTTCCCTTCTCCAAACCTTTTTATCAAACCTTCACATTGTCACTTACAGGGAGATGAATCTGAGCGCTGTTATAAGTGCAGAGACCGATTTGATTAGGTTTTTCCTCGGTATCTTAAGTCCCATCTTCTTGCTTTCTCTGATTACCGCCGTAGCCGTTAACGTGGTTCAAGTGGGCTTTCATGTGACCTTCAAGCCCCTTGCTTTTAACCTCAATAGATTGAATCCTGTGGTTAACCTAGGTAGAATCTTCTCCTTAAGGTCCTTGGTCGAGCTCGTTAAGGGAACAGTCAAGGCTTTGGCGATAGGCTATCTTATGTATAGGTTCATAAAGGCGGATTACCCTATATACCTTGACTCGCTTTTCATCTCATTCCCTGCGAACCTCGCTGTAATCACTAAGTTGATTTTTTTTACTCTTATTAAGATATTGCCCCTTCTTTTGATTTTAGCGATAATAGATTATACTTATCAGAGATGGGAGTTTGAGAGGAGCATTCGCATGAGCAAATATGAGATAAAGGAGGAGTATAAGCAGGTTGAAGGCGATCCGAGGATAAAAGCTAAGATAAGGGAGAAGCAGAGGGAGCTTGCGAGAAGAAGGATGATGCAGGAGGTTCCAAAGGCTCAAGTTGTTATAACGAACCCTGTTATGGTTGCTGTCGCTTTAAGGTATGATCCTGAGGTTATGAACGCTCCGGTGGTGGTAGCTAAAGGGGAGAGGTTGGTCGCCGAGAGGATAAGGAAGATAGCTGAGGAGCATGGTGTCCCAATCGTTGAGAACAGAGCTTTAGCTTGGGCTCTATATAAATCTGTCGACATAGGGGAGGAGATTCCCCCTGAGCTTTACAAAGCGGTGGCTGAGGTTCTCGCCTTTGTATACAGGCTTCAAGAGAAGGAGGTTGCTTAAGGGAAATTGGCAGAGATAAGAGGAACTACGAGCTATCCTTGGTTAAAGCATAGCGATATCTTAGTTGCCATAGCTTTAGTTATGGCAGTCATACTTATGATAATTCCTGTTCCTACAGCTTTACTTGACTTTCTCCTTGCCTTTAACATAACCTTCGCCATTTTGGTTCTACTTGCAACCTTTTACATAAGGCGCCCTTTAGATTTCTCCGTCTTCCCATCTTTGCTTCTTTTCACTACCCTGTTCAGATTAGGTTTGAACGTTTCAACGACGCGTTGGATTCTCCTTCAGGGGTATGCTGGAAGGATCATATTAGCCTTCGGCAACTTCGTTGTGGGAGGAAACTATGTAGTTGGAGCGGTTATATTTCTCATACTTTTCATTATTCAATTCATCGTCATAACGCGCGGTGCTGAAAGGGTTGCAGAAGTTGCAGCTCGCTTTACCCTCGATGCCATGCCTGGCAAGCAGATGAGCATAGATGCTGACCTTAACGCTGGGCTTATAGATGAGAAGGAAGCGAGAAGAAGAAGGGAGGAGATTCAGAGGGAGGCTGACTTTTATGGCGCTATGGATGGTGCTAGCAAGTTCGTGAAGGGAGATGCCATAGCTGGCGTTTTCATAACTTTGGTTAACATTATTGGAGGGCTTATAATCGGCGTTCTTCAGAGAGGGCTTCCCTTGGGCGAAGCTTTACGCACATATACGCTCTTGACGGTCGGAGATGGACTTGTGGCTCAAATCCCCGCTTTGGTTATCTCCACTGCCACTGCTGTTATAGTCAGCAGAGCTGCTGCAGAGCATGATCTTGGAGTGGAGTTGCTGAAGCAGGTGACCTATCACCCTCGCCCCCTAATGATAGGAGCCTCTATTTTAGCCCTGTTTTCTGTGGTTCCAGGTCTTCCAACGATTCCCTTCTTAACCCTGGCCCTAATCGTGGGGAGCATGGCCTACATAATGAGAAGGGAGGCTAAGGTGGAAAGGGTTAGGAGAATAGAGGAGGAGAAGAAGAAAGAGGAAGAGGAGATAAGAAAGCCAGAAAGCGTCATCTCCCTTCTTCAAGTGGACCCAATGGAGATAGAGATAGGGTATTCTCTGATACCCCTTGTTGATCCTAAGCAGGGAGGAGATGTTTTGGATAGGATAACGATGATAAGAAGACAGATAGCCTTGGAGCTTGGCCTGGTGGTTCCACCCATAAGGATCAGGGATAATATGCAGCTTAAGCCGAGCGAGTACGTTATAAAGATAAGGGGGGTTGAAGTTGGAAGAGGGGAGCTTATGGTGGACTACTATCTCGCTATGAATCCCGGGACAGCTAAGGAGAAGATAGAAGGTATAGAGACGAGAGAACCCGCTTTCGGTTTACCTGCTATATGGATACCGCCTGAGTTGAGGGAGAGGGCTGAGTGGCTCGGCTACACCGTGGTTGATCCGCCGGCGGTGCTTGCCACCCATCTTACGGAAGTGATAAAGAGGCATGCTTCTGAGCTTTTAACGCGCCAAGAGGTCCAAGGGTTAATAGATCTCGTTAAGGGGCAGCATCCTGCGCTTATAGAGGAGCTTATGCGGGTAATGAGCCTTGGTGAGATTCAGAAGGTCCTTCAGGGACTTCTTAAGGAGGGCGTTCCCATAAGGGATTTGGTTACCATATTTGAGACGCTTGCCGATTATGGTAGACTCACTAAAGATATCGATATCTTAATAGAGTACGTTAGGCAGGCTTTAGCTCGGCAGATATCCAAGATGTATCAGACGCCTGAGGGCTTTATCCCTGTTGTGACTTTATCTCCTGATCTTGAGGAGCTGCTTAAATCTTCAGTTCAGCGGACGGAAACCAGCGTTACGATAGTCCTTGACCCTAAGAAAATTAGGGAGATAGTTGAGAAGGTGGCTAGGGAGATAGAGAAGCTTGCGTCCTTTGGATATCAACCTGTGATACTCTGTCACCCCTCCGTTAGACCTTATGTGCGTAAAATATTGGAGGGAGTATTGCCTCAGGTTGCTGTTATTTCCTATAATGAAATTGCTTCGGGTGTGGAGGTTAGGTCCTTAGGGATGGTGAGCTTGTAAATTGAAGGTGATAAAGAAAAGGGCCTTCGTTGCCGAAAGTGAAGCGGAGGCCATAAAGAAGGCGAAGGAGGAACTGGGAAGTGATATAGTGATTCTTGAGACCAGGCGTTTCAAGAAAGGGGGCTTTCTCGGTCTATTCGCTAAGAAATATGTTGAGGTTATAGTAGGGATTCCGGAGAAGAAAGAGAACGACGTTAAGTTGGAGATCCTAACCAAGCTTCTTTCAGAGAAGAGATCGGTACAAGCCCAGCCTTCGCTTGAGGAGAGGAAGAGGGAGCTCTCTCAAAGTGATAGGATAGATGCCCTGGAGAGGGATATAAGGGAGGTAAAGGAGCTCATAGGGGCTTTTTTAGACAGGATAGGACAGATCGAGCTTTTAGATAGGGAGGAGAAGAGGTTTGGAGAAAGGGGGAGGCTTTATAGCTTTCTTCTGGAGCAGGAGATAAAAGAGGGTTATGCGGATGATATATTAAGGGCTTTGGCGGATAGGGGGGTATCTTCCAAGGGGCTTTCCTGGAAGGACCTCAGGAAGGAGACCGCTAAGGTTATATCTGAGTTCATAAGGGTTTCTCCGATAAAGTTGAAGGATGTTGGGACTCAGGTGGTAGCCTTCGTTGGACCAACGGGCGTTGGGAAAACGACGACCATAGCTAAGCTCGCGGCTATATTTGCTCTCTTTGAGGAGAGGAAGGTAGCCTTGGTTACTGCAGATACCTATAGGATAGCTGCAGTTGAGCAGCTTAAGACTTACGCTAAGATAATAGGAATTCCAATAGAGGTTGTTTTTACCCCTCAAGAGATAAGGAGAGCTATAGAAAGGCATCTTGATGCCGAGCTTATACTCATAGATACTGCTGGCAGGAGTCACTATGATAATATGAAGATGTCTGAGCTCAAATCTTACATTGAGTCGAGCTCTCCCGATGAGGTTCACATAGTCCTGAGCCTTAACACCAAGTATAGAGATCTGGAGGAGATAATCAAGAGATTCGGGTGTATTCCCCTTCACAAGATGGTTTTGACTAAACTTGATGAAACCGCAACCTTTGGTAATATACTAAATTTAGCGAGGGATTTTTCCATTCCCATATCTTACGTTACTAATGGTCAGGATGTGCCTAAGGATATAGAGGTGGCTGATCCTTCAAAGCTGGCAGAGGTAATTTTGAGACTAAGGGGTTGTAAGGGGGAGGTTATTGAGGGTTGATAAGAGATCAGGCAGAGGGGTTAAGGGAGCTGGTTAAAAGAAGCAAGGATTTTGCAGCTAAGGCTCGACCTGCCCGACTTGCGAGGATAATCTCCGTTACCAGTGGTAAGGGAGGGGTGGGTAAGACCAACGTCGTCGTTAACTTGGGCATAGGTTTGGCTAGAAGGGGAAGCAGGGTGTTGGTGATAGATGCGGATCTTGGGTTGGCGAACGTTGATATAGTTCTCGGCTTAACCTCGCGCTATAACCTATATCACGTCATAAAGGGAGAGAAGAAGCTTCAAGAGATCATAGTGGATGGTCCAGAGGGGTTGAAGGTTATCGCTGGTGGTGCCGGAATAAGGGAGCTTGCTAACTTATCTAACTCTCAAAGAGTGCAGTTTATAGCCAGCATGAGCGAGCTTGATGATTATGCTGACATAATTCTCATAGATACTAGCGCGGGCATATCTCAGAACGTTCTGGGGTTTGTTCTGGCTTCAGATGAGGCTATAGTGGTTACTACCCCTGAGCCTACGGCTATAAGGGATGCTTATGGGATAATCAAGGCGATAGCTTTGGAAAACAAGGATGCTAAGATAAGGCTCATAGTTAACATGGCTGCAAACCCCCAGGAGGCTGAGGATGTCGCTTCCAGGATAGAGATGGTGGCAAGGCAGTTTCTCGATATAGGCTTAGATAAGCTGGGTTATATACTAAGAGATCCAGCTGTTCCGGAATCGGTCTTAAAGCAGAAGCCCTTTATGGTTGCCTATCCTACATCTAAGGCTTCTAAGTGTGTGGAGGTCATAGCTGATAGGCTCTTAGGTCTTAGTGAGGAGGATACCTTTAAACCTAAGGGCTTTAAGGGTTTTATATTTAAGTTTGTGAGTCTCTTTAAAAAGGGGGTAGCCTAAATCTTTCCTCCTTCCTTAAAGGTGAAGGTAGGGTCAAGAATCTATTTTGAGATAGAGGGGGGGAGCTTTAGCGGGACCTTTCCCACGAGGATAGAAGATATAGATGAAAGTAAGGGGTTTTTAGCCGTGGCTCATCCTTTGTACAAGGGCGTTTTGGTCCCTATAAGAGGGGAGAGGTATTACATATGGATCACTACGGTTAGGGGGATATATAGATATCCTGTGGAGATATTGGGGGCAAAAGAGGATAAGGTAAGTTTACTTCTTCTTAAGATTATCGGTGGAGGAGAGCATCTTCAGCGCAGGCGATTCGTCAGAATGCCTATTAACCTTCCATTTACTTATAGGTTGAAGGGGAAAGTTGGCCCCCCTAAGAAAGGGTATACGAAAGACTTGAGCGCTGGTGGGATTAAGGCGGTTTTCGAGGAGCCCCTTTTAGTTGGGCAGAGGGTCCTCGTAAGGATAGATCTGGAAGATGATCTTGGTCCTATGATTGTAGAGGGTAGGATCGTTAGGGTTGACGCTAGGGAGGGTGTTATAGAGCACGGCGTGGAGTTTTTAAACCTTAGTGAAAGAGCCATAAGGAGGATAATGAGATTCATCTTTAAGAAGGAGAGGGAGCTCAGGGAAAAGGGGCTAATATGAGTGAGCCTTTGTATGAGGGAGCTCGTATCGATTTGGAGCTCGAGGAGGGAAGATGGTATAGAGGTAGGGTTTTGAGGCCGACGCTTGATGGCAATCTTATAGTTGTATTTGAGAGGGGTACGGATCTTCCTGAGATTCCTCTGGGGAAGAGGGTTAATGCTCTGTGGGTAAAGAGGGAAAAGCTGTTTGGAGGGGAGGTTGAGGTTAGAGGGAAGGGTGGAAAATTCGCGCCGTTCGTGGAGATTACCTCTCCCTTTGACCTTAAGCCCCTTGAGAGGAGGAGGCATAAAAGGGTAAAAGTTATGGTTCCGATAGAGTATAGAAAAGTTGACGGTGGGCTCTTTAAGGCCACGCGATCTCTGGATATAAGTGGAGGTGGTGTAAAGTTAATCGTGGATGAGGATTTAGCGGTCGGTGATGAGCTTGAGCTGCTTGTATACCTTCCTGAGAGCGACGTTATATCCGCTCTCGGTAGGGTGGTTAGGGTGGAGACCTCTGAGGGGTTGAGGACAGCAGGAGTCGAGTTTATGATAATGGATGAGCGCAAAAGGAGAGATATAATAAACTTCGTATTTAAGAGCGAGATGAAAGAGAGGCAGAGAGCCAAATGAAAAAGATACGCGTTTTGGTAGTAGATGATTCTGCCCTAATGAGGAAAGTTATAACTGACATGTTGAGTGAGGATCCTGAAATAGAAGTTATTGGAACGGCACGTGATGGCTATGATGCTATAGAGAAGATTCATAAGCTTAAGCCTGATGTAGTCACCTTGGACATAGAGATGCCTCGCCTTGATGGGTTGAACACTCTCGGTTATATAATGAGTGAGATTCCTCTTCCTGTTATAATGCTTAGCAGCTATACGCGTGAGGGTGCTGAGGCGACCTTAAAGGCACTTGATTATGGTGCCTTCGATTTTGTTCCAAAGCCCTCAGGTCCTATATCCCTTGACATAAGAAGAGTAAAGGAGGAGCTAATAGCTAAAATCAAGGCAGCCTATAGGGCGGATTTAAGCAGGTTGAAGTTTCTTCTTCCGCGGCATGAGAGGAAGGCTGAGAAGGCAGAGAAATTGGTTCCAACCAAGGTTAGGGCTGTGGTTGCCATAGGTTCCTCAACTGGTGGGCCGAGAGCCCTTCAAGAGGTGATACCTAAGCTCCCATCTGACATCAAGGCAGCTATACTTGTGGTTCAGCATATGCCTAAGGGGTTTACGAGGTCCCTTGCCGAAAGGTTAAACTCCCTTTCTTCCATAGATGTTAAAGAGGCGAGTGAAAATGATATACTAAAAGAAGGGCTTGCCTTGGTAGCTCCCGGAGATTATCATATGACTGTGAGAAGGGATGGAGATGAGGTTGTGATCAAGTTGAATCAAGATCCACCTCTTTGGGGGGTAAGGCCATCTGCGGATATAATGATGCTTTCCGTTGCCGAGGTGTTTAGAAGTAAAGTTGTAGGGGTTGTCTTAACAGGTATGGGAAGGGACGGGGCTAATGGTCTTAAGAAGATAAAGGAGTATGGAGGGATAACCATAGCTGAGGATAAGTCCACGTGCGTAGTGTTTGGAATGCCTAAGGTTGCTATAGAAGAGGGGGCAGCTCAAGTGGTGGCTCCGATACATGAGATAGCTGATAGAATTTTGGAGGCCATTGAAAGGTTAAGTTAAGAGAGAAAGAGGGGGTAGATGTTTATGGGGATGTCTCAATATTTACAGGTTTTTCTTGACGAGTCCGCTGAGCACCTCCAGAGGTTAAACGAGCTTTTGCTTGTGCTTGAGAAAGATCCGGGGGATATAACATCGTTGAACGAGGTGTTCAGGATAGCTCATACCTTGAAAGGCATGTCTGCTACAATGGGTTTTGACTCTATTGCTGAGCTTACTCACGAGATGGAAGACCTCCTTGACAAGTTTCGCAAGGGGGAGATGGTTCCAACTCCTGAGGTTGTAGATGTTCTTTTTGAATGTCTTGACTCTCTTGAGGCTATGATAGAGGAGGTAAGTAACACGGGAAAGTGCACCTTAGACGTTTCATCGATAGTGGCGAAGCTCAAAGATCTATCGGGCGAGGGTAAGAGAGAGAAGGTGGAACTTCATAGGGAGACTAAGAGGGAGGAGGTTTCCCCTATAGTCACTACGGTCGATGTACCTGTAGAGTTTAACGAGTATGATAAGGAGGTTATAAAGGAGGCCTTCCAGAAAGGGTATAGTGTATACAAAGTAAAAGTTACTCTGGATGAGGGGTGTCTGCTTAAGGCTGCGCGCGCATATATAGTTTTTCACGAGCTTGGTAAGATGGGCGAGATAATAAAATCCATTCCGCCTGCTGAAGAGATCGAGGAGGAGAAGTTCGGTAACGAATTTACCTTAGTTTACTTAACCAAAGAGAATGAGGATGTGATAAGGTCTAAGATAGAAAGCATATCTGAGATTAAAGGCGTAGTTATCGCTCAAGCGGTGCCAAGTGAACTTGGCCTTAAGGAGAAGGATCTTGTTGTGGAGCTTGAGCGCTTGAAGGAGGAGGTTCCTGTTGAGCTTAAGCAGGTTGAGGTTAAGGCGACAGTTGAGGCAGCCGAAGCTGAGGTGGCAGCTACTGGTCTGACAGCGGATAGAGAGCGGGCTTTAAAGCAGAAGATAAAGGGTATGAAGACTATAAGGGTTGATATAGATAGGCTCGATGATTTGATGAATCTTGTAGGAGAGCTGGTTATAAACAAGACCAGGCTGGTTCAGATAGGTTCTGTCTATAAGCTCACGGAGCTTGATGAAACTTTAGCCCAGATAGGTAGGATAACCACGGAGCTTCAAGCGGTTGTCATGAAGCTCAGAATGGTTCCTATAGAGCACGTTTTCAATAGATTTCCCAGGATGGTCAGAGATCTGGCGAGAGACGAAGGGAAAGAGGTCGAGTTTGTAATTGAGGGAAAGGAAACGGAGCTTGATAGGACGGTGATAGATGAGATAGGTGATCCTTTGGTTCACCTTCTTAGGAACGCCATAGATCATGGTATAGAGCCTCCCGAGGAGAGGGAGAAGTTAGGCAAGCACCGTAAAGGTTTACTTAAGCTTTCTGCTCGTCACGAGGGCAATTATGTGGTCATAGAGGTTCAGGATGATGGTAGGGGGATGGATATAGATAAGATAAAGCGTAAGGCTGTGGAAAAAGGAATAGCTACTCCTGAGGAACTTGAGAGGATGTCCGAAAGCGAGATATTGATGCTGACCACTCTTCCCGGCTTCAGCACCTCCGATAGGGTTACCGAGGTTTCAGGCAGGGGCGTAGGTCTTGATGTGGTTAAGTCTAAAGTTGAAGCTCTAAACGGCGTTTTGGAGATTCAGACAGAGAAGGGTAAGGGTACAAAGGTTACAGTTAAGCTACCCTTAACTCTAGCCATAATTCAGGCTCTCCTAACCAAAGTGGGGGAGGAGATATATGCTATACCCTTAGCCAACATAGATGAAACCCTGAGTATAACTCCTCAGGATATAAAGCTTGTCAGGAATCAAGAAGTAATCTTACTGAGGGGAAGCGTTCTTCCCTTGGTTAAGCTTCAGGAGATCTTAGATGTTCCGGTGGTCTCAAGCGGAAATGGGGGGGAGGAATACGCTGTTGTGGTGGCTAGGGTTGGCGAAAGGAGAGCTGGGTTGGTCGTGGATAGTTTAATAGGTCAGCAAGAGATAGTCATAAAATCTCTGGGTAAGCTTTTGAAGGGGATAAGGGGTATAAGTGGGGCTACTATCCTTGGTGATGGAAGGGTAGCTCTAATACTTGATGTTGTACCGTTAATAAGTTAAAGTCTTCTTAAGGGGGAATAAGTTATGAAAGAAGACATAATAAGTAAATTAACGGATGCTCAGCTTGATGCCCTTAAGGAAGTAGGAAATATAGGG
This sequence comes from bacterium GBS-1, assembly GCA_001443005.1. Classification (GTDB taxonomy): domain Bacteria; phylum Synergistota; class GBS-1; order GBS-1; family GBS-1; genus GBS-1. The sequence continues at coordinate 132,201 of LEKQ01000005.1, forward strand.
GCGGGAAACGCTGCTACTGCTCTGTATCAGATGATAGGCAAAAAGGTCAACATGAGCGTTCCAAAGGCAGCGGTTATTCCTTTGGCTGAAGTGCCAGAGGTCTTGGGTGGTCCGGAGGTGTTGGTTGCCGGCGTCTTCCTTAGGGTTTTGGGAGATGCTCCTGGAAGCATTCTCTTCGTAATGCCCAAAGATAGTGCTTTATACCTTGTGGATATACTCATGGGTAGGCCTGTGAGTAGCACGCAGGTATTAAGCGAGTTGGATCAGTCGGCTTTAAAGGAGATAGGGAACATACTTGCGAGCTCCTATCTTAACGCCTTATCGTCCTTTACTGGGCTTACATTTCTTCCGACCGTTCCTGCTTTAGCCGTTGATATGGCTGGGGCCATTTTGGACGTGATACTAGCGGAGCTTGGGCAGTTGGGGGACTATGCACTCCTTATAGAGACTCGCTTTCAGGCCGAGTCAGCGCACGTCGAGGGGCACTTTTTCCTGATACCAGATCCAGGCTCTTTACTTGTTATACTTAGGACTCTCGGGGTTGATAGTAATGGGGCAAGTAATTAGGGTAGGAATAGCTGATCTTAATATAGGTAGGAGCCCAGATGTTATAGTAACTCTTGGGCTAGGGTCGTGCGTTGGGGTAGCTCTATACGATAAGGTTGCGAAGATCGGGGGTTTGGCTCACGTTATGCTTCCCGATAGCAAACAGGCTAGGTCTGGTCAAAATCCCGCCAAGTTCGCCGACACGGCCATTCCCCTTCTAATAGAGAAGATGGAGAGGGCTGGGGCTTCACGGAGCAGGATGGTTGCTAAGATAGCTGGGGGAGCCCAGATGTTTTCCTTTTCGGACAAGAACCTTCAGCTGAACATAGGGAAGAGAAACGTGGAAGCGGTTAAGGCTGTCCTTGCGGAGGAGAAGATCCCCCTCGTTGCTGAGGATACTGGCGGTAGCTATGGTAGGTCAGTTGAGCTTCATACGGATTCGGGAAAGTTCGTCGTAAGGACGGTGGGACATGGGATTAAGGAGCTTTAAGGATCTTCCTCTTCCAATGTTTATAAAGCTACCCCTTTTTATGGGTTTGGGAGTGGGAACGGTCGTTTTCATCCTCAGCCTCCTTTCTCCCGTTACTTTTGTGCACTCTCTTTACAGAGGTCTAATAGCCATCCTTTTAGTCTTCTCCGAAGCTCTTCTCATCCTATACCTTCTTTCGAAGCATAACTTAGATTCCCTCTTCTTCGGCAGGAAGGTTAGCCTTGATCTATCATCTTTAGCAAGCTTAAAGGAGTTTGCTTGGGTTTATAAGACCCGAAAAGAAGCTGCTGACTTATCATCTCAGGCTGAGGAAAGGCCTTCCTTGGAGAAGCTCCTCTCGCAGTCTACAGAGCTCGGTAAAGATGTGGAAGAGCTAACTGGGGTGGCTAAGAAGAACCCTGAGGCGATAGCTAAGGCTATAAGGGTCATGATGGAGGAAAGCTGAATATTTAATTGGGAGAGTGAAATGGTTGCAGGATAATGATTTGAGAGTTTGGAGAGAGTATGTTAATACAAGGGATCCGAAGCTGAAGGAGGAGTTAATACGAAGATACGCTCCCCTCGTTAAGTATATAGTTTCGAGAATGGGAATAACCTTGCCCCGGGGTTTTGATGAGGAGGACTTAGTAAGCGCAGGTATAATGGGTTTGCTTGAGGCTATAGAGAGGTTTAACCCAGAGAGAAACGTGAAGTTCGAGACTTTCGCCTCTCTGAGGATAAAGGGAGCGATTGTAGATGAGCTGAGGAAGCTAGGTTGGGTTCCGAGAACCGTTCACGAGAAGCTGAAAAAACTCGAGACTGCTCGCTTAAGCTTGATGAGCAAGCTAGGGAGAGATCCAACGGATGAGGAGGTAAGGGAGTGCCTCAACCTCTCGGAGAGGGAGTATGAGAAACTCCTTGAGGAGGTAAGGGTTTTAACCCTATTTCCATTGGATCATTTTATTGAACTTGAGGATGAGGAGGTCCCCGTTAAGGAAGTTATAAGCGATCCCATGCAGGTTTCCATAGCCCAAGCTTTGGAAGAGGAAGAGCTTGTGGGGGAACTGGCCCAATCCATATCTGAGCTTCCTGAAAAGGAGAGGCTTGTTATAACGCTTTACTATTATGAAGGACTTACGCTTAAGGAGATAGGTGAGGTATTAGGGGTCTCTGAGGCTCGGGCTTGTCAGCTTCACTCCTCCGCTATCCTGAAGCTTAGAGCTCGCTTGAAGGCGCTAATGCTGGGGGAGGCTTTAGCCGAAAGAAAAAGTAGGGGGTGAGGTGATTGGACCCTCTTTCAGTAGAGCTTAAGGTTAGTGAAGATGGAATGGAGGCCTATATAAAGATAAATTCCCCAGAAGATGGCAGGATTCCTTCGGTGGATGAGATTTTGTCTTTCTTGGCCGAGAATGGAGTCGTCTTTGGAATAGATGAGAGCGCTATAAGAGATGCTATCGAGAATAAGAAATTTGGGGAGTTCATACTTGTAGCTAGGGGTGAGAGGCCGAAGGATGGTGTTGATGGTTATATAGACTATAAGTTTAACAAGGATAGGGAGCTTAAGCCTGTGATTCTTGAGGATGGAAGGGTTGATTACAGAAATTTGGAGAGCGTTGAGAGCGTGGTTAAGGGCCAGCTTTTAGCGGTTAAGGTTCCTCCGGAGCCTGAGAAAGATGGTAAGAACGTGATGGGCAAGGTGGTTAAGGCCTATAAGCCCAAGGATCCTAAGATACCGGCTGGTAAAAATACTGTCGTTTCCGAAGATGGGATGAAGCTCTTCGCGGCGTGCGATGGGCATGTCGTGTTTGAGAATGGAAAGGTTGTAGTTTATCCAGTGTTCACGAGAAAGGGAGATGTCGATTACTCGATAGGGAATATAGAGTTCGTCGGTGATGTGGTTATAATGGGAAACGTTCTTACCGATTTTAAAGTAAAAGCAGGTGGTAACTTGGAGGTTCATAAGCTGGTTGAGGGGGCTACCCTTGAGGCGGAGGGTAATATAGTGGTGAGAGGGGGAGTTTTCGGTAGAGGTAAGGCGGTTATAAAGGCTAAGGGAGATGTGTTCTTGAAGTTCGCTGATCAAGCAATCATAGAGGCTGGGGGAAATGTTGTAGCCGATGAGTCGATAATAAATTGTAAGGTTATGGCGAGGGGTAGCGTCATAGCCAAGGGGCGCAAAGGTGTTGTGATCGGTGGAGAGGTATTCGCTGGAGATACTGTCGATGTAACTCACCTCGGTTCAGATTTGGGTGTGATTACCTCCGTTGAGGTGGGATTGGACCCTGCGCTTAGGGAGGAGTACATCCAGATAACTAATGAGCTTGCTGAGTTTCAGAATAAGCTTAGGGATGTTACCAAGGGAGTTGAGCTTCTTAAGAGCATGGAGGAAAAGCTCGGCGCTCTTCCGGAGGATAAAAGGGAGCTTTACCTTAGGATGACCAAAGCGATGTTTCAGATTAAAGGGCAGGTTGAGAGGCTTAAGAAAAGAAAAGAGGAGCTTGAGGAGAAAATAGAGAAGGTTAAGAAGGAGGGTAAGGTGATAGTTCGCGGCGTCGTTTATCCAGGCGTTAGGATAACCATCCGTGGAGTTAAGCTTGTGGTTAAGGAGGCTATTAAGGAGGTTGTCTTTTATAGGGAGGGTAATGAGATAAAGGTGGGGGCATTAAGGGAGACGAGGTGAGGGATCTTGGTTGTCCGCCCCATTGATATGCAGGTTTTGGTGGGGAAGCTTTATGATGTGGGTAGACTCCAACAGCAGGAAGACCAAGCCTCTTTGGTTTCTCATCAGGCTTTCGCTTCGGAGTTTAAGGAAAGGACGGAGAGGGAGAAGACGCAGGTTCAGGCTACTCAGAGGAGTGAGAGCCAGAGGGTGGAAGAGGATAAAAGGGGTGGGGGAGGAGCCTATACCCCCTTAAGGAAGAGACCCCCACGCAGAGAGAAGGGATCGCCTTCTGGTGTGAAAGACCCAGTTAAAGGTAAATTCCTTGACATAACCTTTTAAAGCTATGCTCTTTTTGGCTTTTGCTCTTGGTTTTTTAAGCGCATCGCTTTTGCTCTTTTGGAGAAGCGAGAGACTATTAAGAAGTGGGGCTTTATTTTTTTATAAAAACAAGAGCGTTTTTGAGCTTAAAGAGGATGTAGAGGAGAAGCTTAACGATCTTCTAAGGGAGATCAGGATGGAAAGGGAAGCCTTAGAGAGGTTAAAATTAGATGCGGAACTTTTGGCTGATAGGCTTGAAGCGCTGATATTGAGGGGAAGTTCTCTTAAAGATGAAGAAAACTCATGAAAAGAGGGGTAGCTCTGCTTAGTGTGGTGGTAAGCTTCTGCGCAATAACTCTCTTAGGTGGTGCTTTTTGTCTTTCCTTCTTTAAGGTGTTGCGTTTGGGTGATAAGCTTGGTCTCTCTGCCATGATTTTGGCTCAGGACATAAGAGATCTTCAGTTATCATCGATGACGAGTAGGGGTTATAGTAGGCTTTATATAGATTTTTCTAACCTAGAAAGATACCTTAAGGTCTATCCCGATTCTAAGGTTGTGGAGAGGAGATTGCCCCGGGAAGTTAGGGTTTCCTCGTTTAGCTTCACTGAGGGGTATCTTTCCTTTTCCCCATCAGGTGCACCTCTCCAGGGAGGGTATATATCCCTGACTGATGGTAAGAGAAGGCTATATGTAATCGTAGCGGTTACCACGGGCAGGGTCAGGATAAGTGAAAGATTACCTTAAAACTTTAATCTCTTCGGAGGTGGTCTTAGCTTTGAGAAGCTTAAGGGCAAAGTTAATTCTGTGGGGTGTTATAATTTCGGTTTTAGGTGTGGGTCTTACAAGCGCTATCCTCTCTCAGATCTCCTTGGGGGGCTTAGAGAAGGCTTATTACTCCGAGGCCATGGCTCGAGCTAAGGGTATCCTTGAGATATTTAACTCCATAGGGACTACGAACCTTGGCATAGCTAGGGTCTTCGCCTCAAGCGACATAGTTAACGATGGGTTGCGTTTGGGTAAGGAGGCTGGAAAGGGGATAGCCGGCTTTAAGATTGAACGTTTAATAAGTCCTATATTTGAGAAGATAAAGAGCGAGGGTGTTGATTTCGTTATAGTGTATAACGACAACGGGGAGTGGGTTTATGAGGCTGGCTTAGGCTTAAAGGAGGACCAGGTTATCCCTGAGGCTCAGATGGCCTTGCTTACCCTGAATAGCAAGCAGGACCAGAAGACGATGCTTAAGGGGCTTAAGGGGATGGAGGTAATCTCCTGCTCCTACGTTCAGGCTGGTGGGGTTGTCATCGTGGGTAGCGTTTTAAGTAATGAGCTTCTTGACAGGCTTAAGGGTGGGGCCAACTTCGACATGAGCCTCTTTGATATAGAGGGTTCGAGGGCTGCAACGACCCTCACCCTTAAGGGGGAGAGGGTGAGAAATCCGATCCCTCAGGAGGCTAGGGATAAGGTCTTGGTGGCTGGGGAAGATTTCCTCAAGCTTATGGAAATGGGGGGATCTTTGAGGTTTGTATCTATCTTACCCATAAAGCACTCCTCGGGCATGGTTTTGGGGGCTTTGGGTGTATCTATCCCTGCTGATAGCTATCTTGATGCTCGTCAGACCCTTATCTCTCGAACTTTAGTTGTTGGGGTTTCCTTGATAGCTTTAGGCGTTTTACTCTTCTTCTTCGTTTCTGGCAGCATATCTAAGAGGGTGAACAAAGTCAAGGATGTTATAACTGCTTTGGCTCAGGGTGATTTAACGGTTGGGCTTAGCGATCTTGGTGCGGATGAGATAGGGGTTATGGGGCGCGAGCTTTCCAATGCCATTTCATCCTTAAAGGGGCTAATATTGAGCGTGAAGTCTCAGGGTGAGGAGGTTGGGGAGCATTCTTTGAAGCTTGATGAGCTTGGGAGGAAGCTTTACGACATGGTTTCCTCTGAGTATAAGAGCGTTACGGGCCTTAAGGGTGACGTTGAGGGGGCTGCTTCTGCCTCTGAGGAGACCAGCGCTGGGATAGAGGAGGTTGCTTCTTCTGCGCAGTCTGTTTCTCAGGCTGTTGGTAGGATTGAGAATGAGTCGAACAAGGTTATTGAGTCTGCGCGTAATGGTATGACTCACCTTGAGGAGACGGTTAAGGCTGTGGAGTTGGTTTTAGAGAGGACCCGTCGAGTTTCTGAGGAGGTTAGGAACCTCACCTCGAGCTTATCTCAGATAAGCGATATAGCTAGTAGGATAAGCGGTATAGCTGATCAGACAAACCTTTTGGCTTTGAATGCGGCTATTGAGGCTGCGCGTGCTGGTGAAGCTGGGCGCGGTTTTGCTGTTGTTGCTGAGGAGGTAAGGAAGCTTGCTGAGGAGTCCAACTCTGCTGCCTCTGAGATAGAGGGTTTATCGAGGAGGATGGTTGAGGAGATAGGGAAGCTTGATTCGATGATGAAGGAGTCTGAGGGTGCTGTTAGGAGGAGCGCTGACTTAGCGAGCTTGACGCGAGATAGGGTATCTGAGGTTATAAGGGCCATTGAGGCTGTTGGTGAGAGCATAAAGGAGATAGTCTCTTTGGTTGAGAATCAGTCTGCTGCCACTGAGGAGATGGCTGCTGCTATGGACTCTATAGTTAAGTCGGTGAGGCATGTTGCTGATGTTATATCGAGCATTGAGGGTGCTGTCGGGGATCAGGAGAGGCTATCTAACGAGATAAGGGAGATAAGCGCTCGCTTGAAGGATGGGTCGGCTAAGCTTGAGGATGCCTTGGCTAAGTTCAAGGTCGAGGGTGAGGAAAGAAGGATAGCGCCGGTTTCTGCTTAATTGATGATGTTGGGAGGACCTCGGTTTGTAGGTCTTCCCAATTAACTTCACCGCTTTTTCTCTATCCTGGTTCCAGTAAAGTAAAACTCCAATATCTGAGTATAGCTCTTCCCTCTCTCTGCCATAAGTTTTGCCCCCCACTGACTCATACCAACCCCATGTCCCCAACCTCTTCCCTCGAAGATGAATACCCTTTCATCAGGTTTTGATGGGAATATTATCTCTTTTGATACTTCATCCTTCGGTGCCACATCTCGCTCTATAATTCCATAGGCTTCGGCTAAAATCAGTATTATCTCGTCGTAGGATAAGCCCTTCGCTAAGAGTTCTCTAACATTTACATTTCTTCTCTTTTTTGGTTTCTCGATATCGGGGGCCTCATTTTGCGTTTCCCTTTGATTTGCCTTCCTAACCCTTTCTAAAGGCTCTTTCTTTGATATCGTGAAAGCTGTGCTCCTTAGCGTGGTGAAGCCGATTAGCTGTCTGAAGCGAGTTGCTGGGATCTCAACGGCTCCTTTGCTCCCAACGATTTTCAAGGATAAAGCCCTGAAGCCGAACTCATCCTTTTTGGTTATCAATATATCCTTTGGGGGTCCAACATCTAAGCCTATGTCGTTTAATAGCTCCATAAGCTTTGTGGATGGTATTTCAAGTTTCCAACTGCTATAAGGAGAGCTTGTCTCTTGGTAAAAGTCCTCCTTTAGACTCTTAAGGTAAGGGAGATCCTCTCCCCAGGCGCTTTTAGCAGAGAGCGTGAATCCGCCGCTATCGGAGTGATAGAACACCTTGGCGATTTCCCCTCGATAGGTTAATATCTCCCCTCGAGTTTCATCGACCGCTCTCTTTAACTTGGGATCCTCGCTGGAAACCCCGCCATATCCCTGACAGTGAACGGAAGCGCATAGGTCAAAGCCGTTGGCCCTGTGTTTGCCGAGGTTCGCTATAGCGTATGTTCTACTTACGACTGCCTGAGCCTTTAGAGCCTCCATAGGCCACGAGGAAGGGATCTCAGCCCCAAGTACGCCATATAGATACTCCTCTACGTTGACCACGTTCACTATGGTAAGCCCTCTCGAATTAGGTATTATCTCGAAGCGCCCTCTATAGGGCTTGCTATTGTAAGATAAAAGGCCTCTGCTTGCCGGTAGGATAGTTAGTTTTTCGCTTACCTTCAGATTATCGATCCTTATTGAACTTCCCTCCAAGGTTAACTCAATCTTTCCATCTTTATAGATCTTCCTCCCACCGCAGATTATAATTAGGCCGCCATCTGAAGAGAAGGAAGCGCTTCTTGCGCTTGTGCTTAGCCCGACCCTGAGCTCTATCCCCTTGGCTTCGATCGCTGAGTCCTTAGCGAGAGTGGGGGATAGTGGAAGAGTTAACATGAGGCTCAAAAAGATCTTGAAAATAATGAATTTCTTTAACAAAAGCATCACCTTCCTCGTGGGTTCTTCTTTGAGCATTATAGCATGGTCTTCTCCTCTAAAAAATAGGCTTGACATATTTTACCCCTCATAGTAATATTTATCTTGCTTAACGGGCTGTTAGCTCAGTGGCAGAGCATCGGACTTTTAATCCGAGGGCCGCAGGTTCGATTCCTGCACAGCCCACCAGGGGTGCTCCCGTCGTCTAGGGGTCTAGGACACCGCCCTTTCAAGGCGGCGGCACGGGTTCGAATCCCGTCGGGAGCGCCATTTTTGGTGCCGGTGTAGCTCAACAGGCAGAGCGGTGGAATCGTAATCCACGGGTTGTCGGTTCGAGTCCGGCCACCGGCTCCACATGAAGAGTATGAAGGGGATACCCCATGGGGTATCCCCTTTTGTGTTATACTTAGACTGTGTTAAGGACCGCAAAAGGTGGTGATCATGATGCTTAAGGAGCTCTTGATGAGAAGGAGGTCTGTTAGGAGGTTTATTAAGAGGGTGATGCCGAGGGAGCTATTCGATTACCTGCTTTGGGTATCCTATGGTGAGGTTAACGGGAGGTTGGTTGTTCCCTCAGGAGGGGCTACCTATCCGATTCACATATATGCTGTATTAGGAGGCGTTGAGGGATTGGAAGCTGGCGTTTATAGATATCTCAATCGCGAAGGTAAAATTACTCTTCATCTTAAAGGAGACCTCATGCGCGATCTTTCAAGGGCGTGTCTAAACCAAAGATATGTCGCTGAAGCGTCCTTTAACATAGTTATTGCCGTTCACTATCCTAGAATTACCTCGGTTTACGGTGAGCGAGGGGTGAGGTATGCGATCCTTGAGGCAGGACATATAGGTCAAAACATATACCTCGCTTGCGCTGAAGAAGGTTTGGGAACGGTAGCGATAGGCGCCTTTAACGATGAGTTAGTCTCTCGTGTTTTAGGATTACCTAAGGGTATCGACCCCCTTTATATATTCCCGGTAGGATACCCTGCGGAGTGAACGAAGATGACTTTTTCCGTTGGCATAGTTGGTCTTCCTAATGCGGGGAAGTCAACTCTCTTTAACGCTTTAACTAAAGCTGGTGTTCTGGTGGCAAAGTATCCCTTTTCTACAATCGATCCTCATAAAGGGGTAGCATCGGTTCCCGATGAGAGGCTTGAGGCCCTGTCCGAGATGCTTAAGCCCCCGAGGGTTGTTCCAGCTGAAATAGAGTTCTTCGACATAGCTGGGATAGTCAGAGGGGCGAGTAAGGGTGAGGGGCTCGGTAATCAATTCCTAAGCCATATAAGGGGGGTTGATGCGGTAGTTGAGGTGGTTAGGGCCTTCGAGGATGGTAGCATATCTCACTCAGAGGGAAGCATCGACCCGGTTAGGGATGCCCAGATAGTCGAGCTTGAGCTTATGCTTGCGGACCTGGAGTTAGTTGAAAAGTGGATTGAGAAGTTGGGTAAGAGCGCCCGTCTTGGCGATAAGAGGGCGAAGGAGGAGGTCGAGTTTCTATCAAAGGTTAAGGATCTTCTATCGAGAGGGGTACCTTTAAGGGGTTGCCTTTCTAAGGAGGAGCTCGAGAGACTATCTAAGACCTATCAGCTTCTTTCAAGTAAGCCCCACCTTTACTACCTAAACACCTCTGAGACGGTGGACGAGGTCTTACTTGACCGCTTTAAAGTTTGGGCATCCTCGAGGTCTTCTCCCGTTGTGTGGGGGTGTGCTCGCTTAGAGATGGAGCTTTCTGAGCTTTCAACTGAAGAGGCTCAGGAGTTCATTAGGGAGATGGGGCTTGAGCCCTCGGTAAAGAGGTTAATTAAGTCTTCCTACGAGCTTTTGAATTTGATAACTTTCTTCACCTTTAACGAGAAGGAGCTTAGAGCTTGGTCTATAAGGAGGGGGACTAAGGTTCCGCAAGCTGCCGGCAAGATTCACACTGATATGGAGAGGGGCTTCATAAAGGCGGAGGTTATTTCCTGTGAGCTCCTGCTAGATGTAGGGGATTACAGGTTAGCTAGAGAGAAAGGCTTAATTAGGATAGAGGGTAAAGATTATGAGGTTCAGGATGGTGATGTCATATACGTGATATTCAAAGCTTAAAGAGGGTCCTTTTTCTTATACCTGTGCTCAAGGACGGTTCTGGGGTTTTCTTGACCCACCTTGCCCTTGGGCTTCATGAGAGGGGATGGGATATATCCTTGGTCTCTGCCTCAAAAAGCGGCGATTGGGTTGAGTGGCCTCACCTTAAAGATAGATTTAGATCTATAGCTTCTAATATATATGAGCTTGACTTCTTCAACAGGTCCTCCCCTGAGTTTTGGAACGGGGTTAGGGCTTTGATGGAGATACTTAAGGAGAAGAGCTTCGGCATATTGGCCCCTCAATCGTGCGTTCCTGCATCGGCCTGCCTTTTTGCGAGGGATCTATTAGGCCTTAAATCTCCCATAGTTTTAACTCTTCACAGCTGGGGGATAAATCGACCCGATTGGATGGACCTTTGGGATTCATGGGCTTTATCTAAGGTGGATCACATATGCTTTGTCTCTCAAGGGTATAAAGATGCTCTTGTTAGGAGATTGCCCTTTGAGATAGATGGGAATAAGACCTCCGTTATAACGCCAGGGCTCTATATCGAAGATAGCTACCCCTCCAAGGAGGCTTTAAGAGATGAGCTTAGCCGCAGATACGAAGTTTCATTGAGCTCCTTCTGGATAACCACTTTAGGAGGAATCTCTGAAAGGAAAGGGCATTTAGAGCTGATAGAGGGGTTTAAGCTTCTTTTGGAAAAGGGCTATGACGCTCATCTCTTTATAATAGGACCCGTTAGGGAGAAACCTTACTTTGAAGGATTGTTATCCTTTTGTCGGGATATCCTCGGCAGGGTGAGATTTATGGGGCAGATGAGCGACCCTCACTCGCTGATTAAGGCCTCTGATGTTTTTATATTTCCGAGTAGGAGCGAGGGGCTGGGTTTGGCCTTGATGGAGGCCATGGCGCTTGGAGTTCCCTGTATCTCGTCTAACGTTGAGGGTGTAAAAGATTTAGTTTGCGATGGAAAGTATGCTTTAGCTTTAAGTGAGATCAGCGGTAGTGAGATAGCTAGATCGCTGATATACGCCATTGAAAACTATAGTGAGATGCTTTATACTGCTTCTAAGGCTCGTGAAAGAGTTCTTAAGGATTTTTCCTTTGATCGAACCGTTAGGGCCTATGAAAATTTATATCTTAAATTTTTGGTCGAGAGCTAAAGTTCAGCTTAAGGTGTGCCGATATACGTAAGTGGAAGGAGGTGGTTTAGTTAGGAGGAAGTTGTAGGGTAGATTTTAGTCTTAAGGAGGTTTTTAAGCTTTAGAGCCAACGGAGGGCTCGGGCCTTAAGCATGGAAGCTTAAGGCTAAAACACCTTAACCAAGGAGGGTGAGGTTTATGATAGTTAATCACAATATCCCCGCGTTGAATGCCTACCGTAATCTGACGATCACGCAATCGGGTTTGTCTAAATCTCTTGAACGGCTTTCCTCTGGTTTGAGGATTAACCGCGCTGCCGATGATGCTGCAGGGTTAGCGATCTCTGAGAAGATGAGGACCCAGATTAACGGACTGGCGCAGGCTGTAAGGAACGCTCAGGATGGTATATCCCTGATCCAGACGGCTGAGGGAGCGATGGATGAGGTTCATGCTATACTTCAGAGGATGAGAGAACTTGCCAACCAAGCTGCAAACGATACCTATACGGCCTACGATCGTCAACAAATACAGAAGGAGATAGATCAGCTTAAAGCTGAGATCGATAGGATAGCTGAGACTACCCAGTTTAACACCAAGAAGCTTCTTACTGGTGAGCTTTCCTATAGCTTGAACAAGGTCAGAGGAGATGCTGCGGTGTTCAACATGAGTGCCGATAGCAGGATCGAGGCTGGGAAGTATCAGGTAGCAATATACCAGGCCGCTGACGTTGCCAGGCTTATGAGCGGAACTGCCTTTAGCTACTATGGTGAAACTAACGCTGTTCTTCACACTGGTAATATATACATAAACGGCGTTGCGGTCCACTTCGACTCCGATGAGTATAACGCCGCCTCCGATAAGCTCCAGTACATCATAGATAAGATAAACGCCGTGAGATCCCAGACGAACGTGGAAGCGCGTAAAGTTGCAAATCCCTATGGCAATTATTATGTTTATACCTTTGAACTCGTTCAGCTTGACGTTGGAACCTCTAACGTGATTCAGCTTTCAGGTGATGACCAGACCTTGAAGGACTTAGGCTTCGGGATGAGGATGGGCGCCGAGGGTAATAAAATAACTGCGGCTTTGGGTACCGACGTGCTTAATATATCTGGCTCCCTCTTTATAAACAACGTCAAGGTAGGGGTTATAGATACCACAGATAGCATTCAAGACGTGGTTAATATGATAAATCAAAAAGCCAATGAGACCGGTGTTTTCGCTGAGGCCGTTCAGGTTAGCATCGGAAGTGCAAGTAGTGCCTGGAGACTGAGGTTGATCGAGGCAAATCCCGGCGTGGGGATAAACCTGCAGTATACGGATTCCACTCTGCTTAGCGCCTTGGGCTTCGGTGGCTCTACCAATGTGCTTGACGGTAGCTATACCCTTATAAGAAGGGGTGGAGACTCCAACGAAAGGTGGCTAGAGGGTGCCGAGACTGTAGAAACGGGTAACATAACCAACATGTTTGAGGACCTTGATAGGATAAGGATAAACGGAACCTGGATAACCTTTAGGGATGAGAGTATAAATCTGTTCTTTCAAAATCTCCTTGAAGTTGCAAACAGGATCAACTCCTATTCTGAGATAACCGGCGTTAAAGCTGAGGTAGTTACCACCGGTGTGGGTAGTGATGGCAGGGCTCGCTTAAGGCTTTACCAGATCACGCCCGATCCCAACAACAAGATAATACTTTACTCCGATGTTTCTTCCGACAATAAAAAGCTAGATATGACCACGGGAGAGGTGACGACCAGTGATTCTAAGGCTCTTTCTGCTATTGGATTCGATTATGCAAGCAGAAACGGGATCCGTGACTCGACGGTGATCGGTGCGCGCGCTACAACTGGGGTTAATGTTAAGGTCAGGCTCTACTCCACGGATCAAGCTGGAAATCACATAGCTATATTCCACGATAAGGCACTTATAGTCGAAGGGCAGGGTTACAGGGTCAACCTGGATAAGCAGAAAGTGGGCGACAAGATCTTTACCCCCTTGAACTACGACTATACAAGGAGGGCCATCGGTTTAAGCTTTGAGATACGCGGAGAGAATACTCCTTGGGCTACTGCTAAGACCTTCTCTTATGTGGATCCGTCCGAAGGCGATACGACTGTAAATGTCTACCTCTGGGGAAGTGCTGCCGAGATAAGGGTTAACACCGATAAAAGCCTCTTCCTTCACATAGGGGCTAACGAGGGTGAGACGATGAAGATAGATATAGATTCGCTTAGCACCGACGGCCTTGGGATAACCGAGCTTGACGTCACGACCCATGAGGGGGCTGAGCTCGCCTTGACCAGGCTCACCGATGCGATAAACAAGGTTTCTGATCAGCGCGCTAAGCTTGGTGCCTTCCAGAATCGCCTTGAGCACACCATAAGAAACCTCAGGGTAGCTCAAGAGAACACGCAAGCCGCTGAGTCGAGAATAAGAGATGTGGATATGGCTCAGGAGATGATGCAGTTCACCAAGCTTCAGATACTCCTTCAGTCTGGCACTGCGATGCTCGCTCAGGCTAACACCCTTCCTCAGACCGTTCTTCAGCTTTTAAGATAAGTTTTTAGGTGGACTGGTGGAGGGGAGAGGCGCTTTCATGAGGGAGCGCCTCTCCCTTTGTCTTTTTGATCTGGAGGTGTCCTGAGATATGAGGGTTGAGGGGCCGGAGGGATTGGGTAGGGAGACTATGTCGCTTGAAGCGGTGGTTAAGAGGGAAGCCAGGCAAGAGAGAGGTCTTCAAGAGCCGCTTAAGGAGATTCAGGAAGATCAAAAGAAGGTAGCTCAAGGGGAGATGGACAAGGAGAGGCTTAAAGGCATATTAGACAAGCTTAATAGGGCCTTTGATCTTTTCGATATCCAGCTTCGATTTAAGATTCATGAGGAGACAAAATCCCTGATCGTTAGGGTTGTAGACGTTAAGAACGACAAGGTTATAAGGGAAATACCTCCTGAGAGGATACTTGATATTTATGCCAAGATGATGGAGTTTCTGGGGTTGCTCTTCGATGAGAGAGTTTAGCTTCATCTTTAGCTTGCCGATAATAGAAAGGGAGGTGAGGGGAAGATGGCGAGTACAACTCCCATTCAGTTTGGGGGATTGATCTCAGGCTTAGATACATCCTCCATAGTTGAGAAGCTGATGGAGGTTGAAAAGGAGCCTCTAAAGAGGCTTGAGGAGAGGATAAACCTCCTTAAGTGGAAGAAGGAGGCCCTCCTTGAGGTTAATAGGTCGTTGCTGTCGCTATATAATGCGGTTACCAATCTCAACTTTTCTGTCACCTTCACCTCCCGAACGGTTAAATCCACCAACGAGAGCGTGGTCACTGGAAGGGCCACCAACTACGCTTCGCCTGGAAGCTATGATATAGAGGTTCAGAAGCTCGCCTATGGTGAGAGGCTGAGCGGCAGCTACTTTTCCGATCCAAGTGCACCTATAGGGGGAGGGTCTGGGTCGGGAAGTTATACCTTCTACGTGAATGACGTTGCGGTAACGGTTAGCGACTCTTACTCCCTGAACGAGGTTAAGGATGCTATAAACGCCGTTTCAGGTCAAACCAACGTCATCGCCTATATCATCGGTGGAAGGTTGGTATTGGAAAACAGGGGAACGGGAAGTTCAGCTACTATATCCCTGGTTGATTCAGCCGATGTTTCTGGGGGGACAGATTCCAGCGAGGTTTTGGAGTCACTGGGAATACTTACGGATTCTAAAGGTAAGGCTAACCTTCTTCAAGAGGCTCAAGATGCTTTGGTTAAGGTGAACGGTGTGCTCATTACATCATCGAGTAACACAATTAGTGGAGCGATTCCAGAGGTAACCCTTTATCTTAAGGGGACGGGAAGCGCTCGCCTTAGCGTGGAATATGATGTGGATAAAGCTGTTAGCGCGATAAAAAGTTTCGTGGAGAAGTACAATGAGGCCGTGGACCTTATGAATAAGTATCTAAAGGAGAGGGTTGTCGTTGACCCTAAGACGGATGAGGAAAAAAAGCAAGGAATACTGAGGGAGGAAACGAGCCTGCGCATCCTCTATTATAAGCTTAGGGATGAGATCACAAGGAAGGTCCCCGGGATACCTGGGTTGGAGATAGCTAATCAGGTTGGGCTTTCAACGGGATCTTGGAGCCTCGGCTCGGAGGCCATAGAGCAGGCTAAGAGGGGGCATCTTGAGTTTGACGAAGATAAGTTTAGAAGCGTAATGGGGGAAGATCCTCTTAAAGTATACAGGTTTTTCGCCGCCCAGGGGCGTAATATGAACGTAGAGAACCTGACGGAGTACATTGTCGGTAGACCCTTAGCTTTATGGCACTTCGATGAGAGAGTAGGATCTACTTCTTATGATCATTCGGGGAATGGGATAACGGCTCAATTGGTGGGGGCTAATAGGGTCCTTGTGGACGGAAACTATGCCCTGTCTTTTAATGGCGTCTCAGATTACGTCAGTATAGCGTCTAATCCCTTGCTTAACTTGAGCGACTCCATAACCCTTGAAGCTTGGATAAAGCCAGCCAACATAGGAGGGCTTCAAACCATACTCGTTAAGGGAAGCGATGGAGAGACGAACTACGGTTTAAGGCTTAGGGATAGTGAGCTTGAGTTCTTCTACGTTGACACAGGTGGCCTTGAGCACGTCTATAGAACTGCCTTCGCTTCAATTGTCTCTGGGAGCTGGTTTCATGTGGCGGTGAGCTTCACCTTCGGCAGAGGTGATTCGATAGCCTTTAGGGTTAATAATAGCTCTGTCTCGGGTAGCTGGGTTGTGGGTGATGGAAGCGGTTCCCCAAGCACTAACTCTCATAGTCTAAATATAGGTTCTGCAAATAACTATTCTGAGAAAAATCCCTTTAATGGTATAATAGATGAGGTAGCTATATACGATTCTGTCCTAAGCACGTCAGAGCTGGCGCAGCGATATTCTGCTTTGCGTCGAACTGTTTACTATCTACCGAGTGCTCCGATTTCAATGGAGCAGTCTCCTCAGGTTAAGGTTAATGGGAGCCCTTATTCTCTTGTTGTCGGTCTTCCTAGCGTTGGGGAGATGAACATCGATTACGCTACAGGTAAGGTTATCCTTGGGAACGCTCCTTTGCCAGGCTCTAACGTGAGCGCAAGCTATGTGGGTGATGCTCAAAATAAGGATTACTGGGGCATAGCCTCGCGATTAAAGGAGATACTTTATAACTACACGAGATGGGGAGGAATAATACTTTCAGTAGCTGGGACGGGTGGAACCATAGATAGGCAGCTTAACCTTCTTGAAAAGGAGAAAGTGGAGATGGAAGCGAGGCTGGCTGAGAAGGAGAGCTTCTTATGGCAGAGGTTTAGTCTGCTTGAGGAGGCCCTAAGCAAGCTTCAGACCCAGAGCAACTGGCTTGCGTCCTATTTGGCAGTCTTGACCGGCTCAAAATAGATTAAAGGGGGAAGGTTAGCTTGAGGGTTTTCGTCGATGAGGAGGAGAGAATAGACCTTGAGGATATGGATGTAAGGGAGATCCTCTCCAAGGTCGAGGAGGATCTAAGGAAGGGCGGCAAAGTGATCAGCAGGATAGAGATCGATGGCAGGCCCTTGGGAGATAGGAGGATCGAGGAGATCGATTCCTCTAAGGTTAAGGAGATATCCTTTTTTAGTAAGAGCGTATCTGAGCTCGTTTTAGAATCCTTGAGGGACCTTCAGATTTATCTTCCCAAGCTAGCCAGCGGGCTTAAGGATATCGCCTCTCTTTTCAGGATTGGGGAGTTTAAGAGGGCCTTGGCCCTTCTTCCCAAGGCGGTGGAGGGAATCGGCTGGCTTATAAAGGTCTTAGAGTATACCGCTATCCTTCTTGGCGTTGAGTGGGAGACCTTGGGGGATTTGGACTTCAGAGGAGAGAGGGACAAGGTTATAGCTAAGATGGGCGATCTATCTAAGGCCTTGGAGGATAGGGATTTCGTGAGACTCTCAGACCTTTTGGCCTATGAGATAGCCCCAGCCATAGATAGCTGGGAGGCAGTGGCGAGATACCTTTTGTCCTTAGCTCAACAAGCTAAACACTGATCATGGTTAAGGCTGCCTTTGTGGATAGGGATGGTACCATTCTCGACAATATGGGTTATATCAATCATCCTGAGCGCGTGCGTCTCCTTCCGGGTGCCTCCCGGGGCTTAAGGCTCCTTAGGGAAGCGGGGTGGAAGATAGTTGTCATAACTAATCAGGGAGGGATCGAGCGAGGCTACTATACGCACGACATATTGCACTTAATTAACTTGAGGATGCTTGAGCTTCTTTGGAAGGATGGGGCAACCATAGATGCTCTTTACTATTGCCCCTTCGTAAGTGAGTCGGAGCTTAAGAAGCCTAACGTAGGCATGATTGAGCGTGCGGTTAGGGAGCTTGACATAGACTTGGAGGGCTCCTTCATAGTTGGGGATCAGCTCATAGACCTTGAGCTTGCGAACCGGGTTGGGTGTCCGGGGGTTTTCGTATTAACTGGTTTTGGGTTGGGATTTTACGAGTATATGAGGGATAAGGTGGAAGCGCTTAAACCAGTTTATGTAGCGCGGGATCTCTCGGACGTCGCTGAGTGGGTGATAAATGGTGAAGGTTCTCATCACTTCAGCCTCAAGAAAGGTGGTGTTGGTCAGAAGCTTTAAAAGGGAAGCTCTGGTTTACGTTACCGACATAGACCCCCTTTCGCCAGCCATCTACGTTGCTGACTTCTTTTACAGAGCCCCTTTAACCTTAAGCCCGGATTTCATACCCTTCATCCTCGAAGTTATAAGAAGGGAAGGAATAGATTTAATTGTTCCCACGACGGATGACGACTTATCGGTTATAGCTTCGCTGAGGGAAGAGCTTTTGAGAGAAGGAGCTTTCCCCTTGGTCTCTTCCCCTGTTGTGGTTTCAACCTGTAACGATAAGTGGAAAGCTTATGCCTTCTTTAAGGATAATGGTATTCCTACTCCCAAGACCTTCCTGCTGAAGGATCTTGAAAGAGGGAGGCCTCTACCCTTTAATGCGATATTTAAGAAGAGGTTTGGAAGGGGAGGAAGAGGAAGTTTTTGCCTTAACGAGGGTGAACTCATTCCCGAAAATATAAGTGAGGATTACCTCGTTCAGGAGTACATAGAGGGCAAAGAGTACACCATAGATGCCTTCGTGGACGTTGACGGGGAGGTAATATCAGTAGTTCCAAGGGAGAGGATTTTGGTGAGTGATGGGGTTTCAATAAGAGGGAGAACGGTTAAATCCGGTGAGCTCATCCATTGGGGGAAGCTTATCTGCGGTCTTTTAAAGCCCCTCGGCCCCATCAATATTCAATGTATATGGGGAGATAGGGGTCTATTCTTTACGGAGGTAAACCCGAGGTTTTCAGGTGGTATAGCGCTTACCCTCGCTTCAGGAGCAGACTTCGTTAGGTGGAGTTTATCCTTAGCGAAGGGGGAGAAGTTAACACCCTTTTACGACTTCGAGGAGATTTACATGAGCTGCTATAATGAGCCAGTCTTTTTTAAGTCGCCAGCGAGGGGGGAGAAGAGGTGAGGATATTAGGCGTTATTCAGGCGAGAATGGGGTCTAAGCGCTTGCCCGGAAAGGTTTTAGCCAAGTTAAACGGTAAGCCTCTTCTTTTATTCTTGCTTGAGAGGCTTAAATTTTCAAGGAGGGTAGATAAGTTTCTCGTTGCCACATCAACCCTACCTGAGGATGATCCAATAGTCGATCTGCTTAGGGATAACGGCTATCAGGTCTTCAGAGGACATCATCTTGACGTTCTCGACAGAATCTATAAGGCCTCTTCCTTGTATGGGGCTGATTTCGTGGTTAGGATCACGGCTGATAACCCCTTAACCGATATAGGTTATATGGATGAGGCCGTTTTAATTGCCGTCTTAAGCAAGGCTGATTACGTGGGCATTGTAGGATTGCCGATCGGTATGGCCTGTGAGGTGGTATCCTTTAGAGCTCTTAAAGAGGCATACCTTGAGGCGAAGGCCCCCTATCAAAGGGAACACGTTACTCCTTACATCAACGAGAATCCTGATAGGTTCAAGGTTGTTTATATTAAAGCGGAGGAAGGGTTGAAGGAGCTTCGCTTAACTGTGGATTATCCTGAGGACCTTGAGCTTTTAAGGAGGATATGTAAGAGGATAGGGGACAAGAGTTTTTGGGGATTGGAGGATTTAAAGGAGCTTTTTAGAAACGATCCAAACTTGTTTTTGCTGAACCGCGACTTACCCCAGAGGGATAAGTTTGATGTAGATGAAGGGTGGGGAGGGTAATGGTTAAGGTTGGAAAGAAGCTTGTTGGGGAGGGTTTCCCCTGCTTCATAATAGCTGAAGCGGGGATAAATCATAACGGTAGCTTAGAGCTGGCCAAGGAGCTCATAAGGCAAGCAGCCTTAAGCGGAGCTGATGCGGTTAAGTTCCAGATATTTCATGCCGAGGATCTCGTGGAAAGGAGAGCTCCAGAGTTTGAGTTCTTTAAAGGGCTTGAGCTTCCTGATGAATGCTGGGGGGAGCTAGCCTCATTGGCTGAAAAGGAAGGGATAATCTTCATGGCAACCCCCTTTGACCTTAGGGCAGTGGAGATATTAGAAGGCATAGGAGTTTCTGCGTACAAGATAGCATCCGGTGATCTCACGAACTATGAACTCATAAGCCATGTGGCGAGGAAGTGGAAGCCTGTATTTCTTTCCACTGGGGGGGCAACTTTACAGGAGATATCCTTAGCCTTGGAGTGTATCCACGGTGAGGAGAACGATAGGATAATACTTCTTCACTGTGTGTCATGCTATCCGGTTCCCGAGGAAGAGGTTAATCTGAATGCCATTAAGGATCTTTGGAACCACTTTTATGTTCCGGTGGGCTTTTCTGATCACACGTTGGGTATAGAGGCTGCTTTAGCTGCTGTATCCATTGGCGCTGTCGCCATAGAGAAGCATTTTACCTTGGATAAAAACCTTCCTGGACCTGATCATGCTCACTCCCTGACGCCAGAGGAGTTAGCCGAGATGGTTAGGAGGATAAGAAAGATAGAAAAGATGCTTGGCAGTGGTAGAAAAGAGCCGATGCCGTGTGAGTCAAGCTTCAAATTGAGAGGAAGGAGGGGGGTAAAGGCTAAGGTCGATATCCCCAAAGGGGTTGTTATAGAGAGAGGTATGCTTTCCCTGCTTAGGCCTAGGGGGGCGATAGGAGCGGAGGATCTCTTTAAGGTTATCGGTAGAAAAGCAAGGAGGAATATTGCGAAGGGAGAGGATATACGTTGGGAGGATCTGGAGTGAGGTCCGTTCCCTTCTTTAAGCCATCCATAGGTGAGGAAGAGATAAGTAGGGTGTCGGAGGTTCTTAAGAGCGGCTGGCTTACGAGGGGAAGCTTAACCGAGGAGTTTGAGGCTAGATGTAAGGAGTTCTTGGGAGCTAACGGATGCATTGCTTTGTCCTCGGCTACCGCTGGCCTTCACCTTTCACTCTTAGCCTTGGGGGTAGGAGAGGGGGACGAGGTTATAACCACGGCTTTAACGCATGTTGCGACAGTTCAAGCCATACTTTACGTTGGGGCAAGGCCCGTATTCGCTGATATAGACCCCGTTACCATGAACATCTCGCCCAGTGATGTTTTAAGTAAAATATCGCCCAAGACGAAGGTTATCCTTCCGGTTCACTTTGCTGGTCATCCTTGTGAGATGGATGAGCTTGAGGAGATAGCCTCTTCCCATGGTATTTACATAGTTGAGGATGCGGCTCATGCCTTCGGGGCATCTTACAAGGGTAAGATGATAGGAGGCAAAGGCTTCAGTAGTATCACGGTTTTCAGCTTCTATCCCAATAAGCCCATAACCACGGGTGAGGGGGGGTTGGTCTGTGGAGGCGAGGATATAATAGATAAGATAAGGCTTCTTTCTCACCATGGTGTCGTTTATCCGATCAAGGAGCGCAGGTGGATGTATTCAGCGGTTGAGCTGGGATATAAGTATAACTTCACGGATATTCAGGCTGCAATAGGTTTGGCTCAACTTTCTAAGGCTAAGGATCTTCATGCTAAAAGGGAGAGATGGTTCAAGCTATATAACGAACTTTTTAAGGACAACGAGGCGTTAATTAGACCGGAGCCCAGAGGCTATGTTTACTCTTCCTATTATATATACCCTTTAAGGCTTAATCTCGATGCTTTGAAGTGCTCCCGAGACGAGTTCGCCATCGCCCTTGAGGAGGAGGGGGTAGGAGTAAGCATCCATTACTCTCCTCCCGTTCACCTTCATCCTTACTATCGCGTTAAGCTCGGCGTGGGCGAAGGTTCCTTGCCCACCACGGAAAGGGTCTCTGAAAGCGAGCTTACTCTTCCCCTTTACCCTGAGATGAGCGATGAGGAGTTTTACTTCGTCGTGGATAGGGTACTAAAGCTCGTTAATAGGTGGAAGAGGTGATCCACGCTGTTCGTTGAAAAGGTTATGAGGTTGATTAGTAGCGGAAGGCTTAAGCTGGGCTTTCCGAGCTATACCGTAAATGGGAGATGGTGGGTTAAGCCCTTAGATCATCAGGATTTTTGGGATTTGGGGTTTTTCATTGGCCTTCTATTTAGGCTCGGTATCAGGATCGAGGGGTTAAAGTTCCTTAAGTCCCTCGAGGAGAGAAGCTATCCGCTTAACCATAACTTGGGGTTTTTGTTCTATCATGCCTTCGTTCCAGCTTATATGGAGACTGATGCCCCTAGGCTTAAGAGAAGAATAGTCTATGAGGCTGAGAGGATGGCTTCACTTTTTGACGAGAGCTTAGGCTTCATCCCCATGGATTACCCCCATAACGATAAGATAGCGATAGATACGCTTGCTTCCCTGGAGTTTCTTTGGTGGGTTTCTCATGAGCTCGGTAGATCTCACTTAGGTGAGATAGCCGAAAGGCACGTCCTAAGCTCTATTAGGCTCCTCTTGAGAGGAGATGGTTCTACCGTTCATATACTCTCGATGAGGGATGGTCCACTTTCGGGTCAGGGGCTCAGTCCATCAAGCTGTTGGTCGAGGGGCGCGGCCTGGGCTTCTCTTGGTTTCCTTAGGGCCTACGAGGTTACTAAAGCTGAGATCTTTAAGCTTTCCTGTGAGAAGGTTTTACGGTTTGCCATGAGGATGGTCGGGGAGGATGGCGTTCCCCCATGGGACTTCAGCGATCCAAGAGGGGTCAAGGATACCTCCAGTGGGGCCATATTCTTGAAGGTTCTCTCTTCCTTTGACGGGGAGTTCTCTCGCTGGAGGGAGAGGTTAAGGAGTTCCCTGAAGTTTAATTATCTTAGCGAAGATGAGGGATGGGAGGGGCTTTTAAAGGGTGGATGCTATCACTATCACCTGAGAAAGGGAGTGAATGAAAGCTTGATCTGGGGGGATTACTTTGCTTCATATATTCTCAGTGATGTGATATAATAGTTCTCATGAGAGGAACTTCCTTCAAGAGGGGTATCCTGATCTTTCTCCTTATAACTTTGGTGGCTGCCTTTCTTGTGCTTTTTTTCACCTTCAGTAAGGAAACGTTAGGCGCTCTTATGAGAATGAGGCGAGCTTCGCTCATGATAGCCTTCTTATGCATATTTGCCTCCTGGACCTTCGAGTTCTTGAGGTTTAGAGAGCTTCTTCGCTCTGCTGGTTGGGATATAAACTTTAGGGAGGGGTTAGCTTTAGTTTGGGTAAACTACTTCGGTTGTGCGGTTACTCCATTGCAGAGCGGTGGAGGTCCTTTTCAGATATACGTTCTCTATCGTAAGGGGGTTCCGATAGGCGTGGGCTTTGCGGTTACTCTAATAAGAACCCTCATAACTTTGATAATACTTAGTTTTGCCGGTCCGATAATAGTTTTTACGCATCCTGAGTTGATGGAAAACGCTCTTTTAAGGGGAATGATGATATACGTCACTACCTTTCTCGTTGGAGTTTCCATACTTATATTCATAAGCTTGAAGAGGATCGATCTGATAAGAAAGATCGTGGCGTGGGTTGTTCTCTTCCTTCATAGGCTGGGGCTCTTTAAAAGGAGGGGTCCCTTATACGTTTTAAGGCGTATCAATAAGGAAATAGACCTTTATAACGATAACTTCAGGGTTTTGGTTGGCAGGGAGAGGAAGAGACTAGCCTTGGCTATCTTATATAGCTTCTTTCAGATTTTAGCCCATTTCTTTGCTCTTCCCTCCATCATGTGGGGGTTGAGGCTCAGCTTCAACCTGGGTATGGTGCTTATGATACAAGCGGTGTTCTTATTCATACTTTACTTCGTTCCTACACCTGGGGGGAGCGGCGTCGCTGAAGGCGGTGCTGCTATCCTATTTACCTATATTATGCCTGCTCACATTACCGGTGTTGCAGCCGTTTTGTGGAGATTTTTCACCGATTACATTCCCATAGTCTTGGGAGGAATAGTTGCCATAAAGGTCTTTGGCCTCAGGACGCTTGAAGAGGTGATGAAGCCTGAGGAGGAGACTTAAGCTTCTATATTACCCCTTTCCCTTAGGTTATCTTCTCCTCGAGCTTTCGGAAAGGGGGTTGTTTTCCTCTCGCTTTTCCTCTACCCCTTTGGGCTCACCTTTGGAGGATATCGGGCTTAAGAAGGTTCTTGATAGTTACTTTTCGAGAAAGAATATGAGCTTATCCTACCCTCTTGACCTGACGGGAGTACCTTATCACTTCTTAGCCATCTACTCAGTTCTCCTAAGCGTTTCTCCTGGGCAAACGGTATCTTACGGGGAACTCGCCCGTAAGGTTGAGACGTCTCCGAGGGCTGTTGGGGTAGCCATGAGGATGAACAGACACC
This sequence comes from bacterium GBS-1, assembly GCA_001443005.1. GTDB lineage: Bacteria > Synergistota > GBS-1 > GBS-1 > GBS-1 > GBS-1. The sequence goes on from LEKQ01000005.1 coordinate 156,398, forward strand.
TACTTTTTATTCCCTGTCATAGAGTTGTAAAAGGGGATGGGAGCTTAGGAGGATTCGCGTCAGGCATAGAGCTTAAGAGATGGCTTCTTCTTCATGAGCTTGACAAAATTTGACTTTCGTGATAATTTTTAATGTGCTATTAGCACTCTAGCTTTTAGAGTGCTAATAGGGGGGTGAGATGGTGTTAACTGAAAGGCAGAAGAAAATTCTCCTTGCTGTTGTTAAGGATTATATAGAGAGCGCGGAGCCGGTTGGCTCGAGGACGATTTCCAAGAAGTATCTTCCATCCCTGAGTCCTGCTACTATTCGTAATGAGATGGCAGATCTAGAGGAGATGGGGTACTTCTATCAACCGCATACGTCTGCCGGTAGGGTTCCCACCAACAAGGCCTATAGATATTACGTTAACGCTATCCTTAGCGGAGAAGAGAAGCTTACCTTCGATGATTATCTATTTAGGGAGCTTTTGAATGAGGCTAAGGAAGAGATAGAATCGCTTTTAAGAAGGATAGGAAAGCTCATCTCCAGAACGACCGACTACATAAGCATAATTGTGGCCTTAAGGTCAAGGGAGAGCGTTATAAAGAAGATTGAGCTCTTTCGCTTAGATCTGATGCATGCCTTGATGATAATAGTTACAGAAGGGGGCTGGGTTCACCATAAGTTGATAACCTTGAAGGAGGATATGGATGAGGAGGAGATAGAGGAGCTTGGTAGGTATATAAATGAAAAGCTAAGCGGGAAGAGCCTAGGTAGCTTAGATGAGGGGTTTATTAGGGAGCTCATCAAGAAGCTCGAAGAGTACAAGGGAGTTTGCGTAGAGGCTATACAGGCCTTAGCTGAGGTGAGGGAGAGGTTCAATAGCAAGGTATACCTTGAGGGTGTGACGAATATACTTAAGCTTCCCGAGTTCAAGGATGTGGAAAAGATTAGGATAGTGCTTGAGGTGCTTGAAGAAGAGGATTTCATGGCTAAGATGCTTGCTGAGCTATCTCGCGGCGAGAATCTTAAGGTTATAATAGGCGAGGAAAATCCGATAGACAGGATGAAGGAGTGCAGTCTAGTTACGGCGAGCTATAGCCTTGGTGGAAAGATAATGGGCATATTGGGCATAGTTGGCCCAACGCGCATGGACTATAAGAGGGTTATATCCCTTATGAAGGCCATGACTAAATTTCTTGAGTCAGTTGAGGGGGGATCTTGACGAGATATGAGGCATGTTCGTAGAAAGCCTACTAAGAGGGAGTATAAAAAGCTCTTGGAGAGGGTTAGGGAGTTGGAGTCTGAGAAGGCGAATTTGAGGGAACTTGTGGATAACTATAGAGGTATGCTCGCGAAAATGCAGATAGATTTTAATAACTTTAGAAAGCGTATTGAGAGAGATAAGGAAATGGAGCGCGCTATGGCTTCTGAGAGGGTTATAAAGGAGATAATCCCTGTCCTTGATAATTTGGAGCATGCAATTCAGGCTTCTTCTAACTCGAGCGATGCTGAGAGCATCGTCAACGGTATAAGGATGATACTGAGGCAGCTTTTAAGCGCTTTGTCTAAGGAGGGGTTAGAGGTCATCCCTACCGTCGGGAGCGATTTTGATCCTGCCGTTCATGAAGCGGTGGAGGTTGTGAATGTAAACGATGATAAGGATGACGGAAAGGTTCTTTTTGAGATTAGAAAGGGATATATCTTAGGGGGTAGGGTTATAAGACCCGCCCTCGTGAAGGTTGGTAAGAAGGGGTGATGGGGATGGTGAACAAGGAGAAGGTGGTTGGAATCGATCTTGGAACTACTAACTCCGTTATAGCTGTGGTTGAAGGTGGTCAGCCCATAGTTATTCCCAATGCGGAGGGAAGCAGGTTAACCCCCTCAGTCGTTGCCTTTACCAAGGATGGGCAGCGACTGGTGGGACAGCTTGCCAAGAGGCAGGCTATAGTTAATCCTGAGAGAACCATAGTTTCCATAAAGCGGAAGATGGGGACAGACTACAAGGTGGTTATAGATGGTAAAGCCTACACGCCTCAGGAGATCTCAGCTATGATCTTACAAAAGCTCAAGCAGGATGCGGAGGCTTATCTTGGGGTTCCGATAAGGAAGGCTGTGATAACGGTGCCGGCTTACTTTACCGATGCCCAGAGGCAGGCTACCAAGGATGCGGGAACCATAGCTGGGCTTGAAGTTCTCAGGATAATCAACGAGCCTACGGCGTCCGCTTTGGCCTACGGTCTTGACAAAGAGGGTGAGCAGACTATACTTGTCTTTGACCTCGGTGGCGGTACCTTCGATGTATCCATACTTGAGGTTGGGGAAGGGGTTTTTGAGGTTAGGGCTACCTGTGGTGATAATCATCTTGGGGGAGATGACTGGGATCAGAGGATCATCGATTGGTTAGTGGAGGAGTTTAGGAAGGAAACGGGGATAGACCTAAGGAACGACAGAATGGCAATGCAGAGGTTGAAGGAAGCTGCTGAAAAAGCCAAGATAGAGCTTTCCACGATGGTTGAAACCATAATAAGCCTACCCTTTATCGCGGCTGATCATACCGGACCTAAGCATCTTGAAAGGACCCTAACTCGCGCCAAGTTTGAGGAGATGACCCATGACCTTGTGGAGAGACTCGTTGGACCTACCCTTAGAGCTTTAGAGGATGCGAAGCTTTCTCCTTCAGATATACATAAGGTCCTTCTTGTAGGCGGATCTACGAGGATGCCCATGGTTCAGAGGAAGGTTAAGGAGCTTCTGGGCAAGGAACCTTCTAAGGAGATTAACCCCGATGAGTGCGTTGCTATAGGTGCTGCTATTCAGGCTGCGATCCTCGCGGGTGAGGTTAGGGATGTCGTTTTGGTAGACGTTACGCCTCTCTCCCTTGGGATAGAGACCTTGGGTGGTGTTTTCACCAAGATAATAGAGAGGAATACTCCTATACCTGTCTCTAAGAGTCAGATATTCACTACCGCGGCGGATAATCAGACTTCGGTTGAGATACACGTCCTTCAGGGAGAGCGCCCAATGGCTGCCGATAACGTCTCCTTAGGTAGGTTTATCTTAAGCGGTATACCTCCTGCGCCCAGGGGTGTTCCGCAGATCGAGGTAACCTTTAACATCGACGTTAACGGCATACTTCAAGTCTCCGCTAAGGATCTCGCTACAGGTAAGCAACAGGCCATAACTATTAAATCCACTCGCTTATCTGAGGCTGAGATAGAGAGGATGAGGAAAGAGGCCGAACTTTACGCCGAGGAGGATAGGAAGAAGAAGGAGCTTGCGGAGGCTCGCAACCAGGCTGATAGTTTGATCTATTCCACCGAAAGGACCATTCGTGACTTTCAGGATAAGATCACGAGCACGGAGAAGGAGGAGCTTAACAAGGCTATAGAGGAGCTGCGCTCTAAGATGGGTGGTAACGATATAGATGCTATAAAGAAGGCCATGGAGGAGCTTACGACTAAGCTTCACAGGGTTACCTCAAGGCTATACTCAAGCGGTGCTCAGGCTCAAGGAGGACAGGGAGCTGGAGGACAAGCTGGAGGGAGCACTATGGATGCCCATTTTAGGGAGGCGAGCGGTGGTAGTCAATAATGAAGGACTATTATGAGATACTTGGTGTTCCGAGGAATGCCTCTCAGGAAGAGATAAAGAAGGCCTATAGAAAGCTGGTTAGACAGTATCACCCTGATCTAAATAAAGATAACCCGGAGGCGGAGAAGAAGTTTAAGGAGATAAATGAGGCCTATGAGGTCTTAAGCGATCCTGAGAAAAGGGCCAAATATGACAAATATGGAAGGTTAGATGGGGACTTTGGCCCGCCTCCAGGGGGTGGCTTTGATTTCGATTTCGGTAGAGGCTTTGACTTTGGTTTTGACCCCTTCGAGGATATTTTCGAGAGGTTCTTTGGGGGAGGCTTTAGGAGAAGGAGTGGAGATATAGGGCCTCAGAAAGGGGCAGATCTTGAGATGCCCCTTGAGGTAACGCTTGAGGAAGCCTTTAGAGGAGGGGAGAAGGAGATCAGCGTTCCCCGCTGGAAGATTTGCTCAACCTGTGGGGGATTGGGATCTGCGCCTGGGAGCTCTCCTCGAACCTGCCCTTATTGTCATGGGACTGGTAGGGTGGAAGATAGGCGCTCCAGCATATTCGGTGAGTTCATAAGCGTTAGGACTTGTCATCATTGTGGTGGTAAGGGAACGATTATAGATAGGCCTTGCCCGACGTGCAATGGTAGCGGAAGGGTTAGGGAGTGGAGGAAGATAGTAGTTACCATCCCTAGGGGTGTGGAAAGCGGCGTGAGGCTCAGGATCCCGGGCGAAGGGGAGCTCGGAGAGAGGGGAGGTCCTCCGGGAGACCTCTTTCTGGTTGTAAACGTTAAACCTCACCCATTGTTCGAGAGAAGGGGGAGGGACTTATATTATAAGCTGAAGCTTTCCTTCCCTGAGCTTGCGCTTGGGACCATCGTTGAGGTTCCAACTATAGATGGAGAGAAAGCCGAGCTTAAGATACCTCCTGGAACCCAAGTGGGCGAGGTTTTCAAGATATCTAAGCGGGGGATGCCGAGCCTGGATGGTAAAGGAAGAGGGCACATGTTCGTTGAGGTAGGTATGGAGATCCCATCGAAGCTAACCGAAAGGCAGAGGGACCTTCTTAGAGAGTTCGCCAAAGAGAGTGGGATAAACTTAGGGGAGAGCCTAAGCTTCTTCCAAAAGTTTAAGAAGAGCTTTGGAACATGAAGTGGTATTATCTGGATATCTACGGTGATGATGAGGTAGAGCTTTTAGAAAGATTAGCTCTTTTGGAGCTTAAGGCAGTGGGCCTTCCCGGTAAAGGGAGGGCCCACTTTAGAGTTTACTTTAGTAGCATAAGAGAGAGGGAGGAAATCCTATCCAAGCTTAAGGGGGTGTATGAACTTCTCTTAGGTGAGGAGGATGACGAGAATTGGGCTCTTAAGGTAGAGGAGGGGTATGAACCGGTGCGGGCGGGGCGCTTTGTCGTTGTCCCTTCAACCTTGATTCCGATAGTGGTTAAGCCTGGGATGGCTTTTGGAACTGGTTATCATCCATCGACGAGGATAGCCCTCAAGCTGATAGATAGTGAGGTAAGCGAGGTCAAGGGGCTCTCCATAGACCTTGGGACGGGAAGTGGTATATTAGCCATAGCTTTGTGGAGAAAGGGCATTAAGCCCCTCTTTGCGATAGACAATGATCCGATAGCCTTGAAGGAAGCCAAGGAGAACCTTTCCCGAAATGGAGTGGTAGATGGGGTTTACCTTCTGGGAGGGGATCTTCTTAGCCCTTTCAAGGAGGAGGTCAAGTTTAACCTTGTTGTTGCTAACCTTCTTCTTCCTCTATTTGAGTCATTCCTTTATGAGATAGCGTCTCATATGGTTAAGGGAGGTGTTTTCATAGCTTCAGGAGTATCTTTGTCGGAAAGGGAAGCCTTCTTGAAACTCCTTGAAAGTCACTCTTTTGAGGTTAAAAGCCTTTTGGAGGAGGAAGGTTGGATTGGAGCGGCGTCGATTCTTCGCTGAAATTGAAGAAGGCTTTGCTATAGTTAAAGGTGAGGAGGCCTATCATCTTTCCGTTGTTCTCAGGCTTGGGAAGGGAGATGAGATTGAGCTTTTGACCTCGGAGGGGATATGGATAGGTAGGATAGAAAGCCTCGCGGGGGATGTGGTTAGGGTTTCCTTATTGGAGAGGAAGACGGTGGAGAAACTACCCTTTGATGTTTTTTTATTTCAGGGGATCACCAAGGGTAGGCGTATAGATTGGCTAGTGCAGAAGGCCGCCGAGCTGGGGTGTAAGGCCTTTTATCCTATGTTTACGAGATATACGGTTCTTAACGAGGTTGGGGAGGAGAAGCTTAAGAGGTGGGTTAAGATAGCAAAAGAGGCCTCTAAGCAGTGTGGTAGACCGGACGTTATGGAGGTTAGGGAACCTATAGGCTTCGCTGATGCTATTAAGCTCTCTGGTGAGATGAATGCCCTGAGGATAGCTCCCTGCTTGAGGGGAGAACCTGTCCCTTTGAGGGATGTTCTATTAAAGGGCAGAAGCGATCGCGTTGCGATATTTATAGGTCCAGAAGGGGGGTTTTCCCCAGAGGAGGTTGAGATGTTGACTTCCTCTGGCATTAAAACGGTCACACTTGGGCCTTATATACTTAAGAGCGAAACTGCTTCAATCATGGTCTTAAGTGCTCTTCTTACGCTTTGGGGATAATAGCTCATGAAGGTTTACCTATCTTACTTAGGTTGTAGGGTTAACCAATCGGAGATAGAGGGTATAGCCTCCCTTTATAGGAGTAGGGGTGCTGAGATAGTGGAGTCTCCTCAGGAGGCAGATATCATAGTTATAAATACCTGTGCTGTGACTAAGGAAGCTGAGCGTAAGAGCAGGCAGCACATAAGGAGGCTAAGAAGGGCCAATCCAAGGGCTAGGCTTATAGCTATCGGTTGTTATGTTGAACTTGTAGGGGAAAGGATCTTTGAGCTTGGAGTTGACCAGGCCTATGGGAATAGGGATAAGCATAGGGTTTTAGGTGAGGGTTTGAATGCTTTCTTTTTTATGGAGGAGGGGCTTTCCTATCATTCGAGGCCCTTCGTTAAAGTGCAGGACGGCTGCGACGCCAACTGTAGCTACTGTCTTATAAGACGCTTGAGGGGTAAGGGGCTTTCTCGCCCACTTAACGATGTGGTTTCGGAGGTTAGAAGACTCATATCCTTAGGCTATGATGAAGTGACCTTAGTTGGCGTTCATCTTGGTAGCTATGGCAGGGATATAGGCAGTAGCTTAAGGGAGCTTGTTGAAGTCTTGCTTAGGCTCGATGGCTTGCGGTTACTTAGACTCGGGTCAGTTGAGCCCTTCGATATAGATGATAGCTTTTTAGAGCTTTACGATAGGTTTGATAATCTCGCTCCCCATCTTCATCTTCCCCTTCAGAGTGGGAGTGATAGGGTCCTTCGGTTGATGAGAAGACCCTATACGGTTGAGGGGTACCTTAATCTCGTTTATAAACTTAAGCGCCTTAGGGAGCATTTCAACGTAACGACCGATATAATGGTTGGCTTTCCTACTGAGACCGATGAGGACTTCTCAGGCACTATTGAGGTGGTTAGGAGGGCCAACTTTGGAAGAGTTCATATATTTAGGTATTCCCCTCGGCCGTTTACCGATGCTTCGCGTATGCCTCCTCTCCCTGAGGAGGTCCTTGATGAGAGGCTTGAGCTTTTAAGGAAGGAGGCTTTAAAGAGCGCACTTCGTTTTAATGAGGGTTTGGTTGGGAAGCGCTTCAATGCCGTTCTATTAGAGGATGGTAGCGCTCTTCTTCCTCAATATGTTGAGGTCTTCATACCGGAAGGGGTTGGAAGAGGAAAAAGGTGGATTACAGTTTTAATAGAGAAGGCTACGTCAATAGGGGTTTATGGGAGAGCTCTTTAGCGATATAATTAATTTAAGGCGCTTTCCTTGTGATAAAATAGTCTTGGCTGGACTATAAGTTAGGGGAGGGAGATTTAAACTATGGAGGGCTATGACTTTAGAGCTATAGAGGCTAAATGGCAGAGATATTGGGAAGAAAACAAGATCTTCAAGTGTGACAAGGATCCGTCAAGAGAGAAATTTTATGTGCTGGAGATGTTTCCTTATCCCTCTGGTGCTCTTCACATGGGGCACCTGAGGAATTACGCTATAGGTGATGTGGTCGCTCGCTTTCTCAGGATGAGGGGATATAACGTTCTTCATCCGATGGGATGGGATGCCTTTGGACTTCCCGCTGAAAACGCAGCTTTGAAATCGGGAGTTCATCCCAGTGATTGGACGTGGAGAAACATAAATCACATGAGGAAGCAGCTTAAGGAGATGGGAGCGAGCTACGATTGGGATAGAGAGGTGGCTACGTGCTCGCCGGATTACTACAAGTGGACTCAGTGGTTATTTCTTCTTTTCTTTAAGAACGGTTTGGCCTATAAGAAGGAAGCGCCTGTTAACTGGTGTCCGAGCTGTAAGACGGTTCTGGCAAATGAGCAGGTTGAGGGGGGGCGCTGCTGGAGGTGTGACTCCCTCGTTCAGAAGAGGAAGCTTAATCAATGGTTCCTTAAGATCACGGCTTACGCTGAGGAGCTCTTAAGCTCGTTGGAGGAGCTTGAGGGTTGGCCTGAGAAGGTAAAGGTCATGCAGAGAAACTGGATAGGTAAAAGCTGGGGCGTGGAGACCTTCTTCGAGATAGAGGAGCTCGCGATGAAAATTCCCATATTCACTACGAGGATAGACACCATCTATGGCGCTACTTTTGTAGCCTTAGCCCCTGAGCATCCTTTAGTGGAAGATCTTGTGAAGTTCTCTCCTCAGAGAGAGAAGATCAGGGCTTTCGTTGAGGAGGCGATGAGGGAGAGCGAGATAGAGAGAGAAGCTCTTGGCAGGGAAAAGAAAGGGATTTTCACTGGTTTCTATGCTAAGAATCCGTTTAGCGGTGAGAGGGTTCCCGTTTGGATAGCGGATTACGTGCTGATGGAGTATGGGACAGGTGCTATAATGGGGGTTCCGGCGCATGATCAAAGGGACTTCGAGTTTGCCAAGCAGTATGGTATTCCCATAAGGGTGGTTATAAAGCCTGTCGATAGAGAGCTTCCGGAGGAGCTTGAGGAGGCCTATGAGGGAGATGGAGTTATGGTTAACTCCGGTCCATGGTCCGGGCTTCCCAATAGAGAGGGTATAGAAAGGATGGCGGAGTGGCTTAAGGAAAGAGGCTTGGGCGAAAAAAAGGTTAACTATAGACTGAGGGACTGGTTGATATCAAGGCAGAGATATTGGGGAGCTCCTATTCCCGTAGTTTACTGTGATAACTGTGGGGTAGTTCCCGTCCCTGAGGAGGAGCTTCCGGTAATTCTTCCTCTCAATGTCAATGTTCTTGAGGGTGGAGCATCTCCGTTGCCTTATCATGATGAGTTCCTTAACACTAAGTGCCCCAAGTGTGGTGGTCCCGCTAAGAGGGAGACCGATACTATGGATACCTTTATCTGTTCCTCTTGGTATTATCTTAGGTTCACGAGCCCTTGGACAGATAGAGCCCCCTTTGAGAAAGAGGATGTGGATTACTGGATGCCTGTTGACCAATATATAGGTGGGGTAGAGCATGCTATACTTCACCTGCTTTACTCTCGCTTCTTTACGAAGTTCCTTGCAGATCAAGGTTTGATTAAATTCAGGGAGCCATTCAAAAGGCTGTTGACGCAAGGTATGGTGATAAAGGATGGTGCTAAGATGTCCAAGTCTCTCGGCAATGTGGTTGACCCTGATGAGATAGTGAAAAAGTTCGGAGCGGATACTGCAAGACTTTTTATACTCTTTGCCTCCCCGCCGGAGAAGGATTTGGAGTGGAGCGATAGAGGAGTTGAAGGGTGTCATCGATTTTTGAATAGGGTATGGAGATTAGTTAGCGATAGAATAGAGGAGCTTAGAGCTCTTCCAAATAAAGCTATCCCCATATCTGAGATATCCGATAGAAAAGCGAGAGATCTTAAGAGGAAGATACATAAGACCATCCAGAAGGTCACTGAGGATATAAAGGATAGGTTCCACTTCAATACTGCTATAAGCGCGCTTATGGAGCTTTCCAATGAGCTTATTGCCTTCGAGCCTAATGATGAGGAAGCACTCCGCGTATTTAAAGAGGGGATAGAATCGTTGGTGGTTATGCTTTATCCCTTTACTCCACACATAAGCGAGGAGCTCTGGCAAAAGTTGGGGCATGAGGAGACCCTGGCCTATCATCCCTGGCCATCACCTGAGGAAGATGCCTTGATTGAGGAGGAGATAAACATAGTCGTTCAGATAAACGGTAAGGCAAGGGGTAGCTTGAAGCTTCCCGCGGGCTTGAGCGAGGAGAAGATCAAGGAGTTGGTCCTTCAAAGCGATATGGTTAAGAAGAGGATAGAGGGGAAGAAGATCGAAAAGGTCATAGTTGTTCCTGGGAAGCTCGTTAGTGTAGTGGTCCATGACTAAGCTTAAGCCCGTGTTTTTGCTGATCTGTAAGGATGATGCTCTTCTATCGAGGTGGATAGAGAGAAACCGTAAGGATGTTAAGGAAGTTTCCTTCTTTAGGGGGAGTGAGGTCTCTTGGAATAAGCTCTATGAAGAGGCCATGAACTTTTCCCTATTTTCTCCTCGACGGCTTATAGTTGTTAGGGAGGCTCAGGAGGTGGAGAAAGAGGGGGAGGAGCTTTTTTTAAGGTATCTTTCTGCTCCTAATCCGGGTGTTTTCTTTCTCCTCGTAGCGGAATCTCTTCCCTCCTCAGGTAAGGTCTTTAAGGTTATAGCTCAGAAAAAGCTCTTTACCGAACTTAAAAGACCCGTGGGTAAGGGGCTGTATAAGTGGATAGAGGAGGAGGTTAGGGAGTTTGGGAAGGAGATCGAGGATGGAGCGATCTCCATTCTAGCTGAGCGGTTCCCTGAGGATTTGGAGAGCCTGAAGTCGGAGATAGAGAAACTCGTACTTTATGTGGGTGATAGGAAAAGGATAACCGAAAGCGATGTGCGTGAGGTTGTATCTTCCCTCTATGAGCTTTCTCCTTTTGAGCTATTGGACTCCATATTCATGAGAGATAGCTTTAAGTTTATAAGGGGTGTGGAAAGAAGCTTTATATCTAAGGAGCCACCTATTAAAGTTATATCTACGTTGGCGAAGTATCTTAGGGTTATGCTCTTTCTCTCCTTGGAGCCCCATCTTGAAGAGGAGCTTCTTAGGGATCTTCACCCCTTTTTTGCATCTAAAATTAAAAGAGGGGCGTCTTTATACGCCCCACAAGTTCTTTCTCTAACTTATAAGAGGTTCTGTTTGGTGGATGATATGGTTAAGAAAGGCAGGGGGAATCCTTACGACCTTTTATTATGGGCCGTTTCTCCTCTATTTAAGAGGGAGAAGGCTGTTGCGCTAGAAGAGCCTTAAGCTGGTTTATCTTACGAGCTAAGCGGGACTTTTTGCGTGCTCCGTTGTTTCTGTGGAGGACGCCCTTTCCAACTGCCTTGTCTATTATAGAGGTCGCCTGGACGAAAAGCTTTTGAGCTAACTCTAAGTTTTTGGCTTCGATGGCAGCGAGAACCTTTTTGATCTCGGTCTTGACTCTTGTCTTCCAGAACCTGTTATACAATCTGTTTCTTTCAGAGATCCTTAACTTTTTCTCAGCGGATTTGGTATTAGGCAACCCTTTCACCTCCTTTTAAGCCAGGAACAATTCTATCACAGAAGCTCTTATTTTAAAAGGGGGTTTTATATGAAAGAGGATATCTTAAAGGTTCTTGCGGAGATCCAAGAGAAGGTTTTAGGTGCGCTTAACAAGGCTCATACGGAAGTTCATTCGATGGGAGAAGATGCGAGAAGAGAGCTTCAACGACTTTATATTAGAAAAGGGGAGCTTACGGTTGAGTTAGGTAAGGTTATGAAAGAAGTAGATAAGTTACAAGAGGAGTTTGATAAAGCTAGAAGGAGGCTTGCCGAGGTTAGTGCGAACTTCGACAAGTATGGAGAGAGGGAGCTTAAGGAGGCTTACACCATAGCTGAGAGAAGGCAGGTAGAGCTTTTGATGCTTAGGGATAAGGAGAAAAGCCTGAGGAAGGAAAGGGACATGATAGATTTAAGGATAAAGGAGTTTGAAAAGCTCCTTGGTAAGATAGATGATCTGACTAGAAGGATTAAAATTGCGATAGATCTCTTAACGGGTAATATGGAGAGGATAGAAAAGGAGGTATTGGAGCTTAAGGGGCGCGCTGAGCTCGCTCCCTTTGTGGTTCAGGCTCTGGAAAAAGAAAGGAAGAGGCTTGCAAGGGAGATCCATGATGGTCCTGCTCAGTACTTGGCTAACGCTGCTTTTAGACTTGATGTCTGTGAGCGATTCATTAAGAAGGGTGAGCTTGAGAGGGCGTTGAAGGAGATAATGGATCTTAAGGATATATTAAAGGCGAATTTATCTGATTTGAGGAGATTTATAAGCGACCTTCGTCCTATGCTTCTTGAGGATCTGGGGCTCGTTCCTGCATTGAAGAAGTATATAGATGACTGGAGCAGAGTTACAAGTGTTAGGGTTGACTTTAAGGTTCTGGGAGAGGATGAGGTAAGGGATAAGGACATAGAGATAGCCCTTTTCAGGATAGTTCAGGAGGCGTTAAGTAACGTTCACAAGCATGCTCAAGCCTCTAACGTCAAGCTGATCCTTGAGGTAGGAAGTGATTTCGTTAGTCTTCTCGTTCAAGATGATGGAGTTGGCTTTGACCTTGAAGAAGCTAAGAGAATAAGCTTGGAGAAGGGGTCTCTGGGAATATTTAACATGGAGGAGAGGGCGAAGGCCTTGGGAGGAGTTTTCAAGATATTATCAGAGAGGGGAAAAGGTGTTAAAATTTTGGTCAGGATCCCTCGGGGTGGTGAGAAGGCTTGATTAAGGTTATGCTTGTTGACGATCATCTCTTACTTAAAGAGGGGTTAAAGAAGCTCTTTGACTCTGAGGAATGGATAAGGGTGGTGGCCGATGCCTCCACCGGTGAGGAAGCCATTAGACTCATTAAGTGTGTGGATGTTGACCTCGTTCTGATGGATATCTCTATGCCCGGTCTTGGTGGAATAAGGGCCATAAGGAAGATAAGGGAGATGAAGCCTCAGGTTAAGATCGTCGTCCTGACGATGCATGAGGAAGAAGCCTATAAAGTGGAAGCCCTGAAAGCGGGAGCATCAGCCTACCTGGTTAAGGATGTTGGGGCAAGCGAGCTTTTGAGAACCATTAGGGAGGTTTGCGGGGTTTACGAGGAGGAGAAAGGAGAGGAAATAGCCTTCACACCCCGAGAGAGGGAAGTTCTTTCCCTGATGCTTAAGGGAAAGAAGAATAAGGAGATAGCTAATGAGCTCGGGCTTAAGGAGAAGACGGTCAGAAACTATGTTTCCAATATACTTCAGAAGGTGGGGGCTAAGGACAGAACCCAAGCTGTGATAATGGTTTTGAAGGAGGGGTTAAAGCTTGAGAAAGATAAGGGTGATCATAGCAGATGACCTTGAAGAGACGAGAAGAAGCCTGAGGTTGATGCTCTCTTTCAGTGAGGATATAGAGGTCGTTGGAGAGGCGAGGGACGGTGGGGAGACTTTAAGGTTGGTGGAAGAGCTAAAGCCGGATGTTTTGCTTTTAGATATAAACATGCCGAAGGTTGATGGGATAAGCATATCTAGGAAGGTGGTTAAAGACTATCCAGAGGTTAAGATAATTGCTATATCCTTCCAGAGCGATGAGGAATATGAGGTGGCATTAAAGGAGTTGGGGGTTTCATCTTATCTGGTTAAGCCCTTTTCTATATCAAAGTTGATAGAGACCGTTAAGAGCGTTGTATCAGGTTAAAGGGGATGTTTAGGATGATAATACTTGGTATAGAGACATCGTGTGATGAGACTTCGGTGGCTTTGGTAGCCGATGGAAGAAGGATTTTGAAGAATATAGTTCTATCCCAAGTTAAATACCACGCTCCCTATGGTGGTGTGGTTCCGGAGCTTGCATCGAGAAAGCATCTGGAGAAGATCCTTTATCTTATAGATGATGCTCTTTCAACTTGTCCTCCTGATAGAATAGATGGGATCGCTGTCACTGTGGGACCAGGTTTGATGGGATCTCTTCTTGTGGGGTTGATGTTCGCTAAGACCCTTTCGTGGGTGTGGAAGAAGCCTCTTTTGGGGGCAAATCATCTTGAAGCCCATGTTTATGCTGTCTTTCTGGAGCATCCCTATTTATCCCCGCCCTTTGTTTGTCTTCTTGCCTCTGGTGGGCATACTGAGCTTTTTCTCTTTAAAGAGCATGGGAGTTTTGAGCTTTTAGGTAGTACAAGGGATGATGCTGCTGGTGAGGCTTTCGATAAGGTCGCGCGCGTTCTCGGCCTACCCTATCCAGGTGGACCGGCTATAGATGAGCTCTCTAATAAGGGGGATCCCTATGCCTTTGAGTTTCCTTATCCTCTTGAGGAGGGTTTAGACTTTAGCTTCAGTGGTATAAAGACAGCTGTTAAGCTGTTTTGGGAGGAGAAGAAGGGCAAGGTTAAAATTGAGGATGTCGCTGCGAGCTTTCAGCGAAAGGTAGTTGAGGTGCTTTTAGATAAACTCACCAAAGCCGCGTCACTTAAAGGGGTAAATAAGCTTGTTCTATCGGGGGGAGTCGTAGCCAATAGCTTTTTGAGGAGAAAACTTGAAGAGCTTAAGGAGAAAGGTTTTGAAGTTTTTTATCCCTCTCCACCTTTGTGTACCGATAACGCGGCTATGGTTGCTGCTTATGGTTATCATGAGCTTTTGAGAGGAAGGATAGCACCTTTAACTATAACTGTTAAGCCAGATTTGGAGATTGGAGAAGATTTCTTGAGTTCTTGATTAAATATGTGTTAAAACGGTCTATTTCGCTTAACTATCCTCCATTTTTACCCTCAGTATTTATTGATTTATAGAGGGGAGGTGATTATCATTTAAGGTGTCGTTAGCACTCGTCAATAATGAGTGCTAATAACAAGGAAGGGGGGATGGGAGTATGAAGCTTCGTCCGCTTGGCGACAGAGTGGTTGTGAAAGTTTTAGAGACTGAGGAGAAGACCAAAAGCGGGATAGTTCTCCCTGATACTGCTAAGGAGAAACCCCAGCAGGGAGAGGTTATAGCTGTGGGGACCGGTAGGGTGCTTGATAATGGTCAGAAGGTCCCCTTGGAGGTAAAGGTTGGGGATAAGGTTATATTCTCTAAGTATGCGGGAACTGAGGTTAAAGTGGAGGGTGAAGAGTTCTTAATCTTAAGTGAGAGAGATATTTTAGCTGTTATCGAGAAGTAAGGGGGGTGAAGGGTGATGGCTGCTAAGATGGTTCTCTTCGATGAGGATGCACGCAGAGCCCTTGAGAGGGGCGTTAATAAGGTAGCCGATACTGTAAAGGTTACCCTTGGTCCTAGAGGCAGAAACGTAGTTCTTGAGAAGAAATTCGGTTCTCCCACGGTTACTAATGATGGTGTCACTATTGCTAAGGAGATAGAGCTTGATGACCCCTTTGAGAACATGGGAGCTCAGCTCGTAAGGGAGGTCGCAAGCAAGACGAATGACGTAGCTGGTGATGGTACCACGACAGCTACTGTTTTGGCTCAGGCTCTCGTTCGCGAAGGTTTGAAGAACGTCGCTGCTGGTGCTAATCCGGTCTTCTTACGCAAGGGTATGGAGAAGGCGGTTGACACTGTCGTTGATGAGATAAAGAAGATGGCAGTTCCCGTTAAAGAGAAGACGAAGATAGCTCAGGTAGCCGCTATCTCAGCTAATGATCAAGAAATAGGGAACCTAATCGCTGAGGCTATGGAGAAGGTTGGACATGAAGGCGTTATCACGGTTGAGGAATCTCAGACTATAGGAACGACCCTTGAGATGGTTGAGGGGTTACAGTTCGATAAGGGCTATATATCTCCTTACATGATCACCGATGCTGAGAGAATGGAGGCCGTTTTGGAGGAGCCTTACATCTTGATATGTGGCAACAAGATATCTAATATAAGGGATTTCCTCCCAGTGCTTGAGAAGGTTGTCCAGACCGGAAAGCCCTTGCTCGTTATAGCGGAGGATGTGGAAGGGGAGGCCTTGGCTACCCTTATAGTCAACAAACTTCGTGGTACGCTTTTGAGCGTTGCTGTTAAAGCTCCTGGCTTCGGTGAGAGAAGAAAGGCCATGCTTCAAGATATAGCTATAGTCACCGGTGGTCAGGTCGTCTCTGAGGAGCTTGGGATCAAGCTTGAGAACGTTACATTGAACATGCTTGGTAGGGCTAAGAAAGTTAAGGTTACGAAGGAGGAGACCACCATAATCGGCGGTTACGGTGATCCTGAGGCGATTAAGAAGCGTGCTGCTCAAATCAGGGCTGAGCTTGAGCAAGCAACCAGCGAGTATGATAAGGAGAAGCTAAGGGAGAGGTTGGCTAAGATACTTGGAGGAGTTGCCGTTATACAGGTTGGTGCTCCAACTGAGACCGAGCTTAAGGCTAGGAAGTACAAGATAGAGGATGCTCTTAATGCGACCAAGGCGGCGGTCGAAGAGGGAATTGTTCCTGGTGGCGGAGTGGCCTACATCAATGCTATCCCTGCTGTGGAAAAGCTGATAGAGAGCCTTGAGGGTGATGAAAGAACTGGCGCGATGATAGTGAGGAAAGCGCTTGAGTATCCGATCCGTCAGATAGCTGAGAACGCCGGATTTGACGGTTCCATAATAGTTCAAAAAGTCAGGGAGGCTGACAAGGGAACCGGATTCAACGCTCTAACTGGGAAGATTGAGAACATGATGGAGGCTGGAATCGTTGATCCTGCTAAGGTTGTAAGGTGTGCCCTTCAGAACGCTGCAAGCATAGCTAGTATGATTATCACCACCGAATCCCTAGTTGCGGAGAAGCCTGAGAAGGAGAAAAAAACCCCTGAAATGCCCCCCATGGACTAAAGGGTGATAGGAACCTAAAGGGGAAGAGGAATAACCCCTCTTCCCCTTTTAATTTTTTACTCCACTATCTTTCTTACCCAGTCTCCCACAGCTATGTCTTTTCTTATCCACTCGATTACGTGACCGAAGGATATCCTCTCCCTGACCATATCTATCTTTATATAACCTATTATTATCTCGTCGTAGCCTATCACTTCCTTCCTGTCTGGGTCAATGATTGGTTTCCCCTTTCGAAAGACGAAGAACCTATCCCCCTTGCTCACGCCTTTTTCTGCACCCACATTTATCACAACCTTTCCCTTATCGTCTATCCATGCTATTTGAGCTACGATTCCGCTTCTTTTAAGCCACTCAAGCCTTCTTTTCTCTTCCTCTATCCTCTCTATATCAAGTCTTGAGGGGTGTATAGTGGGAGCGAGGTTCCAGTATCTAAATATCCTATTCCCTATCTTCTTGGTTAGCGTTGTAAGCGCAGCTATGGAGTCAAATTTGTCTTGAGACTCTCTGACTATGTCATCTATCCATATGTTCTGCTCCCACTTTATCACCCTGGATAAAGGATCTATTACCTTTACGTTTACTGCGAAGTCGGATTCGCTGATACCAACCTTCTCCCTTGAGGATGTGAGCGATATAATTATCAGAAGGTCTACTTCGTTTCCAAGCTTATTTATATCGTTTTCAAATAGGGGGTTCGCTAATACCTCTATTCCCTGACATCTTAACAATCTGCTTCTTATCTCACGCGCTATGGCTTCAGCAAGAGGCTCGCCTCTCTCCTTTAAGCTTTCATCCTTGGGAAAGCTCAAGATGGCTATCTTCCTTACCTCCCTTAGCAATCGTGGAGGAAGTTCAGGTGGCCCTTTCTCTAACTCTTTCTCTCCCTTAAGCAGCTTTTCGCTCAGTGGTCCATATGTTGGATCTATGCTTAGCGTCCTTTTATAACACTCTTGAGCTAACTCGAAATATCCCAGCCCCTCATAGCATTTGCCCAGCAAGTACCATATGTCGGCGTATTGGGGGTATTTTTCAGATAGCTTTTTCAAAAATAAAATTCCCTCCTCATAATCCCCCGCTTCGTATAGCTCCTTTCCTCTTCTGATCTGCTCTTCAATGCTGATCTGGGCTAAAGCTGATGTGCCAGCGTTAAGAGCAATTAAGAGAATCAGTACGATTAATTTTCTCAAAAACTTTCACCTCCTCTATGGGTAAAGGGGCCTTTCCACGATATCTCCCTCTCTTGGAGGTTCCGCTTCGCTATCCTTTACGCTGATCAGCTCTACAACAGCTTCTTGAGCTTTAAGTTCCTTGACCTGAAGGTCGAAAACCCTTTGAGGCAGAAGTACTATTGGTCTTTTCGGGTCTATAGTTTTTATCTTTTGAGCCCTGATTAAGTAAAGTGTATCGTTTTTCCTTAAGCCATCCTCCTCTCCCAGGTTTATCAGGAACCTCTTTTCATCGAGGATGGCTATTATCCTCCCCCTTAGGGGTAGGTATCTCGCCACCAGTGTAGCTCCTTCTAAGATGGCTTTCCTTAGGGCTCCTCCTAGGGCGCTTTTTTCAACCTCCTTCCAGGTCTTTCTCTCCCTATCTTCAAGATATATCATAAACTGACGGTCGGTTCCCAGTATGACTCTATCGAAGACCACTTTTCCCCCTTTTATATCGTACAGCTTGAGCTCTAACTCAAGCTTGGCGCTCCAATTCGTTCCAAAGGTTTCACCCTTCTTGATAATGCAGCTTAGTATCCTTCCTTGAACGACGAAGTCCATATTCTCGTGCTTTTCGTAAAGGTCCTCGGTGTCCTTTAATGGGGGAAGCTCATGGATCTTGAACCTGTTAAATCTTCTGAAGTATCTTAGCATCATCTTGGTGGCTTCTTCTCCTAGCACATCCCTGAGCTCATACTTGTTGGGGTATATCTTAACGCCGCTATCGTTGGTTATGGGAAGCATTCCGAGCGCTAAGGGGAAATCGAGGGTTCTGTCTAAGGACGGGAGGTTAAAAGAGGGGTAGATAATCAGGATAAGGGCTAAGGATAATATTAAAGCTTTTCTCATCGCTTTAACACCTCTTTTCTTGGATCTCAAGTTAATTATAGCATTTGTGTTATAATGAAAGGTGTTCGAAGGGAATAGATGTTTGGCTACTTTAGGTTCGAAGGGGGGATAGCCTTTGAGTAGATTTGATAGGAGACCGACTTACGATAAGATCCTGATGGGACCTGGGCCGTCTACGGTGGATCCTCGCGTTTTAAGGGCCATGGCTGAACCAGCAATGGGCTACTTCGATGAGGATTTCCTGTCTATTTTAAGTGAAACTCGTGAGCTTTTAAGATACGTTTTTCAAACCAAGAATGAGCTCACGCTGGCCATCTCAGGGACTGGGACCGCTGGTATGGAAACGGCTCTCTCAAACCTCATAGAACCAGGCGATAGGGTTTTGATATGCGTTCATGGCTTTTTTGGAAATCGCATGGTTGAGATAGCTCAAAGATATGGAGCGGAGGTTAAAGTTCTTTCATCTCCTTGGGGAGAGCCTATTTATCCTGATGTGCTTGAGAAGGAGCTTAAGGCGTTTGGAAAGGTTAAGCTCGTTGGGATAGTTCACGCTGAAACATCTACTGGAGTTCTTCAACCCCTTGATGAGATAGCTAGAATCGTTCACGAAAGTGATGCTTTTTTGGTTGTTGATGCGGTTACATCCCTTGGTGGGGTTGAGGTTCCTACGGACAGGCTCTCCTTGGATGTAGTCTATAGCGGGACGCAAAAATGCCTAAGTTGCCCACCTGGACTGGCTCCCATAACCGTAGGGGCTAAAGCTGCGGATTATATCAGAAATCGTGCGAAGAAGGTTGGCAATTTCTACCTAGATTTATCTATAGTAGAGAAGTACTGGGATGGTGGGAAGGTATACCATCACACTCCTTCGATGAACCTTATATATGCTCTAAACGAAGCTCTGAGGATAGTTGCTGAAGAAGGTATAGAGAATAGGTGGAGAAGGCACGAATTGAACGCTAAGGCTTTAGCTTCCGGCCTTGAGGCCATGGGGCTTGAGCTTCTGGTTAAACCTCAGTATAGGTTGCCCCCCTTAACGACCATAAAGGTTCCTGATGGGATAGATGAGGCTATGGTTAGGAAAAGATTGATGAGCGAGTATAGGCTTGAGATAGGCGCTGGTTTAGGGGAGCTCAAGGGTAAGATATGGAGGGTTGGGCTTATGGGGAGCACATCTACCGCTAGGAATGTCTTGACCTTCCTTTCCGCTTTCGGTGGGATCTTAAGGTCAATGGGCTTTAAGGCTCACGTTGAGGATGGCTTGGAGGCCGCTTTTAAGGTTCTGGAAGGTGGGTGCCGATAGATGAAGGAGCTTAAGGGGTGTTTAGCTCCGATTCCTACCCCCTTTGATGAGAGGGGGGAGCTCTTTCTTGATGGGCTTAAGAGAAACTTAGAGGCTTGGGCGAAAAGCTCACTCGATGGGATAGTCGTTTTGGGCTCCAACGGAGAGTTTGTGATGCTAACCCAAGAGGAGAAGCTTAGGCTTCTTGAGTTCGTCAGGGAAAACTATCCCAGGGATAAGCTCCTTATAGCTGGGACAGCCTGTGAATCCTTTAAGGAGACGCTCTTTTTAAATAAGAAGGCTCACGAGTTCGGCTACGATGCAGTTTTGGTTTTGCCGCCGAGCTACTATAAGGGTTCTATGACCGATGACGTTTTGGAGAATTACTACCTGAGGCTTGCTGATGAGTCTCCCCTTCCCGTGCTTATATACAATATGCCTGCGAATAGCGGTATAAACCTTTCATCAAAGCTTGTGGTCAGGCTCTCGAGGCACCCGAACATCTTTGGTATAAAGGATAGCTCAGGGAGGATAGTTCAGATATCAGAGGTGATCGCGGAATCAAAGGACTCCTTCGCTGTCTTTGCTGGTTCAGCGAGCTTCCTTCTTCCAACCCTTGTTATGGGGGGCGTTGGTGGGATATTGGCCTTGGCTAACGTTATTCCTGATGTTTGTTCCAAGATAATAGAACGCTATAGGGCTGGCGATATTGAAGGAGCCCGCGAAATTCAGCTTGCTATACTTCGCTTAAACAACTTGGTTACATCTGGCTACGGCGTTCCTGGACTTAAGGCAGCCTTAGATATAGTTGGACTTTATGGGGGGCCTCCTCGCCTTCCGCTTTTACCGCTCGCTGAGGATAAGCTCGATGATCTGAAGCGAGAGATAAACAAGGTTTTAAGTCGCTTTTCATAAAAGGGGAAGACTCCTGGTCTTCCCCTTAAATTTTTTATTTAGGGGGTGAGTCGTATGCTTTCAAAGATTGCTTTAAAGCTCTTTTTGATTCTTTTTCTTTCAAGCCAGGTCTTGGCGTCAAACCTTATAGATCTACCACCGCCTAAACTTAAGGGGGAGATGAGCTTAGAGGAAGCCCTTTCTCTAAGAAGGTCTATAAGGAGCTATTCTAAAGAGGCTTTATCTTTGGAAGAGTTATCTCAGCTTCTCTGGGCAGGAAGCGGGATCACCGAGCCTCGCAGAGGGTTTAGAACTGCTCCATCGGCTGGGGCTCTATATCCCATAGATATATATCTTTTTGTAAGCAGAGTCAGTGGATTGAAAGAGGGTATATATAAATATCTCCCAAAGGAGCATAAGCTTGAGGTTGTAAGGCTTGAACCAGTGCTTAGAAGGGTTTATGAAGCTGCGCTTTGGCAGTCATCCATCTTTGAATCTGCAGTGGTTTTCGCTTTAGTTGCCTTTTATGATAGGATTACCTGGAAGTATGGTCAGAGGGGAGTAATGTATGCTCATATAGAGTGTGGGCATATCGCTCAAAACGTTCTCCTTCAGGCTACTGCCCTTAAGCTTGGAGCTGTCCCTATAGGGGCCTTTAGGGAGGAAGAGATCGCGAAGATTATGAATTTGCCGTCAGGAAGCGAAGTGATCTACCTCATCCCCGTTGGAAAATTGAGACACTAATTTACAAAAATAAATGCATTATTTTATTTAAAGCAGTATATTATTACCATACTAACTTGACAGGAGAGGGCGAATAAGTTATCTTTTAGTATGGATGTTCTCTAAGAGGGGGTGGTCGCGTGAGGGCCTTGATCGTTGACCCGGTTAAGTGTACGGGGTGTAGGGCGTGTGAGTATGCTTGCTCCTTCGCGCATGACGGAGTCTTTAACCCTGCGAACTCAAGAGTTAAGGTTTCGATATTCCTTGAGGATCTGACCTTCATCCCTTCCGTTTGTCTTCAGTGCGATGAGCCCTACTGTGCTGAGGTTTGTCCTACAGCGGCGCTTGAGAAGGACGCTGAAACTGGGTTGGTCAAATACTATAAGGATAAGTGCATAGGGTGTAAGCAATGCGTTGTGGCCTGCCCTTGGGGGTCGATTAAGATTCACTTGGGAGATAAGAAGGTTATAAAGTGCGATTACTGTGATGGGGACCCTGCTTGTGTTAAGGTTTGTCCTCCCAAGGCTATAGCTTATGAGGAGCTTGAGGATGTAGTCTTGAATAAGCAGAAGGCCGTAGCCGCTCTCTATAAGGACATCGTTAGGGAGATGGCTAAGGGGGTGAGCCCATAATGCTTGGAGGATATCAAGGCAAGATCCTAAGGGTAAACCTCTCAACCAGGGAGACGAGGGTTGAGCCGATCAACGAGGCTTGGGCGAGGGCCTTTATCGGCGGCAGGGGGTATGCTACCAGGATAATTTATGCGGAAGTAGATCCTAAGGTAGATCCTCTCTCTGAGGGGAATAAGGTTATAATAGCGACTGGTCCTCTTGGTGGAACGGTTGCACCATCTTCGGGAAGGACGATGGTCGTGACTAAGGGGGCTTTAACTGGGGCCATAGCTTGTTCCAATGCAGGTGGGCACTTCGGGCCAGCCCTGAAGCACGCCGGTTTTGACATGATCATCCTTGAAGGAAGATCTGAAACACCGGTATACCTTTGGATAAAGGATGGTAAGGTTGAGATAAGGGATGCAAGACACCTATGGGGTAAGACGGTTGATGAGGCTGACAAGATATTAAGAAGTGAGACTCACTCTGAGGCTGAAACCATGGTCATAGGCCCTGCAGGCGAGAAGCTTTCGCTTTTAGCTAACGTTATGTTTAACGCTCACAGAGCTGCTGGTAGAAGTGGAGTCGGAGCTGTTGTTGGAAGTAAGAACCTTAAAGGGATAGTTGTTAAGGGTAGCATGCCTGTTAAGGTGGCTCAGCCGGAGCGCTTCATGGAAGCCGTTTACAAGGCGAGGGAAAAGCTCGCTAAAGACCCTGTTGGAGGAGCTGGTCTTCCAACCTATGGAACCGCGGTTTTAATAAACATAATCAATGAGTATGGTGGTTTACCGACCTGTAATGCTCTGGATGCCTACTTCCCCGAGGCTGGTAAGATAGCTGGTGAGACCATAAGGGAGAGGAACCTGATAAGGAACGAGGGTTGTGCCTCTTGCCCAATAGCTTGTGGAAGAGTTACCGAGATAAAGGAAGGGAAGTATAAGGGAGAGCATGGTGGAGGGCCGGAGTACGAATCTGACTGGGCTTTAGGTGCGATGTGTGGGGTTTCAGACCTTGACGCTGTAATAATGGCCAACTATCTTTGCGATAGATATGGCATAGATACCATATCTGCCGGTTCGACGGTGGCTTGTGCTATGGAGCTCTATGAGAAGGGGTACATCCCGAAGGGCGAATCTCCCATTCCGCTTGAGTTTGGCTGTGGCGATGCTTTAGTTGAGGCCATAAGGATGATGGGGGAACAAAATACACCCTTAGGCAAACTCTTAGCTAAAGGGTCCTATAGGCTTGCTGAGCATTACGGTCATCCCGAGCTTTCCATGAGCGTTAAAAAGCAAGAATTTCCAGCTTACGATCCCAGAGCCTTCAAGGGTATCGGTCTTAACTATGCTACCAGCAACCGTGGAGCCTGCCACGTTAGAGGTTATACCATCGCTGCTGAGGCCCTGGGAAGATTTGGTGGAGCTGACAGGCTTAAGTATGAGGGTAAAGCTGCCTTGGATAAGACCCTTCAGGATGTTACTGCCGCTCTTGACTCGACGGGAATATGCTTGTTTACCACCTTTGGTCTTGACGTTGAGGACTTAGCTGCCATGTATTCTTCTGCCACTGGTTTTGAGTGTGATGTTAATGAATTTATGAAGATAGGGGAGAGGATATGGAACCTCGAGAAGCTCTTTAACCTCAAGGCTGGCTTCACAAGGAAGGACGATACTCTTCCCGAGAGATTACTTAAAGAGCCTATAAAGTCTGGAGCTTCTAAGGGTGAGGTAGTTGCTGAACTTGACAAGATGCTTGATGAGTACTATCAATTGAGGGGTTGGGACAAGGACTCCGTTCCAACCAAGGCTAAGCTGGAAGAGTTAGGGCTTGCAGATCTGCTATGAGGCACTTAATAATTGGTGCAGGCCCTGCTGGGCTATCTGCAGCTAGGAAGATAAAGGCCCTTAAACCTGAAGATGACGTGAAGATCCTTTCGAGGGAGAGGGTAAGGCCATATAGCAAGATGGCCTTACCCTATATCCTTTCCGGAGAGACCACTTTTAACGATTCTCTTCTTCCTCTTTCGCCCGGTGTAGAGCTCTTGCTTGGGGAGGAAGTTGTGAGAGTTGATCCTAAGGAGAGGTGCGTTGAAACTAAAAGCGGTAAGAGGTTTTTCTTCGATAGGCTTCTTATCGCTTCTGGGGCTGATCCTATCTCCCCAGATGTAAAAAGCTCCCTATCCTTCACTGTTAGAAACATAGAAGATGTAGAGAGAATTAAGGATGCTGCTTTGAAAAATAGCGATAAGCCGGTTATCCTTGCGGGAGCTGGGCTTGTCAATATGGAAGTAGCCGATGCTCTTAACAGATTAGGGATTTCTTGCTTTTTCGTAGTTAGATCCGATAGGCTCCTCTCTCAGATAATAGATGGAGAGGCTTCAAAGGTATTTGAGGATCTGCTTCTTAAAATGGGCTTTAGGATATTCAAGGGCGAGGATATTGTGGAGATAGAAGAAGGAAAGGGTGGTTTGATAGCTAGGCTCGGCTCGAGGCAGGTCATTGAGGGGTCTTGCGTCGTCTTTGGGAAGGGCGTTAAACCTGCGGTTGAGATGGTGAGAGGGACGGATATAAAGGTTAATAGGGGGATAGTCGTAGATGACCATCTTAGAACTAACCTGGATGGGATATATGCTGCTGGAGATGTGGCTGAGGCTAGGGATATTGTATTCGGAGATGTAAGACTCCATGCTCTCTGGCCTATTGCGGTTGAGCAGGGTAAGATCGCCGGCGCTAATATGATTGGGCTTAACATCCCTTATAAGGGAAGCGTTTCGAGAAACATAGCTACCATATTTGGTAAGACCTTGTTTACTGGGGGTATGAGCATCGAGGATAAATTCGACGTCATAAGGAAAGTTTCCGATGGAGATTATAGGAAGATAGTTTTAAGGGATGGAGTTTTAAAGGGGTTCATATTTATAGGGGAAGTTAAGGAGCCTGGTGCCTATCTTTACGCTATGGAGAACCAGCTTAAGGTCTCACATCTTTTGGATAAGCTTCTTGATGGTAACCTATCCTTAGCCGATTTCCACAAGAAGGTATATATTTACTTTCGCTTCAAGGTATGATATAATTCAATTTTAGAAAAAAATTAAATAGTTGGTGACGGGGAGCTCCTGAAGCTTAGGGGCTGAGAGGGTGGGTGTAACCCACCGACCCGTTGAACCTGCTCTGGGTAATGCCAGCGAAGGGATCACCGCAGTTTGGAAGAAAGGTCCTCTGGGCATATGCCCAGAGGACCTTAATTTTACTTAGCTAACGCGTGGGGGTGTTGAGGTATGTTGAAAAGGCCTGTTGTTTTAAGCGGTGTTCTTGTAGCGCTCTGTGTTGCTCTTTCAGGGCTATATTTCCCCGTGGGTCCCACTAAGGTCTATCCCTTTCAGCATATGGTTAACGCCATCGCTGGGGTTTTATTGGGGCCGTGGTGGGCTGCCTTAATAGCTACGCTGGCTGCTGTAATAAGAAATCTCCTCGGTGTTGGAACGATATTCGCTTTCCCTGGTGGTATTCCTGGCGCTCTAGTTGTAGGACTCCTATATCGTTGGATTAAGAGAGATTGGGTTGCTTTCCTTGAGCCCTTGGGCACGGGTCTGATTGGAGCGACCTTGAGCGCCTGGTTGGTGGTTCCCTATGTTTCGACCAAAATAGGTTGGCTTGCCTTAACCGTTGCTTTCCTTTCAAGCAGTGTTCCGGGAAGTGCCCTTGGCTTTGTGGTCATAAAGATCATAAGGAAAGGAGGTGTTTTTAAGGATGGTTGAGATAATGCCTGTTTCTGAAAGGGATCGAATTCTTTCGGGCTGGGATCTCTTTCTCCTATGGATGGGTGCGGCCATATCATTGGCTGAAGTTTGGGCTGGAGGGATGTTAGCTCCCCTGGGTGCAAGTGTAGGGATTTTAGTTATAGTGCTCGGGCATTTAATAGGAAACACGCCCTTTGCATTAGGTGGCGTCATAGGTAGCAGGTATGGTATACCGACGATGGTTACGCTGAGGCCCTCCTTTGGGATAAAGGGGTCTTACTTAGGAAGCATCCTTAACGTGATTCAGCTCTTGGGTTGGACGGCGGTAATGTTGGTGGTCGCTGGTGATGCTGCTTTTGCGATTTACTCTGGAATAGACAAGAGGGTTTGGATGATCGTCATAGGTGCTATAACGACTCTTTGGGCGATAGGAGGTTCGCGCTATTGGAAGTGGGCAAGCAGAATAGGTGTCATTGCTCTCACCATCCTGTGCGTTATGGCTACCTATCTTGTGGTTAAGGAGGGAGTGCCCAAGAAGGAGCCCTCGGGTATGGATATTGGCATGGCCCTTGACTTAGTCATAGCGATGCCTGTTTCTTGGTTACCCTTAGTTAGCGACTACTCTCGCTATTCGAGGAGCTCAAGCGGTGCCTTTTGGGGGACTTGGATGGGATATATGATAGGTAGCTCTTGGATGTATGCCTTGGGTTTGTTGACCTTCTTAAGCACGGGTTCAACTGATGTTGTTTCCGTAATGGTTAAGCTCGGTTTTACGGGGGTAGCGCTCTTACTTGTTCTCCTCTCTACAGTTACGACTACATTCCTCGACCTTTACTCGGCCGTGATATCCTACATGAACATCAACCCCCGCTTAAATAGAACCCTTGCCCTTTCTCTCGGTGGAGCCATAGGGATCGCCATAGCTATAGTTTTCCCTCCAGAGGCCTATGAAGGCTTTCTCCTCTTTATAGGTGGGATGTTCTGTCCTATATTCGGTGTAGTTTTAACTGATTACTTCATAATTAGAAGGGGAGAGATAAAGGTGGAGGAGCTTTATAAAGAACGTGGAATTTACTGGTATAATAGTGGTGTCAATTGGTGGGCGATACTCTCTTGGGCGATAGGTTTCGCCCTATATGAGATCATAGCTTTAAAGTTCCCATGGATAGGGGCTTCCATACCAAGTATGGTCATCGCAGGCTTAGTCTATTGGCTTAAAAGAGGGTGATGAATCTTTGAGTTATGAGGGTATAGCTTTGACGGTTGCTGGTTCAGACTCAAGCGGAGGGGCTGGCATTCAGGCTGACTTGAAAACCTTCGCTGCCTTTAATGTGTATGGGGCTTCTGTTATCACTTCGATAACCGCTCAGAACACAACCGGTGTTTTTGCGGTCTTCGATATACCTCCTGATATGGTTGGCAAGCAGTTCGATGCTGTCGCTGAGGATTTGGAAATAGGTGCGGTTAAGATAGGCATGCTTTCAAGCAGTGAGATAATGAGGGTTATTGCTGATAGGATAAAGAAATATGGCATAGAAAAAGTTGTACTTGATCCCGTAATGGTCGCTAAAAGTGGAGCCCCCCTTATAAAGGAGGACGCTATTGAAACCCTGAAGGAAGTTATGATACCCTTATCCTATGTGATAACTCCGAATATCCCTGAGGCGGAAATAATAACGGGTATGAAGATAGAAAGCCCCCTGGACATGAAGGAGGCTTCTAAACGAATATTCTCGCTTGGAGCGAAGCACGTTTTGCTTAAAGGTGGACACTTGAAGGGGTATTCGAAGGTTATCGACATATTGTTTGATGGCAAGAGCTTTTTCGTATTTCAGGCTGATAAGATAGAGACGAAGAACACGCATGGGACGGGTTGCACGTTATCCTCCGCAATAGCTGCTGGGCTCGCTAAGGGAAAAGATGTCTATAGGGCGGTTTCAGACGCTGAGAAGTATATCAACATGGCTATAAAGGAAGCCCCTAAGAACATAGGGCACGGTTTTGGCCCTCTTTACCATAACGTGAGAATATGAGCGAGATAGAGGAGCTTAAAGAGGTCTTAAAGAAGGTTAAAGAGCGTGAGCCTGTGGTCGTTCAGATAACCAATTTTGTCTCCGCTTCCTTTCAGGCTGACTGTACGCTTGCGGTAGGTGCCCACGCTATAATGCCCGTTAGCTCCTTAGAGATAGGAGATATTCTTTCTCGAGCTGATGCCCTTCTTCTTAACATTGGTACGCTGGATGAGATCAGGGAGAAGAGCATCCTAAAGGGGTTTAAAATGGCTAAGGAAAGGGGGATTCCCGTTGTTTTGGATCCCGTGGGTTGCGGAGTTTCCCCCTTCAGGCGAGAGCTTACGCTTAAGCTTTTGGTTGAGGGGGGGGTAAGCTTGGTTAAGGGGAATTACGGTGAGATAATATCCCTTTACGGTAGGAGTGGGCTAATGAAAGGTGTTGATTCTGATCTTAAGCTTAATGGCGTGAGCTTTGAGGATGTTGTCAAGGAGCTTTCCTCTATATACTCTTGCGTTTTCGTGGCCACAGGTAAGGTGAATTATATCTCTGACGGGAAAAGCTCCTTAAGTCTTCCTGGAGGCGAAAGGGTAATGAGGTATGTTAGCGGCTTAGGTTGTTCCTTAGGTTCCGTGATGGCCTCCTTTTTGACGGTATTAAGTCCGCTTGATGCCTCCCTTTATGCTCTAAAGCTCTTTTCTGAGGTTTCTCGGAGGGCTTGGGCTAAAAGCAGGGGGCCAGGTAGCTTTAAGGTGAGTTTCATAGATGAGCTTTATCTTTTGGGGAGGGGTGAAGATGAAGATTGACTTAAGCTTATATGTGATTACCGATGAAAGGATAGCTGGAAGAAGTCACCTTGAGATTGCCAAGGAGGTCCTTGAGGGGGGCGCTAAGGTCATTCAGCTCAGAGACAAGGTCAAAACTGATAGGGAGATGTTCACTATAGCTAGGGAGATGGCCAAGCTTTGTCATGCGTATGATGCCTATCTCATAGTTGACGATAGAGTTGACGTCGCTTTGGCTAGCGGTGCTGATGGAGTTCACCTTGGGCCGGAGGACCTTCCGGTCTATGAGGTTAGGAAGATCGTTCCAGAGAACTTCATAATAGGAGCCACGGTTCATAGCGTTGAGGAGGCCTTGAGGGCTCAAGAGGAGGGAGCAGATTACGTGGGTGCGGGTAGCGTTTTCCCCACATCGACCAAAGGTAGGGAGATAACCTTAATAGGCTTAAGCGGGGTAAAGGAGATAGCTTCTTCGATAAACATTCCCGTTGTGGCTATAGGTGGGATAAGGATCGAGAACCTAAAGGATCTTTTCCAAGCTGGAGCGTCCGGTGTGGCCATTTGCTCCTTTATACTTTCCCAGAAGGATATAAGGGAGGCAACTCAAGCGTTAAAGGGGGAGATAAGGAGGTTACTTAATGAGCGCTCTTAAGGGTAAAGCTTGGAGATTTGTGCTTCTTTTGGGGTTCGTTAGCCTTCTTTCCGATATGACCTATGAGGGAGCAAGGAGCATTACGGGACCCTTTCTTGCCACGCTTGGGGCCACTGGTGCTGTAATTGGCTTTGTTTCGGGGTTAGGCGAGCTTGTGGGTTATGGGTTGAGGTTAATCTCTGGATATCTAAGTGATGTCACCAAGAGGTATTGGGCCTTCACGATCTTTGGCTATATTGTGAACTTGTTCTCCGTTCCTTTGCTTTACTTCGCTGGGAGCTGGCCCTTTGCATCCTCTTTAATAATCGCTGAGAGGGTTGGTAAGGCGATCAGGACGCCCGCCCGAGACGCTATGCTTTCTCATGCTGCCTCTCAGCTAGGAAGAGGGTGGGCCTTCGGAGTTCACGAGGCTTTGGATCAAGTAGGTGCCCTGGCAGGACCTCTTATAGTTGGTCTTGTTCTTTACCTTAAGGGAGGTTATAGGGAGGCCTTCGCTTGGCTCGCTGTCCCAGCTATTTTAGCTGTTACCCTTCTTATATTGTCTAAGCTGCTTTATCCAACCCCTCGAGATCTTGAGGTTAAGGTGAGCTCCTTAAGCTATGATAAGTTACCGAAAAGCTTTTGGCTTTACCTGGGAGCAGTTTCCTTGATCGCTTTCGGTTATATTGACTACCCCTTGTTAGCCATGCATGCCGTTAAGGCAAAGGTAATTTCGCCAAGCTTTATCCCCTTTCTTTACGCTTTGGCTATGGGGGTTGATGCCGTAGCGGCTTTAGCTTTGGGGTATCTTTTCGATCGTTTCGGTCTTTACACCTTGGCTTTATCGGCTCTAATCTCATCTTTATTCGCTCCGCTTGTCTTTTTCGGAGGGTTGCTTTCGCTTTTATTGGGCGTCTCTTTATGGGGGATCGGTATGGGGGCTCAGGAATCTATACTGAGGGCAGTGATTGGCGGAATGGTTTCACCGGAAAGGAGGGGATCAGCTTACGGTATCTTTAATTCTCTTTACGGAGTATCTTGGTTTATGGGTAGCGCACTGCTTGGTTTCCTGTATGATAGATCCGTAGCCTCAATGGTTGCTATATCGGTTTTCGCTCAGATCCTTTCGATTCCGTTGATTTTATACCTAGCAAAAGGAAGGCGTTAAGTTTTTGAGGTAAGCCTGGTTAAGGGGGTAAAAAGAATGTATGGTTATGCGGGTAAGCTATTGTATGTGGATTTAACGTCTGGGGGCTTTAAAGAGGTGACTTTGGACAAGTCCTTCGCTCGAAATTACATGGGAGGACCTGGCTTTGGCGCAAAGATCCTATATGAGGAACTTAAGCCTGGGGTTGACCCCCTTTCGGAAGAGAGCGTTTTAGTGGTAGCTGGAGGACCGCTTTGTGGTCTTCCTTTCATGGGTTCTGGAAGAACCACGTTCATAGCCAAGTCTCCTCTTACCGGTGGTTGGATGCATAGCAACATGGGGGGTAGCTTTTCCGCCAGCATGAAGTTTGGGGGTTATGATGCTATCGTAATAAAGGGTAAGGCTAAGGAGCCAGTGATTTTAAAGATCGACAATGGAAATGTGGAGATGATCCCCGCTGAAGAGCTTTGGGGCAAGGGGGCGATAGAGGCTCAAGAGCTGTTTAAAGAGAGGCAAGGAAAAGATTACGATACCTTTGCCATAGGTCCGGCCGGAGAGAACCTCGTTAGATATGCCTGTATATTGGGTAGTGGAGCGAGGGCCGCTGGTAGAGGTGGCTTAGGAGCTGTTATGGGAGCTAAAAGACTGAAGCTCGTTGCGATAAGGGGTAGGGGGAAGGTGGAGGTTGCGGATAGGCAAGCCTTTGAAGAACTCAGGAGAAGCTTCACAAGCGCTATCACGCAAAAGTTAGCTAACTACACGAAGTATGGAACGCCATTCTTAGTTAACATAATAAATGAAGTTCATGGTGGTTTAGGAACTCGGAATTGGCAGGAGGAGGTTTTTGAGGGGGCTAAGGGGATATCCGGTGAGACCTTCAGGGAGAGGCATTTCATCAGGAACACGGCCTGTTTCGCCTGTCCTGTTGCTTGTAGCAAGGTTTTTAAGTCGCTTAGAAACCCGGAAGTTACTTCTGAGGGACCCGAATATGAATCCATTTACTCTCTGGGTTCCATGTGTGGCATAGATGATGCCAGCGTTCTCATAGAGGCTGACAGAAAGTGCGATGAATGCGGACTTGACACGATATCCGCTGGCGTTTCGATAGCCTTCTTGATGGAGTGTTATGAAAAAGGCATTCTCTCCAAAGGTGATCTAGATGGTATAGATGCTAGGTTTGGCAACGGTGAGGCTTTACTAGAGCTTTTAGACAAGATAGCCAAGAGGGATGGGATAGGTGATCTTCTCGCTGAGGGGACCAAGAGGATGGCTGAGAGGATCGGAAAGGATACCTGGAAGTTCGCTATGCACGTTAGGGGGTTGGAGCTACCTGGCCACTCACCTCGAGTTTTAAAGGTAATGGCGATAGGTTATGCTTTATCCAATAGGGGTGGTAGTCATCATGATCCGAGACCAGGTCCGGAGTATGCCATGCCTCCTGAGGAAAAGAAAAAGATAGAGGGGAAAGCAAAGCTCAACTATGAGATAAACCTCTGGACGACGATAGGAGACTCTCTTATCACTTGTCACTTCGCTGAAAATGTTTTGGGTACCACCTTGAATGAGAAGCACCTTACCTTGATTAACTCCGTTACAGGTTTTGCACTATCTTTAGAGGAGCTGAGAAACATCGCTCACAGGATCTATACCCTTGAGAGATGTTTCAACATAAGGGAGAAGAGGCTCGCTAAGGAAGAGGATACACTGCCTTGGAGGATACTCAATGAAAGGATTCCCAATGGGCCAGCGGCGGGTTTTGGCGTTACTTCGGAGGAGCTAGAGGTGATGCTTAAGGAGTCTTACCTTTTGAGAGGATGGGATGAGCGCGGTATACCTCGAGCTGAGGAGCTTAAGCGCCTTGGTCTTGACTTCGCTATCGATGATATGGAATCGGTTAGGAGGGGGTAAATATGGTTTGGAGGTCCTATGGGGTGAGGTTGCCGACGTCGGTTATCTACGGCGTTGGGGCCTCCGCGGCGGTTGGAAGTGAGGTTAGGGGATTAGGCAAAAGGGCTTTACTGGTCAGTGATAGTGTGATGGTGAAGCTGGGATATGTAGATATAATTAAGAAGAGAATAGAGGCAGAGGGGTTGGAAGTTATTGTATATCCCAAGGTTGATACGGAGCCTATGGTAGCTCACGTCGAAGAGGGGCTAGAGCTCTATAAGAGTTGGGAGTGCGATTTCTTGGTTGGCCTCGGCGGTGGAAGCCCCATAGACGTGGCTAAGGCTATAGGAATACTTGTTACCAATGGCGGAACTATCACCGACTACATGGGCCTTAACAAGGTGAGGAATCCAATTCCACCTGTGGTAGCTATACCTACTACTTCCGGAACCGGTAGCGAAGTGACAAAAAATACCATTATAACTGATACCGTTAAGGATGTGAAGATGCTAATTAGCAGCGTTCTAATCGTTCCCAAGGTTGCCATAGATGATCCTGAGCTAACGCTCACTATGCCTCCGAGCTTGACCGCTGCCACGGGCTTAGATGCCTTTACACATGCTTTAGAGGCCTATATCTCTAAAAAGGCTCATCCTTTTACAGATGTCCTTGCGAGGTCAGCTATAAGTAGAATCGCTAAGTATATAAGGAGAGCTTGGGCCGTCCCTGATGACATAGAGGCCCGGTCCGAGATGATGTTAGCGGCGTTAGAAGCGGGTATAGCTTTCTCTAATTCATCAGTTACCATAGTTCATGGAATGTCTCGTCCTATAGGCGCGCTTTTCCATGTCCCTCATGGTATATCTAACGCGGTTTTACTTCCGGTCTGCATGGAGTTCTGTATGATAGGAAGTTTGGAGAAGTTCGCGGATATCGCGAGGCTGATGGGGGAGCCAGTCGAAGGGTTGCCCCTTTGGAAGGCGGCGGAAAGGGCCGTTGAGGCTATAAGGCGGCTTTGTGAGGATCTTAAGATACCGAGCATTACGGGTCTCGGTATAGATAGAGAAAAGTTCATAGAGAAGATTCCCAAGATGGCGGAGGATGCTTTGGCTAGCGGTAGCCCAGCGAACGCTCCTCGCGTTGTCACTAAGGAGGATATTATAGAGCTTTATAAGAGAGCGCTTTGAGAGCTCTGTTTGGAATCGGTGATAGGTTTTGGGGATAAAGGTTGTAAGCTATGTTGAGGGAAGAAAGGAATTTAATATACCCTCAGATAGACCGATTAAGGTTAAAGATCTTCTTTATATTCTTTCTATCGATCCTGAGCAGGTTGGCATGATTATGTCTGGAGAGAGAAGTTTAAGCCTTGAGGATGAGGTTTTACCGGGGAGCGAGATAAGGCTCATTCCCATAACAATTGGGGGTTGACGTTATGGACCAGTTTATGTTATTCTCAAAGCAGTAATGAGGGAAGGAAATCTTATAGTGTTTGATATTACTGAAAATATAGATGTAGAGCGCGCGGCTATATGGCTTGCTACTTCTCGTAGTGAGGAAGAGGAGATAGTGAAGCGAGCCCTCAAGAAAGTGGGTTTGAAGTTTTGCGCTTTCGAGATCGGTGGAATGAACGATGATCTGCGCCGAAAGCTTGCGGTACAGGTAGTTGGGGCTTGTTTGAAGCATGGCGTTATAAGAGAGGTCAAGAGCGAGGTGCATGCCGTTATACATGCCGTTTTAGAGGCCCAAAGAGGACTTTTAGCTGATGCTCCTTTAAGCAGCAGCCTGCTTCTTAAGATCGCCGTGGTTAACGATGGCCAGTGGGTGGGGGTTTGTATGTTTGGAGAATCGGCTTTTCATCTTTTGACCAATCATAGGAGAATAGGTCTAGGTGTAATGCATCTATAGGTTCGGTTTTTGGTGATTTTGTGAGAAAGGGATAGGCAAAATTAAATAGGGTTTTCTTTTGGGATATGGGGATAAAGGTGAAAGACCTGAAAAAGCAGGCCTTTCACCTTTATTTTTAATTTAAAGCTCAAGGGGGGATAAGGATGGAAGGAAAAGCACTTGAGGGAATAAGGGTTCTTGATCTAACTCATGTTCTAGCTGGGCCTTTCTGTACGATGATCTTAGCTGATCTTGGAGCTGAGGTTATTAAGGTAGAGCCTCCAAGGGGAGATGACTCGAGGGAGTTCGGTCCCTTTGCGAAGGGGGTGGATGGTAAAGAGTATAGCGGTTACTTTATAAGTATCAACAGAAACAAGAAAAGCATCTGTATCGATTTAAGAAAGGAAGAGGGGAAGGAAATACTGCGTAAGCTCATATCTATTTCCGATGTAGTCGTTGAGAACTTCAGACCAGGAACCATGGAGAAGTTAGGCTTTTCCTTCGAGAACATGAGGAAGATAAAGTCAGACATTATATACTGTTCTATATCTGGCTTTGGTCACGATGTGCCACCCGAGGGGCAGGGGCGTCCAGCCTACGATATGGTAGCTCAGGCCTATAGCGGTTTGATGAGCATAACTGGTCCCGTGGGTGGCCCACCTTGCAGGGTTGGAACCTCTGTAGGGGACATAGTTGCTGGGCATCAAGCAGCCATAGCTATACTTGCCGCTTTGTGGTATAGAGAAAGAACGGGTGTTGGGCAGCGAATAGACATATCTATGGTGGATGGTCTTGTGTATATCCTTGAGAACGCTATAGCTCGCTATACGATGGCTGGAGAGATCCCTCGTCCGCTGGGTACAGCTCACCCCACTATAACTCCTTTCCAAGCCTTTGAAGCTGAGGATGAGTGGATCGTTATACCCATAGGAAACGATTCACTTTGGGCGAAGTTCTGCAAGGCCATTGAAAGGCCAGATCTCATAGATGATCCTAGGTTTAAGACCAATCCTCTTAGGACCAAAAATAGGGATGAGCTTATTCCTATACTTCAGGAGATCATAAAGGCCAAAAAAGCGCGAGAATGGTTTGAGATATTTGATAGAGAGGGTATTCCCTACTCTCCCGTTAACACAATAGATAAGGTTGTCTCTGACCCAATAGTTAACTACAGGAAGATGATAGTGGAGATAGATCAGCCTAACGTGGGCAAGATAAAGATCGTTGGTTCTCCCTTCAATCTATCAGAGACGCCGGGTGAGGTAAGGACTAGCGCTCCGATGTTGGGTGAACATACGGAGGAAGTTTTGTTGAACCTGCTTAAGTTTACTCCTGAAGAGGTTCTTTCTCTTAAGGAAAAGGAAGTAGTCAAATAGCTTAAATGGAAGGGAGTGTTCGATATGGAAATTTTAGGCTTGGGAATCTTGGGAGGGTGTATGATAGCTGGTCTTTTCATGGGCAATCTTCTGGGGAAGCTAGTTGGGTTAAACAGCGATGTAGGTGGTGTTGGTTTTGCGATGCTTTTCCTCGTTTTTCTGTCTAACTACCTTGAGTTAAAGGGAAAACCCTTGCCTGAGCGCGTTGGGAGGGGCATCGAATTTATAGCTGCCCTATACATACCGATAATAGTCGCGATGGCTGCTATTCAAAACGTCGTGGCCGCTATTAAAGGAGGAGCGATCCCGATCCTCGCAGGTGGCTTAGCTACTCTTTTATCCTTCTTCCTGGTTCCCTTGCTAGCCAGGTTAGGAAGTAAAGAAACATCTTAATGGGGAGGGATCTCGTTATGTTAGATCTTCTAAGCAAGATTATCAAGGCTAATGGTCTGGTTTTTGCCTTTGTAGTGGTTGCCTTAATAACTTTACTGGCTGATCGCATAGCCACAGCTATCAAGCAGAAGAGGATGAGTTCCTCCATAGCCATAATGATAGGTTTGCTTTTGGCTTATATTGGTGGCGTTCTTACCAATGGTAAGCGTGGGATCGCAGATATCGAGCTGTTCTCTGGGATGGCCCTTCTTGGCGGATCTATGTTGAGGGATTATGCGATAATCTCTACGGCTTACGGAGCTAAATGGGAGAACCTTAAAAAGGCTGGTTTTGCCGGAACCGTGTCTCTCTTTGTTGGAGTATTCTTCTCCTTCTTTGTTGGGTGTGTTGTGGCATTGCTGCTGGGATATAAGGATGCCGTTTCAGTTACTACTATCGGAGGGGGAGCCTGCACCTTTATAGTTGGGCCGGTTACAGGGACGGCGCTTAAGGCTAGCTCCGAAGTGATAGCCTTGTCTATAGCTGCTGGCGTTGTTAAGTCTATCTTGACGATGGCGTTGACCCCCTTTGTCGCGCCCAAGATCGGTTTGAACAACCCTGCTGCGGCTATGGTTTACGGGGGTATAATGGGTACGACGAGTGGTGTAGCTGGAGGGTTGGCAGCCACCGATCCTAAGCTTGTTCCTTACGGAGCCATGACAGCCACCTTCTATACGGGTCTCGGTTGTCTTTTGATCCCATCGGTTGGTTTTTTGATAGTTAAGGCTATTTTAGGATAGATGCGCAAGGAGAGGGGTAGTGTTTTATGCCTGAGAGGACCATAGAGGAGCTTGTATCTGAGCTTGAATCTAAGCGTGCTGAGGTTTTAG
>LEKQ01000006.1 GCA_001443005.1 bacterium GBS-1
TGGAAAAAAGGGCTGTCCTTGAGGCTGCGATTCAGGTTGGGGCTTCCGAGGCCTTTCTTATAGAGGAGCCTATGGCGGCTGCCATAGGAGCGGGTATAGACGTAGCTGAGCCGAGAGGAAATATGGTGGTAGATATAGGTGGAGGGACGACGGATATAGCCGTCATCTCCCTGGGAGGAATAGTTATAAGCACCTCCTTGAGAGTCGCTGGCAATAAGATGGATGAGGCTATAGTTAAGTATATAAAGAATAAGTATAACTTGCTTATAGGGGAGCAAACGGCTGAGGAGATAAAGAAGAGGATAGGCTCAGTGATGCCGAGGGAAGTCAAGAAGATGGAGGTTAGGGGAAGGGACCTCATTCAGAGGCTT
Organism: bacterium GBS-1; assembly: GCA_001443005.1. Classification (GTDB taxonomy): domain Bacteria; phylum Synergistota; class GBS-1; order GBS-1; family GBS-1; genus GBS-1. Next base: position 372 of record LEKQ01000006.1, read on the forward strand.
CCCAGGACCATAGAGGTTAACACGATGGATGTGGTTGAGGCCATTAAAGATGAGGTTGAAGCTATATTAAGAGGGGTTGAGGGAGTGCTTGAGAAAACTCCGCCTGAGCTTGCCGCAGACATAATAGAGAGGGGGATCATCCTGACAGGGGGAGGCTCCCTTCTCGATGGCTTCGATAGGCTCATATCGGAGAGAACCGGCGTTCCCGCGATGGTCGCCGATGACCCCTTAACCTGCGTCGCAAGGGGCACGGGTAAGGCCCTTGAGGAGCTTGACGCGCTAAGGGGTGGAATAATAAGGGGAGGCTTAAGGAGGTAGAGCTCATTGATAAGAGGGATATATACCGGATGCAGTGGGATGCTCGTTCAGCTTACTAGGGTCGATGTGGTTTCCAATAACCTGGCTAATGCCAATACCGTTGGCTTTAAGCGTGAGGAGGCGATCTTTAGAGCCTATCCTCAGCAGGATATAATCAGGGTTAACGACCTTACGCCATCCTCGCTTAAGGAGGCTTTGCTTCCTTTGAATAGGGCTCCCTTCATAGGGAGGCTTGGCACAGCGAGCGTGGTCGATGAGACCTTCATAGAGGGCAGGGTTGGACCTCTTATAACTACGGGTAATCCTCTTGACCTGGCCTTGCTCGATGAGGGGAGCTTCTTCGTGCTTCAGGACTCTAAGGGTAATAGATATTACACACGCGCTGGCAGCTTCTCCCTTAACTCTCAGGGGTATGTGGTATCAAAAAGCGGGCAGATGCTTATGAGCGAGGGTGGACCGATAATGGTTCCCGAGGGGAGTCAGATATCCTTCTCTGAAGATGGTAGGTTCTTCATAGATGGTGAGGAAGGGGGTAGGCTTCTTGTGGTGAGGTTTGAGAAGCCTACCTACCTTAAGAGGATAGGAAGCAACCTCTACCTTGAGACGCGCGATAGCGGCTCTCCCACCCCCCTTGAGGAGTTCAGGCTTGGGGTGGGTATGCTCGAGGGAAGCAACGTCGAGCCGGTTAAGGAGATGGTCCATCTCATAGAGGCGCACAGGGCCTATGAGATGAATCAGAAGGTCGTTTTAGCTCACGATGAAGCCTTGGAAAGGGCCATAACTAATCTGACGAGGGTAGGTTAAGAAGGGTGAGGGGGTGATTTAGGGTTGATAAGAGCTCTTTGGTCTGCCTCAACGGGTATGATAGCGGAGCAGTTTCACTTAGATACCATATCGAATAACCTGGCAAACGCCAATACCGTTGGATTTAAGAAAAATAGAGTCGACTTTGAGGATCTCTTCTATCAGACGGGTAGGGAAGCGGGCGTTCCTAACGCTACGGGAGAGCAGCTTCCCACTGCCATACAAGTTGGCCTGGGGGTTAGGGTCTCATCCACCCAGAAGCTCTTCTTTCAAGGGGCTATGATACAGACGGGCAATCCTCTTGATTTGGCGATAGAGGGGGACGGCTTCTTCAGGGTTACCCTTCCTGATGGGACCATAGCCTACACTCGAGACGGAAGCTTCAAGATAGATAGCGAGGGCAATATAGTCACATCCGATGGATATAGGATCGAGCCAGCCTTAACCATTCCTGAGGATACCGAGGCGATAACTATAACCTCCGATGGTAACGTCGTTATAAAGAGGGTTGGGGCTACGGAGCCCGAGGTCTTAGGTAGGTTAACGTTAGCGAGGTTCATAAACCCAGCTGGGCTTAAGGCTATAGGTAAGAATCTCTTTATCGAAACGGCTGCCTCGGGAGCTCCCATTGAGGGCAACCCCGGAGAGGAGGGCTTTGGCACCGTTCAGCAGGGTTTCCTTGAGGCTTCCAACGTTCAGGTGGTTGAGGAGATGGTTAGGATGATAATCGCTCAGAGGGCCTATGAGTTTGATTCTCGCGCCATTCAGACCGCAGACGACATGCTTAGGACCGCAAGCGGATTAAAGAGGTAGTTGAAACATGATTAGGAGGATTGGTCTGTCGATATTTATGATCCTCCTAATTCCATCTATGGCTCTGGCATCAAGGGCTATAATCGATATCTCGGGCTATAGCGAGGTTAAGGGGAGCGTCATCCTTCTCGGAGATATAGCGAAGATAACTGGTGAGGATATAGCCCTTGTCGAATCCCTTAAGAGGGTTAAGGTTGCCGAGGCTCCGCTTCGCGATGCATCGCTTGAGATAGGCTTGGATGAGATTAAGGACGCACTGCTTAAAAGCGGGTTGGACCTAAGGGGAGTTTTGTTCAGGCTTCCGAAGAGGATAGAGGTTCGAAGCGCCCCGGGTGGAAGCCTAGACAGGGTTTTGGGTGAGTATCTTCTTTCCAAGTTTGGGCCTAAGGTGAGGTGGAGGCTTCTTTCTACCCCTTCCCTTCCTCCCGACGCACGATATAGCGTTATCCCTTACGGTGTCGTGCGTCGGGAAAACTTCTATGTAGTTCCCGTGGCTTACTACCTCGATAACGGCTCAACGGGAAGGGTGGATCTGTTGGTTAAGGTCTCCATGGTGGAAAGCGTCGTGGTTGCTTTGAGAAACTTGGCGTGGCATGAGGTTATAGGTGAGGGGGATGTGGCCCTGATGGAGAGGGAGATAGATCCCCTTTACCCTGCAGCTAAGTCCCTATCTCAGGTTATTGGTAAGAGGCTTAAGAAGCCGATTAGGAAGGGAGATGTGGTGATAACCTCCTACCTTGAGTCTCCTCCCGTGGTCAAGAGGGGTTCAGCTGTGGTGATAGTGGCTCAGGTTGGGGGGGTAAGCGTTAAGGCTCAGGGTAAAGCCTGTGAAAGCGGTGGTATAGGGGATAAGATAGAGGTTTTGAACATCTCAACCGGGAGGAGAATAAAGGCTTTAGTGCTAGGACCAGGGATGGTTCAAGCTATAGTTGAAGGGGGTGCGGTCAAGTGCGAAAGATAGCGTTAGCTTTGGTGTTTCTTTTGCTTCTTAGCTCTATCTCCTCGGCTCAGTCTCTCTGGAAGGATGGCTTTAACCTTTACGGGGATAAGCGGGCCTCAAAGGTCGGAGATATAGTTTACGTCGTGGTGGAGGAAAGCGCGACCATGAAACAGAAGGCAACGACAAAGACATCTAAGAACGCCTCCCTTGATGCTTCTCAGAAGGGGATAAGCGTGCTTAAAGGGGTTCTTCCGGCGAACTTAAGTGCCAAGGGGAGTTACGATGGCTCGGATGAGACCAGTAGGACCAGCACATTTTTCGCTATGATTGCCGCTAAGGTAGTTGAGGTTTTACCCAACGGCAATATGGTGATAGAGGGGGAGCACTACTTCAAGGGGAACAAGGACACGGTTAAGATAGTCGTCAAAGGGATGATACGCCCTGAGGATATATCTGCCGATAATACGGTATCCTCAACCAAGATATGCAACGCTGAGATACTTTACTATGGAACAGGAGTCTTTGGAAGCGTTCACCAGCCTGGCATCTTAACCCAGCTCTTTCACCTTCTCTTTTAACCCTTAGAGGGGTGAGATGTATGAGGGTAGCTAAGGTATTGGCGATATCGATCTTAGTGTTTTTGGTTTTCTCCTCGATCGCCTTTTCCGCTCCCAAGGTGAGGATAAAGGATATAGCTCGCATCGAGGATGCCCGGCCCAATCAGCTGATAGGTATGGGTTTAGTTGTGGGCTTAAACGGCACGGGGGACAAGACGAAGCTTACGCCTCAGATGATGCAGAACATGTTGAGGTTTTTTGACCTTTCCGTTGCTCAGAGGAACATAGCTTCAAGGAACGTGGCTGCGGTGATGGTTACAGCTAACCTTCCACCCTTTGCTAAGCCGGGCATGAGGATAGATGTCAATGTCTCCTCGGTTGGAGATGCGAGGAGCCTTGAGGGTGGTTATCTTCTCATGACTCCCTTGAAGGGCCCAGATGGTAACGTCTACGCCGTAGCTCAAGGACCGGTCTCGATAGGTCCCGCTGGTTCCTTCCCCACCGTTGGCTTAGTTGTGGGCGGAGCGATAGTGGAGAGAGAGGTCCCCGTTGAGATGAGCAAAGATGGGGTATTAAGCATAGTCTTAGATAACCCTGATTTCACCACCGCTAAGAGGGTTGCGGATAGCATAAATGATAGCTTTGGAAAGATAGCCGAGGCGAAGGATGCCTCAAGGGTAGAGGTTAGAATACCCCTATCACAAAGGAGAGATTTGGTTGCTTTTATATCCGCTTTAGAGGAGCTTGAGGTTATACCCGATGCCCCAGCCGTGGTTGTGATAAACGAGAGGACTGGGACCGTGGTTATGGGTGAGAACGTCAGGATATCTAAGGTGGCGATAGCTCATAAGAACTTCTCTATAGCTGTAGGGACCCCAGTTGAGGGAGTTCCACCCACCCAGGGATATATGATGGAGTTTCCCGAGGCTACCACTGTTGGAGATGTGGTCAAGGCCTTGAACGCCGTCGGTGCCACCCCGAAGGATATAATAGCCATATTGCAGGCGATTAAGAAGGCAGGTGCTCTTCATGCAGAGCTCAAGAGTATGTAGTGACTACTTCCTTGGGCCAGCTACACTCCCATCGGATAAGAGAGAGGCTCTTAAGATAGCGTCTCAGGAGTTTGAGGCCCTGTTCGTCCATATGCTTTTAAGGCAGATGAGAAAGACGGTCCCCGATGGGGGATTAATCCCCACCTCCCGAGCCATGGAGATATATAGGGATATGTTTGATTTAGCCCTGTCCAAGGAGATAGCTAAAAGGGAGCTCTTCGGCATAGCTAAGATGCTTTACAAGGAGTATGAGAAGGCTTTAAGGTGAGGGTGTCTTGACGATAAGGAAATGCTTTAGCGTAATAGGCTATCATAACTCGGGAAAGACAACTCTGATATCTAAGATGATACCCCTGCTTAAGGGCAAGGGGTATAGCGTTTCAGTAATAAAGCACGCTAAGCACATGAGCTTGAAGGATTCGGATATCCTCTTTAGTGTGGGTAGCGATGAGGTTATCGCCTTAGCTGAGGATTTCAGCCTGATATATATGAGGCTTGAGGATCTTCGCTCTCTTATGGCCTTAGTTAAAAGCGATATCCTCATATTGGAGGGGTTTAAGAGGGAGCCCTTCCCAAACCTTGTGAGGGCAAGGGATGAAAAGGAAGCGAGAGAGCTCCTAAATGGCCTTTCAATAGCCTGCGTTCTGGATGAGGTAAGGAGAAAGGATGTCGATGGTGTTCCAGTTTTTTCCCCATCTGATGTGTCCGCTATAGTCGATATCGCCCTTGAGAGATCCTTCCCCCCCTTAATGCTCCTTAACTGCGGTAAGTGTGGAGAGGGAGATTGTCGCTTAATGGCTGAAGCCATATTGAGAGGTAGAAGGAAGCCTTCCGAGTGCGTCGCTTTACCCTCGAGGGTGACCCTTAAGGTTAATGATGTGCTCATCCCCCTTAAGCCCTTCGTCGAGGATGTGTTTATAGCGTTAAACACCTCCCTGATTAAACTCCTCAAGGAGAAGCCGGACAGGATAGTTAAGGTGGAGCTTAAGGTTGAATTATCTTTTCCTGAAGATTAGGTCCCTTTCTTATTTCTCATTGAAAAGGTATAATGGTCTTAACGAACGGCTTTCGTGATACCGTCTTCAATATTGAAGGGAGGCGATGCCTATGGGCAAGGAGATGGGGAGGCTCGCTTACATGCCTAAGCCGGGGGAGATTGAGTTTCGCGAGTATGAGCTTCCTGAGCCGGAGCGCGGAGCCATCCTCGTTGAGGTCATCAACGCCAACGTCTGTGGTTCAGAGCTTCACATATGGCGGGGACATCATCCGATAAAGAGGGCGGTGCTTGGGCATGAGATGGTGGGGCGTGTTGCGAGTTTGGGAGAGGGGGTATCTTTGGATAACGCTGGAAATCCCCTTAAGGTTGGAGACCGCGTCGTTGCACCCTATTTTATAACCTGTATGAGGTGTAGAGCTTGTAGAAGTGGCATGTTTAACCTCTGCGAAAACGTGTATAAGTTTTGGATGCAAGACCCGGATATATTCCCCCACTTTCACGGTGCCTTTTCAACCCACTATTACATTCACCCTGATCAGTTTGTCTTTAAGGTTCCCGATGAGATACCCGATAAGGTCGCTGCGAGCGTTAACTGTGCAATTACACAGGTTTTCTATGGAATAGATAAGATCGAGGTTAAGGCGGGGGAGCTCGTGGTAGTTCAAGGATGCGGAGGGTTAGGGTTGAACGCTATAGCAATCCTTAAGGAGAGGGGAGCGATCGTTATAGCGGTCGATGGGGTTGAGGGACGCCTTAGCATGGCTAAAAGATTTGGGGCGGACTACATAATCGATATAAGGGAGTTTCCCACGAGGGAGGAGCGCATTAAAAAGGTTATGGATCTTACGGATAACTGGGGGGCAGATGTGGCTATAGAGCTGACGGGTGTCCCCGATGCCTTCGCTGAGGGCATCTTGTATCTTCACCCAGGCGGTAGATATCTTCAGATGGGCAACGTGTCTCCCGATCTGACGACCGTCTTCGCTCCAGGGATACTAACTCGTAGATCTATCAAGGTTGTCTCCGTCGTGAGGTATGATCCCTGGTATCTCTGGAAAACCCTGGAATTTGTGAGGGCAAACTTGCACAAGTACCCCTTTGACCTTCTAATAGATAGGGAATTTCCTTTAGATAAGGTTAAAGAGGCGCTTGATTCTTCTTCCACAAGGAGCTCTACCCGACCTACGATTAAGCCTGGGGCTTGAAGGAGGGGATCGGGATGACGATGACGATTTCTGAGCGGATAGGGGAGTTCGTTAGTCAGATAGCTTATGATGATTTGCCCAAGAGCGTGGTTAAGGTGGCTAAGCGTTGCATACTGGATTGGTTGGGCGCTGGATATAGAGGGAGCAAGGCCGAGGCCTCCTCTTGGGTTTTGGACCTTCTTCGTGGGGGTAATGGCAAAGAGGCTAGCTTTCTGACCTATCCTCCTTCGAAGGGTAATTTCCTATTTACAGCTTTTTCCAATGCCTTTTTCTCCCACATCTTGGAGATAGACGATGTCCACAGGGGTTCTATATTTCACCCAGCTTCTCCAGTTATATCAGCCGCCTTCAGTCAGGCTGAGAGTCTGGGAGCAAGCGGTAAGGAGCTCATAACCTCCGTAGTTTTAGGTTATGAGGTATCGATTAGGGTGGCTGAGTGCTTAGGGCTCAGCCATTATAAGTATTGGCATCCTACTGCGACCGCTGGCGTCTTTGGTTCGGCGGTAGCTGGGGCAAAGCTTTTAAAGCTGGACCCCAAGAAGGTTGCGTTCGCTTTAGGTAACGCGGGAACCAGCGCCTCAGGGCTATGGCAGTTCAATCTCGACGGTGCCATGACTAAACCGCTTCACCCTGCCAAAGCTGCAATGGAGGGGTTGATCTCAGCGAATTTAGCCTATAGGGGCTTTTCTGGGGCTTTAAGGATATTCGAGGGAGAGAAGGGAATATGTAACGCTATGGCTAGGGATGGCTTCGATTTAGAGAAGCTCCTTTACGGCTTGGGAAGTCATTGGAAGACCGAAGAGGTATCTCTTAAACCCTATCCCTGCTGCAGGCATATTCACCCCTCCATAGATGCCGCTAAGGAGGTTCACAGGGCTTCTAAGCTTAAACCTCAGGAGATCGCTTCAGTTAAGGTTTATACCTATCGCGTCGGCATGGAAACCGCTCACTTTAAGGTTCCAACATCCTTGGAGGAGGCAAGGTTCAGCATATCTTACTGCGTGGCTTTAGCCTTGAAGTTCGGGGATGTTAACTTGGACCTATTTTCTCCCTCCTTGCTTAGGGATGAAGAGATATTGAGCTTGATAGATAAGACCGAAGTTCTCGAGGATGATGTCTATACGAAGAATCATCCGCAAAAGTGGGGAGCTAAGGTTGAGGTTTTGAGTAGAGATGGTGGAGTCTGGTCCTCCGAAACATGGTTTCCCCTTGGGGACCCGGAGAAGCCGATGAGCGATAGGGAGGTTGAGGACAAGTTTAAGGGCTTAGTGAAACCCGTGCTTCCAGAGGATTATTTAAGCGAGCTCATAGGGAGGGTGTGGAGTATAGAGGAGATGGAGAATATAAGGAGCTTTTTTGAGGAGTAAAAATATATGGTGGAGCTGACGGGATTTGAACCCGTGACCTCTTCCGTGCGAAGGAAGCGCGCTCCCACTGCGCTACAGCCCCACCTCTGTGAATTATTTTAAGCTAAACTCTCTAGTATGTCAACGAGGGTTAAAGGAATTTTAGCGTTTTGGTTTTTACTCAGGTTGTAAGCGTTCTATCCCCCTTGATTGTTAGATCTTAACCGTGTATAATAGTTAAGCAGTAAAAACTAGTATAAAAGGGGTGGTATTTAATGACCAATGGAAAGCTATTCGGTATTATCATACCACCAATAATTCCGTTTACCGAGGGTGGCGCTTTTGATTGGGATGCTTTAAAGGAATTAGTGGAGTTCTGGTGCGAGAAGGTAGATGGATTTTTCATAGGCGGTACGGTTTCCTTGGGTCCTTTGATGACCTTTGAGGAGAGAAAGGAGTTAGTGGAGAGATTCATTAAATACGTGGATGGTCGTCTGCCCGTGATAGTGCATGTGGGGGCGCCCTCCACCTTAGTGGCGGTTGAGCTAGCGAAGCATGCGGAGGCGTTGGGAGCGAGCGCTATTGGTGCTGTCCCTCCTTACTATTACCAGCACACTGTTGATGCGATTAAGAGATATTATGAAGAGATAGTGAGCTCTGTGTCTGTTCCAGTTTACATCTATAACATTCCCAGGAACACTGGCGTTAGCATAGGTCTTGAGGTTTTGAGAGATCTGGCAAGCTTGGGCGTTAAGGGGATAAAGGATAGCACCTTTGACTTCGCCTATCACATGGAGTTGAGGAGGAAGATGGATACTCAAAACTTCGATGTGGTGCAGGGGACTGATGCGCTTATGGTTTCAACCTGGGATGATGAGTATCGCGCCCAAGTTATTAGCAAGATACCATTAGGAAGATTGGGGACGCCAGAGGAGGTAGCTAACGTAGTTTTGTTCTTAGCGTCAGATATGTCTAGCTTTATAACCGGCGAGGCCATAAATGTGAATGGCGGTTCTTACATGGATTAATCTTAAAAGAATTTATTTTCTAGGCTATCTTTTAAATTGTAGAATGCCATATTGTATTTTAGTATAGATTGTGGTAGTCTCTCCTTAAAAGGAGGTGTTGGATCTTGGATATTTTGAAGAGGTATGGTATCAAGGAGGACCCTCGGTTGAGGAAGGCGAGAAGGGAGCTCGTCATGACCCTGCTTATATGGTTGTTTTATACCCTCGCTATCATGATTTACACCTTTGGTGTTGGAGGAAGCAATCCTAATGCCATCGTCTTGGGGCTTCCATGGTGGTTTCACTACCTGACTATATCCTTGATTTTCATGGTTATAATAATTTTCTTTACCAGTCGCTTTGTGGAGGATGTTGACCTTTCCCCTTGGAGGTCTGAGAAGGAGGAGAGAAAAGATGTCTGAGGTAGGGTTATTGGTCACCCAGGCTGAGAGGATAGCGGTAGTCCTGGTCTTCGTTATCTACCTCATTGGCTTGGTTTTTATAGGTGTGTATGCGAGGAAGAGACTTGGGAAAACTGCTATAGATAGGTTTGCCGAGGAGTTTTACACCGGGGGAAGGCTTTTGGGGGCCATCGTCGTCGCCTTTATCATAGGCGCTGGGTTGTGTAGCGTTGGGACTTTCGTGGGAGGACCTGGTTTGTCTTGGCGCCTTGGGATGCCCTGGTATACCGTGATCGGTGCTCAGATATTCATGAACTTTTTCATACTTATAGGTCTGGGTAAGATGGTGGGTATAGTTGCAAGGCGAACGGGGGCGCTATCCGTTGGCGATATTCTCTTTGAGAGATATGATAGAAGTAAGCTAATAGCTGTGCTATACGCTCTGCCGGTGATAATTTTCTTGACTCCCTATGCCTCGGTTCAGTTCGTTGGTTCTTCAAGAATTTTTGAGGTGATGACCGGCTGGTCTTACAAGACGGCACTGGTTTTGACAGCCCTTGTGACGATATTTTACGCGACCCTTGGTGGAATAAGAGGTGTAGGTTTAGCTGCGATGATCCAAGGTATCTTCATGACGGTGGCTGCGCTGTTTTTAGCCGTAGGTGTCTTTGGGGGAGCGCTCTCTCAGTACGGGAGCTTCGCGGGCGTCCATGAGGCTCTGGTTAAGATCTCTGGGGAGAAGTACGTTAACCCTCTCGCCATGGGTCCGAGGATAGTCCTATCCTGGTGGATTATCTTCAGCTTGGGGGTTTTGGTCCTTCCTCATGGTCTTATGGGGACGTTAAGCTATAGGGATACATCTGCCATGAAGAGGGCGGTCTACTTAGGGGTGATAGTGGTCACCTTTTGGACCTACATACTGCTTGGAGCTGGCTTCTTTGGCAAGCTTTGGTTCCCGAAGCTTCCCGTCCCGGATCACGTCATTCCGGCCTTAACCATGAAACTTCTTCCACCAGCGATGGCAGGTATCGTTTTCGCTGGTGTTATAAGCGCAGCTCAATCTACGATAGCGGTAATGGTTATCTTGGTGAGCGGAGCGGTTGTGCAGAACCTTTACAGGGAGATAATAAACCCTCAAGCCCAACCGGAGCAGTTGAAGAAGATAACCATCTATACCACGCTCGTGGTGGGTGTCGTTGCGCTTCTTCTTGCGCTCACTGAGCCTCCGGCCCTTGAGTACATAATAATAATGGCTATAGGTGGAGTTATGTCTTCCATCTTCTGGCCAATAGTCCTGGGCTTCCTCTGGCCGAGGGGGAACAAATATGGCGCCATGGCGAGCATGATAACTGGGCTGGTAGTTTTTGGCGTAGCTAGGCTGGTCTATAGACCCCTTGCGCTTGGTTTTGATCCGGTTATAATGGGGCTTTTGACCTCGCTGGTCGCCTATCTTGCCGGAACCTACTTAAGCGGAGAGATACCCTCGGAGCGGGTCATCAGGATATTCTGGGGTAGCGAGCCTCCAACAGATAAAAGTTGATAGGGGGGATAAGTTTGAGAGGACTGGATCTGGTAATAAGGGGTGGGAAGGTTCTTGATGGCACTGGTAATCCCTGGTTTTCCGCCGATATAGGCGTTGAGGATGGAAAGATAGTTAAGATAGGGAAAATTGAGGAGAAGGGATCAGTTGAGATAGATGCTAACGGGCTTTTCGTCTCTCCTGGTTTCGTTGATATTCACACCCATGCGGATTTAACCATCCTAGCGGTGAGAGACGCTGAAAGCTATATTACCCAGGGCATCACGACCGCTATAGCTGGAAACTGCGGCCTTTCCATGGCTCCGGTAAATCCCGAGAAGTTAAACTTGCTTAAGACCTATGTCTCTCCCTTTTTGGTTAGAAACTTCGATTACGGTTGGGATTGGAGCTCTTTGGGCGAGTTTTATGAGAAGGTCGAGAAAGACGGTATAGCGATTAATCTCCTTCCCTTAGTGGGGCATGGGACGATAAGGATAGCCGTTAAGGGCTTTGACCCCTCTTCCCCATCGGAGGATGAGCTATTTAAGATGAAGGAGATATTGAGGAAATGCCTTGATGAAGGAGCCTTCGGGATGAGCACAGGGTTGATTTATCCACCGGGATCTTACGCCGAGACCTGGGAGATAGTTGAGCTCGCTAGGGTTCTCAAGGAGTTTGGGGGAGTTTACCTGAGCCACATAAGGAACGAAAGCAGGAGGTTGATAGAAGCTGTTGAGGAGGCCATAGAGATAGGTGAGAAGGCCGATGTGCCGGTCGAGATAGCCCATCATAAGGCCTCTGGAAAACCCAACTGGGGTAAGGTTAACGCCACTTTGAGGTTGATGGAAAAAGCGCGAGCTAGGGGAGTTGAGGTTAATTGTGACGTTTATCCCTATACCGCTGGAAGCACCACTATAACTGCTCTTCTTCCTACATGGGCCTTAGAAGGCGGAGTTGACAGAATGCTTGAGAGGATAAAGGATAGAGAGACGCGCGCTAAGATAGTTGAGGAGATAGAAGAGGATAAGCTTAAGGGGGAAAACTTCCTTAAGGCTGCTGGTTGGGATGGTGTGCTCATATCTCAGTGCTCTATTAGGGATTATGAGGGTAAGACACTGGGGGAGATATTGAGAAGCCAAGGGAGAGGAAGCGACCTTTACGATGGCCTTTTCGACTGGCTCATAGAGATAAAGGGAGATGCCTCGATGGTTATATTCCTTATGGATGAGGACGATGTTAAGACCGTTTTATCTCACCGCCTTTCTATAGTGGGTTCCGATTCCTGGGTGGTTTCTCCCGCGGTTGGGGGTAAGCCTCACCCCAGAGCTTACGGTACCTTCCCTCGGGTTCTCGGGAAGTACGTTAGGGAGGAGAAGGTCCTTTCGCTGGAAGATGCCATAAGGAAGATGACGTCGCTACCGGCGAGCAAAATGAGGATACCCTTAAGAGGGGTTATAAAGGAAGGCTTCTGGGCGGATATCGTGGTATTCGACTTCGATAGAGTTAAGGATAAAGCTACCTTCCAGGACCCCCATCAATATGCTGAGGGGATAGAGTACGTGGTGGTGAACGGTGAGGTTGTGCTTGATAGGGGTAGGATAACTGGCAAGAGGCCGGGCAAGGTTATAAGAAGGTGAAAGCGTGATATTTTCACCTTTACGGTTTAGGGCTGGGTCGTACTCGATGAAGGGGAGGGGCCTGGCCCTCTTCCTTTTATCGCTTTATTTTCTGATTTTTCTCGATGTTTTTGATGCCCAAGCCATAACGGAGGTGTGGCAGAGAAGCTTCGGGGGGCCTGGGCATGAGGAGGGGCTATCTTTGGAGCTTGCTTCTGATGGAGGCTATGTGGTGGCTGGTCTCACGGATTCCTTCGGCTTTGGGGGCGTTGACCTTCTTTTGATTAAGGTCGATGAGGGTGGGAGTTTAGTCTGGAGAAGAAGCTTTGGCGGTAAGGGGGATGATGTGGCCTCATCAGTTAGCAGGACAAAGGATGGCTGTTACATTGTGGCGGGCTGGACGAGCTCCAAGGGTAAAGGGGCTAGCGACGCTTACGTCTTGAAGGTTAATCAAGAGGGTGGGCTTCTCTGGGAGAGGACCTTTGGCGGAAAGGGGGAAGATTTCGCCTCCTTCGCTCAGGAGACCTCCGATGGGGGGGTTATAGTCGTTGGGGGAGCGGAATCCTTCGGAGCCGGTGGATACGACGCCTATGTGATTAAGCTTGATCGTGAGGGGAACTTAGTTTGGGAAAGAGCCTTCGGCGGAGCTCATTATGATCAGGCTAGCTCAGCCCAGGAGGCACCTGACGGTGGCTACGTGGTGGCGGGCGTGAGTAAGTCTCGCGATACTGGTGATGCCTATGTCTTTAAGGTTGATAAAGGGGGTAATCTAGTTTGGGAGGGGCTTTTCGGTGGCGAAAATTACGATGAGGCTTCAGCTATTTTGAGGGCTCCCTCTGGCGGATATATCGTAGTTGGCTTAAGCGAATCCTTCGGTTTGGGAGGTAGCGATGTTTACGCTTTGAGGGTGAGCGAAAGCGGGGAGAAAATTTGGGAGAGAAGCTTTGGGGGGAAGAGGAATGACGGTGGCTTTTCGCTATGTCGAAGCTCTAAGGGCTACCTTATAGTGGGCTTCACGGAGTCCAAAGGTCGTGGAGGAAGCGACGTTTATCTTCTTGAGCTCACTGAGGATGGCCAAAAGCTCTGGAGCGAAGCCTTGGGAGGAATTGAAGATGATAGAGGGTATAGCGTTAAGGAGACCGTAGATGGAAGATACATAGTCATCGCTGGCTCAACCGCTTCAATTGGCTCTGGTGGTGGGATCGATCTTTATCTTCTTAAGCTCACTTCACCGAGATGATGACTCCTCCGGTGGCCCTTAGTAGGTCTTGAGGGGTTATCCTGAAGACGGTGTGAGAGGTCCCTCCGGCGCACCATATCTCTTGAAAGGCAAGCAGATCCTCATCTACGAACGTTCTGAGCTTTTCTCTGTGCCCGAAGGGAGGGACTCCCCCAATCTCAAACCCCGTTTTCTCCCTAACGAACCCAGGGGTTCCCTTTTCAACCGGTTCTCCCACTATCTCTTCAAGCTTTTTCTCGTTTATTCTATTTTTCCCGCTTGCCACGACAAGATAGGCTTTACCCGTATTTTTCCCTTTGAAGACGATAGATTTCCCTATCTGCTCTACCTCGCATCCTATCGCTTCGGCCGCTTCCTTGGATGTCTTGGTTGATTGGGGAAACTCCCTTATGTCTAAAGGCAGGTTGAGCTTTTCAAGAATAGCGATTATATCCTTTTGACTTGCCATATTAAGAGCTTTCCTCGCTCGTCCAATAGTTTGGTGCTTCTTTGGTTATTATCACGTCGTGGGGGTGGCTCTCCCTAACCGCTGCATAGGTTACCTTTATGAAGCGGGCCTTTTCCTGAAGCTCTCTTATGTTTTTCGCGCCAACATAACCCATTCCCGACTTTATTCCTCCCACGAGCTGGTCAACCACATCTTTCACGCTTCCCTTGTATGGGACCATTCCCTCTACTCCCTCAGGGACTATCTTTCCACCTTCTTTAAAGTATCTATCGCTACCACCCTCTCTCATGGCGCTTACGCTTCCCATCCCTCTGTAGGCTTTGTACTTCCTTCCCTGATATAGTATGGTTTCGCCCGGAGCCTCTTCCGTTCCTGCGAATATGCTCCCTATCATGACGCTCTCCGCTCCAGCTGCGAGTGCCTTGACGATGTCCCCGCTATATCTTATTCCTCCATCGGCTATCACCGGTACATCCTTAAGCTTGGCTTCGCTCACCGCCTCCATTATCGCTGACAGCTGCGGAACTCCCGTTCCCGCAACCACTCGCGTTGTGCATATAGACCCAGGTCCCACTCCCACCTTTATCCCGTCTGCGCCGGCTTCGGCCAAAGCCTTGGCTCCCTCTGCGGTTGCTACGTTTCCCGCGATGACCTCGAGGTTTGGGAAGCAGGACTTTATCTCTCTAAGCTTTTCTATAACCCTCTTTGAGTGGCCATGTGCCGTGTCTATAACTATCACATCAACCCCTGCTTTTATTAGCGCTTCAACCCGTTCCAAGGTATCGCTTGAGGTGCCTACTGCGGCCCCCACTCTCAATCTCCCCTTGTCATCCCTTGAGGCGTTTGGATGCTCTATGACGCTCATTATGTCCTTAATGGTTATGAGCCCGACGAGCTTCTCTCCGTCTAATAGGGGGAGCTTCTCTACCTTGTGCTTATGCAATATCTCCTTGGCATCCTCGAGGGAGATGTTCGGTGGAGCGGTTATGAGCTTTTCCCTCGGCGTCATCAGCTCCTTAACTAGCTTTTTCATATTCTTCTCGAAACGAATGTCTCTGTTAGTTAATAGTCCTATCAGTCTTCCCTGATCATCGATCACCGCCAAGCCGCCTATCTTGTATTCGGCCATTAGGGCGAGCGCCTCTTCCACTGTAGCTTCGGGGGAGATGGTTAGGGGATCGTAAATTATCCCGTTTTCCGTTTTTTTAACTAGTTCCACCTCATGGGCCTGTCTCTCTATACTCATGTTTCTATGTATTATACCTATGCCGCCTTCTCTGGCCAAAGCCTTGGCTAACTGGTGCTCCGTGACGGTATCCATCGCAGCGCTAACTAAAGGGATGTTTAAACTTATACCCCTGGTTAACCGCGTCTTGACATCTACCTCAAGGGGGGTTACCTCGCTATATTGAGGCAAGAGGAGCACATCGTCAAACGTGAAGAACTCTCTCATCTTCCATCAACCTCCATAATCTATTTTTCTCTCTTCCCCTTCATCCAAAACTTCACCTATAATCTCTCCACCCAAGATCTTAGAGACCTCTTCAACTTTGCTTTTTTCAACGAAGAGTAACATACCATAGCCCATGTTGAATGTCGAAAAGCATTCCTCTAATTCTACGTATCTTAAAATCCAATCGTAGTGAGGAGATCTATCGATACTCAGTCTATACCCTTTTCCCTTAAGCAATCGCCTTAGAGCCCTTCTTAAGCCCCCGCCGGTAACGTGAGCTACTCCTTTGACGTTCCTTAAAACCTGGATTACCTCCTTATATATCCTCGTTCCAGCCAGGATATCGAAGGGGAGGCTCTCGATATCTATACCCTCTTGCGAGATTATCTTCCTTATCAGGCTCCAACCGTTTGAGTGGAAGCCCGTCGATCTCAAGCCTATTATCGCATCCCCCTTAGATATCTCCTCCACGGGTAGCCTTCGGACGAGCCTTCCAACGGCAAATCCGACGACATCCCAATGCCTCTCGTATATTCCGGGCATTTCTGCTGTCTCTCCAGCCACAAGGTAGAGGTTAAGCTCCCTTAAAGCCCTTTTTAGCTCCTGCGCGAATTCATATAGCTCCTCGTTTATGTTGGGCGTACCTATGTAGTCCACGAAGGCCATGGGCTCTCCTCCGGCTGCCACTATATCGTTATAGTTCATGGCTATAAGGTCAAGTGCCGCATCCCTCCACCTTCTGTATCTCTGGTGGAGTATAAGCTTGGTTCCCACTCCATCTGTAGTTAGGACGATAGGGGGGTCTGTGAAGTTAAGTATAGCAGCGTACCCCGTTGGCTCCCTAACAAGCCACGGAGGGACTTCGCTTAAGTGGGATATGAAGCTTGAGAAGCTATCTCCCCGCTCTATATCTACTCCAGAATCCCTATAGGTATACATTGGCTATATCCCTTCTATAGAAGGCCCCCTCGAAGTGAACCTTTGAGGCTCCCTCATAGGCCTTCTCTCTCGCTTCCTTGAGGTTTCTTCCGATTCCCACTGCGTGGACGACCCTTCCTCCCGATACGACCATCTTTCCGTCTTTCCTTGAGACCCCAGCGAAAAAGTATAACCCATCTCCCTCGACCCTTACTTCCATTCCCTTCTTGGGATCCATCGGGTAGCCCGAGGATGCTATCACCACGTCAACGACGAAGCTCTCTTCCCTCATCTTGACGCTTGGCCTTCCCTCAAAGGATGCGCTCAATACCATTTCCACGAATCCCTCGGGATCTAAGGGGAGGATGGCTTCAGTTTCTGGATCTCCCAGCCTAACGTTATACTCCAATACGTAAGGCTCTCCCTCAACCATCATTAATCCCAGGTATAGGAATCCTTTATAGCTTAAGCCCTCCTTCCTTAATCCGTCAAGGGTCCTTTCCAGTATATCTTCTATGCCTTCCAAGGTTTTCTCAGCTATCTTGACCGGTGCCCAGCTTCCCATTCCTCCAGTGTTTGGCCCCTGGTCGTTGTCGTAGGCCCTCTTGTAATCTCTTGCGAAGGGTAGAAGCTCAAAGTCCTTCTCTCCTATAACCGCTATAGCGCTAAGCTCCTCTCCCTTAAGGTAGTCGTCTAAGACAAGACCGCCTTTGACTCCCTTTATAAGCTCTCCTCTCATCAATGCTTTACCCTTCTCTATCGCTTCCATCTTATCGTTCACTATTATTACTCCCTTTCCCCCCGCTAATGGATCGGCCTTAAGGACGTAGGGGGGAGAGAACCTCTTTATCTTCTCCTCAAGCTCCCCTTCGCTCTCAACGGTCTCAAAGCGAGCCGTCCTTATACCGTATCTCTTCATAAACTTCTTGGCGAATATCTTAGATGCCTCAAGAAGAGCTGGCCTGCTTTTAGGTGCGAAGGTCTTGTCCTCTAATATATCGGCGACTCCCTTAGCTATGTAGTCCTCAGAACCGGGTATAAGAAGGTCTATCTCCAAGCTTCTTTCCTTAATCAACCTTTTCGCTTCCTCTACGGTCTCACAAGGGATGTTTATACCTGTCGCTTCCGTTCCAGCGTTCCCCGGGACGAAGAAGACATCATGTCCACACTTCCTGAAGGCCCAACCGATGGCGTGCTCTCTTCCTCCAGAGCCAAGTATCCAAACTCTCATAGGAATATCACCTTTCCTCCCTTTATCTCCCATCTATCGTAGAGGAGCTTCCTTACCACCCTTGGATACCATATATGCTCAACCCTGTGAATCGCGCTCTCTAACCTCTTTAAATCCCAATCATCTTTAACATATACTCCCCTCTGGAGGATTATGGGGCCATCGTCCACCTTTTCCGTGACTATATGTATGGTTATGCCGGTTAGCTTAACTCCCTTTTCATAAGCCCTCTTTATGCTATCTATGCCTGGGAAGGCAGGCAATATTGCGGGATGAATGTTAACGATCTTGGGGTAGAACTCCCTGACTATATCTTCCGGTATTATTCTCATGAAGCCGGCGAGGACTATTAGGTCGTAGTTTCCATCTCTTAGGGCTCTCCGTAGGGAGTCTTGCCAGGGTTTTTCAAGCTTGATATATGGCACACCAAGGCGCTTTGCCCTCTCTATAGCCCCGCAATCTCTATCGACTATTAGGGCCTTAACCTCTTCTTTAAGTTCCTTCGCTAACGCCTCGAAGTTCGTACCTCTACCTGAGGCTAATACGACTACCCTCTTCATGGGGATACCTCCCCTCAAAGCAGGCGAAACAGGCATTCCTTCCCTCGAGAGCCTCTCTTAAGCCGTCTATCGATAGGTAAACGAGTCTATCGGCTCCCACCGCTTTTCTCAGATCCTCAACCGATTGTGAGCTTGCCGCAAGCTCGCTTCTTCTTGCTGTGTCTATTCCGTAGAAGCAGGAGAACCTAACGGGTGGCGAATGAATTGCAACGTATACCTCCTTCGCTCCGCTCTCCCTGAGCATCCTAACTATTACGTTCATCGTCGTTCCCCTAACTATCGAATCATCTATAACTATAACCCTTTTCCCCGAAACCACCTCGGGTATCGGCAGGAGCTTCCTTCTTACGGTTTCGCTCCTTTTAGATGGCATTATGAAGCTTCTTCCCAAGTATCTGTTTCTCATCAGGCCTAAGTCTATTGGGATTCCCGATGCGTAGGAGAAGCCCAGCGCTCCCGATATTCCCGAGTCTAATACAGGTATAACTATGTCTCCCTCGATCTTCGTCTCCTCAAAGAGCTTGACCCCCATGTTGAAGCGTGCCTTGTGTATGCTAAGCCCGTCGAAGGTGGAGTCCGGTCTAGCGAAGTATATATATTCGAAGGAGCACACCCTCTTGGAAAGGTTTGAGAAGGTTACTGGGTAAGGTTCTCTATCTTTCTCGAAGAAGACGACCGTTCCCGGTGGAACCTCCCTTATTTCCTCGGCTCCTATCACCCTTAGCGCTGCATCTTCCGAGGCTATGACGAATCCGCTTTCGAACTTTCCCCAAAAGAGGGGTCTTATCCCGAAGCCATCCCGGGCGATAGCTATGAAGTCCTTGTGGTAAAGGATTAGGGAGTAGGCGCACCTTATCTGTTGTAGGGTCCAGACGACAGCATCCTGAGCCTTATCGAAGGGCGATGATGATATGAGGTGAAGGAAGAGCTCAGAATCGGTTTCGGTTAGGAATATGTGCCCCATCTCCATCAGCCAGTTCTTCCAGTAGTCCGCATCAGGTAGCGTTCCATTGTGAGCCACTCCCATCATTCCCTTTCTTGTCTGCGCTATTATAGGTTGAATGTTTCTCTGGGCGCTACTTCCAACCGTCGAGTATCTGACGTGGCCTATCCCCCTATCTCCGGGTATGTACCTCTCCGACTTTATTACCTCCTCGACGAGTCCCATCCCCTTAACCGTTTCAAAGTTCCCTACAACCACTCCTGCGCTCTCTTGCCCTCTATGCTGAAGTCCCAAGAGGATGTCGTGAAGTATGTTATACGCTCTCTCTACGTTCCATACCCCTGCTATGCCGCAAGCTTCTCTCAGCAAAGCTTTCCCACCTCCACTACAGGTGGGGCGATCGTCTCTATGGGTTCGTCGGCGAAGACTATTACCATCTGGTGAGCTCTTTCAACCTGAGGTAAACCCCATAGCTCAAGCTTAAAGCCCTGCCTGGCTAAGGCTTCCTCAAAAGTTTTGGTCATCAATCTCGATGAGGAATACACCTTATAACCCTTGCTCACGCAGTAGTCTATGGTTCTTAAGAGGAGCTCCTCCCTTCTTCTGTCGAAGTTCGACCAGCCTATGGCGTATATCCTACTAGGCTTGAAGCCCAGTGGGACGCTCTCTACATCCTCGACCTTTCCGAGCATGCCGATTATTAGCGTTGGAGGGATGGCCTTTCCCTTGAAGGTGTTATAAAGCGAGGCGTTTCCTGAAACCACCGGTATCTTGAGTTCCTCGGCTCCCCTCTTAAGCCCCATCATCATAGCTGCAAGCCTCTCGGGATCTACATCTGGGTCTCCATAGTTAACGCCGTTGGTTATGCCTAAGGGTTTACCCCCAACTGCCCTTATTTTCCTTAGGCTTTCTAAAACCGCTATATAGGTGCCCCAGTAGGGGTCTAAGTCAGCTAAATCGGCCCTAGAGTGCACAACTAGGGCATACCCTATCTTCGTTCCCTTTATTCTCATTAAAGCGGTTCCGGTTCCCGGAGCTATCACCGTATCTGTCCCTACCATATGGTCGTATTGCTCGAAGACCTCATGGGCATCCACATCTTCGAAGGAGATCTTTACCTTATCGAAGCTCGGCATGGGTGGTGGTTCGTATCTGAAGGTGGGTTCGATCGGCGCCTCCGTCAGGAGCTTAGCTGGGACCTCAAGGATCGTTTTACCCTTAAAGACTGCCTTATATATTCCGCTTTCGTTTAACTCAGCTACTACATCTCCATAGAGCATGAACTCCTTAACTATCTCTAAGATCCTCTTTACCTTGTCGCGCGTCGTTACGACCGCCATTCTCTCCTGGCTTTCGCTTATAAGTATCTCCCAGCCCTCCATATCGGGCTCCCTTAAGGGAACCCTGTCTAAGTAGACTATCCCTCCGAAGTTTCCCTTGCTCATTAGCTCGCATGTCGCTGAGAGGACCCCTCCGGCTCCGAGGTCTTGAGCTCCGGTTAATAGCTTCTCCTCGTTCATCCTGAGGAAGGCCTCTATGAGGAGCTTTTCCATGAAGGGGTCTCCTACCTGAATGTGTATCTTCTCCTCCTCTTCCTTTAGCTCTCTCGATGCGAAGGATGCCCCACCTATTCCATCCCTTCCCGTTGGAGCACCGAAGATGATTATAACCTCATCGCTTGAGTTGGCTTTAGATGGGAGGATATCCTCGCTTTTTCCGATACCAACCGCCATAACGTTAACCAGTGGGTTATATCTATACTCCTCGCATATTCTTAGCTCTCCTCCCACCGTCGGAACCCCTATTGAGTTTCCGTAATCGGCTATTCCGCTTATTATTCCCTGGTTTATAGTGTGCATGTGAAGGGAGTCTAATATAGCTGTGGGTCTCGTTCCCATGGCCAGGATGTCCCTTATTATGCCACCAACTCCGGTTGCGGCGCCGTTATAGGGCTCAACGGCGCTTGGGTGGTTGTGGCTCTCTATCTTGAAGCTCGCCACATACCCATTTCCTAACTCCACTATTCCGGCGTTAAGCTCCCTTTTGACCCCTGGGAGCTCCTTTATATACTCCTTCGTGTGGCAGTAACCGCAGTGCTCGCTCCATGTTATGTTGAAAGCTTGAAGCTCAACGAAGGTTGGCTCTCTTCCTAAGGCTTTTCTTAGCTTTTCTATATATCTCATTTTGAAACACTCCTTTTGCCCTCAAGAAAAAGCTTAAGGGATTGAAATAATCTCAAACCATCCTCTCCCCCTAATATTCTCTGATAAGCCCTCTCAGGGTGAGGCATAAGGGCTAATATGTTTCCGTCTTGGCTCGCTATTCCAGCTATTAGATCATCCGATTCGTTTATATCTTCCGTATACCTAAATACTACCCTCGGTTCTAAGTTCCCCTTGACATATCTTCCGAACCCATTGGCTATTGGCAGTCTTAGTCTCTCGCCGGGCTTATAAAGGGAAGTGAAGGGGGTTTGGTTATCCACCACCTCGATCTCTATCCACTTGCAGGTGAACTTGCCCGATGGATTTTGAAGGAGCGCTCCCGGAAGCAAGCCCATCTCAACTAATATCTGGAATCCATTGCATATTCCCAAAATGGGCTTACCTTTGCCTGCCTCCCTTTTTATCTCTTCTCCTATCTCCTCCCTTGCCGCTACAGCTCCAGGTCTCAGGTAGTCTCCGTAGGAGAACCCTCCCGGAATGGTTATAGCGTCAAACTCGTCAAGGTCTCTCCTTTTATAAACATACTCCGCTTCTAAGCCTACGTATCTTAGGGCGTGGTATAGGTCCCTATCGCAGTTTGAGCCGGGGAAGACTATCACCGCAACCTTCATAGCTTCCGCACCTCGTATCTTTCAACCACAGGGTTCACAAGCAGCCTCTTGCAAGCCTCCTCAACCACCCTGAGGGCCTCCTCCTCACCGTTGGCCTCAACCTCAATGTGAATGGATTTTCCAACCCTTAAGCTCTTCACAGGTAGGCCCTCCTTCTCGTTTAGAACCCTTCTTATGGTCTCCCCCCTCGGATCCCTGATGTGACTCTTATACTGAATGTCTATAGCGAAACGATACCCTCTTCTTTCAGTTGACAAGTCTTGCACCTCCTCTAGATCCTTTGTACATCAATTTTATCACAAAGCCATTACAGGTGAAAGATAACCCCACAAAAGATGGAATTGTTGATTTTTTTTTTTTTTTTTTTTTTTTTTTTTTTTTTTTTTTTTTTTTTTTTTTT
>LEKQ01000007.1 GCA_001443005.1 bacterium GBS-1
TACTTTAAGCGAGCCTGCTTAAGGGGTGGACATGAGCCTCACCTCCTTGAGGAGGCCTTAAGCTGGCACGTTCGCTTCCTTACCAAGGGAAGCATGAGGGCCTAGAGGGTAGATCCCTCCTTAGGCCCTCCTAACTTCGATTTCGTCTCCGTCCTCGAGCACTTCTAAAGTAGATAGGTCTCCCTCTATCTTTCCAACTATCGTGACTGGACTTGCAGGTATTATCTTATCTTGCGGGCTTATGGGAGTTGGTCCCCAGAAGATGCACATAGCCCTTCCCGGTGGCCAGTAACCTATATCCCCCTTTTCTACTACTTCCTTTCCGTCCTCTAACTCTGTGGTGACCGGTATTTTGAAGTAGAACTCCTGCCCCCATCTGTTTCCCTTTGATTTTATGGGTAAGGCTTGGTATATCTTTTGGGCTGTCGATGTATCGTTCAAGATGCCCCTCATCTCTACACCTTTAAAGCTTATGATTATAGGCTTCATCTTCAATTTTCACCTCCTTTTTGATTTTAAGTCTAAAATAGGGAGAAGAATAATATATTTGATAGGGCGTGAAATAAAATTGGTGCTAAAAGGGACCCTGTTTTCTCCCGTAGATAACCGAATATGAGGGATGGCAGGAATACGCCTACATTCAAGGGCGTTATGCCCTTAAAAAGGTGAGCTATTGTGAAAAGTATGGATGTTAGGGTTATGCTCTTCCAAGGGTTTCTTGTCATCTCCTTGATCTCCGTTTGAAGATACCCCCTGAAGAATAGCTCTTCAGGTAAGGCTACTCCTAGGATTTGAATTAGGATGAGTGAGAGTGGGATTTTGTGAAAGCCTTTGCTATAGGATAGCGCTATTGAAGCTATAGCGAAGGGCAGAAGGAAAAGGGCCGAGGTCAAAACCAAGAGTTTCAGCGATTTAGCCCAGTTCTTTAAGGTTATTCCGTAGCTCTCCCATAGGGTTCGAGGTATCAGGAGAAGTGGTAGATAAAGCATGTAGGCCATCGCTATATCCCTTCTTATCCATAGCAAGGTTATCAGTCCTATGTAGCTAAAGGAACTTTTCAAAAACCTGGTTCCCAAGAAAGACTCCCCTATTCGTGAGCCTTATTCTCTCACCGGTCTCCTCAAGGAGCCCGTTTCTCTTAAGCTCATCTATAACTGTTCTGTATCTTTCCTCTACTCTTACGCCGAATCTTTTAAGGAAAGCCTCTTTATCTATTCCCTCTACTAGCAGCCTTAGGTTCATGAATATAGTTTCCTTCATTTCCTCTTCCTTGCTTATCTTTGTAACCTCGGAATATCCGAGGAACCAGTCGAAGTTTTCTTCCCTTTTGAACCTCCATCCCTCGTAAAAGGAGGAGGCACCAGGTCCTATCCCTACATAGGGTTGGTTTTTCCAATAGGTGATATTGTGTTGACAAAATTTCCCCTCTAAGGCGAAGTTGGATATCTCATAGTGAATATATCCCTTCTCTTTGAGCAGTTCTATAGCCTTAAGAAACATCTCATAACCTTCATCCTCTGGTAGATCATAAAACCCCTTCTTTACCTCATCGTAGAGGGGCGTTCCTTCCTCAAGTATTAAGCTGTAAAGGGAGAGATGAGGTGGAAAGAAGGAGAGGACCTCTCTTAGGGTCTCTTCCCATTCCTCCATCTTCTGCGTCGGTATGGCGTAGATTAGGTCAACGTTCCAGCTTTTAAAGCCTGTTTCCTTAACCAGTTCCATTGCCTCTAAGGCTTCCTTAGCGGTATGGGCTCTTCCCAAAAGCTTAAGTATCCTGTCGCTTAAGCTTTGAACCCCAAGGCTTAGCCTATTTACTCCTTCCTCCTTTAGCTTGGACAGTTTTTCCTTGTCTACCGTTTTAGGGTTAGCTTCTATGGTTACTTCCGCGTCCTCGACCAAGTTGAAGCTCTCCTTTAGCTTTCGCAGTATCAGGGAGAGGGTCTCTTTATCGTATATGGTTGGGGTACCTCCACCTATATATATGGTTTTGACCTCGTCCTTTGCAAGTTTCTCTTTCCAGAATTCTATCTCTTTGAAGAGGTTATTGAGATATCTGGTAGATTTCTCTTGGTCGAATTGAACCGAGAAGAAGTTGCAATATTTGCATTTTCTCAAGCAGAAGGGGATGTGAACATAAAGAGATATCATTCTCTTTCAAGCCTCATTAAAGCGAGGAATGCCTCAGTAGGGACGTTTACTCTTCCTAAAGCTTTCATCTTCTTCTTACCTTCCTTCTGTTTTTCAAGGAGTTTCTTCTTCCTCGTCACGTCGCCTCCATAACATTTGGCTAAGACGTCTTTTCTTAAGGGCTTTATATCCACCCTCGCTATCACCTTTTTCCCTATGGCTGCTTGTATAACAACTTCAAATAGCTGTCGTGGGATCATCTCCTTTAGCTTCTGAAGTAGCGCTATAGCCTTGTGGTAAGCCTTTTCTCTATGCACTATAAAGGAAAAGGCGTCTACCGGTTCGTAGTGTATCAATATATCTACCTTTACTAAATCGGATGTTCTATAGCCTATAGGTTCGTAATCCATAGATGCGTATCCCTTGCTTAGGGACTTAAGCTTGTCATGGAAGTCTATTATTATCTCAGCCAATGGGACCTCATACACGAGCATAACCCTTTGAGGGCTCAGGTAATCCATGCTCTTGAAGGTTCCCCTTCTCTCCTGTAAGAAGGGCATGATGTTGCCTACGAACTCCGTAGGGGTGAAGATGGTCACCCTGACAAAGGGTTCCTGTATCTCCTTTATCTCTCCCAGAGGAGGGAATTTTGCAGGGTTATCAATTTCTATCACCTCACTACTATGCTTAACAACTCTATATACCACGTTTGGAGCGGTAGCTATAAGGTCTACGTCGAATTCCCTTCTTAATCTCTCTAAGGCAACTTCCATGTGAAGCATTCCGAGGAAGCCGCAACGGAAGCCTGCCCCAAGCGCTGCTGATGACTCGGGTTCAAAGCTTATGGAGGCATCGTTAAGCCTGAGCTTTTCTAGGGCATCCCTTAAGTTTTCGAAATCGGTTCTGTCTACGGGGTAGACTCCACAAAAGACCACTGGCTTTATCTTTTTGTATCCAGGAAGGGGTTCCTTCGCGGGGTTAAGCGCATCGGTTATCGTATCTCCGACGCGTGCCTGTCTTAGATCCTTTATCCCAGCTATTACATATCCTACCTCTCCTGTTCCTAACCCTTCTGTAGGCTTCATCTCTGGCGTGAAGACCCCCACCTCTTCCACCTCGTAAACTTGCCCTGTAGACATGATCATTATTTTCTGGCCAGGCCTTATAATGCCTTCCTTGACTCTTATATATATCACTACACCACGATAGCTGTTGTATATGGAATCGAATATGAGAGCTTTAAGTGGAGCTTTCGGGTCTCCCTTTGGTGGCGGTATCTTATTTATGACCGCTTCTAATATCTCCTCTATGCCTATTCCTTCCTTGGCGCTCGCGAGGATGGCTTGACTCGCGTTTAACCCTATGGCTTCCTCGATTTCTCTCTTTACCCTTTCTGGGTCAGCGTTTGGAAGGTCTATCTTGTTTATCACAGGGATTATCTCAAGGTCGTTTTCTATCGCTAGGAATGCGTTGGCGACAGTTTGCGCTTCCACCCCTTGGGTTGCATCTACTACTAGGATAGCTCCTTCGCATGCGGCTAGGGAGCGAGATACCTCATAGGTGAAGTCCACATGACCCGGTGTGTCTATAAGGTTGAGGATAAACCCCTTATACTCCATCCTCACCGGTTGGGCTTTAATCGTTATTCCTCTTTCTCTTTCAATCTCCAGCATATCTAAATATTGCTCCATCATCTTCCTCTCAGGGATAGTTCCAGTTATCTCCAAAAATCTATCTGCAAGTGTAGATTTGCCGTGATCTATGTGAGCTATTATGCAGAAGTTCCTGATTCTGTTTATATCTACCATAGCCTTAGGTTAATCCCTCCTTAAGAATTCTTCCATTGCTTTCAACCCATCTATAAGGATATCGGTTTTAAACCCGAAGCCTATTCTGAAATGCTCTGAAAGCTCGAAGCAGCTTCCAGGAACAAGTAGGACTCCTTTTTCTCTAAGTATCGCTCTGCAGAAGCTTTCGCTATCCCTCCCATCCTTGAACCATGGGAAGGCCACGCACCCCTCCTTAGGTGGTACCCAATCCAATATGTCTTCATTTTTTAGCATCCACTCGGAAAGTATACTGAAGTTCTTCCTCAATATATCTCTGTTTCTCTTGAGTATCTTCTCTTTACATCTTAAGGCGTGATAAGCCAAGGCTTGAGTTATAGGTGATACGGATATAGCCAGATAATCCCTTATCTTCCAGCATCTTTCTATGAAGCTTTTAGGCCCAGCTATCCAGCCTATCCTTAAACCTGGGAGCCCAAATGCCTTTGAGAGTCCGCCAGTTATTATTACATCTTCTGAGAGTTTCCTCGCAGGTGGGGTTATGGGCTCATCGATCGACAACCCTAAGTAAACTTGATCTACCAATATTCTCTTTCCTCTTTTGCTCGTTTCCTCTATTATATATCTCATCTCATCTTCTCCGAGAGGTGATCCTGTTGGGTTATGTGGGTGGTTTAGTATAATAGCTTCTACGCTCTCTCCTTCCTTGACGAGCCTCTCAGGATCTATCCTGAAGCCTTCTTCCCTTCTTAATCTGTAAAGATGAACTGCTCTGCCAAAGGCTTGAGGTAGTTCATAAAGCTGATTATAACCAGGGTGTTCGGCTAAGAAGGATTGATGCTCTTCTGCAAGGGCGGCGATGGCTATGAAGTTTGCTTCTATAGAGCCGTTGGTTATCAATATCTCCTCAGGTGAAGTATTTGGGTAAAGTTTAGCGACTTCTTTTCTGAGTTCAAGCGTTCCCTGAATCTCACCGTAGTCTAAGACTATCTTTTCCAAATCTTCCCAATTGAGTTCCGTTATTTCCCTAAGCTCCCTCAGAAAAAGAGGTGCCATTGAGGTTTCTCCAAGATGAAACCTTGCCTCAGGCTCATATCTATCCAGCCAAGCTTCTACTTTAAAGACTTTGAATCGCAAGGGGCATACCCTCCCTTCTGTTAGAGGAAAGCAAAATATATTATAACATAGCTATGTTATAATAGTTTTTAGCTACTGAAAGCTTCAATGGGGGGATTGGCATGATAGTCGCTAAGTTCGTCGAGGAGGTTACCTCTTGGATAAGGGTTCAGATCGAATCTGCTGGAGCAAGGGGTGGGGTTGTTGGTATAAGCGGTGGATTGGATTCGGCGGTGGTTTCTCTTCTTCTTAAGAGAGCGGTTGGGGATAACATGCTTGGGCTCATAATGCCCTGTCATTCGGTTTCTTCGGATTTTGAGGATGCCGTTGATTTCGTGCAAAAGTTTCAAATTCCTCATAAAGTTTTGGATCTCTCATCGGTTTATGATGGGTTTCTTAGGGTTCTGGGAGAAAGCGACAAGAAGGGAGATCTCGCTTTGGCTAACCTTAAGCCAAGGTTAAGGATGATGACCCTTTATTATTTTGCAAATAGGCTCAACTACCTTGTAGTCGGGACCGGCAATAGAAGTGAGCTTGAGGTTGGCTACTTTACCAAGTACGGTGATGGTGGGGTAGATATACTTCCCATAGGATCTTTGGTTAAGTCTGAGGTTAGGGAGGTCGCTAAGTTCCTTGGGGTACCTGAGAGGATAATAACTAAGCCTCCAACTGCTGGTTTATGGGAAGGCCAGACCGATGAGGGGGAGATGGGGATAACCTATGAGGTTCTTGATAGATATCTTCTCGAAGGTAAGGGAGATCCTGATATAATTAAAAAGATCGAGGGGATGAAAAAGAGGAGCGAACATAAGAGAATGCCCCCTCGGGTATTTCTCTTTGAGAGATAGGGAGGTGTTTAGAAATGGCTGGTCATTCTAAGTGGGCAAATATAAGACATAGGAAGGCTCAAGTTGATGCGCAGAGGGGAAAGATTTTTGCGAAGGTTATAAGGGCTATAATTACAGCAGCTCGTGAAGGTGGTGGTGATCCTGAGAAGAACCCGCGCTTGAGGCTTGCCATTCAGTGGGCGAGGGAGGTGAACATGCCCTCGGAGAACGTTAAGAGAGCGATTCAACGCGGAACTGGTGAGATACCTGGAGCAACCTACGAGGAGGTTAATTATGAGGGGTATGGACCGGGTGGTGTTGCAGTTTTAGTTGAGGCTATGACCGACAACAGAAATAGGACCACTGCTGAGATAAGACATATATTTAGCAGATATGGTGGTAGCTTGGGAGAAGTTGGTTGCGTCAGTTGGGTCTTTGAGAGGAAGGGTGTGCTCACCTTCGAGGGAACTAGCGAGGATAAGGTTATGGAGATAGCACTGGATGCCGGAGCTGAGGACGTTAAGGTTAACGATGATGGTAGCATTGAGGTTACAACTGACCCCAAGGATTTCATATCCGTTAGAGAGGCCTTTGAGAAAGCCGGTCTTAAGCCGACGAGGGCTGAAGTTACGATGGTTCCTAAAAGCACGACGCGTCTTGAGGGAGAAGACGCCGTAAGGATGCTTAAGCTGATGGAGGCTCTTGAAGATCACGACGATGTTCAGCATGTTTACGCTAACTTTGACATACCTGACGAGATAATGGAGAAGATCGGAGAAGCAGCGTGAGGGTTTTAGGGATTGACCCTGGGTTAAGAGAGCTTGGGTACGCTATACTGGAGGAAGGGGTAAACTTACTTAAAGCCAATACCATTTATACTTCTTCGAGCGTTGGAAGACCTGAGCGCTTAAGGATCATATATCAGATCTTAGATGAGGAGGTGGAGCTCTATAAGCCAGAGCTTTTATGCGTCGAGCGAGTTTTCTTTCACAGAAATGCTAAAAGCGCTATGGAAATCGGCGAGGTAAGAGGTGTTGTTCTTCTCCTTTGCGCTCAGAGGGGTATGAGAGTCCTTGAGATATCACCACTGGAGCTTAAGAGGGCCTTAACTAACTGGGGCAAGGCTTCGAAAAAGGATATAGCTGAGGTTTTAAGAAGATTTTTCGGCTTGTCTCTCTCTACCAGTCATGAGTATGACGCAGCTGCTTTGGCTTTGTGTGGTTTTACGGCGATAAAGAGGAATCTTTATCTCGATGATAGAGTATCTCAGAGGTAAGGTAGTAAGCAAAGGGGAAAAGGAGCTCATTTTAGATGTTAGCGGAATAGGGTTTAGGGTTTTTTCTGTCTCAAGGGACCTCTCTCTCATCTCTGAGGGGGAGGAAGTAGTTCTATATGTTTATCTTAACTATAAAGGGGAGAGGTTGGAAATATTTGGTTTTCTTAATAGGTCTGATAGGGATTTCTTCGAGAGATTATTGAGCGTGGCTAAGATAGGGACGAGAGTCTCCTTTGAGGTTTTAGAGAGGCTCTCTTGGAACGAGTTTTTGGAGGCAGTTGAAAGGGAGGACGTGGGCCTTCTTTCTTCCATACCTAAGGTTGGGGAGAAGAGAGCTAAGAGGATGATATTTGAGCTTAAGGGAGAGCTATTGAAGGGAGAGAGCGTTTACTCCGAGGTTAAGGATGCCCTTTTGAAGCTGGGCTATACTGAGAAGGAGGCCAATACCGCTATATTGAAGATAGCCAAGGAGGGTAATAAGTCTAAAGGTGTGGAAGAGCTCCTGAAAGAGGCCTTGCTCGTCCTTAGGAGGGAAAGTTAAAACATGGAGGCTTGGGAGAGGTCCTTAAGGCCAAAGACTCTCTCGGATTTTATAGGACAGGAGGAGATTAAAAGGAGGCTATCTCTACTTATAGAGGCTTCCAAGGCCAGAGGGGATTCACCAGATCATATACTCTTTTATGGCCCTCCTGGTTTGGGAAAGACGACCTTAGCCAGCATAGTGGCTGCTGAGCTATCCTCTCCCTTCATTCAGATAAGCGGTCCGTCTATAACGAGGGCTGGTGATCTTGCTGCCATATTAAGTGGGCTTGATAAGGGGAGCGTCCTCTTCATAGATGAGATTCACAGGATTCCCCGACCTTGCGAGGAGATGCTTTACTCAGCCATGGAGGACTTTAGGATAGATATAGTCGTGGGAAAGGGTGTGATGGCCAAGACGATAAGGGTGGAGCTTTATCCCTTCACTCTCATCGGTGCTACAACGAGGCTGGGCTTGCTAACCGGTGCCTTAAGGAGCAGGTTTGGAGTTATAGAGAGGATTGACTTTTACCCTGTTGAGGAGTTAGAGAAGATAGTCTTTCGCTCAGCTAGTATTCTCGGAGTAGGAATCTCTGAGGGAGCCGCAAGGGAGTTAGCCCTACGGGGTAGGGGGACACCGAGGATAGTTAACAGGCTTCTTAAGAGGGTTAGAGACTACGCTCAGGTTGAGGGTAAGAATTTCATAGATGAGGAGATAACCTTTAAAGCCCTTGACTTTTATGGTGTTGATCCCTATGGCTTGGACTCTTCAGATTGGAAGATCCTTTCGGTAATCATAGAGAAGTTCTCTGGGGGCCCTGTAGGTATAGAGACGCTTGCAGCCGCACTAAATGAGGAACCCGA
Source organism: bacterium GBS-1 (assembly GCA_001443005.1). GTDB lineage: Bacteria > Synergistota > GBS-1 > GBS-1 > GBS-1 > GBS-1. Next base: position 8,517 of record LEKQ01000007.1, read on the forward strand.
TACCATATCTGAGGTTTACGAGCCCTATCTCATGAGGATGGGCTTTATAGAGAGAACCAAAAGAGGTAGGGTTGCGACTCAGAGGGCCTATGACCTTTGGAGAAGGAGGGGTTGCAATGGAGTCTTTGGGTAAGATCTTAATTATATTTGGATTGCTGATTGCGGTTATGGGGTTGGTTTTAACCTTCGCTCCCAAGATTCCATACATCGGAAGGCTTCCCGGAGATATATGGATAGAGAGGAAGGGTATGGTTATTTACTTCCCAATAGTTACATCCCTTATACTTAGCTTGGTGCTAACTTTAGTTTTAAACCTGATATTCAGGAGGTGAAACCCCTATTTTCGACTACGAGTTTCCCGAGGAGCTTATAGCTCAGGAGCCAGCCAGTCCGAGAGACCACTCAAGGTTAATGGTCGTAAGGAGGAGCGATGGTAGCATAGAACATGCGCGCTTTTACATGCTTCCTCAGTTCTTAAGGGAGGGGGATCTCCTCGTTTTTAACAAGAGCAGGGTTATAAGAGCTCGTCTCATAGGCTTTAAGGTGGGTGGTGGGGCTAAAGTTGAGCTCCTCCTAATAAGGAGGATAGATGATACCCTTTGGGAGGTTATGGCTAAGCCTGCCAAGAGGCTTAAGAGAGGAACTCAGCTGGTTTTTGGTGAAGGAGAGTTAAGCTGTGTGGTTGAGGAGGTTTTGGAAGAGGGGTTTAGAAGGGTTAGGTTTTCGGTTGGAGGAGACGACTTCATAGGGCTTTTGGAGAGGATAGGGGAGGTCCCTACGCCTCCCTATATAAAGAAAAAAGTCAGGGATCCTGAAAGTTATCAGACGGTTTATGCTGAGATTCCGGGTTCTGTTGCTGCTCCGACTGCAGGTTTTCACTTTACCGAGAGCTTGCTAAGGGAGCTTGAGGGTAAAGGAGTTAGGTTTACGTTTTTAGTTCTTCACGTTGGAGCGGCTACTTTTCTTCCAGTTAGGGGTGACATAAGCAAGCACAGGGTTCCTCCGGAGTATTACGAGGTTCCTGAGGACTGCGTCAATGAGGTTAATTCAGCTTTAAGGGAAGGAAGAAGGGTTATAGCCGTTGGTACCACTACAACGAGGGTTTTAGAAAGCGTTTGTGATGAGAGCGGTTTCATCTTTCCTGGTAGGGGTTGGACTGATCTCTTCATTCTCCCTGGCTTTAAGTTTAGGGTGATAAAAGGGCTTATAACTAACTTTCATCTTCCCAGGACCACGCTTTTGGCTCTGGTTTCCGCCTTCGCTGGCATTGAACTTTTAAAGAAAGCCTATGAGATAGCCGTTAGGGAAAGGTATCGCTTGTATAGCTTTGGCGATGCCATGTTGATACTTTAAAGGGGGTGTTGAAGATGAGTTTGGTTTTAGGGGCGTTAACTCCTCATCCCCCTATAATTATACCTGAGGTCGGCGGCCCAGAGCTTGAGAAAGCAAAGTATACTGTGGAGGGAATGAAAAGGCTTTCAAGAAAGCTTAAGGAGATAAACCCCAAGAGGATCGTTATAGTTACTCCCCATAATATAGTTTTAGGAGATGCAGTAGGGGTGTTGATTGCCGATAACTTCAAGGGAAGCTTGGGGCAGTTTGGTGGCCCGAGGGATTTTTCCTACCCTTCAGATAGGATTTTTGCCGAGTTGATCCTTAAGAAGGGGCGAGAGAGCGGCCTTCCCATAGATTCTGTGAGAAACTCTCGCTTAGACCATGGGGTTTTAGTCCCACTTTACTATCTCTTAGGAGTTAAATCGGATATTCCCATCGTTGTGATGAGTTTCGCTTTCCTCTCCAATTATGATCTTTATGAAATAGGTTCCTTCTTGGAAGAGCTCATAGAGCTTGATCCTTTACCCACAGCGTTTATAGCGAGTGGCGATCTCTCTCACAGATTGACCTATGATGCTCCTGCGGGTTACTCTCCCTACGGTAAGGAGTTTGATCAAAGGATAGTGGAGATAATCAAAAGCTTTGACAAGGATGCTCTTTTGAACATGGACCCTTACTTGCTTGAGGAAGCTGGGGAGTGCGGATATAGACCCATTGTTATGCTCTTTGGAGCCCTTAGCTCTTGGGAGGTTAAGACGGAAGTCCTCTCCTATGAGGGTCCCTTCGGGGTTGGTTATTGTGTGGCAGCCTTTTACCCCATTAGAAGGCTAAAAAGAGAAGAGCACCCCTTAGTTAAGTTGGCTCGAGATGCTGTTGAAAACTATGTTAAATATGGCAGGATAATATCTCCTCCATCGGATATGACTTCGGAGATGCGGGAGAGAGCGGGGGTCTTCGTCTCACTCAAGAAAAAGGGGAAGCTTAGAGGTTGTATAGGAACCTATCTACCTACTTGCAGAAATGTGGCTGAGGAGATCATTAGAAACGCTATAGCCGCTTGTAGCGAGGACCCGAGGTTTGAACCGGTTAGAGAGGATGAGCTCCCTCTAATCGAGTACTCCGTTGATGTTTTAACTGAGCCTGAGCTGGTTGAGAGCATAGACGAGCTTGACCCTAAGGTCTACGGTGTTATAGTCGAAGCTCCCGATGGGAGAAAGGGCTTACTACTTCCTGATCTTGAGGGTGTAGACACGGTTGAGGAGCAGATAGATATAGCTTCGAGGAAGGCAGGCATATTACCAGGAGAGCCTATAAGGATTTATAGATTTAGGGTTAGGAGGTATAAGTGATGCTTAAGGAGGCACTTTTTTATGAGAGTTTCAGCGATGGTAAGGTTAAGTGCCTCCTTTGCCCACACGGTTGTGTGATTCCTCAGGGAGCCCTTGGTCTATGCAGAGCAAGGGAAAACAGGGATGGTAAGCTATTCACTCACATTTACGGAGAATGCGCCGCTGTTAACATGGATCCCATTGAGAAGAAGCCCCTCTTTCACTTTTACCCGGGGAGCAGTATATTGTCGGTAGGGACCATTTACTGTAACTTTTCATGTAAGTTCTGCCAAAATTGGCATCTCGTTAGAGGAGAGGTTATAACGGAGTACATCTCTCCGGAGAGGATAGTTGAGGCTGCTTTAGCTTATAAAAGCGTGGGGATAGCTTATACCTATAATGAACCAACGATATGGTATGAGTTTGTTTACGATAGTTCTAGGCTTGCCAAGGAAAAGGGGCTTAAGAACGTTTTAGTCACTAATGGGTTCATAGAGGAGGCCCCACTAAAGGAGCTTCTTCCCTTCATAGATGCTATGAATATAGACCTGAAGGCTCCAAGTGATGATTTTTATAAGCGCCTGTGCGGTGGCCGAGTCGATCCGGTTTTAAGGACGATAGAGATCGCTAACTCCTCTTGCCTCGTTGAGGTTACCAACCTCCTCGTTACTGGGGAGAACGATTCTGATGGGGATATTAGGCTAATAGTGGATCTCCTCTGCGATATAGATCCCTTAATCCCATTGCACTTTTCAAGATATTTCCCTCAGTATAAGATGACCAACCCTCCTACCCCCCCATCGAGGCTTTATAGGGCTTATGAGATTGCGCGCGAGAGGATGCCTTACGTTTACTTGGGAAACCTTTGGGAGGAGAGATATGAGACCACTTACTGCTTGAAATGCGGTAAACCCTTAGTGAGGAGGAGAGGGTATTCTATATTGGAGAATAACCTCGATGGAAAGAGGTGTCGCTTTTGCGGAGCCGAGAATAGATTCGTGGTTTAGGGGGGTTGTCTATGAGAGAGATCCTTGTGGATGGGGAGAGCCTTAGGCTGGAGGATTTCATAAGGGTTGTTAAACATGGGTGGAAGGTTAAGATAGCGCCAGGCGTTAAGGAGAAGGTTAATAGATCAAGGGAGTTCATAGATAGGGCTATAGGGTCTAGGAGTGTGATTTACGGTATCACCACAGGTTTCGGTGACCTCGCTAAGGTTATGATCCCGCCTGACAAGATAAGGGAGCTTCAGAGGAACCTGATTCGAAGCCACGCTTCGGGGGTTGGTGAACCATTCCCTCCAGAGATAGTTAAGGGGGCGATGCTCTTAAGGTTAAACACCTTAGCTAAGGGTTATTCCGGCGTTAGATATGAGCTATTGGAGTTTTTAGCTGAGATGATTAATAGAGATATATGCCCTTATGTTCCTAAGAAGGGTTCTGTCGGAGCGAGTGGAGACTTAGCCCCCTTAGCCCATATAGCTTTGGCTATGATGGGTGAAGGGGAGGTTTTTTACAAGGGTAAGCTCACTTCTGCCTCTTTGGCTCTTAAAGAAGAGCTTTTACCACCTATGGTATTTGATGCTAAGGAGGGATTGGCTTTAATAAATGGAACATCGATGATGGCATCTATAGGGGGAGTAGCCCTTCACGAGGCCTTGAGAATTCTTAAGATAGCGGATATTTCCCTTTCCCTTAGTCTGGAAGCCCTTAAGGGGATTCCAGATGCCTTTGACCCTAGGATTCATGCTCTTCGTCCTCATCCTGGACAAATGGAGTGCGCTCGTAATGTCCTTAAGCTCATAGATGGTAGTGAGATAATATATCTTCATCCTAGTAAAGAGAGGCCTCAGGATGCCTACTCTTTGAGGTGCGCTCCTCAGGTTCACGGTGCCTCAAGGGATGCGATCTCCTTCTTCAAGCTTCTTTTGGAGAGGGAGTTTAACTCGGTTACGGATAATCCCTTGGTCTTTCCGGATGACGGTAAGATCCTTTCCGGAGGGAACTTTCACGGTGAGCCTTTAGCTATCGGCATGGACTTGGTTACCATAGCCCTTTCCGAGGTGGCTAGTATATCTGAGCGGAGGATAGCTCGGTTAGTTGATGGACATCTAAGTGGGCTTCCTGATTTTCTGATATTTTCCAGGGGGTTGAATTCCGGGTTCATGATACCGCAGTATGTCGCTGCTGCTTTGGTTTCGGAGAATAAGATCCTTTCCTCCCCTGCGAGTGTGGATTCTATACCGACATCGGCCAATCAGGAAGACCATGTGAGCATGGGCATGAACTCAGCCTTGAAGCTACTTAACGTTATAGATAACGTTTACAAGGTTCTTTCCATAGAAGTTCTTTTGTCTTGTCAGGGTATAGATTTTCGAAAGCCTCTTAAGCCAGGTAGAGGAACGAGCAGAGCTTATTCCTTAATTAGGGAGGAGGTTCCATTTTTAATGGAAGACGCGCCGCTTTATGTGGAGATATCTAAGGTCGAAAAAATCTTAAGAGAAGATAGGTTCCTGTCTTTCGTTGAGGAGGCGGTTAATGGTTTACTCTGATACTTTGAAAGGTTATCTTTTCGTTTTTTTAGCTGCTTTCTTCTGGGCAAATGTGGCTGTTTTTGGTAAATTTTTGCTTAAGATCGGGATGTCTCCCTATGATGTGGTGTTTTGGAGAGCTTTGTTCGCTTCTCTTATCGTTGGTTTTTACCTCCTGCTTTCTAAGAGGAATTTTCTCAGAGGAATAAGGTCTGGCGATTTCCTGCTATTTATCCTTTTTGGAAGCGTTGGTATAGGTTTCAACTACTTAGGGTTTATAGCGTCTTTAAATTATCTTAAGGTCGCAACGGCCTTGCTGATACTTTATACCTTTCCATCAATGGTAGTTATTTTGGGCAGTTTCTTTTTGGGGGAGAGGATTTCCCGAGTTAAGGTGATCTCGCTTGTTCTCTCCATGCTGGGCCTTTCTATACTCTTAGGTTGGGATATTTCTTTCTCACCAGTAGGCTACGCTTGGGCCTTTTTATCGGCCGTAGGTAATGCTACCTACGCCTTGGTGGGGAGGAAGCTCTCCGGAAGGGTCGATAGCATGAAGGCGCTCTTTTGGGGATTTTCCTTTGGTGCCTTATTTTTACTGATAATCTTGCTTTTAACGAAAGGAGTAGTTAGGGTTCCGGAGCTCCGAGAGCTTAAATATCTACTTGGACTAAGTTTCCTTTCAACCTTTCTCCCTTACATGTTTTTTCTCTTCTCATTTAAGTATCTTGAGGCTGGTAAGGCAAGTATAGGGGCTCTATCTGAGATACCCTTGACTACCTTTCTTGCCTTTCTCTTTTTCGGTGAGAGCTTAGGTTTTAATCATATATTCGGAGGCAGCTTAGTGGTGCTATCTATAATCCTTCTGATGAAGGGAGGGGGTTGATTTTGCTCTGGCAGCAGATAGTTAATGGTATATCTATAGGAAGCATCTATGCACTCATAAGCATGGGTTTAGCTATGGTATATGGGATAATGAGGATCCTCCATGTTGCTCATGCGGGAATATATACCATAGGGGCTTATCTTGGGCTCTACTTCTTTAGGTTAACTGGCGACCTTTTCCTTTCAACGCTCCTTTCTATGTTTATATGTGCGCTTATAGGCGTAATCGTTCAGAGGTTCGTTTACTACCCCCTTCTTAGATTTCCCCCATTCGTTCCCTTGATAGCAGGTATAGCTATGTTTCTCTCCATTGGAGAGCTCTGTCGTCTTATAGCTGGTCCTTATCCCCTGTCCTTTCCCGCGCGCGTTCCTCTTCCTTCCTTCAACTTGGCGGGCGTTTCTATATCTCCTGTTCAGGGTATGATATTTCTCTCAACAGGGGTCATACTTTTGCTTCAATGGTTTATAACCTCTAAGACTAGCTTTGGTCTGATGATGAAGGCATCAAGTCAGGACATGGAAATGGCGGAGTCCAGTGGGATAAACCTGAAGATGGTTGTAGCTATGACTTTCGCCTTAGGGTCTGCCTTCGCTGCAATAGCGGGGATACTTGTGGGGATAAATTATAATCAGGTTTATCCAACTATGGGAGATATGCCTGCTTATAAATCTCTGGCCTTGATCGTCGTCGGCGGGTTAAGCAGCGTCTCGGGTGCTGTAGTAGCATCTTTATTGCTTGGCATTGCTGAAACTCTCTTGATAGGCTACGCTAAGATTCCCCTTCCAAGAGATGCTCTCGCCTTTATAGCTATGATAGCGGTTCTTCTTCTTAGGCCCCAGGGAATCTTTGGGAGGAGGAGATGACGTTGGGTTATCTTTTTACTGTTTTAACTACCATTCTCATAAACGTGATAGCCGTTCTGGGTTTAAATATCATTTTGGGTTATGCTGGTCAGATATCCTTGGGACATGCTGCCTTCATGGGGATAGGGGCTTATGCTTCGGCTATCCTATCTACCAAGGTTGGTTTACCTTTCTGGATAGCTTTCCCCCTTGCGATTTTAATCTCAGGCTTTATAGGCTTCCTCCTGGGGATGCCGAGCTTAAGGGTTAAGGATGACTTTCTCGCTATAACGACTATAGGTATAAACTTCATAGTTCAAGCCATATTCCTCTATGTGCCCTTTTTCGGTGGTGCCCTTGGGATAGGTGGAATCCCTAAGCCTAAGATTGGAGATTTTACCTTCAGGGGAGGTTACTATTTGGTGATAGTTTCGGCCATATTTATTTTAGGCTTAATTTTTTCCATTAAGTTTCACAGATCTTGGGCTGGTCTTGCCTCAGAGTCTATAAGGGAAGATGAGCTTGCTGCTAATGTCGTTGGTGTAAACCCTACAAGATTCAAGCTCATGTCTTTCGTTTTAGGTAGCGCTTATGCTGGTGCGGCAGGCTCTCTTTACGCTCACTTTATGGGTTTCATTAGCTCCGATGACTTCGGTTTTCCCTTATCCGTTACCTTTCTGTCGATGTTAGTTTTCGGAGGAGTGGGGACCGTCAGGGGAAGCGTTTTAGGGGCCTTTATCCTTGGGGTCTTGCCAGAGCTCTTAAGGCCCCTCGCTCAATATAGGCTGCTCTTTTACGGTGTTCTTTTGCTTCTGATGCTGAGGTTTTGCCCGGGTGGGATTGCAAGCCTGATTCGTATCAGGAGATAATTATTGGGCTCGAAGGAGGAAGTTCTTCCTCCTTCGAGCCCCAAGCGCTAATTAAAGCTTAGGCTCCCTACAGAGCTCAGCTAGCCTCTTTAGGAACCTTGCAGCAGGAGCTCCGTCTATAACCCTATGATCGAAGGTTAAGGAGAACCAGATCTTGTCCTTGAAGCTTATGCCCTCTTGAGTAATCTCTGGTACCTTTCTAGCTCTTCCGATTCCTAGTATAGCAACCTCGGGTGGATTTATAACAGGTGTGAATATATCTACGTCTAGCATACCAAGGTTAGTTATGGTAAAAGTGGAGCCGGTTATGTCATCCAAGGTGTATTTCCTGCTTTCTACCTTCTCAGCTATTTCAAGGAGCTCCTTGGCGATCTCCTCTAAGCTCTTTTTGTTAGCGTTCTTGATTACGGGGACTAGGAGCCCATCGGGAGTATCAAAGGCAACCCCCATGTTGACATTTTCAAAGACCTTTATTTTTTCTCCATCGAAGTGAGCGTTAAAGTTTGGGAACTCTGAGAGTAGGTTTGAGATCAGTTTGACAAACACAGCGGTCAAGCTTATCTTAACGCTGGAGCTTTCCCTAATCCTCTTAAAGGCCTTCATCAGTTCACTCACGTCTATCTCCATGGTTTCTGTTACAGGAACAGTAGTGTGGGAGGACTTCGAGAGCCTTTCTGCTATAGTTCTCCTGATCGTGGTTAGGGGTATTTCCTTGAAAGCGGGAGCTTCAACCTTTTTCTCCATGGACTCTATATACCTAAGCACATCCTCTTTTGTGATCCTTCCTCCCTCTCCCGTTCCTTTGACCAATCTTAAGTCTATGCCCCTTTCTCGCGCAATTTTCTTCGCTAGCGGTGAGGCGTTTATCTCTTCTTCGCGTATTTCTAACGGTTTTTCCTCTTTAGGTGCCTCTTTCTCTTCGGGAGTTATTTGGGGAGCCTCCACTTTGGTGGCGATCCTCTCATACTCCTCTTTAGAAAGAGCTATTATCGCTATAGGGGTTCCCACCTTGGCAGTTTCTCCCTCTTTAACCAGTATCCTCGCTAAAATTCCATCTACGGGGCTTTCCACAGTATTGGTTATCTTTTCCGATGATATTTCAACTATGGCATCTCCCCTTTTAACCTCTTCTCCCTCTTTCTTTAGCCACCTTTCTACTTTCCCTTCTTCCATTGTCAAGCCGAACTTTGGCATAAGGAGTTCGTACATCTTTTAATCCTCCCTCTTTAGAGAGATAAAATTTCTTTTGCCGCCTTTATGACATCTTCTTTGTGAGGGATAACCGCATCCTCTAAGGGGGGTGAGAATGGATGGGGCACATTCCTCGCTCCTATTCTCTTTATAGGAGCGTCTAGGTATTCAAAGGCCTCCTCATATATAGTGGCTGCTATCTCCGCTCCCCAACCGGCTCTTCTCCAGGTTTCATGAGCGATTATAACTTTATGGGTTTTCTTGACAGAGTTAATTACAGTTTCCTTATCCCAGGGTACTAAGGTTCTAAGGTCTATAACCTCTGCGCTTATCCCCTCATTTTCGAGCTCCTTTGCCGCTTCTAAAGATTCCAACACCATTCTCGATGTGGCTATTATTGTGATATCTTTTCCTTCTTTCTTTACATCTGCCTTACCGAAGGGAATGAAGTATTCTTCCTCAGGAACGGGTCCCTTAGTCTTGTAAAGTCTCTTATGCTCGAAGAATATGACTGGATCATCGCTTCTTAGGGCGGTTTTCATCAATCCTTTAGCATCATAGGGCGTTGATGGGATAACCACCTTTATGCCAGGTACATGCATGAATATCGTCTCTATGGATTGGGAGTGATGCGCCGCCGCTGCCCTTGCTATTCCGTCGGGTCCTCGTAGTATTATCGGAAGCTTCTTTTGTCCACCGGACATATACCTTATCTTCATGATCTGATTAACTACGGAGCACATTCCAGTGAATATGAAGTCTGCGAAGTGAAACTCTACCACGGGTCTTGCTCCAGCCAGGGCTGCGCCTACAGCTGAGCCGTATATGACCTCCTCGGAGATTGGGGTGTCTATTATCCTATCCTTAAACTTTCCGAGTATGCACTTGTAGGTTCCAAAGATTCCGCCTTGCTTAGCTATATCTTCGCCATAGGTAAATATTGTAGAGTCCCTTTCCATCTCTTCCAACAAGGCTTCACATATGGCTTCGGCAAAAGTTATCTCTCTCACGTTCTTTCTCCCTCCTTAGTAGTCATACCCTCTATCATCGACAAATAGGTCGGTTAAAGCATCCTCAGGTGGTGGGAAGTCACTCTCTTCAGCAAAACGAATAGCCTCTTCGATCTCTTTCTCCACCTTTTCCCATATTTCCCTCTTCTTCCCTTCCGTTAGTATTCCCTCTTCGAAGAGCTTCTTCTCGAACCTTCCTATTGGTTCCTTTTCCCAGAACCTCTTAACTTCGTCCTTGGTTCTGTAGAGCTCCGGGTCTCCGACGAAGTGCCCCTTAAGCCTGTAGGTTTTAGCTTCTATGAGCGTCGGTCCCTCTCCCCGTCTCGCTCTTTCTATAGCTTCCTTAGCTGCCTCGTATACCGCTAAGACATCATTTCCATCGACGCTTATCCCAGGCATGTTGTAGCCAACTGCTCTGGCTGATATGTCCAATACCGATGTGGTTTCCGGCATATAGGCTGTTGAAGCATACATGTTGTTCTCACAAACGAATATTACAGGAAGCTTGTAAATCGATGCCCAGTTAAGCCCCTCATGGAATGTTCCTCTGTTTGAGGCTCCATCTCCGAAGTAGCATACAACGACCTGATCGCTCTTTCTTACTAGTTTGATCGCCATTCCGGCTCCTACCGCTATGGGTATTCCTCCTCCAACCACACCGTTGGCGCCTAGGACTCCAAGAGAGAAATCCATTATGTGCATTGACCCGCCTTTGCCCTTGCAATATCCGGTCTTCTTTCCATATAGCTCTGCCATCATTAGCTTCAGGTCAGCTCCTTTGGCTATCATGTGCCCATGCCCTCTGTGCGTGCTCGTTATGTAATCGTCTGGACGTAGATTAGCTGATACGCCTGTGGCTACCGCTTCCTCTCCCACGTAGGAGTGGATAAAACCGGGGATCTTGCCCTGTAGGAATAGCTCCTCAGCCTTCGTGTCAAAGAGCCTTATCCTTACCATAGTTTCATAAAGATCGAGCAGATTGACCCCCATTCTCGTAAGTTCACCTCCTATTTTGATGATCTGTTATTAAAATTTTATCCTAAAATTTTTGGTGTTGCAACCATACTATATGTTTCTTGTCAAATTATTGACAATGTCGAGGAGGTTAATATATACTTTTATTGTATCATTAGTCTGCTAGTGGTGTTTTATTAAATCCAGGGAGGTGAAGTTAAGATGAGAGGTAAGGCGGCGGTTTTGAAGGTTACCTTAGGCATCGCGCTTGTCGTAGCTCTTTTCGTGGGCTTAGCTTTCGCTCAGACGAAGACCCTCATTGGGGCAAGCTGCTTCCCCCTTAAGTCTCCCTTGGGTAAGTACGGAATAGTTTCCTGGGCTGAGAAGGTTGAGGCTATGAGCGGGGGGCGCTTGAAGATCAGGCTTCATGAGCCGGGAGAGATTGTGCCAGCTACCGAAGTTCTTGATGCTGTCAGGAAGGGAGTAGTCGATGTGGGAATGAATACACCTGCGTGGCAGAAGGGAGAGTTTCCCGCGGGTGACCTCTTTTACACCCTTCCAGGTGGTGTCTTTGACTTCCATGACCTCTTCGTCTGGATGTATAGCGGTGAGGGTATAAAGCTTCAGCAAGAGATGTATAAGGGAGCGGTGGTTGCTTTTCCATTGGGCTTAACGCCTCCTGAGGAGATCTGGTCAACCAAGCCCGTCAAAACCTTAGAAGATATCAAGGGGTTGAAGATAAGGGCGGCTGGTTTGAGCATGGAGCTTTGGAAGGCCTTAGGAGCTTCCGTCGTTCTTCTTCCCGCTGGTGAAGTTATACCTGCTCTAAGGAGAGGTTTAATAGATGCAGCTGAATTCGCCTATCCTTCTATGGATTACGCTTTAGGGCTGCATGAGGTTGCTAAGTATCTCTTTAACCCACCGATTCACATGGGTTCCAATATGTTCCAGCTCCTTATAAACCCTAAGGTTTGGGATGGCTTAGCTCCTGACCTTAAGGAGATAATTAAGAACGCGGCCATTGCCGCTACGATTGAGGGGTACTGTCAGGCCTGGGTGGATTCGATGGAAGCCTTCGAGAAGATAAAGCAGGCTGGCGTTCAGATGACCAAGCTCTCGCCTGAGGATCAGAAGAAAGCGAAGGAGATAGCCTTTAAGATACTTGAGGAAAAGGCAAAAGAGGACGAGTACTTCAAGAAGGTCTGGGAGTCTCAGAAGAGGTTCCTCGAGAAGATAAGACCGTTCTACGAGTTCAGTAAGTTCGATATATAAGTCCATTTTAAGGGGAGGTGAGAAAAACACCTCCCCTTAAAATAATATTGAGTTCTGATGGAGGAGGTCTCCGGATGATGGCCTTTGTAGAAAGGATCGTCAGGATGCTTGGCAAGGGTGGAGCGTGGCTGGTGATTCCGCTAAATCTCGTAGTTTTGTATGAGGTGTTCATAAGATATGTCTTAAATAGACCGACGGATTGGGTTTATGATACAGCATGGATGTTATTTAGTGCACTTTTCCTTCTCGGTGGGGGTTGGACCCTTCAGGAGGGGAGGCACGTTAGGATAGATATAATTCTTAACGCCTTGCCTGGGAGGGTGAGGCTTGTCTGGGAGATATTCTTCTATGTGGTTATGCTTATACCCATAATGGCTATCCTCTCTTGGAAGGGGGTTGAGTATGCGTCCTACGCGTGGAGGATGGGGGAGAGGCTTTCAACCACCACCTGGGGATTCCCCTCTGCTCCCGTGAAGACTATGATACCTCTGGGGTTTTCTTTGGTTCTCGTTCAGGGGATAGTTGAGCTTATTAAGAACTTAAGGAAGCTAAAGCAAGGGAGGGTTTAAGCTATGTCGCCTGAGGTAATGGCCTTGATCGCGATGATACTCGTTATATGTTTGGTTTTAGCAGGTGTGCGTCTTGCCTTCGCTTTCATGTTTTTGGCGGTTCTTTTCGGTTATCTCTATAGAGGGCCTACTATATTGGACCTATTTATACAGAAGACTTATGAAGTGATGCAAAATGAAGTGTTGATAGCAGTTCCTCTGTTCGTTTTTATGGGTTTAATTTTGGAGAGGAGCGAGGCGGCGGAAAGGCTATTTAGTACGATGTTTCAGCTTTTTGGTCCCATCCGTGGGGGGCTCGCGATAACCACGATAATCATAAGTACTCTGTTTGCTGCTTGCACTGGTATAATAGCTGCTTCTGTAACCATGATGGCCTTGATAGCTTTTCCTGCAATGCTTAAGAGGAAATACGATAAGGGGCTTGCATCTGGTGTGGTTTGTGCGGGTGGGACCTTGGGTATACTGATTCCCCCAAGCGTCATGTTGGTTATGATGGGACCAATGTGTAACCTCTCTGTAGCTAAGCTTTTCGCTGGAGCCATGTTTCCAGGGTTATTGCTTTCAGCGTTGTATATCGCTTATATTCTTCTGGTCTCCTGGTTAAAGCCTGAGGTTGCTCCCGCTGTTAGCGTGGCTGAAAGAACAGCTGAGAAGAAGACGCTAATAATTCAGACCCTCATATATATGATACCAGTTTTTGGTTTGCTTGTAGGAGTGCTCGGTTCCATTCTCTTAGGAATGGCTACCCCTACGGAAGCCTCGGCAGTCGGGGCCCTTGGGGCCATCATAATAGCCTTGGTTTACAGGAGACTGACCTTGGAGACCCTTAAGTTAGCTGTTTATGAGACGCTTAAGATAACCTCCATGGTTTTCTTCGTCATAGTGGGAGCAGGTATGTTCACCTCTGTTTTCTTGTTTATGAGGGGTGGAGCTATGGTAGAGGCCTTACTAATGGCTACAGGGTTTGGCAAGTGGGGGATTTTGGCCTTGATGATGTTCGTGGTTTTTATTTTAGGGATGTTCATAGACTGGATAGGCATACTATATATAGTCCTTCCGGTATTTTTGCCTGTGGCCGTTAATCTCGGTTTTGATCCTCTTTACTTCGTTGAGCTTATAGCGATAAACCTTCAAATGTCCTTCCTGACTCCACCTTTTGCCTATGCTATATTCTTCCTGAAAGGGGTAGCTCCGCCTGAGGTGAAGACCACCGATATATATAGAGGGGTTGTTCCCTTTGTAGCCTTACAGGCTGTGGGTCTTGCCCTTTGCATAGCCTTTCCTGAAATCATCATGTGGCTGCCTACGGTTACCCTTAAGTGAGGTGGTATGGTTGGATAACGTAGTAAGGGTCTCTTCATGTGAGTCTAAAGCTGGGAGAGTCATTGTAGGAAGGATCTTGCCTGAAACGGATCTTATCGACGGTATATTGGAGATATGCGATAGGCATGGCATTAAGAGTGGGAGCATAGATGTGGTTTTGGGGAGTTTAAGGAGATTTACCTTCGTTTACCCTGTTAAGGATGAATCTCAGAAGCTTGGGGTTAAATATTGCGATCCTGTTGTGATTGAGGGGCCAATTGAGCTTCTCTCGGCTAACGGCATTGTTGGATTAAATCAGAATGGGGTAAAAGCGATTCATCTTCACGCTGTGGTTTCTGATGAGATGGCGAATCTTCACGGGGGGCACGTGGTTAAGGGTAATCCAGTTTTGGTAACCGTAGAGGTTGTTATAAGGGAGTTGCCTGACGTGAATATAGTGAGGGAGATGGATGAGGAGACTGGTTTTCCTCTGTTTAAGTTCCTCACTAAGGGGGGTTAAACTGTGATGGAGTTTGATTTCTCGGATAAGGTTGCCTTAATTACGGGGGGAGGAAGAGGGATAGGGCGAGCAATAGCCCTATCCCTTTCAGCTAAGGGTGCTTCAGTCATAGTTTTCGATCTTCTTGAGAAGGAGGGTAGGGAGTTAATCGAGGAAATAGAAAGAGGCGGATGTAGGGGAGATTTCTTTAAGGTCGATGTCTCTAACTTCGATGAGGTTAAGGAGGTCACGAGCGAAGTTTTGCGAAAGTATGGCAAGGTGGACATATTGGTTAATAACGCAGGTATAGTTTATACTAAACCCTTCATTGAGTGCGAGCCTCAGGAGTGGAACAAAGTTATAGCCGTTAACCTTATCGGTGTCTTTAACATGTGTTATGCTGTATTTCCCCATATGATTGAAAGAAGAAAAGGGAAGATAATAAACATAGCTTCTGTAGCTGGGAAGCGTGGGGGAGGTATCTTTGGGAACTCGATATACGCTGCTTCTAAGGGAGGGGTTATAGCCTTTACTAAGGCTTTAGCTCGTGAGGGTGGTCCCTACGGAGTTCACGTTAACGCCATATGTCCTGGTCCAACTGAAACGCGAATGTTAAACGGTTTTCCTGAAGATAAAAAGAAAGCATTTATGGAGACTATTCCTCTTCGTCGTTTTGGAAGGCCTGAAGATATAGCTTATGCGGTTTTGTTTTTAGCTTCTGACTATTCGGATTTTATAACGGGTGAGATAATGGATGTAGATGGTGGAATAATGATGGATTAGGTCTTCTTAACTCTGTCGAAGAAGGGATTCTTTCCTGATACGCTAAGAGGAATACCATAAGCTACTTTTACATCCTCTCCTAGGATCCCAAGGTTTATGCAAGCCCTTCCTATTGAATACATTACTCTGTTGTCTACGCATAACTCCTTTGCTACGGATACCGCTGACCCTATTGCTATACCTAAATCTACTAGTGAGCTTGCTTTGCGCGCCATCTCTTCATCCTCTATTTCCTCAAATGGTTCACTGGTTTTTTTCCATTTAGTACCTATTATTACAACCACCCTATCTTCGATGTTCTCAGCATCCCTTATGAAGAAGGGGATGTTTTCTCTTTGCCCGATTCTTACCATCTCTTCTTGGATTTTCTTTAATTCCTCTCCGTAGATTATAGCGGTGACTATAAAGTCCTGCCCTCTCGCTTTAGGCGCCGTTCGGGCGGCTATGCACATCTTCGTGGCTACATCTATCAAGGCATTTAACTCGGTTTCTGGATTTATCTTAAGCATTTTTTATCCCTCCTTAGGGTTTAATGAGTATCTTTCCACAGGTTCCATCCTCCACAAGGTGCATTGCCTTTTCGAATTCCTCGAGAGGTAGCTCATGGGTTATTATCGGGTCTATGTTTAGCTTTCTCTTCTCAAGGAGCTCTCTTACCTTCCACCAGGTTGAGAATATCTTTCTTCCACTTATCCCGTAAACTCTGGCTGCTTTAAACACCAAGAGGGAATTAGGTTCAAGGTTTATCTCCTGTCCGAATAATCCTACCAAGCTAACCCTTCCCCCTTTTGTTAGAGCTTCTAAACCGCTTCTTAGGGCTTTGGGGGATCCTGAGCATTCGATTAGAACATCAACCCCATCTCCGTGAGTGTATTCCAGAGTCGCTTCTGCAAGGTTGGTTTCCTTGGGATTTATAACCTTATCCGCTCCGACCTCTTTGGCTAAGGATAGTCTATACTCCTTAACGTCACTTGCGTATATTTCGCTGGCACCAGAGGCCCTTGCTACCGCTATGGCAAACAGCCCTATGGGGCCACAACCTGTTACAAGAACGCTTTTTCCTGAGATATCCTCAGCTAATACTCCCTCTAATGCGACCCCCAAGGGTTCTTGAACGGCGCAGTGTTTTAGAGGTATATCCTTCGGGTTTCTCCAAAGGACCTTCTCGGGCACGGTTATATATTCTGCGAAGGACCCAGGAGTATGTATGCCTAAGAGCTTCATAGACTTGCATATTCCTTGATTTCCCGTTAAGCACTGTTTACAGATCCCACAGAATATGTGAGTCTCAGCTGACACTATATCTCCAACCTTAACTTGGCTTATGCTTCTGCCAATTTCAACCACCTCTCCTACGAACTCGTGTCCTAATATGTGGGGTAGCTTGACGTTGCTTTGAGCCCATGGGTTCCAGCTATATATGTGGTGATCAGTTCCGCAGACCGCGCTATATATAACCCTGATTAATGCTTCATCCTCTTTGGGCTTCGGGATATCCACCTCTTTTAGGATCGCTCCTATGCCTTCTTTCTCTTTCACTATTGCTTTCATCTTTTTCAATTTCAATCCCTCCTTTTTAGGTATTATAGCACTTAGTTGATTTGCCTTATCTTAGAATTTGAGTTATAATGATTGTGAAAGCCTATGGGTAGAGATATAATTCTTGAGGTTAAGGGATTAACTAAAAGATTTGGTGGTTTGGAAGCGTTAAAGGATGTTTCCTTTTTCGTGGGTGAAGGGGAGATATTAGGGCTCGTTGGCCCTAACGGTGCGGGGAAGACTACCTGCTTTAACCTCATAAGCGGTGTCCTAAAACCTACAAGCGGTGAAGTTTTCTTCATGGGTAGAAAGATAACCGGTTTACCTCCTCATAGGATTGCTAAGCTGGGCATCGCAAGAACCTTTCAAATTGTTCGTCCCTTTAAGGGATTAACTTCCTTACAAAACGTGATCTCAGGTTGTGGTGGTGTTCGCTATGATAGGCTGTTTGAGAGCCTTGCACCCTACGACATGCATCCCTTTAGGGATAAGGCCTTAGGTTTGCTTGAAGATGTTGGGCTTAAAGGCTTTGAGAATAATCTGGCAGGAGTCCTTCCCTTAGGCTGTTTAAGGAGGCTTGAGATAGCAAGAGCTCTCGCCCTTAACCCGAAGCTTCTGCTCTTAGATGAATCCTTTTCTGGATTAAGCCATGAAGAGATCGAACCATTAATGGATCTAATAAGGAGGATAAGGGATCGAGGGGTTTCTGTTCTTCTCATAGAGCATAATATGAGAGTAGCTATGGAGCTTTGCGAGAGGATAGTTGTCCTAGATCACGGGCAGAAGATAGCGGAAGGGCCACCAGAGGAGATAAGGAACGACCCTAAGGTTATAGAGGCATATCTCGGTAGGGGTGGGAGTGAGGAGATTGGCTCTGCTTGAGGTTATCGATCTTCACTTAAGCTACGGTAAGATAAGGGCCCTTAGAGGGATTTCGCTGAGGGTTGAGGAGGGCGAGCTGGTTACGGTAATAGGGGCTAATGGAGCAGGCAAAACGAGCATCCTTCGCTCCATAATGGGGTTGGAGAGAGTAGAGAGTGGTGATATATACTTTGATGGGGTCAGGATAAATAAACTTGAGCCCTATTTGAGGGCTCGAAGCGGCATTAGGATGGTTCCGGAAGGGGCTCGTGTCTTTCCTGATCTGACGGTTGAGGAAAACCTGAGGGTGGGTGCTTTCCCTGTCAAGGATAGGAAGGAGCTTGTGGAGAGGATGAGCTGGATTTTCGAGATATTTCCGGTTCTTAAAGAAAGAAAAGATCAGCTTGCTGGAACGATGAGCGGCGGAGAGAGGCAGATGCTTTCCTTAGGAAGGGCATTGATGTCTAAGCCGAGGCTTCTCATGATAGATGAGGCCTCCTTGGGGCTGATGCCTATCTTGGTCGATAAGATCTACGAAGCCATAAGGGAGCTTAAGAGGAGAGGTGTGACTATACTTCTTGTGGAACAGAACGCTCGTCAGGCTTTAAAGGTTGCGGATAGAGGTTATGTTCTTGAGACCGGGAGGGTAGTCCTTGAGGGAAGCGTTAAGGATCTACTTGAGAGTCCTCTGGTTAAGCGAGCTTATCTTGGTGGGTGAGATCGCTCCCTTGAGGGGGGCATAAAGCAAGGGGAGGTGGGTATTCATGAAGAAGCTTTTTCTATTAGCGCTTTTGCTTTTGTGTGTGGGAGGAGTGGCGTTAGCTCAGGATACGGTTAAGATAGGTTTCTTCGCTCCCTTAACTGGTCCTGCTGCAGCTGATGGCGCAAGTGCTCTTAACTCAGCTCAACTTGCCGTGGAGTACATTAACGAACGGGGTGGCGTTTTGGGTAAGAAGATCGAGCTTGTGGTTTATGACGATGGGCTTAAGCCCAGTGAAGCTGTCGCTATAGCTCGCAAGCTCATAGAAAAGGATAAGGTTGTAGCTGTAGTAAGCGGTTCTTACAGTGGTCCAACGAGGGCAGTTGCTCCGATATTCCAAGAGGCGGGTATTCCAATGGTTGCGGCCTATGCCATTCATCCAGACATAACTAAGGCTGGGGATTACATCTTCAGAAATGGATTTCTCGGCGAGGTTGAAGGAGCTGCGGCAGCTGAGGTAGTGGGAAGGCTTCTTAAGGCTAAGACAGCTTGTCTATTGACAGTTGACATCGATTACGGCAGGGCTCTTTCCGCGGGCTTTAAGAGCAGGGCTGAGAAGATAGGCCTTAAGATACTGGATGAGAAGTTCTTCCCCATGGGAGAGAAAGACTTCACACCTTACCTTACGGAGCTTAAAAAGCACAATCCGGAAGCGATATTCATAAGTGGTTATTACTTCCACGGTTCCGCTGTAGTTCAGGCGCGCAATCTTGGTATCACATGTCACATCGTGGGAGAGGAAGGGTTTGACTCTCCCAAGTTCATAGAGATCGCTGGGAAGGCAGCGGAAGGAGTTATAATAACCACGAACTTCGATAGAGACGATCCAAGACCCCTGGTGAAGTGGTTTATTAGCAGGTATAAGGAGAAGCATGGGATTGATCCCGATATGGTTGGAGCTTCCGCTTTCGATGGGGTCTATATATTAGCTGAGGCTATGAAGAGAGCTGGATCTTTAGAGCCAGCGAAGATAAGGGATGCGATAGCTTCACTTAGGGATTTTGATGTCTTGACGGGTAGAATAAAGGAGTTTACGAAGATAGGTGAGGTTGTGAAAGCAGTTCAGGTTCAGATAGTTAAAGATGGGGCTTTCCATCACTATGGGGTCATAGATGACCCTGAGATAATAGTTCCGAAGGAGTGATCGCTTAAAGGAGTGGTTTTAATGGGAAGAGTTGTTAAGGCTCCCAGGGGTAGGGAGCTGAGCTGTAAGGGGTGGGTTCAGGAAGCCGCCCTTAGAATGCTAATGAATAACTTGGATCCTGAGGTTGCGGAGAAGCCCGATGAGCTCATCGTTTACGGTGGAACTGGTAAGGCTGCGAGAAACTGGGAGTGCTTCGATGCGATAGTCAGTTGCTTAAAGGAGCTTGAGAACGATGAAACCCTTTTGGTGCAGTCGGGCAAGCCTGTTGCTATATTTAAGACGCATCCTTGGGCTCCCAGAGTTTTGATAGCTAACGCTAACCTCGTTCCTAAGTGGGCTGATTGGGACTACTTTAGAGATCTTGAGGCTCGAGGGCTAATAATGTATGGCCAGATGACTGCGGGAAGCTGGATATACATAGGGACGCAAGGGATACTTCAAGGGACCTATGAGACGCTGGCTGCTGTAGCTAATAGGCATTTCAACGGTACATTGAAGGGAAGGCTGGTTTTAACCGCTGGTTTAGGTGGCATGGGGGGAGCTCAGCCTCTTGCCATAACGATGAACGAGGGGGTCGGAATAATAGTTGAGGTAGATCGTCAGAGGATAAAGAGGAGGCTTGAAACAGGTTATCTCGATGTTATGGTTGAGAACTTAGATGAGGCTTTGAACATCGCGCTGAAAGCTAAGGACGAGGGAAGGGCGATCTCCATCGGGTTACTTGGTAATGCAGCTCAAGTTTTTCCGGAGTTCGTAAGGAGAGGTATCGTTCCCGATGTGGTTACCGATCAAACCTCGGCCCATGATGAGCTTGGCGGTTATGTTCCAGCTGGTATTCCTTACGAGGAGGCGCTTGAGCTCAGGAAGACTAACCCAGACAAATATAAGGAAATGGCCTTAGACTCCATAGCTAAGCACGTTAGGGCCATGCTCGACCTTAAGAGGATGGGTGCGGTGGTTTTTGATTATGGCAATAACATAAGGACGCAGGCTTACAAGCGCGGGGTTAAGGATGCTTATGACTTTCCTGGCTTCGTCGTTGAGTACATAAGGCCGCTTTTCTGTGAGGGGCAAGGGCCCTTTAGATGGGTCGCTTTGTCTGGGGATCCCGAGGATATCTATAGGACGGATCAGGCTGTCATAGATACCTTCCCCGAGAAGAAACATCTGGTTAGATGGATACAGATGGCGCAAAAAAAGGTTAAGTTCCAGGGACTTCCTGCGAGGATATGCTGGCTTGGCTATGGAGAGAGGGATAGGATGGGGCTTATCTTCAACGATCTTGTCAGGAAAGGAGAGATTAAAGCTCCTATAGTTATAGGGAGAGACCATCTTGATACAGGTTCCGTTGCTTCACCCTATAGGGAGACGGAGGGTATGAAGGATGGTAGCGATGCTATTGCCGATTGGCCGATTCTTAACGCTCTCCTTAACACGGCAAGTGGAGCTAGCTGGGTATCCTTCCATCACGGTGGCGGGGTTGGCATAGGGTATTCGCTCCATGCAGGACAGGTCACAGTTGTTGATGGGAGCGACGAGGCGGCTGAGAAGGCTAGGAGAGTCCTCAGGAATGATCCAGGTATAGGTGTTGTTAGACATGCTGATGCTGGGTATGAGAGGGCCATAGAGTGGGCTAAAAAGTATGGTATAAAGATTCCTATGCTGAGGTAAGGGAAACTCCCTCACGAGAGCTTGAGGGTCTTGTAATTCAATGGTGGGACTCCTTAAGGAGTCCCACTAACTTTTTAGGAGGTGATTTCCATTGTTGCCTAAGAAGCTGGTTGAATGTGTTCCTAACTACAGTGAGGGAAGAAGAGGGGAGATTATAGAGAAGATAGCGGATTGCTTCAGGGGAAGAAAGGGAGTTTGGCTTCTTGATGTTTCTTCTGACAAAGACCATAATAGGACGGTTATAACAGCGGTGGGTGAACCGAGCGAGCTCTTCAACGCCGTATTTGAGTCCGTTAGGGTAGCATCGGAGCTCATAAATATGGAGGAGCATAGGGGAGAACACCCGAGGATAGGGGCGACCGACGTTATACCTTTCGTCCCCTTAAGGGGGGTTACCATGGAGGAGTGCGTTACTCTTGCGAGGGAGCTTGGCAAGAAAATCGCCGATGAGCTTGGCATACCTGTCTATCTATATGAGGAGGCAGCCTTGCGACCAGAAAGGCGCAAGCTCGAGGTTATAAGGAAAGGGCAATACGAAGGGTTGAAGGAGGAGATATCTAAGCCTGAGCGCCATCCAGATTACGGTCCTCCTAAGCTTCATCCTACAGCTGGAGCTACGGTAGTCGGGGCTAGGAAGCCTCTGATAGCCTTTAACATTAACCTTGGAACGACTGATATTGATATAGCTAAAAAAATTGCTCAGTTCGTTAGAGCGTCAAGCGGCGGGCTCGCTTACGTTAAGGCCATAGGAGTTGATCTTAAAGATAAGGGGTTGGTTCAAGTTTCCATGAACTTAACCGATTACACGAAGAACTCTATATACAGGGTCTTTGAGCTCGTGAAGATGGAGGCAGAAAGATGGGGGGTCCCGATCGTTGAGAGCGAGATAATCGGTCTTCTTCCAGCGGAAGCTCTCTTCGACTCCATATCTTACTACCTTAAACTTCATAATTTCGATCCATCGAAACAGGTTATAGAGATGCGTCTGCTTGAGTTGGAGGAGTAGATATGCTGGATCTCTTGATCTATAACGCTTCGCAGGTTGTAACCGTTAGGGATGACGCTAAAGGACCCAAGGTTGCCTCTGAAATGTTGGATTTGGGGGTGATTGAGGGCGGAGCGATAGCTATAGAAGGGGGTAAAATAGTTGACGTTGGGAAAAGCGACGAGCTTCTTGAAAGATATAAGGATGCTTATAAAAGAATAGATGCTTCGGGTTGTACAGTTCTCCCTGGTTTCGTAGATGCCCATACCCATCTTCCCTTCGTAGGGACGAGGGAGGATGAGTTTTTGCTTCGCCTTAAGGGTGTCGAATATATTGAGATTCTTAAGGCTGGTGGAGGTATACTCAACACGGTAAAAAAGGTTAGAGAAGCGACCAAGGATGAGCTTTTTAAGTCGACGAAAATCAACGCCTTAAAACTCCTTTCTTCAGGAGTTACCACAGCAGAGGCTAAAAGCGGCTATGGACTGAATCTTGAGGATGAGATAAAGCAGCTTGAGGTGCTAAGGGAGTTAGCCTTAGAAGGTTCCTTGGAGATAGTTCCCACCTTCCTCGGCGCTCACGTCATTCCTCCGGAGTATAGATCTAATAGGAGAGCCTATATAGATCTCCTGAAGGAAGTTATCTTGCCTGAGGTGGCCAAAGGAAAGTTGGCCAAGTTCTGCGACGTTTTCTGTGATGAAGGAGCCTTTTCCCTGGAGGAGTCTAGGGAGATACTTCTTAGAGCTAAGGAGCTCGGCTTCGGACTTAGGATACATGCTGATGAGATTGCCCCTTTAGGTGGGGCTATTCTCGCATGTCAAGTTGGAGCTAAGAGCGCTGAACATCTAATAAGGGTGAGCGATGAAGGTATAAGGATGATGGCTGAGAAAAAGGTTTTCGCTGTTCTCCTTCCGGGAACATCCTTTTCCCTTAGGAAGCCCTATGCTCCGGCAAGGAAGATAATATCCGCTGGGGTCCCAGTGGCTCTGGGAACCGACTTTAACCCCGGTAGCTGTTATTGTAGCTCTATGGAGATGGTCCTGCAGTTAGCTGTCCTGGGTATGGGTATGCTTCCGGAGGAAGCTATAGTTGCATCTACTCTGAACTCCGCTTATTCCCTTGATATTGGGGACAGGGTTGGAAGCATAGATGTGGGAAAGCAAGCGGATATTGTAATAATGAGCGTTCCCAAGTATTCCTTCCTTTTTTATGAGATAGGCAGGAGTCATGTCAGAAGCGTTATCAAGAGGGGGAGGGTTGTTTATGAGTTTGATAAACCTATCTGTTAAGGATTTCTTAAAGGAGCTTGCCTCATCCTCACCAGCGCCGGGTGGGGGAAGTTCTGCTGCTCTTGTAGGGGCAATGGGTTCCGCTTTGGCTTCCATGGTTTCCAATCTAACGCTTGGAAAGAAGGGATATGAGAGCGTTCAGGACGATGTTAAGGTTTTACTTGAGAGGGCAAGAACCCTTATGGAGAAGCTTCTTATGAAGGTTGATGAGGATTCCGAGGCCTTTAACTCCTTCATGAGCGCTCTTAAGCTTCCGAAAGGTAGCGGCGAGAGGGAAAAGGCTCTTGATGAGGCCTTAAGGAGGGCTACGCTATTGCCCCTTTCGGTTATGGAACTTTCCCTCGAGGTCTTAAAGCTCGCTGAAGAGCTTCTTGAGAAGGGGAATAAGAATGCTCTGAGTGATACGGCTGTTTCAGCAGTTTTAGCTTACGGGGCCATGGAGTCAGCTTACTTTAATGTTTTGATAAACTGTCTCTCTATCAAGGACTTGGTCTTTAAAGAAGCTTCGATTTCTAAAGCCAAGGGTTATCTTGAAACTGGTAAGCTAATTTACGAAAGGTTGAGAAATGAGGTGAAGGGGAGGCTTGAACGTTAACCTCCCCTTTCTATAATAACCTTTTCCTTTATCTTTAACCCTTTACTTCTTAACTCTCTGATCACCTTTTCATATGTCTCCTCATTCATCCCTAACATCTCAGGGGGAATAACGCCCTTTTCTCTTATCTCTCCGTAAGCTATCATCTTGGCTACAGTTACACAGGGGAATGCAGTTACCCTCGCCATGGAATGAGTCCAGCTTTCCTCATCGAATCTGTCGAACACCTCCCAGACTAGGTTCACCCTTTCCTCTTCTCTCTTTCCAGACATCTTAACTATCATCACGGTTATATCTCTATCTCCCTTATCAGGGTTCAACTCCCATAGGGGGAAGAGAAGCTTAGCCGTAAACGCGCGATACTCTTCTTTAAACAAGCCCATCTCTCTTAGGGCTCTCATTATCATTGTGTGCCCAGGATATCTTAAGGTTTTTTCCTCCATATCCTTGGCTCTTATGGTAAATAGAAGGGATCTTAAACCATCGGTGTAAAAGGCCTCTAACCTCCCTATTGGCGGAATTTCTATCTCCTCTAATCCATCTAAGGCTTCAGCAATAACCTCTTTACCATTCTTGACGATTCTCGCTGGCCTAGTATATTCCTCTAAGACGTCATAGGGAGAGAACACAGCTTTATAGAAGAAAGGCGGTTCTGGATTTTCAGGTAAGCCCCCAACGAGTATCTTGGCCTCATTAATCTCTTCGAGCATGGAAGCTCCTCTCCCAACGAGCAGATTTGAAATCCCGGGAGCTATGCCCATATCGAATACCGCAGTTACGCCTCTTTCCTTAGCGAGCTCACCCAGATCTAAAAAGTTTTCTGGCATGAAGGATATATCACAGTAGTTCTTTCCCATGCTTAGTATGTTCTGAGCTACATTAAAACCTATCGCTCCGGGGAGAGCCCCACAGACGATATCAGCATCCTTGGAAAGCTCCTTGAGGAGATCAGTATCTAAGGCTGAGCCTTTTATCTTTCTTAAATTCCCCTTAAGCTTGTTTAGGTTTTCCTCACTTGAGTCTAAGACGGTAACGCTAAACTCTTTGGACAGCTCTAAAGCGATCGTTTTTCCAACCAACCCACACCCCAGTACTAAAGCCTTTTTCATCCTTTCACCTCCCTTAATTAAGGTTATAATAAGTTCTTTTCCTGTGCAATATGTTATAATCTTTGAGGATATCATAGGAGGGGGTGTTGATTAAAATGCGTGAGAAAATTAAGAAGCTTGTGGAAAGCTGTAAAGGAGAGCTGATCGAACTTAGGCGTCATTTTCATGCTCATCCTGAACCTTCCTTTGAGGAGTATGAAACCACGAAGCTTATAGCTCAGAAGCTAAAGGAGTATGGGGTTGATGAGATAAAGGTGGGGTGTGGGGGTAAAGCATCTGGTGTGATCGCTACCATAAGGGGGCTATTCGATAGGCCGATGATAGCGTTGAGGGCGGATATAGATGCTTTAAAGATGAAAGAGGAAAACCAATCTATACCCTATCGCTCTCAGAATGAGGGGGTTATGCATGCCTGCGGGCATGATGCCCATATAGCGGTTCTCCTGATAACTGCTAAGGTTTTAGCCCAGCTTAAGGGTGAGCTTCCAGGGAGTGTCAGGCTGATATTCCAACCTGCGGAGGAAACGGCCGCAGGGGCTAAGGAGATAATCAAGGCTGGAGGATTAGACGGCGTTGACGCTATAGCGGGGCTTCACGTTTGGGCTTATCTTCCTTCTGGTGTTTTGGGCTTCAGAAAGGGGCCTTTCTTTGCAGCAGTTGATAGGATAGAGATCAATGTGAAAGGAAAAGGAGGGCATGGTGCTGCACCCCAGTTTGCTGTTGATCCCATCGTGATGGCTTCAAACATAGTTTTGGCTCTTCAAACGATCGTATCTAGGGAGGTTGATCCTATAGAACCTGCTGTTGTTTCTATATGCAAGATAGAAGGCGGAACCGCTTTTAACATAATACCTGAGGAGGTTAAGATGGTTGGTACCATAAGGACCTTCTCCCCCCAAACCAGGGAGAGAGTGGTTAAGAGGGTTGAGGAGATATCGACTAACGTGGCTAAAGCCATGCGCGGTTCGGTTGAGTTCATAGACTACTATTCGACTCCAGCTTTGATAAACGATCCCAATTTCACAGAGTTTGCTGCAAGCGTAGCTAGGGATCTCTTTGGAGAGAGAAGCGTTGTTGAGGCTGATATCAACATGGGAGGAGAGGATTTTTCCCTTTACGTTGAAAAGGTTCCCGGCACCTTTTTCCTCTTAGGGACTGGAAATAAGGATAAGGGGACCGATAAGGCCCATCACAATCCATACTTTGACGTCGATGATGATGCTCTTCCCATCGGCGTTGAGCTTTTCGCTAACATAGTTTTCGAGTTCTTGAGAGGAGGGAAAAGATGAACTTTCTATTCGCTCCCTGGAGAATAGAGTATATTCGGGCTCCTAAGGTAGAGGGATGCTTTCTGTGTGATCTACCCAAGGAGAATAGGGATGATGACAATCTAATCCTTTATAAAGGTGGTAAGTGTTTCGTTATAATGAATAACTATCCCTACAATCCTGGGCATCTCATGGTTTCTCCTTATAGGCATGTTGGTGAGCTTGAGGAGCTCTCGGAGGAGGAGCTACTTGAGCTGATGCTTGTGGCTAAGAAGATGGTCCTGCTCCTTAAGAAAGTTATGAAGCCAGATGGTTTTAACTTGGGCTTTAATCTAGGTAGAGTAGCGGGAGCGGGAGTCGAGGGGCACATTCATCTTCACATAGTTCCTCGCTGGAACGGTGATACTAACTTCATGCCTGTTATAGCTGATACTAAGGTTGTCCCTCAGGCGGTTAGGGATACCTATCAGGCTTTAAAAAGGGCCCTTTCGTCTTGTGATTAGCGCTGGGCTGTGTTAGAATAGAAACCGTAAATTTTCTTAAAAAGGAGGTTTTAAGAATGCAACAACAGCCAAGCGTATTGGGTGGTTTGCTTCCATTAATACTTATCTTCGTAGTCTTTTACTTTTTGCTTATCTGGCCTCAGAGAAAGCAAAGAGAGAGACATAGGAAGATGGTAGAGAGCTTAAGGCGGGGTGACAGGGTGATAACGGTCGGAGGGATATACGGGATAGTCCGTGATATAAAGGACGACAGCTTCATAATAGAGATCGATCGTCTGGAAGAAGATAAGCCCGTTAAAATACGCGTTACAAAAAGCGCTATAGCAGCTAAGAGAGAGGGAGCGGAGGAGACAACGAGCGAGTCGAAAGAGCAACAGGGTTAAGGGGTTTAAAGTCCCTTTGAGGTTAAAAGGGAATAGGATGCCTTTAAGCCTTTCAGGAGAGGCACACTTTCTTCCCTATAGCCTTGGATAAGAGGTGATCGCCTTGGCAGGGGTTATAACTTTAAGCGATGTCGAGAAAAACCCTAAGGTGAGATCTTATATACAGTCAGCCGATGATCTTTTGGCGACGCTGGGTTATACCGAGCACGGTTTTAGACACGCGGGGTTTGTAGCTAAGGTGGCGAGGAATGTTCTTTTAAAGCTTGGCTATTCGGATCGAATGGCCGAGCTTGCGGCAATTGCGGGTTACCTTCATGATGTGGGTAATATATGTGGTAGGGAGATGCACGGACCTGCGGGTGCTTTAATAGCCTTTAGGCTTCTCGAGGATATGGGTATGGATTCGTCGGAGATCGGTAAGATAATGATAGCTATAAGCAATCATGAGGAAGAGAGAGGAATACCAATGGATCCTGTAACGGCTGCGCTGATCCTAGCGGATAAGTCTGACGTTCACTATAGCAGGGTTAGAAATCCTGATATAATAAGCTTTGATATCCATGACAGGGTTAACTACGCTGTTAGAAGGTCATTCTTAAACGTGGATAGGGATAGGAAAAGAATAGCCTTGGAGATAGAAATAGATACGGAGATATCTCAAGTTATGGAGTATTTCGAGATATTTTTGACGCGAATGCTTATATCTCGCAAGGCGACTCATGTGTTAGGTTGCGAGTTTGGTCTAATGATAAATGGGGTTAAGCTTCTATAGGGAGGTGTCTAACTTGAAGCGTAAAGACCTCGTTCGCTTAGCTATTATATTTGGTATTATAGTAGCTGCTGCTATATACCTCTTCCCGCTTGAGAGGAAGATAAGGTTAGGCCTCGATCTTAAAGGTGGATCCCATATCATTCTTCAGTGCGTTTCTACGCCTAATGCCCCTATAACGGAAGATTCTGTTAGCAGGGTATTGGAGATCTTGAGGAACAGAGTGGACCAGTTTGGTGTAACTGAGCCAGTGATTCAGAGGGCTGGGAGCGATAGAATATTAGTTCAGCTACCGGGGGTTAAGGATCCTCAGGCGGCTATTGAGCTTTTAGGAAAGACAGCCCTTCTTGAGTTTAGGGAGGTTGAGGATATTGGTCCTCAAAGACCTATAGAGCCTCAAAGAAAGAACTACGCTTCAG
The DNA here is from genome assembly GCA_001443005.1 of bacterium GBS-1. GTDB lineage: Bacteria > Synergistota > GBS-1 > GBS-1 > GBS-1 > GBS-1. Next base: position 37,176 of record LEKQ01000007.1, read on the forward strand.
AGGAGGAATATAAGAACGCTTTAGAGAGATATAAAGAGGCTTTAAAGATCTATGAGGAAGCTGTGAAGGAGTTTGAGAAGAGAGTGAAGGAGAAAGAAGGGTTAAGCGTAAACTTTGAGAGAGATACTGGGAGGGTCTATCTTCTTGGCAAGACCTGGCTAACAGGTGGTTATCTCAAGGATGCTCGAACGAGTTTTGATAGATTTGGTGCTCCTGCTGTGAGCCTTGAGTTCAACAGCGAAGGGGCGAAGATCTTCGAAGAAGCGACGCGCAAGAACGTCGGACGCCATTTGGCCATCGTTCTTGATGATAATGTAATCTCTGCTCCTGTGGTCCAAGAGGCGATTCCTGAGGGAAAGGCTCAGATAACTGGTAGGTTTACCCTTGAGGAGGCGCAAAGGCTTGCTATACTACTTAGGGCTGGTGCTTTACCGGTTAAAATTGAGATAGCTGAGAACAGATCTATAGGTCCTACGTTAGGTCAGGATTCGGTTAGGAGAGGAATAAGGGCTGGTCTGTTCGGTGCGGTCTTGGTCTTCGCTTTCATGCTCCTTTACTATGGTTTAATGGGACTTGTAGCTGACCTTGCTCTCATTGCTAATGTGGTGTTACTTTTTGCCTCTTTAGCCGCTCTTGAGGCGACTCTCACTCTTCCTGGAATAGCTGGTATAGTTCTAAATATAGGAATGGCCGTCGATGGAAATATATTGATATTTGAAAGGATAAAGGAGGAGCTTAGGGAGGGGAAGACGATAAGGGCAGCTATAGATGCTGGGTTTAGAAAGGCTTTTAGGACTATATTTGATGCAAATATAACTACACTAATAGCTGCAACCGTTTTGTTTTACTTTGGCAGCGGTCCTATAAAGGGTTTTGCCGTTACCTTGAGCCTTGGAGTGATAATAAGCATGTTCACGGCTATAGTGGTTACAAGAAGCGTTCTTGATGTGCTTGTATCTATGAAGGTTAGAGCTATAAAATCTCTTATGGTTCCTAAGATGAAGGAGGGGTAAAGATGTTCTTCTTAAGAGGCGTTCCTAACATAAACTTTATGGATAGAAGGATCATCGCTTATATAATCTCTGGTACCTTAATAGCCTTGAGCTTGTTTTCCTTGATGATCAGAGGTTTAAACTTGGGGATAGACTTTCAGGGGGGAACGGTGTTTCAGTTTACCCTTCCCAAGGATGCCGATGTGGCTGATATAAGAGTGCTTCTCTCCCAATTTGGTCTTGGAAACAGCGTTATTCAGAAGTCCGATGACGGAAGCTTTATAGTGAAGAGTAGGAACTTAAGTAGGGAGGAGCAAGAAGCGGTGTTTGATTCTCTTAAGAGGATCTTTGGCGGGTTGAATGTCGTTAGGATAGAGAGCGTAGGGCCTATCATAGGTAAGGAGCTCCGGGAGCAGGCTTTTATCGCTCTAACTGTGGCCCTTTTGGGTATACTGATTTATATAACCTTGCGTTTTAAGTTCGATTTTGCCGTCGTTTCAGTTTTAGCCTTAATGCATGATAGTTTGATAGTCCTTGGTCTTTACTCGCTTCTTTGGAAGGAGATAAATCTTCCATTTGTGGCCGCGATCTTGACCATAGTTGGGTACTCTCTCAACGATACCATAGTGGTACTGGATAGGGTTAGGGAGAACTTAAGGCTATCCTCGAGGAAGTTTGATTTTAAAACATTAATCAATATGAGTGTAAATCAGACGCTTTCAAGAACGATAAACACATCTTTGACTACGCTCTTACCGGTTTTAACCCTTTATCTATTTGGTGGGGAGGTTCTTTCAAACTTTGCTTTAGCTCTCTTATTAGGTATAATAGTAGGTACGTACTCCTCTATATATGTGGCTGGTGCCATTCTGGTGGACTGGGATTTAAGAAGGAAAAGAAGGAGGACGACGGCTCTTAAGGTCATGCGAGCTTAAAAAGAGGAGGTGAGAATCGGGTGCTTGAGGCCATAAGGAAGCTCTTACTTAGCGGATTGGGGGTGCTGGCCTTTACGCGGGACCAGTTTGAGGCACTAATAAAGGAGCTCATCTCTAAGGGGGAGCTTAGGGAGGAAGAAGGTAAGAAGCTGATTGAAGAGTTCGTTAAAAGGATGGAGATAAAGAAAGAGGAGATGTACGATAAGATAAAGCAAGAGATAGTTCGATTTCTGGATATCATAGATTTGGCTCGCAAGAGCGAGCTGGAGGAGTTGAGGAAAAAGCTTAAGTCCTTTGAAACACGAATAGAGCTTCTTGAGGAGATAGTTAAGGACCTCAAGAGGGGTGATGCATGATGAAGGTTGGAATTCTGACGAAGATCAAGGGATATGTCTCCGGAAAGGTTCTTGAGGGGATAGCAGGCGTACTGGCCTCTGATGATCCTGCAGCTGATGATAAGATAAAGAGAATCTTTCAGCTTCTTTCCACTCTCTCTTTAACTAAGTTTCACAAGGAGTCATTTAAAGAGATCGCTAGGATGGCGGATACGGGTCACCCCTTTTTCGTTCTCTGGAAACGCGTGTTTAGGGAGCTCTCCCCTAAAGCTAGGGAGAAGCTCATATGGAACCTTCTCGTTAATGCTATGACATTGGGTAGGATTATAAGGGACAAGAAGGAAGAAGAGCTGGGCATTCACTTGCCCTTCTTCTTGGTAATAAGTCCCACCATGAAGTGCAATCTCAGATGCAAGGGGTGTTATGCTGGAGACTATGATACCTCTAATGATCTAACCTTTGAGGAGATAGACAGGATAATAAGCGAGGCTAAGGAGCTGGGGATGTATTTCTTCACCATATCTGGCGGTGAGGTCTTTACGAGGAAAGATATTTTCGATATCTGGGAGAAGCACGATGATGCATACTTTAACGTCTATACCAACGGAACCCTCATAACTAAGGAAGTTGCCCAGAGGTTAGCTGAGCTCGGTAACGTTGCTCCCATGATAAGCATAGAGGGGTCTAAGGAGACCACAGATACGAGGAGGGGCACTGGGGTACATGAAAAGGCTTTAAAGGCTATGGATAACCTCAGGGAAGCTGGGGTTCTCTTTGGCTTTTCCGCTACGCTCACCAGGGTAAGCGCTGATTCCCTCACGAGGGACGAGTTCATAGATGAGATGATCGAGAGGGGTTGCAAAGTTGGATGGTTCTTCCAGTACATACCTACTGGGGAAAACCCTGACCTTTCCTATATGGCTACTCCTGAACAGAGGGCTAAGCTTCATGAGAAAGTAGAGCACTGGCGTTCAACGAGGCCCATTTTCCTTGGTGATTTTTGGAATGATGGGAGATATGTTGATGGCTGTATGGCTGGCGGGGAAAGGTATCTTCACATTATATCCAACGGAGATGTAGAGCCTTGCGTTTTCGTTCACTTCGCTGTTGACAACATAAGGGGAAAGAGCCTAGTTGATGTTCTTAAATCCCCATTCTTCCAAGCCATAAGGGAGGCTCAGCCCTATTGCGATGACAACCTCCTTGCTCCTTGTATCATTATCGATAAGCCGCATGTCTTAAGGGAGATCGTGAAGAAATATGGTGCCCATCCAACTCATCCTGGTGCTCAAAAGCTTCTTGATGAGCTTGCACCCGGCCTTGATGAGTATTCTAAGAATATAAATGAGATATATAGGAAGCGTTGGGAAAATTATGAGAGGTGGCTTTACGTTAGGAGCATTCTCTTTAAAGAGGATAAAGAGTATTACAGGAAGAGGATGGAGAAGCGTTGGAGAGATATGGGGCTTGACCCTGAGGAGATATATAGGAAGGCTAAGGAGTGGAGTGACAAGATCGAGGACTGGCGAGGTAAGGCTGCTACCGGTGCGAGTGAAGGTGATTGACCATGCCAAAGGTTCTTATCTCTTATTACTCCCGGGGTGGTAATACTAAAGCGATGGCCGAGGCGGTCGCTCAAGGAGTTAGAGAGGAAGGGGTAGAGTTTACCCTTAAGAGCGTACCTGAAACCACACCGGAAGATATGAGACTTTACGAAGGTATAATAATCGGCACGCCAACCTACTTTGGCGCTCCAGCTGCGCCGGTTAAGAAGCTTATAGATGATAGCGTTAAGTATTATGGCGATCTTGAGGGTAAAGTAGGAGCGGCTTTTGCATCCTGTGGGATTTTAGGCGGTGGGGCTGAGACCGCAGTTTTAGACATAATAAAGGCCTTTCTTATACATGGTATGATAGTCCAAGGGATAGTTAACGGAGGTCACTATGGGCCGATTTCCGTTGGAAAGCCTGACGCGAAAGCTTTGGGGGAGTGTAGGGAGCTAGGGAGAAAGGTCGCTCAGCTTGTGAAGAGGCTCTTTTGATGGTGATTTGCTGATGAAGTGGGGTTGCAAGCTTGAGCTTGCAACCCATTATTTTTATTAAGAATGGGTGAGCTTAGGGTGAGAGTTTATGTAGCTGGTCACAGGGGGCTTGTTGGGTCTGCTATAGTTAGAAGGTTAAGTAGGAAGGTCCACCTCGAAATATTAACTAAGACCAGCAAGGAGCTAGACCTAAGGAGGCAGGCTGAAACGGAAAGCTTTTTCGAGGAAGCTAAACCTGATCAAGTTTATCTTTGTGCTGCTAAAGTTGGTGGCATCCTTGCGAATAGCACCTTTAAGGCGGATTTTATATATGACAACCTCACTATAGCTTTAAACGTAATCCATGCTTCTTATAAATACGGTGTTAAGAAGCTACTAAACCTTGGGTCTTCCTGCATATATCCAAAGGACTCTCCCCAACCCATGAGGGAGGAGTACCTCCTTTCGGGGTATCTTGAGCCCACCAATGAGGCTTACGCTATAGCTAAGATATCTGCTATAAAACTCTGCAGGTATTATAACGAACAGTATGGGACCAACTTCATATCTGTGATGCCAACGAATCTATATGGTCCTAATGATAACTTTGACTTATATACGTCTCACGTTTTGCCTGCCTTAATAAGGAAGTTTCATTTAGGAAAAGCTCTCGAAAATGGCGATTGGGAGGCAATCATGAGGGATTTGAACGCCCGCCCTATAGATGGAGTAAGAGGGGATAGCTCTAGGGAGGATATCTTGAAGGTTCTATCTAAGCATGGGATTCGCTTAAGCAAGGCTTCGCTTAAAGTCGAGGTCTCCATATGGGGGAGTGGTGAGGTTTACAGGGAGTTCTTGTTTGTTGATGATCTAGCTGATGCTTGCGTCTTTCTCATGGAGAACATAGATGCTTCTGAGCTTAAGAAGCTTTGCCCCGATTACTTCTTGAACGTTGGCTTTGGAGAAGAGATAAAGATAAAGGATCTAGCTAAGCTGGTCAAAGAGATCGTGGGTTTTGGAGGCAAGATAGAACATGATCTCTCTAAACCGGATGGTGTATATAGGAAGCTCTTGGATATATCGAGGATAAAATCTCTTGGTTGGGAGCCCAAGGTGGGACTTGAAGAGGGAATAAGAAGAACCTATGAGTGGTATCTGAGCAGTTTACCCTGAGCCTAGTTTAAGCTTTGGCACATGGTATAATAGAGTTTAGGATAAAAAAGCATTAAATAAGAGGTGGGAGGGATGGATTATGGCTTACAGTGATCGGAGCGTTAAGCCAGATGAGGTTCTTACTTTGCTTTCTAAGTATATGTTAGTTGATGGTTTCCCCGTGGTTCTTGACCTTGAGAAGAGTCAAGGGAGTTGGATAGTTGACGCTCGCGATGGTAGGAGGTTTCTTGACCTTTACTCCTTCTTCGCATCCTCCCCTTTGGGGTGTAATCATCCCAAGCTCGCTAACGATGAGTTTAAGGAGAGAGTTTTTAGGGCTGCGGTTAACAAGGTTGCAAACTCCGATATATACACCGTTGAGATGGCTGAGTTCGTGAAAACTTTTATGAGAGTAGCTGCTCCTCCTATCTATACTCACCTGTTCTTGATAGATGGTGGTGCTTTAGCTGTTGAGAACGCTCTTAAGGTTGCCTTTGACTGGAAGGTGAGGAAGAACTTCAAGAAGGGGTATAAGGAAGAGAGAGGACATAAGGTTATACACTTTAAGGATGCTTTTCATGGTAGAACAGGATATACTCTTAGCATGACAAATACGGCGGATCCGAGGAAACATATGTACTTTCCGAAGTTTGATTGGCCTCGCGTCCTTAATCCCAAGATAGTTTGGCCCTTAGAAAAGCATCTTGAGGAAGTCGAAAAAGCTGAGGAGGAGAGTATAAAGCAGATCAAGCAAGCTATTCACGATAACCCTGATGATATAGCAGCTATAATAATAGAGACGATCCAGGGCGAGGGTGGAGATAACCACTTCAGAGGTGAGTTTTTGAAAAAGCTTAGGGAGATAGCGGATGAGGAAGATGTAATGCTTATATTCGATGAGGTTCAGTGCGGCATGGGTATAACCGGGAAGATGTGGGCTTTTCAGCACTTCGATGTATATCCGGATATCATAGCCTTTGGTAAGAAGAGCCAAGTTTGTGGCATTTTGGTTACAAATAGGATAGACGAGGTTGAGAATAATTGCTTTGTAGAATCAAGCAGGATAAACTCTACCTGGGGTGGAAACATAGTAGATATGGTTAGGGCAACAAGAATACTCGAGATCTATGAGGAGGATAGGATTATAGATCACGTTAATGAAGTGGCTCCTGTTCTTCATAGGGGCTTGCACGAACTTGAGGAGGAGTTTCCCAATCTAATTTCCAACGTTAGATATAGGGGACTGATGGCTGCGATGGATTTTCCAACGCCGGCATTAAGGGATGAGTTCAGAAAGAGGATATTCGATAAGGGAATCTTGATCTTGGGGTGTGGGTCTAAGGGAGTTAGATTTAGACCAGCTTTGACCATAAGTAAAAGCGATATAGAGGAAGGAATAAGGTTAGTAAGGGAAGCTTTAAGGGAGATGAAGGTTTAAAGAAAAAGGGGGTAGTCTCTGAAAGCTCGAGGCTACCCCCTTTTAGTAAGCGGGCTGAAAGGAAGAATCTCGTGTATACTGCTTTTCCTGCATTTAAGCATCAAGAGCCTTTCAAGGCCTAGGGCGATTCCGGAAGAAGGGGGTAAACCTTTACTTTCGAGGAGCTCTAAGTATTCCCAATCTATCTCACTTTCTCTTCCGCGTGATATCCACCTTTTCTTTTGCTCTTCTGGATCATCGAGCTCAACGTATCCGTTAGCGAGCTCAACCCCTTCTACATAAGCTTCGCACCTTGTGCTCCAGAAGCCGTCACACTTAGATGAGGCGGCTAAGGGATAAGGATAATCTACCAGCCAAAAAGCTCTATCTTTAGGAAGATAGGGGTCTATCTCGTTTAAGAACGCTGCTTCAAAGAGCTCTTCCCAAGAATAGCTATCCTTTACTTTTAAACCAGCTTTTTTAATCTTCCGCAATAGGGTTTCCTTATCTTTCGCTTCCTCCAGGTTTATGTCTAATCTCTCCTTAAATAGCTCTCTTAAGCTTATGCTATCCCATGGGGGAGGGTATCTTCCGAGGACTTCTGAAACCAGATCTTCCACATCTCTCTTTATAGCTCTTATGTCTTCTCCTACCCTATACCATTCGAGTATGAGAAACTCCTTGGTATGTAGGTCATCTACAGGGTCATCTCTAAAAGCATGAGCTATCTGAAATATCCTCTTTGCTCCAAAGATCAGGAGCTTCTTCATGAAGAATTCGGGCGAGGCTTGAAGATAAAGCCCGTTCTCCACCTTTATAGGTTTTATGTTTGGATCAAGGTTGTGCCATGGAGCGAGGACAGGGGTTACGACCTCTGTGAAGCCCCTCTTTAAGAAGAAGCTCCTTACCTGAGAGAGAAGCTCGCTCCAGAGCTTAGTTCTTTCCCAAGGGTTCATTTGTTAACTCTCTCTATGTATTCACCCGTTTCCGTATCGACCCTAACTATGTCTCCTTCTTCTATGAAAAGTGGAACCATTATCTTTAGGCCTGTTTCAAGTTCTGCTTCCTTCATCGCTCCTGAGACGGTATCCCCTTTAACTCCAGGCTCTGTTCTTGCAACCGCTAAATCAACATGCTTGGGCGGATTTACTCCTATCGGTTTGCCCTGATAGAATATCACATAAACGCTAGTCCCCTCCTTTATGAAGTATTGTGCTCTCCCAACCACGCTCTGTGGTATCTCTATCTGTTCATAGGTTTGTGGGTCCATGAAAACCAAGGAGTCCTTTTGTGAGTAAAGGAATTCCATCTCCTTTTCGCTACAATCTGCAAGCGTTAGGGTATCGCTTGATTTGAAGCTCATCCTTTCAACGTTTCCGGTAAAAAGGTTTAGCATCTTAACCCTCACGAAGGCCTGTCCCTTTCCCGGCTTAACGTGTTCGTACTCGATCACCTCGTAAGGGACGCCATCGATCTCTATTTTTGCTCCTTTGTAAATCTGGTTTATTCCTATACTTTGTGCCAAGGCTACCCCTCCTTTTAAACTCCCGATATTTCTAAAGCATACATAATTGTATCAAAAGGATTCGTTCTGTGCTATAATCCTTGGTAGGTTTTTCATATCGAGAGATTGGAGGTGCTCTTCTAAATTGAAGTTCTGGGATAGGAAAGGCGAGATTAAGTTTTTAAGGGCCTATCTCAGAAGCTTTCCTAATTCCATTCTCTTTATATATGGTCCTAAGTCCTCTGGTAAAAGCACATTGATCATGGAAGTAATAAGAAGGTTGAGATCAAATGAGAGAGTGATATATTTCGATTTTAGAAGCAAGCTTTTAAGGGCTTCCCAGAGCTTCATAGATCTATTCTTCAAGATAGGGGGTTCGGAAAGAGAAGGGCTTAAGAGCGCATTTGATATTGACGAAAAAAGTAAAAAGGGGATGAGTCACGGCGAAATAAACCCCTTCGAAATCATGGAGGAGCAGCTTAAGCGCGGGTCTGGAGGAAATGTGATTATAGTCGATGAGGTGCAGAAGCTTAAGGGCTTATATTCTGACCCTCGCTTCAAAGATGGTGGGCTTATGGATGAGCTTTTAAACTTCTTCGTTAGGATAACAAAGGTCGAGCATATATCTCACGTTATCTTGATGACATCTGACACCTTTTTTATAGAGGAGCTTTCCTCAAGATCCCTTTTAGCCAATTGCGCTGAGTATTATTTGGTTGATTTTTTCTCCGATGATATTGCTAAGGAGATACTTCTCTCGGAGCACTTGAACGATGTCGAAGCTTCTTACGTTGTTTCATGGTGTGGTGGTGTTCCTTGGTTTTTGGAGAGAGTCCTTTCTAAAAGAAAGATCTTGGGAGTTAAGGAAGCTGTAAAGTCACTATACGATATGGTTAAGGGGGAGGTTCTTAAGAGCCTTGGCAGGCTTTGGAGAGGGAAAGAGGATCTGGCGAAGAAAGATGGAGAGGTTCTCGTTAAGGTGGTTATGGGGGGAAGGGTAGACATGCTCTTGAGGGATAGGGATAGCGTTGAGAGACTCGCTTCAGAGGAGGTAGTTTTCTATGATCCTATCAAAGGCTTGGTTCGCCCCCAGACTCGGCTTCATGATAGGGCAATAAGGGAGATATTGGGGCTTCAGTGAGAAGGATAAGGGAGGGAATGGTTTGCTCGTATACGATAGTATCTACCATGAGGGGGGCTTTTGGGTCAGCTCATATTTAGAGGGAAAGATCTATAGGCTTGACTTAAGTGGTAGGGTTAATAAGGTATACGAGGGGTTTAGGAATCCTCTGTCACTGACCTTATCTCCTAAGGGGGTTTATCTCCTTGACGTGGGGACCTTAAAGCTTTATAGGTACTCGGAGAGTGAAGATAGATGGGTTGAGGAGGTCTTTCCCATCGAGGTCTCTCACCCATATTGGATTTCCTTCAGGGGCGATGAGCTTATAGTCGTCGATAAGGATAAAAGAGCCGTCTCGGGGCTTAAGGGGCTGGTAGGGTCTTCGGATTTTTTACCCCGCCCACTTTACCTTTTTGATATGCCTTCATCGGTGAAGCCTTTCGATGAGGGTGTTTTCATTTTGGCCGATGGTGAGAGGCTCCTCCTTAAGCTTTCGTGGGATGGGAAAGTCCTTGCCCTTTGGGAACTACCTCAGTCTCCTGTTTCATGGGGGGTTTTTAATGGTGAAGCTTACCTTCTATGTAAGGGGATTCTTTTTATAGCTCGTGGCGAAGAGCTTTTAGCTAAAAGCGTAGCCTCCAATTTCATAGCTCTTCTTTTAGCTGATTCTCCTATTTTATGGGATGGGAAGTCAACCGTTTATTTCGATAACGATGGGTGGTATGGGGTCAAGAGCTTAGCTGATCCGTGCAAGCTGATCCTGGTAAATGGGGGTGTAGATACCGGCCTTGATGCCTTTAGATCCCTCATTGATTCATTGGATTTGGAGGGTTTAGGACTTGGTATAGATTCTCAAACCCTTATCGAGAGCTTCCTATTAAGCCCGACGCTTGAAAGGATCCTTGAGCTTCAATCTAAGGTCTTACCCCTAGAGCTCAAGCTTAAGCGCATCTACCCTAACTTGCTTCGCTTCTTGGATGGGTTATCGAATAAACCTTCTAAGAGGCTTTTTAACCCACTCCTTAAGTTGTTTAAGTTATCCTTACCCTTTAACGCTTTTTGGTATCTACCATGGGAGGTCTACTGGAGGATACCGCGTGAAGAGAGGTCTGAGTTTAAGAGCAAGCTTTACGACCTTCCTTCCATAAAGGCTAATCCTATCCTTGAGACCTTAGATATAACCTTAAATGGGTTTAAAAGAGGCCTTGAGCGCGGCTTGGATGATAGGGTCGTTGATGATGCTTTAAGAGAGATAGGCTTTTTCAGCTGGATGAATAGGCTTTGCCAAAGGGCCTTGTTGCTCTTTGGCGAGGAGGATGAAATTATCGGTTGGTTTAAGCGATTCATAGAGTGGAGGGATAGCTTAGATCTCTTAAGGCTCATTGATAGGCCTAAGCTCAGGTCAGCATTGTGGGAGATCCTCTGGAATTCATGGAACTTTAACAGCTTTTATCTATCCTTAGCGGAGGAGAGGACCGGGGTTATCGGAAAATGTATATCGTCGATGAGCGGCGGTGAGGTTAGGAAGCTCTGCCAATCCTTTTATGCGGTTTACGCTTCTAAGGTTAACGATAGGTTCTTAGTTTCCGATTGGGGGGAAGGTTTTCTTTACAGCGTTTCATTAAAGGGTGACCTCCTATGGGAGAGGAGGGCAAAGGGGCCCACTTTCACCCTGGTTAAGGGGGATAGGGTCTACGTATCAGAGGGGCTTTCCAACTCTATCTTGATCTTTCGTTTGGATAGCGGTGATCTTGAGGGGAAGATAACCTTGCCTGAGGGTGCTAAGGCGGAAAAGCTTTTTGAGACCAGCGATGGGAGGATCTTATGCTCCTATAGCCTTAAGGGGAGGGTCTTTTTAAGAAGCCTATCTGATGGCAAGGATATTCTGTCGTCGGAAGGCTCCTTCACTTACTTTACTCCTAATGACGCTATTTCGCTTTTCCTTCCTGGGTCTGTGCGCTCCTACGTTCCCTCTGAGCTTAAGATTTTCTTTGATCCAAGGCTCATAACGTTAGGGGATTGGCTTTATATCGATGGGTTTTACGTGGGAAATCAGGTATTGTGCGGGAAGATTAGCGCCTTTCATCTTGAGGGAAAAGACGTTAAGGATGTCAAAGGGATCCGAGGCGGTTACGTTTTTCCCGTCGTTCCCCTCTCGGTGGAGGGCTACATCCTCTCGCTTTTCCATCGCTGGGGTTATCTTGAGGATGTGCCTTTAGATCTACCCTCTAAGGGTTAAAGGGCTCTATCACTTCGGCGATAAATAAGGGGGGAGGAATCATGAGGCTGATTAGGCTTAAAAACTTCAACCTTGATGATAGAGGATGCATCTTCGAGTTTGACGGTAGAATATTTAGAGGGATATACGAACATAGGAAGGATCTAATCTTAGAGATTTTAAACGGCGGCCTTTTAGAGGAACTTGTGAAAAGGGGGCTTTTCGTTCCCACGAGGGTTAGTGACCTCAAATTGGATGATTACGCTTTGGTTCTAGAACATGAGAGGGTTGACCCTATAATCTACCCTTATGAGTGGACCTTCTCCATGCTTAAGAGCGCTGCTTTGATGGTTCTTGATATATTTGAGGTGGCGAAAAAGTACGGCTTTTATCCGTTAGATTGTCATGCCTATAACGTCGGCTTTAAAGGGGGAAAGCCTGTTTTTCTCGATCTGGGCTCTTTCTTTAAAACCAATGCAAAGGAGGATGACTGTCTCCTTTCAAATTTCATAAGAAACTTTTCCCGAAGCTACTACTTCCCCCTCTTTCTGTGGAGTAGAGGGATAGTTGACCTCGTTAGGTTCAACTTTTACCGTGGCTTTTACCATTCCTATAGGGAGTATCTTCTCCTTAGGGAGGGGTTATCCTCGGGATTTAGGATCGATGAGGCCCTAAGTCGCCTCATGTTTAAGGGCTTGAAGGAGATTGCTCTTTTCATTGCGAACCTTGGCTATGACGAAAGTCCAATTGGTGACTTTAACGTTAAGAAAGGTTATGCACCTTTAATAAGCGGCCTTAAGATTCTTTTTAAGCATTCTGGGCTTAATCTGGTTTGCCTAAAGGGGTTGCGTGAAGAAATAGAGAACCTAAAGGTGAACTTCAAAACCAGGTGGGAGGATTACTATGGTCCTGCTCCCAAGCTAACCCCAAGGTTTAGTAGGATTCTTTCTCTTGTGAAAGATCTTTGCAGGGATGCTGAAACAGCTATAAGCTTCGGTGCCAACGCCTGCTTTTTCGAGAACGCTCTTCTTGATATGACCCACATAAAGAGGGTTATCTGTCAGGATGCTGACTTTAACGCTTTGGACGCTGGCTTCAACAGGTACGGCCATAGGAACGATGGAAAAGAGATCTTTTTCGCCTGCTATGATTTTTTAAAGCCCCTATTACCTATTACCAGGGTCAAGTCTCCTTACAAGAGATTTAAGTCTGATCTAGTTATTGCTTTGGCCTTAACTCACCATTTGATCTTACGGGAAGGGTGCTCCATGGATTTTATACTGAAGGAGTTCAGGAAATATACCAATAAGTTTGCTTTTATCGAGTTCATGCCCCTGGGGCTATGGTCACCGGGATCTGAAGTGAGAGTCCCTCCATGGTATACGAGAGATAACTTCAGAAACTCCTTTTGTAAATACTTTGATTTCCTTCTTGAGGAACAGCTTGAGGAAAACAGGATTTTATTCATAGGTAAAGTTAAGTGATAGAATGTAAGGAGGTAGAACTTTGAAAGTTGCTTTGGCTTTTATGGATTTTTATATCTACGGGCATTCTAGAAGAGTGATAGAGGAGTCTTTGAGGGTCTTTAATGGGCGGAAGTTTTGTTTTTACCTTGATTTTAGAGTTTTACCTTTCATCTCTAAGGATCTACTTGTGGGGAAAGAGATCAACCTCTTCTCAAGCGTTAGGGAGTGCTTTGACGAACTTGCTCGAAGAAGGGACATCGATGTCATCGTCTTTTTCGATCTTTATCGACACAACATGGAAGGAATCAGAGAGGCTGATTTAAGCCATAGGCGGCTTATCATCTATAATGCCTCAGTTAATCTTCTTTTCTTCGATGAAGAAATGGAGCTTGTCTTGTCTAAGGGTTTCGTTTTCCTTCTGGAAAACGAAGTTGCGTGCCACATTGCTAAAAAGTATGCTTCCAATTTTAACCGTTTTGGTTTCCTTCCCTTTCCTATCAGTGTGAGTGAGGATTTTAGAAAACCATCCTTTGATCTCGTTTTTCCGGGGAGCTTTGAGGAGAGGAAGGGGGCTTCGGTCTTTCTATCAGTCCTTCCCATGCTTTTAAAAAGGGGTTTCAGGTTGAGAGCGACTCTCTTTGGTAATGAGCGGTTTTTGGGTGAGCTCGCTCGATACAGGGACTCTATCTCCCTTAGAGAAGAACCCGATAGATCTCAGGAAGATTTCGTGAAGGAGCTTACCTCTGCCAAAGTCTGTCCACTCTTTTACGACCCCTATGAGTACTCTTTAGCCGGTTCTGGAATATTGAGAGAGTGTATGTTCTATGGCATACCGGTTGTGGCAACCGAAGGAAGCTGGTTATCCTATTACCTTGAAAGGAACGGTGGAGCATGGGTCCCCTTGGACAATCGCATAGATAGTCATAGGGTCTTTGAGGTGATCGTGGAAGCACTTTCCAGATACAATGAGCTTAAGGATAGAGCTTTAAGGGCTAGAGAGAGAGTTCAGGCTGAGTGCTCTTCGCGCGTCTTTAGGGATAAGCTGCTTAAGCTAATTGAGGGGGACAATTTTACTTCTGAGAAGCTCGATCTTCCTGAGAGGGTTGTTAAAAGGGCTGAGTCCTATCTCTGGTTTATGAAGGCGAATATTGCTTATAGAAGGGGAAAGAAAAGCGAGGCTCAGGAACATATAGATAAAGCTCTAAGTATAGATCCAAACTATTGGCGAACCCTTTTTCTGAAATCTGAGCTACTCTTGGAACAAGGGGATTACAGGGGGGCCCTTGAGCTTATAGAGGTAGCCGAAACCAACCCTCTTATCTCTCCTACCAATAAGGCTTTCGCCTTAGTTGAAAAGGCCAAGATATTTGAAAGGATGGGTAGATACTCGCTTTGCATTGATTCCCTCGAAGAGCTTAGGAGGTGGCGGGCCTATCTTTCATCAAGGAATGTTGAAGAACTCATCAAGCTATCTTCTCTTAGGGAAACCAAACTTTTAGATGACATTCTTCGTGATTCTCTTAACTATGTTGCTCTCTTAAGCCGTAAGGCTCATAAAATAAGGTTTATGCTTGAAGCCCTTTATGTTCGGATTTTGAAGGGTGAACCGCTTGAAGACTATCTAGACGTTTTGCTTGAGGAGATAGAAACGGTATCAAGAGAGGATCCTTCTTCGGCAGAGTTTGAGTCTCTTAGAGTGCGGGAGACCTTCTATGAGCTCTGCTGTTCTTTCCTAAGTATGGATAGGCAGATTTCGGCGAAGCGTTTGTTATCAATCTTTGAGCTGCTTTGTCAAAGGCTTGGCGAAACAAACTCTCTTTACGTGTACAGCTTAGCTTCACTATATGAACGCTTGGGGGAGCTTGATAAAGCTTATGAGCTCTTTAAAAGCTTGCTTGATAGGGGCTTTCATGTTAGGTCTGGTGTTTACTTTCACTTAGGGGAGATAGCTTTTAAGAAAGGTAATAAAGACGAAGCTATCAAATTTTACCACCTATGCTTGAAGTGTGAGCCTAATCATAGTTTGGCGAAAGAAAGGCTTTATCTATTAGGAGGTGCATAAAGGATGAATAGTTTTATGGAATCCTTGAGAGACGTTGAGAGAAAAGTGGACCATTTGCTTAAGGCTCAAAGGATCGTGATCTTTGGCGCTTCATCTGGTGGGCTTCAGGCCTTGGAGATGTTAAACAATTTAAACAAGAGTCCCTCCTTTTTCACTGACAATGACCAGGGAAAGTGGGAAAAGTACGTCAATGGGATAAGGGTTGTCCCTCCAACCGAGCTTAAAGTTATTGATCCTGATGTCATCATCATCGGTTCTAAAGTCTATGAGGATGAGATGATGGAACAGCTTTCAAGCTATGGCCTTAGAGATAGAGCCTATTCGCTTGATTTCTTGGAGCTTCTTTTAATGGGAAAGTTTCTTTCAAGACTGTTTGAGAAGCTTCGCTGATCTTTAAGGGATAGCGATAGGAGGCATAAGGTTGAGAGGAGCTTTCACTTTAATAGAGGTTTTAATAGCTACGTTGATCTTAGCCTTGGTTGGCGTTGGGGTCTTAAGCCTCGTTACCCAAAGCATATCGCTTGTCAGAGAGGCCCGCGATATACTCTCTTTAACGCTTGTGACCGAAGATCTGGTTACAAGAGACATCCTCGGTATGCTTCCTGATTGGGAGGTAAGAGGAGAAGTAGAGGGGTTTAAGTGGTCAAAAGAAGCGATCCCCACTCAGCTATCCGTTTTTGAACTTCGCAGGTATAAGGTGAGCAAGGAGGGAAGAGAGGTTGACTTCATCATCATTAAGAGGAAGTAAGAGGTGGACGATTTTTCTCTTCCTTATCTTGCTCTTTGATTCAGTGGCCTTAGGGAAGGTGTTTGAGGTTCCAACCGCTAACTATCCTACCTTGAGTTCTGCCTTAGAGGAGGCTTTGTCAAACGATGAGGAGGATATCATCTATCTTATCGATAATATTTGTGAAAACGTGCTTATCAGTTTAAAGAGCGGTAGCGAAGTCATAACCATAGAGGGTAAGGGTGGAGTTTTCGATATAAGTGGAGACGGAAAAGGAAGATGCTTAAGCGTTTTAGTTGAGGGAGGGAGTTTAAGGTTAGTTTTAAGTAAAATCAGGCTCACGCATGGGCTTAGTGGAGATAAGGGGGGTGCCTTTTTCTGCGAGGTCTTGCTAGGGGCTAGACTCTCCCTCGAAGCTTACGACCTATGGGTTGAAAGCTCCACGGCGAGTAGCCATGGTGGAGGCGTAGCCTTTGTCAATTATGGATTAACTGAGCTTAGCTTTAAGAGAGCTATCCTTAGGGGTAATAGGAGTGAGAGGATAGGAGGGGCTGTCTTCCTTGACGGTTGCTATGCTCTTTTTGAAAACTCCCTTGTGGTTGAGAACAGGGCCGATTACGGTGGAGGCGGTCTTTACATAGCTAATAGCTCTCATGTGGTTTTAGGAAGCTCCACGGTTGCCAATAACGTAGCCAGATATGATGTATATAAAAAGGATGGTGGAGGCATATACATCTCGGGTTCATCTACCTTGGAGCTTAAGAACTCTATAGTTTGGGGGAATGAGGGAAGCGCAAGTTCTAAGGATATATATCTTAGCTCTAACTCTAGTATTCAATGCAGATATAGCCTCTTGGAAGGATTTTCAGGGGAGGGTTGTATAGGTGGGAACCCTTTGTTTAATCAGGATTATTCTCTTTCCTCCTTGAGCCCTTGCGTAGATGCTGGTGATCCAGAGAGCTTCCCGAGGGATGATCTCTATGGCAATCTCAGACCAGCCGATGGCAACAATGATGGTAGAGCTCTTCCTGACATAGGGGCCATAGAGGCTCAGCTTGATATTACCCCTCCAGCGGAGCTGTCTAACGTTGAGGCCCTTACCTCTACTCATTCCGTTTATCTACTATGGCTTAACCCCTCAGACCTGGACTTCAGCTTCGTGAGGATTTACCTCAATTCGCAAGGTTCGTGGGAGAAGATAGTGGAGATTTTTTCAGAGGAGTTTCTAGTTCAAGGTCTTTTGGCCGATACCGAGTATAGCTTTAAGCTATCAGCGGTAGATATATTTGGAAATGAGAGCGAAGGCGTTGTGATCAGCGTTAAGACCCTTGAAGAAACCCCGACTAATCCTGACCCAATGCCCCAGCCGGATACTACACCACCCCAGGATGTTCTTAATCTTTCTGCATCGCCTTCGACCCTCTCCGTGACCCTTCTATGGGATAACCCCCAGGACCCCGATCTTAAGGGGTGCAGGGTCTATAGGGAGAGCTTGTTTTTAGGGAGCCTTGAGGTTTCTCCATCGAGCTCAAGCTTCTATGAGGTTAAGGGCCTTGAGCCCGATACCCTTTACTCCTTTAAGGTTACAACGCTTGATAGGTCTGGAAACGAAAGCTCTGGAAAGTCCATTACCGTTAAAACATTGCCTCATAATAATCCTCCGGTGATAGAAAGGCTCGGGGTTATCCCTTCCATTGGCTCTAAGGGGACCCTGTTTAAGATCTTCTCTGTGGCCAAAGACTCCGATGGTGATAGCCTTTCCTACAGCTGGGAGCTAAGCGATGAGAGTGCGGGGTTATTCATGCCTTACGAATCGGAGGCTTACCTTGTGGCTTATGCATTGCCTGAGCCTGTTTCAGTTCACGTTAGGCTTAGGGTAACTGACTCTAAAGGTGGGTTCGATGAGAGGTCCGTATCTCTTAAGATAGATGCTTGGAGGGAAGAGGATAGCGACGGTGATGGGGTTGAGGATAGCGTCGAGGGGGATTGGAGATCAAATCCTAAGGTTGCTTTCTTTTACGAGAGCGGTATCATGTTAAAGGTAGATCAGGGTAAGCTGAGGAATCTGTCCCTTAAGGGTGAGAACCCTTACGATCTCTTCCTTGAAGTGATTGACTTAAATCCTGGTGATAGGGTTGAGCTTGAATTCCTCTTTCCCAATCTTATCGATATATCCCTATACGCATGGGAAAGGGGTGATAGCTTTAAGGCTTTGCCTTTCGTTGGGGCATCCTTAATCTTGAAGGATGGAGTAGATCCTGATCTCGATGGGGAAGCCAACGGTAGGGTTGGGGTGTTCTTGAGATTTAGCGGGAAGCCCGTTGAGCTTAAAGGAGGGTGCGAGCTTTCTCAAAGCTCGACGTTATTAGGTCTCGGAAACGTCCTCATCATCTTTGGGGCGGTTATACATCTTTTAAGGAGGGTTTTATAGCTTGAGAGCTTTATGGATAGCTCCTTATCTTTTCTACCCTCTGAGGGCGGGTGGGCAGTTTTCAATATACCCCTGGCTTAAGGAGCTGGCCTCAAGGGGATGGGATATTTTTCTGATACAATATAACTCTCCTCCAGGTTTATTGAGAGAGAGCTTAGAGGGGTTATCTTGGGCTCGGGGAGTCCTAACCGTTGAGCCAAGAAGATTCCGGGATAGGAAAAGCTACATTAGGGAGCTCGTGCTCTCTCAGGTGAGCTTCTTTAGATTAAGGAACGATGTTCCAGAGATATATGGTGCCCTAGGTAGCGTGAGGGACTTTGACCCTCAGCTGATAGTTCTTTCTCACTCCTATATGGGCTTCCTGATCCCCGTTCTAAGAGAACTTTTCCCTCGCTCTAAAGTTTTGATAGATCTTCACAATCTTGAGTGGCGAGCCTATGCTAACTTTCTAAACATAGATTCCCCATTTTTGGATAGAGCTGATGCCCTTTTGAACTTCATCAGATTAAAGGAGGAGGAGAAAAGAGCTTTGATGGATTGCGATGGGGTAACATTTCTCTCTCCCTTAGAGGGTAAGTATGTTAAGCTTTTTGGAAAGCCCATGTTGTGGAGACCAGCTCGATTCCCTGAAAGTAGGATTATCTCTGAGGAGGAGCTTGTGAGGAACAAAGATATCATCATAACCTCAAGCCTCAACCTAAACTTAACTTGCATTGAGATCCTGAGCTTCATTAAGGATGTTTGGGTTAAATACAGGGAGCTTTTTAAGGGGGCTAATTTCTGGATATTAGGTAGGGAACCCTTAGATTGGTTTGTTAAGGAGGCGTCTAAGTCCGCGGGAGTTAAAGTGCTTGGATGGGTAGAAGACCCTTCACCCTATATAAGGATGGCTAGGGTTTTTGTCGCTCCATTTAAGAAGACGATGGGTAGCCTTACTAAGATAGTAAGCGCTTGGTCTTGGGGTGTTCCCGTCGTCACGACATCGCTCGTGGCTAAGGGACTTAGAGCGGAGCCTGGGAGACACCTTCTAGTCGGTGATAATTCAGAGGAGATTTTGTCCTCCTGCTTGAAAGTGGCTATGGACGATGATCTGGCTTTAAGGTTGTCTTCAGATAGTTATTCTTTCGTTATGAGGGAATATTCTCTTGAATCCTTCGTCAATAACTTTGAAAGATGGATCAGGGAGGGCTTACTATGAGCCAATGTTGTGGTATAATTAGCCCTGATGAGCAGTTGATGGTTTTGAATTATCCCTGCTCCTCTTAAGTAGGGGAGCCATTAAGTTATAATGTCCAGAGGGAGGTGTTTTAGAAGCCGTGAGGAAGTATGAGATGATGGTGTTGTTTGATCCTACGCTTGAGGATGAGACCTTGAAGGAGGAGGTCTCAAAGGTAGAGGACCTGATTAAAAGAGAAGAAGGGGCTTTGGAGAAGGTGGATCTTTGGGGAAGGAGGAGATTAGCCTATCCGGTGAACAAAAAGAGGGAGGGAATCTATGCTGTGTTTTACTTTCAGGCGGGACCTGAGAGGCTAAAGGAGATCGATAGGGTGATGAAGATAAATCAAAAGGTTATGAGGTTTATGATAGTCAAAAGGGAGGATTAACCTTAATGGCGAGGGGTTTTAATAAGGTTATCCTTCTTGGTAATATCACAAGGGACCCCGAGCTTCGCCACACTATTGAGGGGCGACCCGTAGCTACTTTCACCGTTGCCGTTAACAGAAGTTATCTGAACAAAGAGGGAGCGCAGGTAGATGAGGTTGATTTCATACCTGTAGTTGTTTGGGGAAGGCAAGCCGAAAACTGCTACAACTATCTAAAGAAGGGTAGAACTGTTTTAGTGGAAGGGCGGCTTAGGGTAAGAAGCTATGAGGATAAGAGGGATGGGAGGAGGAAGAGGGCCTTCGATGTTGTGGCTTTGAGGGTTCAGTTTTTAGGTGGTCCTACTAAACCTGGTGAAGAGGAAGAAGTAGTATCTCTTAGGGAAGAGGAAGATTTCCCCTTTGCCGAGGAGGAGGAAGAGGACGTCCCATTTTAGCCCTTATATGGGAGAAAGGAGGATAGGTTATGGCAAAGCAGACTCGTCAGAGGAAAAAGGTTTGTGCTTTCTGCGTTGATAATATAAAGGATATAGATTATAAAGAGGTGGATAAGCTAAGAAAATTTCTATCCGAGAGAGGCAAGATACTTCCTCGGAGAATCACAGGAAACTGCGCTAAGCATCAGCGTCAGCTTACACGAGCTATAAAGAGAGCGCGTATAATGGCGTTATTACCCTTCGTTGTAGAATAGTTTGAGAGAACAAGCCAAGTTTAATGCGTGCCAAACCGATAATTGAGGGAGCTCTATTAATCACGTTAGCGGTAGTGCTTTTCGCTGGAGGCGTTTATATCCCTTTAGTTGGTGTGATTTTGGCCCTCTTTTCACCTGTTCCTCTTGTAATTTTGGGAATGCGTTATGGCCTGAAACGGGGTGTGATTAGTGGTTTAACATCTTCCTTTCTGCTCCTTCTAATCACAGGTCCCTTTCAGGCTTTTATCTTTCTCTTCAACTCTGCGGTTGTGGCAATAGCTGTGGGGTATCTGGTTGGCAAAGGTTTGAAGGCAAATGAGGTAATATTATACTCCGCACTGGTTTCGCTGATGTCGAAGATAGTCTTTTTTGCCCTTTCGGCTTTAATCGTTGGTGTGAACCCTCTTGAAGTTAACCTGAAGCTGATTCAAGATTCCTTGAGGAGTTCCGCGGAGATCTATGAGAAGTTCGGTTTGGCAGGAAGGGATTCCTATCTTTTGGGGAGGAACTTGGAAAACTTTTTAGGCTATTTGCGTATGGTTTTCCCAGCGGTTATCATAGTGGCTTCTGCTTTGGATGCCTTTTTGACATTTGTGGTTTCGGGGTGGATTCTGAAGAAGATAGGAGAACCTTTTCCTGAATTACCATCCTTTAGTGAGTGGAGGTTTCCACGCTCCCTGCTCTGGGGTATGGGTTTAGGGGTTATCTTCTCCATCTTGGGAGAGGAAATGACTAACTTTTACCTTGTTAGCGCTGGGGCGAACCTCCAATTGGTGTTTGGTTTTCTGTTCATACTTCAGGGGATTTCTTTAGCGGATTACTTTATGAAAAGGTTTAGATTTCACAAGTGGGTTCGTTATCTTCTGATTTTTTTGCTTTTCTTTCAGCCTCTATTATCAAAGATAGCTATGTTTGTTGGGATGATAGATGTTCTCGTTGACTTTAGGAGAAGGAGGGAGAATCTATGAGAGTTATACTGCTTGAAGATGTTCCCAAGCTTGGAAAGAAGGGAGACGTGGTCAACGTAAAGGATGGATATGCGAGAAATTATCTGATACCGAGAAAGTTGGCTGTTACGGCGACTGACGAAGAGGTGGAGAGACTCAAGGAAGAAGCATTGAAGATGAAGGAGAAGGAGGAGAGGAAAAAGAAGGCATTACTTGAGCTTAAGGAGCGTCTAATTGGTAAGGAGTTGGTTTTGAAAGCAAGGGCTGGAGAAAAGGGGAAACTATTTGGTTCTATAACGGCGAGTGAAATTGCGGAAGCCATGGTAAAAAGCTTTGGGGTAAGTGTTGACAAAAAGAGCATTGAGCTAGATGCTCCTATAAAGGAGGTTGGGGAGCATTTGGTTAGGTTTAAGCTTGGCATGGGTGTAGATGTGGAGGTGAAGGTTAGGGTAGAACCTGAAGGATGATCGAGGATAGGGTTCCTCCCCAGAGTATAGAGGCTGAGCAGTCTGTATTGGGTTCCATTCTCATAGATGGTGATGCCCTCGCTAGAGTTATTGAGATCCTCAAACCTGAAGATTTTTATGAGCCCGCTCATAAACTCATTTATGATGTTATCCTAGAGCTCTTCGATAAAGGTAAGGCTATAGACCTCATAACCGTATCCGAGACCCTAAAGAAGAGGGGTAAGCTTGATGAAGTGGGTGGCATAGATTACCTCACGGAGTTAATACACATAGTTCCCACTGCTGTAAATGCTGATTACTATGCTCAGATCGTGAGGGAAAAGGCCATCTTGCGAGGGTTGATAAGAGCAGGGACTGAAATAGCACGCTTGGGATATGAGGAGGATAGACCCCCTGAGGAGCTAGTTGACGAGGCTGAGCGCTTGCTCTTTGAGATAATAAGAAGGGGTGAGGAAACGGGATTTAAACATATAAGTGGAGTGGTTTCTCCCTTAATAGATGAGATAGAAAGAAGATATAGTGAGGGCAGAGAAGTTACAGGAGTTCCTTCTGGATTTAAGGATCTTGATAAGCTCACGTCAGGATTTCAGCCCTCTTCCCTGAATATCATAGCTGCTCGTCCATCCATGGGTAAGACCGCTTTTGCTATAAACATCGCCCTTTTCGCCGCTTGTAGGGAGAGGATTCCGGTTGCGATATTCAGCCTCGAGATGTCCAGGGAGCAGCTTGCACAGAGGATGTTGAGCTCTGAGGCCAGAATCGATGCGCAGAGGATTAGGACAGGGTTTCTAAGCGATAGGGAGTGGAGAAGGCTTGCTGAGGTTGCAGCTAGATTAAGCGAGGCTCCTATTTATATAGACGACACTCCTAATATAAGCGTTGCTGAGATAAGGGCTCGCTCAAGGAGGCTAAAGGCGGAGGTTAACCTAGGATTGATCATTGTGGATTATCTTCAGCTTGTTCAGCTTAGGAAGAAGGTGGAAAGTAGACAACAAGAGGTTACAGAGGTCTCACGTTCCTTGAAAGCCTTGGCGCGAGAGCTTAACGTTCCGATAGTAGCTCTTTCTCAGCTTTCGAGAGCTGTGGAGCAGAGGCAAGATAAAAGGCCTCAGCTTTCTGATCTCAGAGATTCAGGGGCCATAGAGCAGGACGCCGATCTTGTAGCCTTCATTTACAGGGAAGAGGTTTACAGAAACGATGCAGAGCCTGGCATAGCCGAGGTAATAGTTGGTAAGCATAGAAATGGGCCTGTGGGGGCAGTTAAGCTTAAGTTTTTCAAAGAGTATACTCGTTTTGAGAATTTAATCTCCGAAGATATGATAGATGCTTGACACAAGGTTAAAATAGGTTTATAATGAAAGTCAAGAAAGGTCAAAGAGGTGGTTAAGATGGCAAGCCTTGCGAGCCACATAGAAGCTTATATTAAGAAACTTCTTAGTGAAGCTTCTAATGAAGTTATAAGGCTTCAGAGGAGGGAGTTGGCTCGTAGGTTTGGGTGTGTTCCGTCTCAGATAAACTACGTTATAAGAACGCGCTTCACCCCTGAGAGGGGTTACATAGTTGAGAGTCAGCGTGGGGGTGGAGGGTATATAAGGATAATAAAGGTCAACCTTCCATTGCAGGAGAGCTTGAGTGAAAGATTAAGCTATGAGATAGGAGAGGCTATAGATAGGGCCAGGGCACGAACCTTGGTATCCCGCTTAACTTCGGACGGTTGCTTTTCTACTAGGGAGAGGCTCCTTATAGAAGCAGCGTTAAACGCTTTAGATGATATTATCGATGAGCTTGGCGATTTTCCGGAATATAAATATAACATCTTGAGAGCTTTTATGCTGAAGAAACTCTTAGGAGCTCTTTTGGGAGGAGAGTGTGAAGGTAATGCTATGTCAGAATTGTAAGCTTAAGGAAGCTACCGTTTCCATCACAAGGTTTATAGGAGGGAAGAAGGAGGAGCTTCATCTTTGTAAAGATTGCGCTGAAGAGCTATTAGGAGGAGGAGACTTCTTGAACTTTGATTTTTCCCTTCCTGATCTCCTTGGGACTCTTCTTAAGCAGGCGTCTTTACCTCGTTGGGAGGAGATCAAACATCCTACGGTGAAGTGTCCTAAGTGTGGTTTAAGCTATGAGGGTTTTCAGGAGATTGGAAAGCTGGGTTGTTCTGAGTGTTATAAGACCTTTAGGAGCAAGCTAACGCCGCTTATAAAAAGAATACATGGTAATATGAAGCACAGTGGTAAGGTTCCACACAGAGCGGGTGAAGAGTTAAATCGTTTAAGAGAAATCGAGAAGTTAAGACGTGAGCTTGAGGAAGCTATTAGAAAAGAGGAGTATGAAAAAGCGGCGGAACTTAGGGATAAGATAAGGGAGCTAGAAGGTAGGAGGGTTTAAATGAACGTGGACGAAGTGAAGCTAGAATGGATCAAGGGAATAGGACCTAACTCCACTATAGCTTTATCAAGCAGGATAAGGTTAGCGCGCAACTTGCGGGATTATCCATTTCCATCAGTTGCCAAAAAGAGGGATTTGGAAGGGGTTGTTCAAAGGATAAAAGATGTTCTAGCTCAGGACCCTTACTTTAAACCCTTCACCCTTATAATGCTTAGTGATCTTAACGATCTTGAAAGGGAGGCATTGGTTGAAAAGCATATGATAAGCCCTGATCACGCTAAAAGTGGGAACAAGAGAGAGGGGGCTTTGTTATTAGAGAACGAGGGTGTTTTAAGCATGATGATAAATGAAGAAGACCACTTGCGGATTCAGTGCTTTTTGGGAGGCTTACAACTCAGTGAGGCTTGGAGGATTATAGACCGGTTCGATTCTATTTTAGAAAAGCATATAGACTACGCTTTTGATGAGGAGTTTGGTTATCTAACTGCTTGCCCCACGAACGTGGGTACTGGAATGCGGGCTTCGGTCATGCTTCACCTACCGGGACTCGTTCTCAGTAAGAAGATAGGCAGGGTTATAGAGGAGGTTTCTAAGATAGGTCTTACGGTCAGGGGAATTTACGGGGAAGGAAGCGAGGCTATGGGAAATCTATTTCAGCTTTCAAACCAGATTACTTTAGGCCTCTCTGAGGAGGAAATCATAGATAAGCTTGAGAAGATAGCCCTAAGGGTTATAGAGGAAGAGGAGTTGACACGTAAGCATCTTTTTAAGACTAAGGGGATTGAGCTTGAGGACTCATTGTGGAGAGCCTATGGGATCCTGAAAAATGCTCGTTTGATATCCTCGAAGGAGGCAATGGAGCTTCTCTCCAAGGTCAGAATGGGTGTGGATATAGGGCTTTTACCCTCCATAGATAAATATAAGTTCAACGAGCTCCTTATAAAAATCAGACCTGCTCATCTTCAGCTTTCGGTGGGTAGGGAGCTTTCGCCAGAAGAGCGAGATAAGATAAGAGCGGATTTGATAAGGGAAAGCCTAAATTAAGGAGGTGAAATAGGATGTTTTATAATTACTTTACCGAAAGGGCTCGCAGAGTTATAAGTAGCGCTGCTCAAGAAGCAAAAAGTTTAAATCACGATTACATAGGGACTGAGCACCTCTTGTTGGGTTTAACGCGGGAAAAGGATAGCGTAGCGGCTAAGGTTTTGGAGAGCTTGGGTATAAGCTTGGATAAGGTGCGACAGGAGATAGAAAGGATAATAGGAAAGGGTAAGGAAGAAGTAAAAAGTGAGCAGCTTCCTCTTACTCCGAGGGCGAAGCGCGTTTTGGAGCTGGCTTGGGCCGAGGCTCAAGCCATGGGGCATAACTATGTGGGGACGGAACATTTGCTTCTCGCTTTGATAAGGGAAGGAGAGGGGGTAGCGGCTCAGATTCTCATAAATCTGGGAGCCGATTTAGAGAGCGTTAGAGATAAGATAATGGAGATATTAGGGGAGGAAGGCGAAAGGGTTAACCCATCTTTCTTGAAGAAAGGGGGATTTAAGAAGAGGGATAGAAGTGCGACCCCGACCTTAGACGAGTTTGGGGTGGATTTAACCAAGCTCGCTGCTGAGGGTAAGTTAGACCCTGTCATAGGTAGGGAGAAAGAGATAGAGAGGGTCATAGAGATATTAAGCAGAAGGACGAAAAATAACCCTGTTCTGATAGGTGATCCGGGCGTTGGTAAAACCGCTATAGTTGAGGGGTTAGCGCAGAAGATAGTGGCGGGAGAGGTCCCGGAGGTCTTGAAGAATAAGAGGATCGTTCAGCTTAACATGGCTAACATAGTTGCAGGAACCAAGTATAGGGGTGAGTTTGAGGAGAGGATGAGGAGGATATTGAAAGAGCTTGAGAACGCTAAAGATGTGATTCTCTTCATAGATGAGCTTCACACTATAGTTGGGGCTGGAGCTGCTGAAGGAGCAATAGATGCGGGTAACATATTAAAGCCCGCGCTGGCGAGGGGAGATATTCAGGTAATAGGTGCTACCACTCTGGATGAGTATAGAAAGCATATAGAGAAGGATGCTGCTCTTGAGAGAAGGTTCCAGCCGGTCATGGTTTCTGAACCTTCTGAGGAGGAGACCAAGGCAATCCTTTATGGTTTGAGGGATAGATACGAGGCTCATCATAGGGTTAAGATAAGCGATGAGGCGATAGATGCTGCTGCAAAGCTCTCCTCTCGGTATATAAAGGATAGGTTTCTCCCTGATAAAGCTATAGATCTTATGGATGAAGCTTCTGCTAAGGTTAGATTGAGGTCTACCTTCGAACCCGAGGATGTTAAGAAGCTGGAGAAGGATCTTGAGGAGGTGGTCAAGGAAAAGGAGGAGGCTGTTAAAAAGCAAGAGTTTGAGAAGGCAGCTCATCTTCGGGACAGGGAGAAAGAGCTTCGCACTAGGTTAGAGGAAGAGCGTAAGAAATGGTCTGAGGTCAAGGGTAAGGAGGAGCCCATCGTTACTGCTGATGATATAGCTGAAGTGGTATCA
Organism: bacterium GBS-1; assembly: GCA_001443005.1. Classification (GTDB taxonomy): domain Bacteria; phylum Synergistota; class GBS-1; order GBS-1; family GBS-1; genus GBS-1. Next base: position 64,177 of record LEKQ01000007.1, read on the forward strand.
AGGTGGACTGGGATACCCGTTACGAAGCTTAGAGAGGAGGAAATGGATAAGCTCTCGAGGATGGAAGAGCTGATCCATAAGAGGTTGATAAATCAGGAAGAGGCCGTTAAAGCTGTCTGTAGAGCTATAAGAAGGGCACGCGCAGGACTTAAGGATCCGAAGAGGCCTATTGGCTCTTTCCTCTTCTTGGGGCCAACGGGTGTAGGTAAGACCGAGCTCGCGAGAGCTTTAGCGGAGTTCCTTTTTGGGACGGAGGATGCTATGATAAGACTTGACATGTCTGAATATATGGAGAAGCACTCGGTTGCCAGGCTTATAGGAGCTCCGCCTGGTTACGTTGGTTATGAGGAGGGTGGACAGCTTACCGAGGCGGTTAGGAGAAAGCCCTACTCCGTTATCCTCCTTGATGAAATAGAGAAGGCTCATCCCGATGTTTTCAACATCCTGCTTCAGGTCCTTGAAGATGGAAGGTTAACTGACGGTAAGGGAAGAACCGTTGACTTTAGAAACACGGTTGTGATTATGACCTCTAACGTTGGGGCTGAGTATATAAGGAGTCAGAGCGCTTTGGGCTTTACCAAAGGTGAAGAGGAGAGCTTTGATAGGGTGAAGGATAAGATCATGGATGCTGTTAAAAGGACGTTCAGGCCAGAGTTTTTAAATAGGTTAGATGAGATAATAATCTTTAGAATGTTGAGCCAAGAGGAGATAAAGAGGATAGTTGACTTGATGATTGCCAAGGTGAACGAGCGTCTGAGGGAGCAAAAGATGGAGATAGAGATTACTGATAGGGCCAAGGAGTTCTTGGCTAAGGTGGGGTATGACCCGATATATGGAGCGAGACCCTTAAGAAGGGCTATACAGAGGCATATAGAGGATCTAATATCCGAGGCTATCCTTAAGGGTGAGTTTAAAGAGGGAGATAAGATATTGGTTGATACCGATGAGGGAGGCAATGAGATCAGGATGGTAAAGAAAGAGGGTGTTTCAGCATGACGGGCAGTTACGCTGGCTGGTATTTCTTGAATAACCTGTTTTGGTTCATCCTACTTTTTCTCGCCTTGAGTCCAATGATCACACAATGGAACCTGGAGAGGATGAGGATGAGATTAATACAATCTTTGGAGAGAAGGAGAGGTAGCAGAGTTATCACTCTCATTCATAGGCAAGAGAGTTTCTCCCTCTTTGGTTTAGCCTTTTCAAGGTTCATAAACATTGAGGACTCTGAGCAGATATTAAGAGCCATAAGGATGACACCACCGGATATGCCCATAGATCTCATAATTCACACACCTGGAGGACTCGTCTTGGCTGCTGAGCAGATAGCCTGTGCGTTGAAGAAGCACAAGGCCAAGGTAACGGTTTTTGTTCCCCACTACGCCATGTCCGGTGGAACGCTAATAGCCCTTGCAGCAGATGAGATTATAATGGACGAGAATGCGGTCATGGGGCCTGTAGACCCTCAGCTTGGTCAGTATCCTGCGGCCTCCATACTTAAGGTCCTTGAGAAGAAGGATGTGAATGAGGTAGATGATCAAACTCTCATACTTGCAGACATAGCTAAAAAGGCTATAGATCAAGTTTATAATTTCGTCTATTGCTTGCTTAAGGATAAGATGGGCGAGGAAAAGGCTCGTGAGATAGCTCGCACGCTTACGGAGGGTAGATGGACCCATGATTATCCTCTGACCTATGAGGAACTGAAAGAGATGGGTCTACCTGTGTCTACTCATATACCCGATGAGATTTTTGAGCTGATGGACCTTTATCCTCAGACATCTCAGAGAAGGCCTTCGGTTCAATATATACCGCTTCCCTATCATAAAGAGGCTAACGGAGGAAAGGGAAGTAATGCCCAAATATAAGGTCAAATACATTTGCCAAAACTGTGGTTATGAGAGCCTAAAGTGGTTTGGTAGCTGTCCCCAGTGCGGTGTCTGGGGGAGCTTCGTTGAAAAGGCTCCCCCTTTAATTTTAGATCATACTGTTGCCGAAGGCTCTATATCCACCCTTTCCGAGGCTTTAGCTGGCGAAGAGGAGTCCAGGATCCTCGTTGGTATAGAGGAGTTCGATAGGGTTCTTGGGGGTGGATTGGTCAAGGGGTCCGTTTGTCTTTTAGGAGGAGAGCCTGGGATAGGCAAGTCCACCCTTCTTTTACAGGTAGCTGGTAGCTTATCAAGTAGGGGTAATAAGATACTTTACGTTTCGGCTGAGGAGTCCGTTAGGCAGGTGGCTTCAAGGGCGCGAAGATTGGGGATATTTTCTGATTCTGATAATATATATATGGTTTCTGAAAGCGATTTAGATCGCGTTTTAGAGATGGCTAGAGCTCTCCCCATAGATCTTATCGTAATCGATTCCATTCAAACGGTGAAGGTTTCCTCTATAGAAACTATACCTGGTTCTTTACCGCAGGTTAGGGAGTGTGCTCAAAGGGTGTTTTCCTTCGCTAAGGATAGGGAGATCCCAGCATTCATGGTTGGTCACGTTACCAAGGAGGGCGCTATAGCTGGGCCTAAGCTCTTGGAGCACCTTGTGGATGTTGTGTTGTACTTTGAGGGTGATAAGAGGACACAATATAGGGCTTTAAGGGCCGTTAAGAATAGATACGGTTCTACCCTTGAAGTTGGTATATTTGAGATGACATCCAAAGGTTTGGAGGAGGTTAAGGATCCTTCAGCTATCTTTTTGAGCGGATTGGATGGGGTGCCTGGGGCGGCTGTTGGAGTCGTTATGGAGGGAGAAAGGCCTTTAGTGGTGGAAGTTCAAGCTTTAGTTGCTCCGACCTTTTTCCCCTATCCTAAGAGGGTTGCACAGGGCTTTGACTTCAATAGGCTTCAGCTTTTGATCGCTGTCCTTGAGAAAAGGGTGGGCATTCCTCTTGGCAAATATGATGTTTATCTTAACATCGTCGGTGGTCTAAAGTCGAGCGATCCAGCTCTTGATGTTCCGGTGTGTTGTGCTATATTTTCATCATATAGGGAGCTTTCAATAAAGGGGGATGGGGTATTCATCGGGGAAATCGGTCTTCTTGGGGAGGTTCGTCCTGTATCCTTCGTTTCTAGACGTCTAAGCGAAGCTCGTCGATTAGGGTTTAGGGTCGCCTATATCCCAAAGGTTGGAGAGGAGCTTAAAATAGGTGAAATGGAACTAAAAAGCTTCGTTTTTCTCAAGGAAATGTTTGAAAGCATGGAGGAGGGGAGATAAAGGTTGAAGAAATTTGCGATGTTTCTTTTTTTTCTCTCCCTATTGTTGAGCTCTTTAACCTCATCTAGAGCTTACGGGGATTCCCTGACGATTTACAAGGCCGATATAAAGGGTGTCATAAATCCAGTTACCTTAAAGTATATTTCAAGCGTGTTTGAAAGGGCGAAGTGGCCAGACTCGATAGTATTAATCACCATAGACACTCCTGGTGGGTTAGTTAGTTCCATGCGCTCTATTGTCCAGGATATACTTAACTCTTCTACTCCCGTGATAGCCTACGTTTATCCAAGGGGCGCTCGGGCTGCCTCTGCAGGGACCTTTATACTTCTTTCAGCTCACATAGCTGCAATGGCTCCGGGAACGACGGTTGGGGCGGCTCATCCCGTCACTATAGGGGGAGGCGGTGGAGGGGAAAAGGAAGATAAGGTTATGGAAGGGAAGGTGGTCAATGACCTCGTCGCTCTGATAAAAGCTATAGCTAAGGAGCGGGGCAGAAACGAGAGATGGGCTGAGATGGCAATAAGAACTAGCGCTACACTTACGGCTGATGAGGCCCTCAAGGAGGGGGTGATAGACGTAGTCTCTTCAGACATCGAATCTTTAATTAAAGATGTCAACGGTAGGAGCGTAAAACTCTCATCTGGGGAGGTAGTAAAACTTAGATTTGATAACTACAAGTTGGTTGAGGTTGAGATGCCTTGGTACCATAAGATTCTTCACCTGATAGGCGATCCTAATATAGCCTATATTCTTCTTTTTATAGGGTTTTACGCTTTGATATTCGAGGTAACTCATCCAGGGGCTATAATACCTGGCGTTATAGGGGTACTCTGCCTTATATTATTCTTTTTTTCCTTTCAAATATTACCCTTCAGTGTGGCCGGTTTGGTTTTAGTTTTTCTTGGAATCCTGTTTCTCGTTTTGGAGCTTTTTACAACTTCTTATGGCGTTTTAACAGTAGGTGGTGCTATATCTCTCCTATTAGGATCATTCATGCTTATGAGGCCGGGGGAGGAAACCCCCTACCTTAAGATCTCAACCGGGTTAATAATAGGCATCGTCGCTGCTACGGTTGCCTTTTTCGGTTTTGCCTTGAGTTTGGCTCTTTATGCCCAAAGGAGAAAGCCTGTCTCTGGTAAGGAGGGAATGATAGGAGAAAAAGGCATAGCTAAGACTAGGATCTCTCCAACGGGAACCGTGATGGTTCACGGTGAGCTATGGAAAGCTGTCTCATTAAGTGGTGACATAGAAGAGGGAGAAATGATTGAAGTTGTTGAGGTTGACGGTTTGACCCTGAAAGTTAAAAAAGCTGAGCAAAGGGGGGGAAAGGAATGATTTACGATTTGGGTACTGTAATAGGCATACTGCTAGTTGTTGCTATAATACTTTCCTCTGCAATTAAGGTCGTTAGGGAGTATGAGAGAGGCGTAGTCTTTAGACTGGGAAGGCTTATTGGAGTTAAAGGACCGGGATTAATCATTCTCATTCCCATAGTTGATAGAATGGTTAAGGTTAGTTTAAGGGTTATTACGCTTGATGTTCCTGTTCAGGAGGTTATAACCAGGGATAATGTTCCTATAAAAATAAACGCTGTCGTTTACTTTAGGGTGATCGATCCTATAAAGGCAGTAGTTGAGGTTGAAGATTACATAATGGCCACTTCTCAAATATCCCAAACGACGCTGAGGAGCGTGTCAGGGCAGGTTGAGCTCGATGAGCTTTTGGCCCATAGAGAGCGCATTAACCAGCGCCTTCAGAGTATAATAGACGAGCAGACTGATCCCTGGGGTATAAAGGTCAGTATAGTTGAGATAAAAGATCTTGAGCTTCCTGAGGGTATGAAGAGAGCCATGGCTCGTCAGGCTGAGGCTGAGAGGGAAAGGAGAGCGAAGATAATCAACGCTGAAGGTGAGTATCAGGCTGCTGAGAAGCTTGCTGAGGCTGCACGCATATTAGACCAATATCCTAAGGCGCTTCAGCTCAGGTTCCTTCAGACTATGAGGGAGGTTGCGAGCGAGCGTAATTCTATGGTAGTCTTTCCATTTCCAATAGAGTTCTTAGAAGCCTTTTCTAAAAGGAGGGAATAAAAAATGAAGGTTAAGGTTTATTCAACACCAACGTGTCCCTATTGCCACATGGCTAAGAAGTATCTCTCTCAGAAGGGTGTGGAGTATGAGGATGTGGATGTGAGTAGGGATAGGGAGGCTGCTATGTATATGATCATGAAGACGGGGCAGATGGGAGTCCCAGTTATAGAGATATGTGATAAATTCATCGTTGGTTACGATCCTCAAGCTATAGACGAGGCTTTAGAGGAGTGTGCTTCTCAAAGTGAGGGAGAAGCTTCTTAGGCTAGTTCCAGAGCTCGAGTGGATTAAGGATAATGGGCTAAGGGAGAAGGTAATATCTACATGGGTTGAGGCCTTAAGGAGGGGTGGATGGGAGCCCGAAGACATGCTAAATCTCCCATTTACGCTTCTTCTGGGAGATAGCCCTTCGAGCTTTTTGGAGCATATCAGAGCTGTAGTTCGTATGACAAAGCACGCTATAGATGTGATAAGGGAGATCTATAGGGATAGGGTCGAACTCAATGAGGATTATCTTATGGCAGGCGCTCTTCTTCATGATGTGGGTAAGCTTATGGAGTATGAGCTTAAGGATGGAAGATACGTTCAAACCAAGATAGGAGGGACGCTAAGGCACCCCTTCATTGGGGCTGCCTTAGCTTATTTAAATGGTCTACCCTCTGAGATAGTTCACATAATTGCCTTTCATTCCCATGAAGGGGATCATATTAATAGATCTTTAGAAGCGATGATAGTTAATAAAGTTGATCTTCTGAACTTTGAATTATTCAAGGCTAAGGGAGAGGTGACCTCCGCTGGGCAAAACCGTAGTGGAAAAGATAGCGTCAAGCAAGCTTGGTAGGGAGGTTAAAGCTGGGGAAAGGGTCTGGTTGCCCCTTGATCTCGTAGTAATAAGGGATTTCGCTGGGCCTAACGCTATACTTCAATTTGAGGAGATAACAAAGGGTAGAGGAAAGGTATTTGACCCTGAGAGGATAGCCATAACCTTTGATTATCAGGTCCCTGCTAAGGATGAGAAGGTTGCGAATAATCAGAAGATATGTAGGGAGTTCGCTGAGCGCCAAGGTATAAAGCACTTCTTTGATGTTAACGCTGGTATAGGTCAGCATGTTCTCCTCGAAAGAGGCTTAGTTACACCAGGAAGCGTGATAATAGGAACTGATAGTCATATGAACTTATTAGGAGCCGTTGAGTCGTTTTCCGTGGGGGTGGGAAACACGGATGTCGTTGCGGGCTTCATTCTCGGCAAGCTTTGGTTTAGGATTCCTCAAAGCGTAAAGATGGTGTTTAACGGCAGGCTCAGCTATCCAGTTACCTCTAAAGATTTGGCTCTCTTCTTTGTAAGCGAGATGGGAGGGGATGGTGCTAACTACCTCTCCGTTGAGTTTTACGGTGAAGTTATAGATAGCTTTTCACTCGCTGATAGGATAACCTTATCGAGCATGGTTACGGAAACGAGCGGTAAGATCGGGTTTATGGTTCCTAATGATGAGGTTAAGGCTTTCCTTGAGGAGAGGGTAGGAAAGAGCGTTGAGATTATAGAAGCTGATCCTGATGCAGAATATCTTGAGATAAGGGAGTATGATGTAAGCGGCCTTGAGCCGCTTATATCATGTCCTCACGTTCCGGAGAACGTTAAAAAGGTTAGGGATTTGAGAGGGGTTAAGGTGGATGAAGTGTTTATAGGATCTTGCACTAACGGCAGGTATGAGGACTTTAAAGTGGCTTACGACTATCTTTTGAGGGTGGGTAAGGGGTTCAATCCTCGTGTGCGAGTTATATTCACCCCATCGACGAAGGAGGTTGCCTTAAGACTTCTTAGGGAGGGTATAGCTAGCGCTTTCGTTGAAGCAGGAGGGGTTTTCACCAATCCGGGATGCAGCTTGTGTACCATCGGTCACCACGGGATATTGGCCTCTGGAGAGGTTCTCTTAAGCACCTCCAACAGGAACTTTCAAGGGAAGCTTGGGAGGGGTTCCTATGTCTACCTTTCTAGCCCATTGACCGCTATCGCTTCTGCAATTACCGGAGAGATCACAGATCCGAGGGATCTGCTTTAGGGAGGGAGCATTGATGGCCCTTTTAAGAGGCAAAGCTTGGGTTTTTGGTGATAACATAGACACAGATCTCATCTATCATGGTAAATATCTCCCCTTGACCGATCCTAGAGAGATGGCGAAGCATGCCATGGAGTACGTTCCTGGAATGGAAGACTTCTCTAAGAGAGTTAGCCCTGGGGATTTCGTCGTTGCTGGCAGGAACTTTGGTTCTGGTAGCTCGAGAGAACATGCCGTTTTATGTCTTAAGTATCTGGGTGTAGCCGGCGTTATAGCTGAGAGTATTTCAAGGATATATTACAGAAATGCCATAAATAACGGCTTTCTTGTCTTGGAGTGCCCTAACATATCTAAGAAGGTTAAGACGGGGGATGAGCTCGAGGTTGATCCAGAAAGTGGCCTCATTAGAAATCTAAGTAGTGGGGAGGAACTTTTTGCTCATCCCTTGTCTGGGCTTGAGCGGGAGATAATGGAAAAGGGTGGGCTTATAGAGCATATAAGATCTTTGATGGAAGGGTGAAGACCTTATGGGAATGACCTTTGCTGAGAAGATCTTGGCTAAGAAATCGGGGCTTTCTCAGGTTAAGCCTGGGGATGTGGTTACGGTTGAGCCCGATAGGGTCATGTCTCATGACAATGCTGCTTCTATAATTAAGCTCTTTAAGTCTATAGGGGTTGAAAGGGTATGGAATGCGGATAAGATAGTCATAATTCTGGATCATGCTGTTCCTGCGCCTACCGATAAGCATGCCTTAAATCATAAGGAGATAAGGGAGTTCGTTAAGGAGCAGGGGATCAAGAACTTCTATGATACGGATTCTGATGGGGGAGTGTGTCATCAGGTCTTCTGTGAGGAGGGGTTTGCCCTCCCAGGTCATTTGATTTTGGGGAGTGACTCTCATACTTGTACCTATGGTGCTTTTGGGGCTTTTTCCACGGGCATAGGAAGAAGCGAAATGGCTGCTATTTGGGCGGTGGGGCGTATATGGCTTCGCGTTCCCGAGAGTATAAGGATAGAGTTGGAAGGGGAGTTCCCCCAAGGCGTTTATGCTAAGGATCTTATCCTGAGGATAATAGGGGATCTTGGAGCTGATGGGGCAGACTACAGGTCTGTTGAGTTCAGTGGTAGCGCCGTTAAGGATATGTCCATTTCCGATAGAATGACCCTTTGTAATATGGTCATCGAGATGGGAGCTAAGAATGGCGTTATTGAGCCTGACGATAAGATCCTTTCCTATCTTGATGGAATAGCCAAAAGTGAGTTTGAGATAGTTAAAGCTGACCCAGATGCTTTCTATGAGAGGGTTTTGAGGTATGATCTATCGAAAATTGAGCCCCTTGTGGCTAAACCTCATGGCGTTGATAACGTCCTCCCGGTGAGAGAAGTTAGAGGGGTGAGGATAAACCAGGCCTTTATTGGGACCTGCACCAATGGGAGGATCGAGGATCTCAGAATAGCTGCAAGGTTGCTTAAGGGAAGGAGAATAGCGAAGGGGGTTAGGCTTATAGTTATACCTGCTTCCTGGAGAGTTTATAAGCAGGCTCTTAGGGAAGGAGTCTTGGAGATTCTCATCGATTCTGGGGCTATTATAGCTCCTCCCGGATGTGGTCCCTGTATGGGGAATCACCTTGGGATTCTTGCCCCCGGCGAGGTCTGTATAAGCACTGCCAATAGGAACTTTAAGGGTAGGATGGGAAATCCCGAGTCGGAAATCTATCTTGCGAGTCCTGCTACAGTGGCTGTTTCCGCATTAATGGGCTTCATAGCTGACCCGAGGGAGGTGCTTTGATCTTGAGGATAAAGGGCAGGGTCTGGAAATATGGTGATGATGTTAATACTGACGTGATTTTCCCCGGAAAGTACACTTATACAGTTTCTGATCCTAATGAGATGGCTAGACATGCCCTTGAGGATCTGGATCCCTCCTTTGCAAAGGAGGCCAAGCCTGGTGATGTGATAGTTGCGGGTAAGAACTTTGGCTGCGGGAGCTCAAGAGAGCAAGCTGCCACCTGCCTTAAAGCCCTTGGTATAGGAGCCGTGATTGCTAAAAGCTTCGCTAGGATATTTTACAGGAATGCCATTAATCAGGGTTTGCCTGTGGTGCAGTGTTCGGCCATTTATGATCTCATCGATAAGGGGGAGGAGATAGAGATAGATCTTGATGAGGGGAAGATATTCTCCCAGAAGGGGGTTTTTAGCTTCCCTCTCTTACCGGAGTTCGTTCGGGGTATCATTGAGGATGGGGGGTTAATCCCACATATAAGGAAGAGGCTTGGAAAAGTTTGACCTAAAGAGGTGAGAAGCGATGTATGATGCTATCGTTATAGGGGCTGGGCCAGGGGGGTATGTTTGCGCGGTGAAGCTGGCGCATCTTGGTAAAAAGGTCCTTGTCGTTGAGAAAGGAGAGTTGGGTGGGACTTGTACAAACTGGGGTTGCATCCCAACAAAGGCGTTGCTTTCCGGAGCTCAGCTTTTAGCAAGCGTCAAAGAGAAAGGGACGAGGCTTGGGGTTAAAGCTACCCCTTCCATCGACTTTAAATCCCTTAAGGACCACATGCAGCGAACCGTCATTATGTCAAGGAAAGGGATAGAGTATCTCTTTAAGAAAAACGGTATAGACTTGAAGAGGGGAACGGCTTACTTTCTCGAGCCGTGGAAGATAGAGATAGAGGAAACGGGCGAGGTTTTGGAGGCTAAGAGCGTTGTTTTAGCGAACGGTTCAGTTCCTAAGCTATTTCCTCCGTTTAGCGAAGTTGATGGTGTGTGGACAAGCGACGATGTCTTCTCTATGGAAGAGCTTCCCTCTTCCATTCTCATAGTGGGAGGCGGAGCTATAGGGGTAGAGTTTGCGACGCTCTTTTCCATACTGGGGGTTGAGGTTACCCTGGTTGAGCTACTTGAGCATATTCTTCCCGCGGAGGACGATGACGTAGCCTCCGAGGTTAGGAAGTCCCTCCAGAAAAGGGGTGTAAAGATCTTCGAGTCTTCGAAGGTATCTTCCCTATCTAAGGGTTCCTCTGGATTTCTTTGGAAGTTGGAAACCCCTCGTGGTCTTGTTGAGGGAATGTCAGAAAGGGTTTTAGTTAGTGTAGGAAGGATTCCACGCATAGGTGAAGACCTAAAAGATGTGGGTCTGGAAATAGAGCGGGGGGTTAAGGTGGACTCTCGAATGAGGGCCAATATTCCTGGGGTTTATGCGGTTGGAGATGTTGTTGGAGGAGTGATGTTAGCTCATCTTGCCATGATGCAAGGGGTGATCGCTGCTTATAACATTGCCGGCGTAGATAAGGAGATGGATTATACTGCTATACCCTCTGTAATATTCTCCCATCCAGAGGTGGGAGCTGTGGGCTTAAGGGAAAAAGATCTTAAGGGCACTGACTATAAAGTATTTAAATACCCCTTCTCTGCTAATGGAAGGGCGAGGGCTATGGAGGAGAGAGAAGGTTTCGTTAAGGTTATATCTGATGGAGATGGGAAAATAGTTGGGTTTTCAGCCGTTGGACCTATGGCTACGGAGCTTCTTATGGAGGGAGTTATAGCGGTTAGGTTTGGTCTAAGAGCTGAAGATCTATCTTTAACGATTCATCCTCATCCAACTTTGAGCGAGGCGGTTTTGGGTGCCTTTGAGGGGGTTGCTGATAGACCAATTCATCTTTAAATGGAATGTCACAAATCACCTTCCATCTGCGTATATATAGGTGGGAGGTGGTGTTAAGTTGAGGAAGATAAGCGTTCCGCTCGTTATAGCTTTGGTGGTATTGGGAGTGGGAAGCGTAGCTTTAGCCTATTGGTGGTGGGGATCTCCTTATTATGGATGGAGAGGGCCCGGAGCTCCGATGAGGGAGACACCCTATGGTGGGAGAATGCATCCTTTTCCAGGAGCTTCACCGTGGATGGGGTGTCCGTTTTATGGAACTCACATGGGCAAAGAGTGGAGCTTTCGAGGACATGGGTTTCCAGAAGCTCCATATGAGAGGAACCTTCAGATTCTTTCGAAGGTCGTAGGTATACCTTTGGAGAAGCTTCAAGGCGTCTTTGAGAAATACCCAATGCCGCCCAGGTCGATGCTAAGGGTTATAGCCTTGTCACAGCTTTTGAACAAGGATATCGAGGAAGTAGCTAAGGGATTTAAGGAGAATCCATTTGCCTATCTGTCGAAGAATAACGTGGACCCATCGGTTCTGACTAAAAAGTTGTGGGAGATAAAAAGTAAGCTCTTCGAGGAGAGGAAAGGACGTTAAAGGCTCACACGTGGTGAGGGGTATATACCCCTCACCACTTTGGTATTATGCATAGGAATTCCAATGGTTCGTCGAAGGGGTTCTCAAAAGAGTGCTTCTCGTTAGGTGGTATATACGCAAAGCTACCCGCTTCTACGGTGTATAGGGCGTTTTCTCCACGGATTACGCCCTTCCCCTTAAGGATGAATATCTCGTGCTCCCAGTCATGGGAGTGGTAAGGGGTGCTTCCCTTGGGATTGATGCAGAAATAACGCATTATGAAGTTCAGAGCTCCTTCCTTTTCTCCTATGAGTATTTTGATAGTTGCGTTTTGGGCTTCGCTCATTTCCTGCGCTTCAATTTCGTCTACCTTCCTAACTATCATGTTTAAGTTATCCCCCCTTTATTAGGTGTGCTATAATGGGTTTAAACGAAGTTTCTTAAAAGGAGGTGAGAAGGATGAGAGTAAGGCAAATTTTGTTTCTCTTACTGAGCGTGACATTTGTTGGAATTTCCTTTATTCCTGAGCCTGCCCTTTCCGTTCCCCCTCCTCATATGAGGGTCAATCCAACCTTCATGAACTTTAGGGAGATTTACGTTGGAGAGACTCGTGAGAACCACATTATCATAGAAAACCTTGCAGGCATACGCGCCTGGGTTAGCATAAATCCGAACTCTCCGTTTATAACGGTCTATAGGAATAATTTTAACCTAAATCCTGGGGAAAGGGTTAATGTGAGGGTAGTTTTCAGGGCGCCAGATACACCTGGCATAAGAAGTGGAAGAATAGTTATCAACACTGCGGTGGGGATTTACTACGTTCCTTGGGAAGCTAGGGTCTTACCTCGCTCTTTACCTCCGCCTGAACCCCCGGCTCGAATTAGAATTAGCCCGCTTTCCTTGAACTTTGAAGGGGTTAACGTGGGAGAATTTAAGACAGTAGTGCTTTCTATTGCTAATGATGGATTGCTGCCCTTACATGTTAATGTGAATCCGGGGTCGCCTTTTATCAGCTTGTCTCATACAATCTTCAGTGTAGCTCCTGGTAGAGAGTTTCCCTTATATGTTACTTTTAGAGCTGAAGGTCTATCTCCTGGGGTGAAAAGCGGGAGAATAGTGATCAATGTTCATGGTAGAGAGTATCGCGTACCTTGGACGGCTAGAGTCCTATCTTCTGGGGGAGGAGGACTACCTTTCCCTCCAGGGCCTAGTGGGTGGGTTTCGGATACGCTTGTTGATTTTGGTGAGGTAGGTCCTGGTGAGAGAACGAAATACGTGATATTATATAATCCCTATCCTTATCCCATTCAGGTTAGGATAAGATCTAGTGTCCCATGGATAAGGTTGTCCTATCCTTACGTTACTATTCCCCCGGTGGGTTCCTATAGGCTTCCAATCAGCATATATATAGATTACTTCCCAGAAGATGTTTTGGAGGGAGTTTTAACGCTGTACTTCCCTTGGGGAGCTTTAGACATTACTGTTAGGGTTAAGCGTCATCCTAGTTGGTATCCTTATCCAGACTTAGGAATTCATGTGGCTCCTACGCATATTGATTTTGGCATCGTTCGTTACGGGACGCGCAAGGCTAGGAACTTTTTGGTCAGGAATAACTCTCCCTATCCAGTAAGGGTTAGGATTTTGGACACAGCTCCATGGCTGAGGGTCTATCCCTATGAGGCCTATATAGGGCCTTTGAGCGCTCGCTCCTTTAGGGCTGAGGTTAACGGATCTCTGCTGCCAGTAGGCCTGAGGAGAGCTATGATATGGATAGATACTCCTCGAGGTAGGCTTAGCGTGAGCGTTTTGGCGAGAGGAGGTCCTTAAACATCTTGGATCTGGTTTTTTCTTTAGGCGGAATCTTATCTAAGCTTGAAAGCTTAGATAAACTAAGCGATACAGAGATAGTTAGATTGGCCTTGGAAAAGGATGAGTATTTTGAATACCTAGTCTACAGGCACTATGGTTTCTTAAAGGCTCTTGTTTTTTCCTTAAGCTCATCTAAGGATGAGGCAGAAGAGCTCTTTCAGGAAGCCCTGTGGAAGCTTTACAACTCACTGGGGACCTACAAATCGGAATATTCCTTTAAGACTTGGCTGAGGCGCTTAGTTCTAACCACTTTTATAAGTATGAAGAGGAAAGATAGAAAGACTTTGAGTGTAGAGGATCTTTCGGATAAGGGGATAGGGTTAAGTTCAGAAGGGCCCTCTGAGGAGGATTTGGACTTGGAGAGCGCCCTTAAGGAGGCGCTCTCCAAGCTTCCTAAAGATACGCGAGCGATTATATACCTAAGGTTTAAAGAGGGGTTGTCGCATGAAGAGATAGCTGAGGAGCTTAAGATGAGCGTTGAGGCGGTAAGGAAGCGCCTAAGTAGAGCGCTTAAGTTTTTAAGGGAAGTAATGAGCGATGAGAAGAGATGAAGCGGAAAGGCTGTTTGAGATTCTAAAAGAAGGGAAGATCTCTAAAGAGGAGGCTGAGGTTATCTCGAAGCGACTTAAGGAGAACTTTCCGGATATCTGGGAGGAATATGTGCTATGGAAGGTTTTGTCGGAGAGCGAAAAGGAGATAAAGCTACCTTGGAAGGAAGCTTTGACAGAGAGGAAAAAAATAAGGAGGGAAGTTTTAGTTGCTTTTCTGTCATTGTTTCTTACGTTTGTTTTTTTCTTATTCTTAATATGTCCTCCGCTCTTGGATTTTCCGGTCCCCAAGGGGTGGTTAATCCCCCGCTCCTTCCTTATCGCGTTCCTCCTCGCTTTTCCCCTTTCCTTATTTCTTTACGAGAGATAGGCTTCCTTCTTTGTTTGGGTGCTTTCATCCTGTCTCTCCTTCACCCTCGTTTGGTTTTTAGGGTTAGGAGCTCTCTAAAGAGAAAGGCCTTTTTAACGATTCTTCTGGGGACGTCTCTTTTTCTCCCTTTCTTTTTCATCCCTCATCACTATAAGGCCTTTGCCCTTGGTCTTATATTTATTCCCTCAGTGATAGGCTTATCTGGGTTCTTTTCGGCTTTGGGGGAGAAGATCTTATCTCTGTTCAAGTTTAGATGGCAGAGTGAGGTTTTGCTTATTTTTGTAGGTCTCTTACCATTCATTTTACTGCTTTTGCTTGCGAATCCTTTCTGGATGAGAGTAACCTTTAGTCTGCTGATAATATATGGTTTGGGAAGCCTTGCTTCCACTATGATATAATCTCTTTGGGAGAGTGATGTGAATGCTTGAGGTAAAGGATCTTTGGGTTGAGGTTGGGGGTAAGCTTTTGCTTAAAGGCGTTAACTTGACCATAGGAGAGGGAGAGGTTCACATCCTCTTTGGCCCTAACGGGAGTGGAAAGACGACACTCCTTATGACCATAATGGGGGCTCCTCAATGCAGGGTGGTTAAGGGTGAGATAGTTTTCGATGGTAAAGTTATAAACGATCTTCCCATCTGGGATAGGGCTCGTTTAGGAATTGGGATGGCTTTTCAATCTCCCCCTGCAGTTAAGGGGATTAAGCTTAAGGACTTAGTGGAGATCTTAGCGGATGGTAAAGATGGTTTTGATAACGAGCTTTATTCCTTCCTAAAGCTTGAGGATCACATTTCAAGGGAGGTGAATAAAGGGTTTTCTGGAGGTGAGAGAAAAAGGTCTGAGCTTTTGCAGCTTTTTGCCCAGGACCCAAAGTTTGTGATGTTTGATGAACCGGAGTCTGGCGTAGACCTTGAAAGCATATCTTTGGTAGGCGATGCTATAAATAGGCTTCTTGAGAGGGGACATTGTGTGAAAAGGCATCCGAAGGGTTATAAGAAAAGCGGGCTGATAGTTTCTCATACGGGGTATCTCTTGGATTACGTTAAGGTTGATAAGGCTCATGTTCTTATAGATGGAAAGCTAGTTTGTGATAAGAATCCCTGGGATGTTCTGACGACGATCAGAGAACAGGGGTATAAGGGGTGTGAAGTATGCAAGGAGACGTGTTAGCTGACGAGAGGACCAAGAGCTTAGGGTTTGACTTGGAGGGTAAGGATAAGGCAGGAAGCTTCGCTATGACCGATGATCAGATACTTTTGTCTTTGGTTAGGGAGAGCGGCCTTGAAGTTATGCCAATAGGGGAGGCGCTTGAGCGTTTACCAGAGGTTAGGGAGAAGTATTTCTGGAAGCTTATATCACCTGATGAGGATGAAATAACCAAGAGGGTTAATGAAGCTCCGCTGAGGGGGCTATTCGCTAGGGTTAAGAGGGGAAGAAGGGTGATCCTTCCCCTTCAAGCTTGTTATATATTGCGAAGTGAGGCCTTTTCTCAAATAGTTCATAACGTCATAATCGCTGAAGAAGGAGCAGAAGTTCACTTAGTAACCGGTTGCTTTACATCCACTCATGTTTCTTCGGGTTCACATTTCGCTGTTACTGAAATATTCCTTGAGAAAAACGCCTTCTTAAGCTATAGTATGTTTCACTCCTGGGCACCTCAAGTTGAGGTCTTCCCTAAGAGTGCCGCTCTCATTGAAGAGGGGGCAATCTACGTTTCCAATTACGTTAGCTTAAGAGAGGTTAAGCAGATTAAGGCCTTTCCTAGGATGATAGTTAAGAATAATGCAGCTGCGAGAAGCTATTCAATCATATATGCTCCTAAAAACTCCTTTATAGATATAGGTTCTCATCTTGTCCTTGAGGGGGAAAACTCAAGGGGCGAGTCTATATCTAGGACAGTTAGCACAGGTGGAAAGGTTATAGCTCGTGCGAACCTTGAGGGAAAGGGTGCTAACTGCAGAGGGCATGTGGAGTGCCATGGAGTTCTGCTTGAGAATGGAGGAGTGATAAGTGCTATTCCTGAGCTTACCGCCTTTCGAGATGACGTGGAGCTTTCCCACGAAGCCGCTGTGGGGAGGTTGAGCGAGGAAGAGCTGCTTTACCTTGAAGCCCGGGGCTTAAGTGAGGATGAGGCTAAATCCCTCATAGTTAGAGGGTTCATGAAGGTTGATATTCCAGGATTACCTCAGGAATTGAAAAAGGAAATGGATAAAATTATAGATATGACCATTGGAGGAAAGGAACTTTGATACTTGTCACCGGATGTGCTGGATTTATAGGTAGTAAGGTTACGGAACTTCTTTTAAAAGACGGAGCTGAAGTCTTCGGCATCGATGATCTAAATGATAGTTATGATGTTAGGATAAAGAGATGGCGTCTTTCCAAGCTATTAGATCATAGGGGCTTTAAGTTTAAGCAGATGGACATAAGTGAGTGGGAGGAAGTAGTTTCACTGTTTAGCTCTAATCGTTTTTCTGCTGTTATAAACCTAGCTGCGAGGGCTGGTGTAAGAAGAAGTTTAGAGGATCCTTGGGTTTACCTTAGGACCAATGAACTTGGTAACTTAAACATATTGGAAGCCTGTCGTCGCTCAGGAGTTAGAAAGGTCGTTCTTGCGTCTACCTCGAGCGTTTATGGTTTAGAAGAGCTACCTTTTTGTGAGGACGCTCAAGCGGATCGCCCCCTTTCTCCTTATGCTGCTTCTAAGAGGAGTGCGGAGTGCTGGGCATTCTCTTATCACCATCTATATAATTTAGATATAACTATCCTGCGTTATTTCACAGTTTATGGTCCAGCAGGTAGGCCGGACATGAGCATATTTAAATTTATGAGGTTGATCTATGAGGGAAAGGATATAACGGTTTATGGTGATGGAAATCAGGAAAGGGATTTTACTTATGTAGATGATATCGCTGGTGGAACCATTAGAGCTCTAAGACTTAGGGGTTTTCAGAGGATAAATCTGGGCAGTGATAGGCCGGTGAAGCTTAATTACGTTATATCCTTGATAGAGGATAGGATGGGCAAAAGAGCTAAGAGGGTTTATCTTCCACCCCACCCTGCCGATGTTCCTAAAACATGGGCTAACATAAACCTTGCACGAGAGCTTCTTGGTTGGGAGCCTAAGGTGAGCATAGAGGAAGGGATCAAGAGGACAGTGGACTGGTTTATGAGCAATCTTGACCTAGTCCTTGAGGTGAACTTGCCTGAGTAGATATGGGATGGATAAAGTTCTTGGGAACCGCTGGTTCAAGGTTCGTTGTCTTTAAGCAGTTGAGAGCTTCTGGCGGTATATGGTTGAACTATGGTGGTAAAAACATCCTCGTTGACCCGGGACCGGGGTGTCTCGTTAGGTGTGTAGAGAGTAAGCCTAAGCTTGATCCCATGACCTTAGATTATATCTTTTTGTCTCACAGACATCTTGATCATTGCGCCGATATAAATACCATGATAGAAGCTATGACAGAGGGAGGATTTTCTCCAAGAGGGGTTTTATTCGCTCCCCTTGATGCCTTAGAGGGGGAGGATAGGGTCATATTTAGGTATCTCAGAGGCTATCTCAATGGGGTAGAGGTTATAAGTGGGGGTAGCTTCGAGTTGGACGGCATAGTTGTGGATGCTATACCTCTTGTTCATCATGGTGTTCAAACCTTTGGTTTCAGGTTCTCATCTTCAGGCGAGCAGACTTTGTCTTTTATCATGGATACTAGATTTTTTAGCTCAATTCCTGAAAGGTTTAAGGCTGATATAATGGTGCTAAGTGTAACGCTTCATAGAAAAAGAGAGGATATAGACCATCTTTCCTTAGATGATGCTTTTAATATAATATCTTTGGCTAAGCCCAAGTTAGCTATTTTGACCCATTTTGGAAGGGGGATGCTTCTTAAGAAGCCTTGGCTCATAGCCGAGGAGCTCTCTAAGAGCACAGGTTTAAATGTGAAGGCTGCTTCTGATGGGATGAAGGTGGATTTTTAAATATGGTGACCCCCTTTAAAAAAGGGGGTCACCATATTCTTTTCGTTTTCACTTAATGTTGAACTTCAAGCTTCCAAGATCTCCATAAACAGCGACGTAGCTTCCAGGGTTAGCCGGAACCATCTTTGTCATCGTCCCGGTTATTATTATATGTCCTTTCTTTAGAGTTTCCCCTTGGGAGAGAGCCTTATTAACCAACCATAGTAAGGAATTCAACGGGTTTCCTAGTACATTCTTACCCGAACCTAGGGCCACGACCTTTCCATTAAAGTAAAGTTTCGCTTCGACCTTCGCAAGGTCGACCTTAAAGGGATCAAATTCCTTACCTTTGATTACCAGGAAAGTTCCTGCATCATCAGCTATAAGATCACTTCCCTTTAATCCCTTAAGATCAAATCTAATATCGGGTATCTCTATAGCTATGAAGCCAGATTTTATGTATTCCTTAAGCTCATTTATGTTCTTTATTGGATTGTTTATATCCTTTTTAAGTATGAAGCCTATTTCTACCTCTATCATGGGTTTTATGGCTCTTTTACTTACCTTTACATCTAGGTCTGGTTTCCTTTCCTCAAGGATCATGTAATCCAAAAGCACTCCATAGGCAGGCTCCTTCATGCCGAAGTTCTTTTGGCTTACAGGATCTGTAAAAGCAGCCTTAAATCCTCTGACCTTCGCGTTATGTAAGGATTTTAACCTGTTTACCACTAGTTTCTGAACAGCGTAAGCCTTTTCTGGATCGAAGTCGGGGTATCTAACTGATATGTGAGGCAAGGGTTTGAGTGTTGCTCTCGCTATAATTACCTCATCAGCTATAGTCTTTATATTCACCTTTGCTAGAGAAAGCGGGGTAACGATAAGAATGATGACCGCCACTAAATACAATATCGCTTTCTTTTTCATCTCTCTTCCCTCCTTTAAGAAAGGTTTAACTTTTCTAATCTTATTTTATCACTTTTTAAGTTGTTATAGCCTTGGGTTTTATGCTAAAATTTTAATATAGGGGTACCAAGGGAGGAGGGTTAAGGTATGTTTCGAAAGCTTAGGGTAATAGAGATAATAGCGGTTTTAATTTTTATTTTAGGATTGAGCTTTTTCGCATTTTCTCAGGAGTTAACCTCCAAGACCCTCTTAAAGGGTAGGGTTTCGGTGGAGGTTCCTACGACATGGGAGGTTGAGGAGATTGAAGATAGCTTTGTGAGCTTGATGCCCTCTAGTCAAGAGAGAATAGGAGTTTTTATATCTTTGCTTGATCTTAATGCTAACTTAGAGGAGGAGAAGAAAAAGGCGTTAAGCGAGATAAAGGAAAACGTTGATGCTACTTCTGCTCCTATCATGGTGAATAGTGGTAAGGTTACGCTAGGGGATGACCTGGAGGCAATGGCTGAGCTTTCCAACTTCTCTACTGATAAAGGAGAGAAAGGAAATATCGCACTCTATTTTGGGAAGAGCAAAAATAGCGCTTTTATAATTGCGGTTTTGGGGGAGGAAAAAGACTTCGATCGTTTTAGGGACCTTCTCATGAGAGTGGTAGGTAGCATTAGGTTTATGGCTGTCCAACCGGCTTCAACACAACAACCAACTCCGACACAGCAGCCTGTTCCAACGCCTCAACCTGTTCCAGCGCCTCAACCCACTCCAGCGCCTCAACCCACCCCAACGCCTCAGCCTATGCCAGAGCTTCAAGCATGGACTACATATACGGATCCGAAGGGGTACTTCAGTATAGGCATTCCCCCTGGCTGGACATATAATCCCATGGCTAATTCTAATGTGCCTGTTGGAGTTCCTTATGTTAATTGCGTATATGTTGAAAACAGTATAATAGTTGCGGATTTTTCCGTGATTGTGGAAAACATACCGTTGGGTTATTCCCTCCAAGCATATGCTATTGCTGTTGAGACTAACTCCCTATCTAGATTCCCCGGTTATAGGAAGTACTCTGAGAACTTGCTTAATATAAATGGAAGGTATTTCATCAAAAGGGTTTTTTCTGCTTATGTAAGTAGTCCCACAGGTGAGCAGATTCCACTGTATGCTGAGCAATACTACTACGTTTCTAAGAACTTAGCCTACGTGCTTAATTTGGAGGCTTCGCTTAAAGACTATCAGCGCTTCTTAGATACGTTTAACTCGATAATTAGTACTTTCCAGCCCCTGAAGTGAGGGTTTTGAAGGTCAACCTATGAGGATGGATAAGGGTTTATACTTTAGTGGTTTAGCGGTGGCTCTGATAGCGTTCCTTGTTTTTATGCAAGGTTACGCGCTGGGCGTTGTGTCCTTTGTCATATATGTTGAAAACAGGAATGGGGGAGAGGTCAAGCTCCTTGAAGCGGGAGAGTGGATAAGGTGCGGTAGCGTGGTTGCTCCAGCCGTTGAGTTTAATAAATCTCCCTTCACCGCGTCTCAATGGGGGAGGGTGAATGAAGTTGTCGCTTCCGCGGTTAACGCTATACATATACTTAAGGAAGAGGGACTTTTGAGCATCCTTCCTAAAGGGGTCGTTTCTTCTGGGGCTAGTCCGGGAAGCTCTATATTGACTGATATTCGTACCCAGGAAAGCATTTTTGGGGGAGGGTACTCTCCCTTTGTTGGAAGTGAGGTCTCCTGTGAGCCATCCAAGGGAATTCCAAGGGAGCTCAAAATAAAAGTTTTAAAAGATAGATGCGATGTGGAGGAGCTAATCTTTGAGAACAAAGTAGGTGGGAAAATAATTGCTGTGCATTTAAGCGGCGTGGAAAGGGTTGTGGGTAAGGTTATAAAGCCTGTTGAGGGTGTTGGGAGGTTTCTTGGAAGCGAATATACTGGGGTAGGGAGAGTTAGAGCTA
Source organism: bacterium GBS-1 (assembly GCA_001443005.1). GTDB lineage: Bacteria > Synergistota > GBS-1 > GBS-1 > GBS-1 > GBS-1. The sequence goes on from LEKQ01000007.1 coordinate 85,339, forward strand.
ATCATCCTGGGGTTATATGTGTATCAACCTCTCCTTTGGGGGAGATGGGTGGCTTTCAGATAATTCCCTACAGACACTCCTTAAGTCCAGAGATGATTAAGCTGGCTTGGGGACTAACGCAGTGGATGATAGTAGATGCTGAACCTGGTAGCTATCCGCTTTTCTATGAGACTATCCTGCCTAACTGGAATCCTGTAGCTATAAGAGCTAAGGAGTGGCAGAAGCTTCTTTTAAGGAGGAGCTTGGTTATGGTTAAGTTTGATGGTGACTCTGAGTGGCGCTTTCTACCGGCTTTCTCGGGCAGAGATGATCATGCTCTTAAGGGGCTTAGATATATAAAGATAATCTTGCCACTTGTAATATAGGAGGGGGTGTGCTGGATGGTGAAGGTTAGATTTCTGGGGCATGCTGCGTTTTATATTGAAGGTGAGGGACTTAAAGCTCTCATCGATCCCTTCTTGACCAATAACCCTCAAGCTACGGCTAAACCCGAGGACTTCAAAGATGTTAATTATATCTTCGTAACCCACGGGCACGGTGATCACCTAGGGGATGCCATAGATATAGCAAATAGGACTAAAGCTACGATAGTAACTGTTTTTGAGTTAGCTAACTATTGTGCCTCTAAAGGGGCTAAGGTCCACCCTATGCACGTTGGTGGAAGAGCTTCCTTTTCATTTGGTAAGGTGAAGCTTGTACCAGCTTCTCATGGCTCTGGAATAGCTGAGGGTGATAAGCTCCTTTATGGTGGGAACCCTTGTGGGTTCTTAATAACCGTTGAGGGGAAAAAGGTTTATCATGCTGGTGATACGGGACTTGTAGCAGACATGATGCTACTTAGGGACGAGGGTATTGACTTGGCCCTTCTTCCTATAGGTGGAAACTTTACTATGGATTTAGATGATGCCTTGAAGGCGGTTGAGCTCATAAAGCCCAAAAAGGTGATTCCTATGCACTATAAGACCTGGCCATTGATTGAGGCAGATCCTGAGAAGTTCGCTGATGGGGCTAAAGCCTTAGGGGTCACTCCGATTCTTTTGAGGCCGGGTGAGGAAGTTACCATATAAACTGAAAGCCTCAGCCTTCTACAGGGCTGAGGCTTTTTAATCCTTCTTATGGTGCCGGAGGCGGGATTTGAACCCGCACGGGTGAAAAACCCACTGCCCCCTCAAGACAGCGTGTCTTCCAATTCCACCACTCCGGCTCGCAATCTATATTATATAACTTTTCCTTGTTTTTTTCAAGGCCCTCACCTTGAAGTTTTTGGTCAGCTCTTTAAATCTTTCTTTTGATAAAAGGCAGGGTATTTGTAGGACAAGGAGCGTTGCTTTCTTGACAAAGTGATGGGGGTATATTAAAATTAGGAGCGTGCCTAAAAGAAAAGAGATGTTTTAGGGAGGAGATAAAGATGCTAGGAAACAAAACATACATACCTAGGCCGAAGGAGATAGAGAGAAGGTGGTTCATAATCGATGCTACGGATAAGCCCTTGGGGAGATTGGCAGCGAAGATAGCTTATATCTTGAGGGGAAAACATAAAGCTATATATACGCCTCATCTTGATACAGGCGATTACGTTATCGTTATAAACGCTGAGAAGATAAAGCTTACGGGGCAGAAGCTCACAAAGAAGGAGCTTTATAGTTATTCGGGTTATCCGGGTGGCCTTAAGGTGACCACCTATGAGAAGATGCTCCAAAAGGCTCCGGAAAGGATAATAGAGAGAACCGTTTGGGGAATGCTTCCGAAAAACAGATTGGGTAGGAAGATGTTTAAGAAGCTTAAGGTTTATCGGGGGGAGGAACACCCTCATCAGCCTCAAAAGCCCGAACCTCTGGAACTGGATCTATAAGGAGGGAGATAAGGTTTGGAGAACAAGTGGATTTATTATGGGACAGGAAGAAGAAAGACTGCGATAGCTCGCGTTTGGATGAAGCCAGGAGAGGGCAACATAGTAGTCAACGGGAAGAGCTTGGATGAATACTTTCCAAGAGAAGCTTGGAGGATACATGCTCTTGAGCCCTTGAAGGCGTTAGGTAAGGAGAGAGAGTTCGATATCTATGTTAACGTTAGAGGTGGAGGGCTTTCTGGTCAAGCAGGGGCTATAAGGTTGGGCATAGCGCGCGCCCTTTTGCAGTATGATCCAGAGATTAAGCCTGCTTTGAAGAAAGAAGGCTTCCTCACGAGAGATCCGCGCATGAAGGAGAGAAAGAAGTACGGAAGGATGAAGGCAAGAAGGCTATACCAGAGCTCAAAGCGTTAAGGGTAATAAAAGGGGGCATTTACTAGATGCCCCCTTTTAACTTTTTTTGGAGATATTCGTCTATGGCCTTCGCAGATCTTTTGCCTGCCCCCATCGCTGATATCACAGTTGCAGCTCCTGTTACGATGTCCCCTCCAGCATATACTCCTGGAACAGAAGTGGCACCGGTTTCTGGGTCAGCCTCTATATACCCCCATTTATTAAGCTTTAACTCCGGAAAGGCTTGTAATAGGACGGGATTGGGACCTGTTCCAATGGCGACTACAACCGTATCCACCTCCATGGTGAACTCTGAGTTCGGTATGGGGACGGGGCTTCTCCTTCCACTTGCATCAGGTTCACCTAACTCCATCCTTATGCACTCCACGGCTACTACGTTGCCCTTTTCATCTCCTATATATCTGACGGGGTTGGTTAAGAAGTGGAATATTATGCCTTCCTCCTTTGCTCTTTCTATCTCCTCTATTCTAGCGGGCATCTCCTTCTCCGTTCTCCTATATATGATCATCGCCTGTTCTGCTCCTAATCTTTTCGCTGTTCTTACAGAATCCATCGCAACGTTGCCTCCGCCTATTACCGCGACCCTTTTCCCTACCTTTATTGGTGTGTCATACTCTGGGAAGAGATAGGCCTTCATTAGGTTTACCCTTGTCAAGAACTCGTTGGCAGAGTAAATGCCGTTTAGGTTTTCTCCAGAGATGTTCATGAACTTAGGAAGGCCGGCACCAGTTCCTATAAACATAGCTTGAAAGCCATCGTTCCATATCTGCTCTATGGTTATGGTTTTCCCTACTATAGCATTGACCTCTATCTTAACTCCTAGCATCTTTATATATTCCACTTCCCGGTCTATTATCCTCTTGGGTAAGCGGAACTCAGGTATACCGTATCTTAATACTCCGCCGGTGTCGTGAAGGGCTTCAAATATGGTTACATCGTAGCCCATCTTAGCTAACTCTCCAGCTGCTGTTAATCCTGCAGGACCTGAGCCTATTACCGCTACCTTTATCCCCTTCTTAGGTGGTAGGTTTGGTCTCTCTATACCTTGTTCCGCTTCCCAATCAGCGACAAATCGCTCAAGCCTTCCTATTGCTACTGGTTCCCCTATCTTGTTAAGCCTACACTCCTTTTCGCACTGATCTTCCTGTGGACAGACCCTTCCGCATATAGCTGGGAGGGAGTTGTCTTGCTTTATTATCTCGATGGCTTTCTTGAAGTTGCCTTCCTTGATTTCCTTTATAAAGTTGGGAATATTTATCCCAACGGGGCATCCCTTCACGCAAGGGGCATCCTTACAGCCTAAACACCTACTTGCTTCTTCCATTGCTTCCTCTGGTGTATAACCTAAGGGAACCTCATTGAAGTTCCTTATTCTCTCTTCAACCGGTTGCTCTTTCATCGGCACTTTAGTTTTTCTAACCTTAGCCATTTTAAGCTCCCCCCTTCATGCTCTTGTAGCGCTCCCAGGCTATTTTTTCTTCCTCTTTAAACCTCTCTCCTCTCTTTATGAGTTCATCGAAGTCTACGAGTGTGCCGTCGAATTCCGGTCCGTGAGAGCAAGCGAAGAGGGTTTTCCCCCCTACAGTACATCTGCAAGCTCCGCACATTCCTGTTCCATCTACCATTATCGGATTTAAGGAAACGGTTATGGGAACATTGTATTTCTTAGCAACTTGGGTGGCGAACTTCATCATTATTAAGGGGCCTATGGCCCAGCATCTTTTTATATCGCTTTTCTCTTTGAATACCATTTCCATCGCTTGGGTTACGAACCCCTTAACCCCCTTGCTTCCATCATCGGTGCATACTATAAGTTCATCGCATACCTCTTTAACCTTATCTTCCCAAAAGAGGAGATCGGAGCTTCTTGCCCCTATTATACCTATTACATGGTTTCCAGATTCCTTTAGCGCGCGAGCTATTGGGAATATGGGAGCTATTCCTACTCCACCGCCAACCACAAGAACGCTACCGAGCCTTTCTATTTCAGATGGGTTTCCCAAGGGACCTACGAAATCTTTTAAGCTGTCTCCTTCTTTCAAGGTTGATAACTCATGCGTTGTCTTACCAACCACCTGAAATACGATGGTTATCGTTCCCTCGTTTTTGTCGAAGTCAGCTATGGTTAAGGGAATGCGCTCTCCCTTCTCGTGAATCCTCACTATGACGAATTGCCCAGCTTTTGCATTTTTGGCGACAAGGGGAGCTCTTATGGTGAACTCGTAAATGTTTGGAGCTAATGCTTTACTTTTCAATATGGTATACATGATATCCCTCCCTTCCTTAGCATATTCTTGGTAGAAGCTCACCTCTTGGTGGATCAAGAAGCCTTAACCCTCCAAAGCGAGTCTTAACTATTACTCTGCTTTTCTCATTTTGGCTGATTTCTCCTATTACCTTAAAGAGTTCCCCTCCGGGGTGCTTTTTAATGATCTTTAAGACCTCATCCACCATTTCTCTATCCACTACTGCGATGAATCTCCCCTCAGAAGCCAGGTGATAGGGGTCGAAGCCGAATATCTCGCAGAAGTCGAGTACCTCTTTTCTGAATGGAACAGCTTCTTCGTCTATTATTATCTCCTTTCCCGTGGCTTTAGCGAGCTCATTTAGTGTAGCTGCTAAGCCTCCCCGCGTTGGGTCTCTCATCCACTTTACGCCACCTATCCTTGTGATGGCCTCCACGAGATCTAATACTGGGGCGCAATCGCTTTCGAAGCCTTCAGGTAGCTCTACATCATATCTTTCTCCCATCACAGCAAGAGAGTGATCGCCTAAGGGGCCACTGACCAATATCTTATCTCCAGCGGATACGTATTCTGCTCCAAGCTGGGGGTAAAATATCTCTCCCAAACCGCTTGTGATTATGAATATCTCGTCAACTTCACCCTTATTAACAACCTTGAAATCTCCAGTTATTATCGGAGCGTTAACCTCCCTTGAGACCTTTGCCATAGAGGATATAATCCTCTCGAGCTTCTCTTCAGAGAAGCCATCTTCCACTATTATGGAGACGGCGATGGCCTTCGGCTTAGCTCCTGATACAGCAAGGTCGTTTACCGTTCCGGTGATGGATAGCTTTCCTATATCACCACCTCTGAAGAAGATCGGCTTCACGGTATAACCATCTATCGTTAAAGCAAGACCATTCATCCTTCCGCTATCTTCTAAGCGTTCCAAGATAGGATTTCTAAAGGCTGGTAGAAAAAGCCTTTCAATTATCTCCCTTGTTTTTTCTCCACCGCTCCCGTGATCCAGCTTGATCATGGTTCTATTAAACCTCCATATCTATAATAGGCTGCACAGCTTCCCTCACTTGATATCATACAGGGGCCTACAGGCTGTTCCGGAGTGCAAGAATTCCCAAACAGGGGGCATTCGTAGGGGTATATCTGCCCTTTAAGGACCTCTCCGCACTTACACCCCGGGATATCCTTGACGCTTTCATCTTTTATCTTGAAGGCTATTTTGGCATCAAAATCTGAGAACTCTTCTTTTATCTTAAGGCCGCTTTTGGGGATTATACCTAACCCTCTCCACTCAGTGTCTTCTTCCTCAAAGACCTCTTTTAGTAGCTCCTGGGCTTTAATATTACCCTTTTCTTTAACCGCTCTTTTGTAAGCGTTAAAGGCCATATACTCTTTCTTCTCTGCCATCTCTATGAGCTTAAGCATCGCTATGATTATGTCTTCCGCTTCGAATCCGGATATAACACATGGTATTTTGTGTCTTTTCGATATCTCCTCGTAAGGCTTTAACCCTATTATGGTGCTTACGTGCCCTGGGCAAAGAAAGCCATCTAAGGTTCTCTCAGAGGCTAAAATTTCAAGAGCAGGGGGTATAAGCTTATGAAAGGAGGCGAGGAAGAAATTTTTAAGATTCCTCCTCTTGGCTTCCTTTATCGCCCATGCGCTTGATGGTGCTGTGGTTTCAAACCCCACCCCAAGGAACACTATCTTAAAATCTCTCTCCTTCTCTGCCAAGTCGATGGCTTCAACTACGCTATATACGCTTAAAATCCGTCCTCCCCGAGCCTTTGCATCTGCGAGGGTCATTGTTGGCCCGGGAACCTTCATCATATCTCCGTAGGTTAACACTATCGTTTTCTCAAAGCTCAATGCCAGATCAACGCCTATCTTTATAGCGGAAGCGGGTGTGACGCAAACGGGGCATCCAGGACCGCTTCTTAGCTCGACGTTTTTGGGAAATATACTCCTTAGCCCGAATCTGCATATGTTTACCGTATGAGTTCCACAGACCTCCATGAACCGAAGAGGGCGTGAGACGTTTAAATTCCTCAAGTCCTCTATAAGCTTAAGAGGTATAGCTCTCATTCCTATCCCTCATTTTGGGCTTCCTCGATCTCCTTCCAAGCGTCAAGAATATCTTCTGCTTCTTCCACGCTAAGCTTTTCTATCGCGAAGCCCGCATGGATCAGCACATAATCCCCAATCCTTACATCTTCAAGAAGGTCCAAACGGACCTTCTTCTTAATACTTCCTATCTCGGCGATAGCTTCGTTTCCATCCACTCTTACTATTCTATGTGGTACAGCGAGACACATATTCTAAACAGCTCCTTTCCTTATCTTTTCCGCGCATATCAAAAGCTGCCCCACAGCTATACCCTGATCGTTTGTTGGAACTTCTTTATGATGATAGACCATGAGCCCTCTTTTAGTCAAGCTTTCAACAGTTTTGTGAAGAATTATTTGGTTTTGGAATACTCCACCGCTTAAGACGACCTTTTCGATATGGGTTTTCCCTCTTATGATTTCTACCGCTTCAGAGATGCTATTGACAATGTAGTTGTGGAATTTCATAGAGCATATCTCAACTGGTGTCCCTCGCATGACATCCTTTACGAGCTCCTCCCACATTCTTTTCCAATCTATTATTATCTCCCCTTTTTCCTCCCGGAGTTCTGCAGGATAAGCGCTCTTTTCATCTTCATTTGCTACACCCTCAAGCTCTATCGCTGCCTGGGCTTCGTAGGATATACTTTTTCTTATTCCTAGGAATGCGGAGACGGCGTCAAAAAGCCTCCCACACCCCGAAGATAGTGGAGAGTTTATCCCAAGCTTTAGCATCCTCAGTATCTCCTTAGCCTTTTCCTCAATAATTAAATCTTCCTTACCTATCTCTCTTAGGTAAGCTAAGGCGATTCTCCAGGGCTCCCTTATCGCTTTTTCTCCCCCGGGCAAGGGAATCGGCCTTAAATGAGCCACTCTTTTGAATTCAAGATAGTCTCCTATAAATATCTCTCCTCCCCATATGGTTTCGTCTATACCATATCCGGTTCCATCGAGCACGATTCCTATGACCTTATCGCTTATGCCATTTTCCCACATGCAACTCGTCATATGAGCGTGGTGATGCTGGACTTTTAGGATAGGTAAGCCGGTTGCCTCCGCATATCTCGTTGAAAGGTAAAGGGGGTGAAGGTCGCAAACCACGTGTCTGGGGTTTAAGCTGAAAAGGCTTTTGAATCTCTCTATAAGGAGCTCATATCTTTCTAAGGTCTCTAGATCCTTTAGGTCTCCTATATATTGGCTTAAGATGATGGTATTTTTCCTGCTTAAGGCGAAAGAGGATTTCTCTTCTCCTCCGCAAGCGAGTATCTCTGGGAACTCTTCTTCTCCAACCAAAGGCAAAGGGGTATACCCTCGCGCTCTCCTTGTAACCATACCGTTGATAACTATAGAGTCATCGCAAGGAGTATATATCTCTCTGTTATGAATCAGGAAGAAGTCAGCTATGTTTTTAAGCTTTAGGAGAGCCTGCTCATTTTCGTAGATTATCGGTTCGTCTGAGAGGTTACCGCTTGTCATCACAAGCGCCTGGAAAGGCTCGGTTATTAGGTAGTGTAAGGGGGTATAGGGTAACATAAAGCCAACATATTTGTTATTGGGGGCTATGTTCTCGGGAAGGTTAGAGCTCTCTCTCTTTCTTAAAAGAACTATTGGCCTTATAGGGCTTAGAAGGAGTTCCCTTTCACCTTGATTAACCTTAGCGAATTGACTGATTCTGTCTATGTTAAATGCCATAAGTGCGAAGGGCTTATGTGGTCTATTTTTCCTTCTTCTAAGCTCATTTATAGCCCTTTCGTTTAAGGCATCTACCGCTAAGTGGAAACCGCCAATACCCTTTATAGCAACTATCTTCCCCTCTTTAAGGAGTTTTATCGTTTTTTCTATGGGGTCTCCGTCGATCTTATTTCCGCGGTTATCAAGTAGTCTTAACTCGGGGCCGCATTCAGGGCAGGCATTTGGCTGAGCATGAAACCTCCTATCGTTGATATCGTTGTACTCCTTCTCGCATCTTTCGCACATCTTAAAGATCTTCATCGTAGTTTTTTCCCTATCGTAGGGAAGGTCAAGTATTATAGTGAAGCGAGGACCGCAATTCGTACAATTTGTGAAGGGGTAGCGATATCTCCTATCTTTATCGTTGAAGATCTCTTTTAAGCAGTCATCACATGTTCCAACATCAGGAGGAATCCAGAGGTTATCCCTGGCAGAATTCGCCTTTTTTTCGCTTTTGAGTATAATGAAAGAAGGTTTCTCCCCTTCATAATTTTCTTCTCTAACCTTTTCTATCTTTACCACTCTTGAGAGAGGAGGTGGAGAAAGCTTAAGGTTGCTTATAAAAGCGTTGATTTCTTTCTCTTCGCCGATTAACCTTATCTCTACGCACTCACTTGTGTTTTTAACCCATCCTCCTATAGAGAGGGAATTGGCGAGCTTCGACACGTAAGGTCTGAAGCCTACCCCCTGAACTACGCCATATACCTTTAGTTCTACGCTTTTCATCTTTCCTCTTTAATCTTTATCGCTATTTTAGCAGCCAAGGCTGCGTTAGATAGGATTATGCTTGCATTGGCTTCGACGCTTTTGCCCTTGCTTATTTGGGCAAGCTTGCCCAAAAGATATGGAGTTAAGGCCTTTCCCTTTATGTTAAGCTTTCTCGCTTCGTCGATTGCTTCCTTCAAGAGAGGCTCGAATTCGCTTTTGTTCCATGATTCCTTTGGAGGAGGATTGGTGACGAGAACGCTCTTATTTATACCTAGCAGCTTAACCATTTTATATATCTGAGCTATCTCTCCTGGAGAGTCAACGCTGACGTCAAGCTTTACGCCACTGTTTCTGAAGTAGAAGGCAGGAAGCTCATCTGTTTTATAACCCACGACAATGACTCCCAAGGTTTCGAGTAGCTCAAGGGTCGCTTCGAGGTTAAGGATCGCCTTTGGGCCTGAGCATACAACGATACCTGGACCTTCTGCCAATACCGTTATATCATTGGATATATCAAGGCTTTGATCTATATTCCTGTGAACACCACCTATGCCACCAGTTGCAAGGACTTCTATTCCAACCTTTCTTGCGCACCACAGCGTTCCACCACTCGTTAAGGCACCGTTTTCCCTTCGAGCTATAGCGACTGGAATATCTCTTACCCCGGCCTTAGGGGTGTTTTTCCTGTTTCCCAAGATCTGGATCTCCTCTTCTGTGAGGCCGACCTTTATATTACCCTTTATTATAGCTATAGTTGCTGGTATGGCTCCATGCTCTCTTATCACTTTCTCTGCGAGGAGCGCGATTTCCACGTTTCGCGGATAGGGGAAACCGTGCGCTATGAGATTAGATTCTAAAGCTACTACTGCTTCCCCAGATTCTAACGCGCTTCTAACTTCATCCTTTATTTCCCAGATAGCTTTTTCACCTCCCTTTTCTTGCTTTTATTCTACAATGAGTATTATAATATAGCAAGCCATGGTCGTTTTATCTTTCCTCATATTTATAGCGGTTTTGGGTGTTGGAGTAGTTGTACCTGTGTTGCCTATCTATGCTGCCAAGTTCGGAGCTATGGGAATAGAGGTAGGTTTCGTTTTTTCCGCTTTATCTATTTCTAGGCTTATAGGAGTTCTTTTCATAGGAAGCATAGCTGATAGGCTTGGAAAGAAGAAATTTATAATTTTAGGGCTTTTTGTATATCTTATCTCCTCGATTTTATATATATATGCTGATAGCCTCATTAAGTTAATATGGGTGAGGGCTTTTCAAGGTTTGGGTTCGGCTATGATAGTTCCTCTTGCGATGGCTTACGCAGGAGAGTTAGCTCCTTCGGGCAAAGAAGGGACGTATATGGGGATAGCTAATACCTTTTTCTTCCTTGGTCTGGGTGGAGGTCCACTTATAAGCGGCGTTTTGGTCAAAAGGTGGGGAATAGACTCTGCTTTCATTGGCATGGCCTCATTCACGTTGATAGCGCTTTTGCTTGCTGTTTTTCTTTTACCCTCTTCTGTCTCTTCCAACAGGTCTTTAAGAGGTAAGACCGATCTTTTAGGTGCCTTTAAAATAATATTTTTAAACCGATTTTATTTTAGCTTCTTCTTCGTTGGATTTGCGATGGACCTAAGCAGATCTATCTTGATGACTTTCTTTCCGTTAATGGCTAACTCGAAAGGTATAGATTACGATGAAATAGGAATGATGGTTGGGTTCTTTCTTAGTATTACTGCGTTGGTTCAAGGTCCCTTTGGAAAGCTTGCAGATCGTCTTTCCAAAGGGAAAATTATAATCTTAACCAACTTTATCTATGGTGTTTTGCTTATCACTATTCCATTGATCATCAGTCGTTGCTTTCTACTTCTCACAGTGGTGCTTTTAGGAATATTTGCCGGTGCAGGATATCCCGCTTTAGCAGCTATAATGACCGAAACTGGAAGGGAGCGTGGTATGGCCTTAAGCATGTCTGTGCTTCAGGTAGCTAACAGCATAGGTATGTCCCTTGGTCCCGTCATCTCTGGAGGGGCTCAGGACCTCTTTGGGTCAGTTGCTCCCTTTATAGTAGGTGCTTTAAGTTTATATATTGGAATCTTCTTGATCTTATCTTTACCCTCCCAAAAGTCTAGATATCACGAGGGCTATTCCTCCGCAAGCTGCGATAAGAAGTAAGAGATTTAAGGTTGCTTTTGAGCTTATGCCAGCTAATCTACTTTCAAGTCCGCTTATTTTGGGATCGAGCATATTTATATGTTCGGCTATCTTTTCCGCATTCTCTCTTAAGGAGGTTTGAATATCGATCTTTTGAGATTCGAGCTCTTTCTTGAGTTGGGAGACAAGGCTTTCCTGCTTACCTAGACTCTCCCTAAGGCTGTTTTCCATGTAACTGATTTTCTCGTCTAGCTTTTCCATCATCCTCATCTCTAACTCTCTTAGGCTTTTTTGAGATTCTCCGATCAAGTTCTGTACTTTCTTTAGCTCCTCTTCTATGGAAGATATTGCTTCCTTCTTGAACTGCTCTAGGCTCCTTTTGATATCATCTAATGGGGTTTTAAGGTCTATCCTTTCGAGGGTTTCATTGATCTCTACCTCTATTCTCTGGGATATTCTAGAGAAGGTTTCTTCCATCTCCTTAAAGCTCTTCTCTACCTTTTCTTTCATCTCTTCTCCGCTTCTTCGAAGGGAGTCCATGGTAGTTTTGATGCCTTCTATGGCTTCCTTGGAGGAACTTAAGACCTCCTCCCTTAAAGTTCTGTAATCTGCTTTCATTTCGCTGGCCAAAGCGCTTATCTCCCTACGGAATCCTTCAAAGCTCGCCTCAAGCCTTGCGGAGAGCAAGGTAAATTCATCCCTCAATAGCCTGTATTCTATCGAAGGTCTAAGGGTTTCTTGGATCAGCTCTCTAAATTCATCTGTTGGTAGTATCTCCTTAAGTGCTTTAATAACCAGGGTTTTTGTTTCTCTTTCCAAAGGTTTACTTTCTTCTAATGGTGTGAGTTTTTCAAGCGTTTCTCTCTCTTCCATTTTCATCTCCCTCCTTTTTAAAAGCGCTTTAACCTAATTATACCAATTTACCTCTTTATATGCTAACATCTTTTGCAGTATTATTTATGATGGTAAAATCTTCTGTGCAAGCTCTTTGGAGGGAGGTCGTCTTAGGATGGTTAGGAAAAGAAGATGTGCTACCTGTAAGTACTTCGTTCCTGAAGATGTTCCCTGGGGGGAGGAGAGTTTAGGTCTAGGATATGGGACCTGTAGGCTTAAGGAGGTCTCTGTGAAGGGAACGGATGGATGCTCCTCTTGGTCTCCTAAGCATGGCTTGGAGGAGGAATAGGGTATCTATAGAATTGGGGGTGATATAGGTTTGAAGGTAGCTTTAAGCTCTATGGGAGAGGGATTGGATTCCCCCGTAGCTTTAGACTTCGATAGGGCTCCCTACTTTATAATTTACAAGCTTGAGGATGAGTCATATGAGGCGCTGATAAATCCTGCTTTTGGCATACCTAAGGGTTTTGGCGTTCAGACGGCCCAGACTCTTATAAGTAGGGGGGTAAATGCTGTTATAAGCGACGGTTTCGACCCTTGGGTATTTCAGATGTTTAGATTTAGCGGGGTGGAGCTTTTTAGGATTAAAGGAACAACGGTTAGGGAAGCTATAGAGAGGTTCAAGAGAGGTGAGCTTAAAAGATGGGAGCCGGATACGGGTGCCTTTTGGAAGGCGTTCTTCCACTTAGGTGGATGGTACGGCGGTTTCCCCTTCTTTAAGAGTTTCTTCTTCGGTTGGGAGCCCCCTTTTGATTGGAAAGCGGTTAGAATAGCTCAACTTGAAGCCATGATAAGTGCTTTAGAGTCACAAATCGCCATTCTTAGAAAGGAGCTTGAGGATCTAAAGAGAGAGGGCTAGGGGACGAAAGTCACTTTTCAACCTCTTTGACAAAAGTGTTATAATTGTTATGTGCCTAAAATTCGGCATATATGGAGGGGTAGGGGTGGAAAAGCTTACGCTGCGTAATCTTTTGAGGTTATTTTATAGGTTCATGGTTGATTTTATTCCCGTTGTCAATGGAAGTGGGGAGCTTAAGGGGGTTCTTTTAAAGAGCAGGCTTGTTAGCCTAACTGGTGGAGACCTAAAGGACATAGATAGGTTGTTAACGGAGGATTTTGTTTCTTCCTTTCTTGATAACCCTGATGAAGTTAAGGTTTTTTTGCCTGGGATTGTTGACAGAAGGGATGTTAAGATACCTGTTCTAACTGAAAGCGGGGAGTTGTACGATTTTTGGAATGGTGGAGACCTATTAGAGGCTTTTGGTGGTAAAAAGGTCTTGCCTGTGTCTTTTTTCGCTTCCTTTTTAGATAGACTACCTTACGCTATAGGTTTGTTTAACGATAAGGGAGATTTTATATATTTCAATGCTCTATTTAAGAGAATGCTCGAAAATAACGAGGTTAAGGAAGAACATATGAAAAGGATGAGGAGCTTTGACAAAGGTCAGTCGCAGAGCTTGGAGCTATTATGGGATGGTAGAAAGTGGAGTGGTTCGCTTATTCCTTTCTATGATGGAAATCGATTAAGTGGAGGAGCCTTTTTTTGGGAGGATGTTACCGAGATAGATAGAATTTTGTCTAGGGCTATCAAGCTCGCTGCTTTTCAGAGATCTTTTGAGAGGATCTTTAACTTTATCCACGAAGGGTTTTGGTGTGTAGATAAATTGGGAAAGGTGATATATTGTAACTCCTCTTTTGAACGAATTTTTGGCTTTTCTTCCGCGAGGGGGAAGCATGCTGAAGAGCTTTTTGGTGAGTCTTGGAGGAGCTTTCCCATATATGTAAGCTTAGAGAAAGGAGAAGAAGCCTTTAAGGATAAAGCCTTTGGGGATGTGGGAGGAAGAAGGCTGTGTTTGACAAGGTGGGCTGTGCCTATAGTTGTTAATAACGTTGTCATTGGGGCGATGGAGATAGTCGTGAATGAGCCATTTAGGGATACCTCTGAGGTCGAGAGGTGGTTAGAGCTTGGGAAACTTTCCCGAGAGGCTTTAACTGAGGGAGTTAAGGCCATTAAGGAGGGAAGCGTCTTCATCTGGGGACCGCCGGGTGTGGGGAAAACGCTCTTGGGTATGAATATATTGGGAGGGGAAAGAATCGTATTTATAGATGGGGTACTCCCAAAAAAGTTAGATGATGGGGTCTTATTCGTTGAGAATCTCGAATCCTTCGATCCTTCTGAAAAGGAAAGGATAGTTGAGTTGATAAGTTGTAGGAGAAGCGTTGTTACCTCAAGACTTCCTGTGGGTCTTTTCCCGGGCCTTTCAGGGTCTCTCTTTAGAGCTGTGATATACCTTCCACCGATCTCTGAGAGGTGGGATGAGGTTGAGAGCTTTTTGAAGTTGCGCTTTGGAGAGAAGTTAAGTGAAAGAGGGTTTTTCGATCGTATTCGGTTAATGGAGTTCAAGGAAAACTTTAGGGATCTTTCTAGGTTTGTGGAGAAAGTTATAAGTGGGGAGAGCTCTCTCGAAGATGTCTTAGGAGAAGGGTTTTCGCTTAAAGCCGCTTTGGAGAAGAAGGAGCGGGAGCTTATAAGCAGCGTTTTATCTCTATGCGGTGGTAATATAACCAAGGCGGCTAAGATGCTTGGCATCCCTCGTCAAACCCTTCAATATAAGATTAAGAGGTTCGGTTTAAGGGGGGCAAGTTAGCCTTGGGGGTGGAGTACGCACCTTCTCCGGTTAAGCTTTTTATAGGCGTGCTTTATAAGGAAAGGGAGAACTTAGAGTCAATAAGAGATACTCTTATAGCTGAGTTTGGCATCATAGATTACGAGAGTGAGGAGATAGAGTTTAAGTGGACGAACTACTATGAGGATGAGCTAGGTTTTCCCTTAAAGAGGGTCTTTTTATCCTTTTCTCCGCTCGTCTCTCCAGATCAGATAGTAGAGATAAAAAGGATTACTAACAGGATAGAGGGGGAAAAAAGGAAAGTGAACCTTGACCCAGGCTATATAGAAGGGGGAAAGTTAGTCCTAGCCACAACTAAGGATCAGGCCCATAGGATATACTTAGGGAAGGGAATTTATGCTGAAGTCACCTTGAGGTTTAGGGATGGGCATTTTATCCCCTTCGATTATACTTATCCCGATTACAGAAGCGAGGAATATCACGCTATATTCAGTAAGATAAGGAGCAAGTATCTTGAGGAAGTTAGGGGGAGATTTCCCCCCACGGCTAAGCTCACTACGAGGTGGGCGCTAAAGAGCATATTTGAGAGCTTTAGTGGGTTGAGGGCTCTCGTGGTTTTTAAGGAGAAAAGAGATATAATAGATATAGTTAGATCGTTGGTTAAGGTCAAGGAGGGTTGTGGGGTTTTGGCCCTTGCCGTTAAGGGAGCGAGGGGGGAAGCGGAGGCGCTTTCGCATATAGATGTCGTTGACTACGTTTTCCCCTTTAAGGGGGCTTTAGGTGAGGTCGTTGCCTTTCTGAAGCCCGATTTGTTATTTTTGAGTGAAGATATAGATTTGAAGGAGATAGGCTTTTACGAAGGGAGGGTTGTAAGATTATAAAAAGATATTTTCTCCCAGAGATGGAAAGGATATGGTCTGAAGAAAATAAGTTCAGTAAATGGCTTGAGATAGAGCTTCTCGTCGTAGAAGGGTGGGCGAAGATAGGCGTTTTTCCAAGCGATATTCCAGAGAGGATGAGAGAGCGAGCTTCCTTCAATGTAAAGCGCATAGAGGAGCTCGAGGAGCTTTACAAGCATGATGTCATAGCCTTTATTAAATGCGTTGAGGAGAGCATAGGGGAAGAGCTTTCCCCATATCTTCACTATGGACTAACCTCCTCCGATGTTATAGATACTGCGAACGCTTTGCTTTTAAGGGAAGCTCTCCATCAGATAAAGCTTAAGGCTGAAGATTTAGGGGGGGTTCTTTTTGAAAAAGCTTTAGAGTTCAAATACACGCTTCAGGTGGGTAGGACTCATGGGGTTCATGCTGAGCCCATAACCTTTGGGTTAAAGTTCTTGGGCTTTTATAGTGAGCTTTTAAGAAATATTAGGAGGCTTGAGCTCGCTGAGGAGGAGATATCCTATGGTAAGATTAGGGGTGCGGTTGGAACTTACTCCATGCTTGATCCTCGTGTGGAGGAGTACGTTTGTAGTTCGCTGGGGCTCAAGGTGGAGCCTGTTTCTACTCAGGTAATCCCTCGAGACAGATATGCCTTCTTATCATCGGTATTAGCGCTTTTTGGCGCTTTCTGTGAGAGGGTTGCCCTTGAGATAAGACACCTTCAGAGAACCGAGGTTGGAGAGGCCTACGAGCCTTTCTATGAAGGGCAGAGGGGATCTTCAGCGATGCCTCATAAGAGGAATCCTGTATCCTGTGAGAGAATATGTGGGCTTGCTCGCTTTTTAAGGGGCTTTTTGTCTCCTTCTTTCGAGAATATCGCCCTGTGGCATGAGAGAGACATATCTCATTCATCCTTTGAGAGGTTTTCCCTACCTCAAACTACGAGCGTATTGTTTTATATGATAAACCTACTTAAAAGGATAGTTGAGGACCTTGAGGTTCATCCTGAGAAGATGAGAGAGAATCTTAACTTGACGAAGGGGTTAATTTTCTCAAGTGAGGTCTTAACGAAGCTTCTTTCGAAGGGGGTCCCCAGGGATAAAGCCTATGACCTAGTTCAGAGGGTCTCTAAGCTTTCTTGGAAGGAGGGGAAGGAGTTTAAAGAAGCTCTGCTTAGTGATCCAGAGGTGAGCTCCCTTTTGACCCATGATGATCTTGAGGAATGTTTTAATCTTGAGAACCTTCTTAATAAAGTCAATATTATCTTCTCGAGGTTTAAGGAGATGCATTTAGCATGAGGAGGATAACCCTTCCACGTATGGGTTATAGTTATATAGGTTTTAGAGCTGTTTTCGACGCTCTAGGACACGAGTTCGTCGAGCCTCCCCCTATAACGAAAAGGACTATAGATCTTGGTGTTAAATATGCTCCGGAGTTTGCCTGCTTTCCATTTAAGATAACCTTGGGAAGCTTGATAGAGGCTCTTTCAACCGGAAAGGTTGATACTATAATAACAGCTGGGGGGATAGGCCCCTGTAGGTATGGTTTTTATGGCGTGATGTATGAGAAGATACTAAAGGAGGAGTTGGGGTTTGATTTTGATTTTATCTTGCTTGATCCTCCTATAAAGCCCTATGGAAATATGAAGAAAGTATGGGATATAGTTTTGAAGTGGAAGGGGGAGCTATCTTGGAGGGAGTTCATCCTTAGGCTTACGAAGGGTTTTAAGCTTGCCTGGAGAAAGTTAAAGAAGGTTGAGGATCTTGAGGCCTTAATACTTAAAAAGCGTGCATGGGTGAAGGATATTTCCAAGGTTGAAGACCTATTTAATGAGGCTATAAGAAAAATTAACCTTTCCATGGATTTAGATGAAGTAGATGCTATATATAAGGAGGCTAAGGATAGCATAGAAGCCATACCTGACGATAGGGGTGATGTTTTGAAGGTTGGAATAGTAGGGGAGATATACACGATATTGGAGCCCTTTTCCAATCTCAATACGGAGAGATTGCTTAACGAGCGTGGGGTTGAGATTGAGAGGTCAGTTTGGACTACGGAGTTCATCGAATATAACGTCTTTCCTGGTCTACCATTTCCCTTAAAGCAGATGGTTGGCTGGAAGGGTAAGGATGATATAGTTAAGTATTCTAAACCCTTCTTAAATGAGTTCGTTGGAGGACATGGTAGGGAAAGCGTTGCCCACACCGTTATGTTTAAGGAAAGGGGTTTCGATGGAGTTGTTCATATCCTTCCTTTCTCTTGTATGCCTGAGGTTGTAGCTCGAGGTATACTTGAGAGGGTTGGTCGTGAGTTGGACTTTCCCATCTTAAGCTTATCCTTTGATGAGTTCACGGGTGAGGCTGGGCTTATAACTCGCATAGAGGCCTTCATTGACCTTTTGAGGATGAGGAGGAGAATGGCTGCTTGAAGTTTGGTATCCCGAGGGGCTTGTATTATGAGCCTCTTTTAACCGAATGGAAGGTTTTCTTGGAGGATCTTGGTCATAGTGTGGAGATCTCTCCTCCCACTAACAAGTTGATATTGGATGAGGGGGTTAAGGAGGGGGTTAATGAAGCTTGCATATCCTTGAAGCTATCGATTGGGCATGCCATGTATCTTAAGGATAGAGTGGATTGCATATTTGCTCCAAGGCTTATGAACATGGATAAGTATAAAAGGATAACCCTTTGTCCGAAATTTAGGGGTTTGCCAGACCTGTTTAGGGTTTTCATTCCCAATGTCTTATCGTTAAACGCCTATCTTGGAAGCTTTGAGCGAAGGCTATCCTTTTATTCTAAAGTTGGAAGGGAGCTTCGGGTGGGCTTCTTAAGGGTTCTTAGGGCTTATAGAAGGGCTCGCTTAGCTTCGAAGAAGGTAAAGGAGCTTCAGCGGGATGGGTTTTTGCCAGATGAGGCCAGGGCTTGGGTTTTAGGGGGATCTGAGCCAAGCTTCACCTTGAAGAGAAAGGATGAGGCTCTTCCGATCATAGCTGTCGTAGGCTATCCTTATATAATTTACGATGACTACGTGAGTCACTCACTATTAAAAAAGCTCGTTAACATGGGCTTCAACGTAGTTACCCCTGAGATGATGGACGATAAGGAGATAGAGGAAGCTTTAAGGTATCTTTGGAAACCCCTATTTTGGTCTCAAAGCAATAAAGTAGTGGGGGCGGCTTTCAAATTGCTTCGTAAGCCAGAGATCGATGGGATGATTCATGTGTCTTCCTTCTCCTGCGGGACCGATGCTTGGGTGGGTAGTCTCATAGAGCTGGAGGCGAAGAAGTTCGAAAAACCTTTAATGAGGATAGTGGTAGATGAACATACGGCAGAGGCGGGGCTTGTTACTCGTCTTGAGGCCTTTACCGATTTGGTTAGATGGAGGAAAGGGAGGGCAGTGATATGAGGGTTTATCTAGGGATAGATATAGGTTCTGTTAGCACAAAGTTGGTAGCCATGTCAGATAGTTATGAGGTTCTCTCTGCGGTTTACCTTAGGACGGCTGGAAGACCTATAGCTGCTCTTTTAGAGGGACTGAGGATGGTGGAGAAAGATATAGGGAATGCGGAGGTATGTGGGGTTGGAACCACGGGTAGTGCTCGATTCCTTGCAAGCGTTGTAAGTGGCGCTGATCTCGTTAAGAATGAGATAACCGCTCATGCTGTTGCTGCTATTCATGAGCTTCCAGATGTGAAGACCGTTTTCGAGATAGGCGGTCAAGACTCTAAGATAATCATCATACGTGAAGGAGTGGTTGTGGACTTCGCTATGAACACCATCTGCGCTGCTGGGACGGGCTCTTTTCTTGATCATCAGGCTCAAAGGTTGGGAATAGAAATAGAGCGTTTTGGTGAGTATGCTCTGAAAAGCAAAAATCCCGTCAGAATAGCTGGTAGGTGCACGGTCTTCGCTGAATCGGATATGATTCACAAACAGCAGATGGGGTATTCCATAGAGGATATAATAGCTGGATTGTGTGAGGCTCTTGTTAGAAACTATCTCGCAAATGTGGCTAAAGGAAAAGACCTTAAACCGCCTTATGTCTTTCAGGGAGGGGTTGCAGCGAACCTTGGTATAAGAAAGGCCTTTGAGAAGGAAATAGGTTTTCCCGTTTATGTTCCTAAGTATTTCCACGTTATGGGTGCCCTTGGTATGGCTATCTTGGTCAAGAGGTATGTAGAAGAAGAGGGAATAAAGACATCTTTCAGGGGGTTTAGGATAGTTGAGGATAGGTTTACAAGCAAGTCCTTCGAATGCAGCCATTGTCCCAACGGGTGCGAGGTTGTCGTCATCTATAGGGGGTCAGAACCCTTAGCCTGTTGGGGGGATAGATGCGGAAGGTGGCAGGATAAATTCGGGAGGGGTAGCGTAGTTGGAGAACTTAAGGAAGTTGCTTGAAAGCGTAAAGGAGCTTTTATTAGAAGAGTCTCTACCGCCGGAGAACCTATCTCTTGATGTAAACGACGTCACGATATTTGGCAGGTTAGCGGTTCTTCCTCCGAAGGGGAAGCTCTTCATAATAGGTGACCTTCACGGGGAACAGGATTCCTTACAGGAGATCTTAAGCTTCTTATCTGATAGATTTAAGGAAGATAGGGATTTTATCGTCTTTTTGGGGGATTACGCTGATCGGGGGACGGAAGGGTTAGAGGTCTTTGAGGAGCTCTTTGAGCTAAAGTTGCGTTTAGGGAAAAGACTCGTTCTCCTTAGGGGGAATCATGAAAGCATAGAGATGAATAGATTTTATGGCTTTCTCTCCGAGCTCTATTGGAAACTTGGTCCCGATAGTCAAGAGTTTTACTCTAAGCTTTTGGAGATATACGACATTTTACCCTTAGCCGCTTACGTTCCTGGTAAACTTATAATGGTTCACGGTGGAGCAACGGTCCCACCAATTACGCTTAAGCAGATTGCCGAAGGTAAGGAAGAGTTTCAGCTCCTGTGGAATGATCCCTTGGATGATGACTACATGCCGAGGGGTGGAGAAACCAGGGGCTTTTCTGAAGAGGAGCTCGATCTATTTCTTGAGACTGTGAAGGCGAAGGTCATGGTAAGGGGGCATCAATTTGTTGGGTATAAGGGGCATAAGATCTTCGGAGACAAGCTTATATCTCTATTTTCAGCGAGATATGGCTATGAGGATGCGCGTATCGCCATTTTAGAGGTAGATCTGGAGAAGGAGATTAAAGATGTTTTTCAGCTTATAGAGGGATTGCACCTTATCTGAAGGGGGGCAGGGATAATTGTCTAGGGCGGTTATAACGGTCATGGGAGTAGATAGGGTAGGGATAGTGGCTGGAATATCAAGTTTGCTTGCTCAATATAACGTTAACATTGAGGACATAAGTCAAACCATAATGCAGGGAATATTTGTCATGGCCATGATAGTTAATGTATCTCAGTTGCCCTGTAGCTTTTCTGAGTTTAAGAAAGCGTTGGAGGAACGTGGTAAGGAGTTGGGTGTGGAGGTTTGGCTTCAGCGCGAGGAGATCTTTAGAGCTATGCATAGGGTATGAGGTGATAACATGAAGAGGGGATTCGTTTCCTTGAACGAGATAATGGAGACCATAGAGATGGTTAGGAAGGAAAAGTTAGACATAAGGACGATTACGCTTGGCATCTCTCTCTTGGATTGCTGCGGACGTGACCCTAAGGAGGTCATGGAGCGGGTCTATAATAAGATAGTTAAGGTTGCATCTAAATTCGTTGACGTGGTTAGAGAAGTAGAGGAAGAATATGGTATTCCCATAGTTAACGCTAGGATCTCCCTGACGCCTATATCCTTGGTAAGCGCGGGGTTTGATGAGGGGGCTTTTGTGGAGCTTGGTAGAGTTCTTGAGCTCGCCGCTAACGAGGTTAAGGTGGACTTCATAGGAGGGTATGGTGCTTTGGTTGAGAAGGGCATGACCCCTTGGGAAGAGAGGCTGATATCTGTTATTCCCTATGTTTTATCTTCAACTGAGAAGGTTTGTTCCTTCGTCAATGTGGCATCTACAAAGGCTGGTATAAATATAGATGCTGTTTTACTCTGCGCTAAGGTTATAAAGAGATCAGCGGAATTAACTTCCTCTAGAGATGGTATAGGGGCAACCAAGTTTGTCGTTTTCGCTAATGCTCCGTCTGATAACCCCTTTATGGCTGGAGCCTTTCATGGAGTTCAGGAGGGAGAGACGACGATTAACGTCGGGGTGAGCGGTCCAGGGGTTATACGAGCCGTGGTGGAGGATTTGAGGGGCATGGATTTTAGAAACTTAGCCAATGAGATAAAGAGGGCCGCTTTCAAGATAACAGCTGCTGGGGAGTTACTGGGTAAGGAGATAGCAAGGAGACTGGGAGTTACTTTTGGTATAGTTGATCTTTCCTTGGCTCCTACACCCAATCCTGGTGATAGTGTAGCGGAAATCATAGAGGCTATGGGGATAGAGAGATGCGGATTGCCTGGGACGATCGCTGCTTTGGCTCTCCTTAACGATGCGGTCAAAAAAGGTGGGGTTATGGCTTCTTCCTCGGTGGGGGGGTTAAGTGGGGCCTTCATTCCTGTGAGTGAGGATGCTGAAATGGCAAGGTGCGCTCTGGAGGGGAGCATAAACATAGGCAAGCTTAAGGCGATGACCTGCGTTTGCTCCGTTGGTCTTGATATGATAGCCATTCCTGGTGATACCCCTATTGAGGTTATAGCTTGCATTATAGCTGATGAGATGGCTATAGGCGTCTTTAACTCTAAGACCACTGCAGTGAGGCTGGTTCCGGTCCCGGGTAAGAAGGTTGGTGATAAAGCCCACTGGGGAGGGCTTATGGGGGAAGCCCCTATAATAGGGGTTGATAGTGGCAGAGTTGATGCTTTTATAATGAGGGGTGGAAGAATACCGCCTCCTCTATTTAGCTTTAACAATTAAGGGAGTGGTAAGTGTGTTTAACGGGGTTAAGATAAAGGAGTACATGAGTTTCGATCCGAGGGATATGATAGAAGATAGATCTCATCTTCTAGGTGAGGGACATATAGGTGGCAAGGCTAAGGGGTTGCTTTTCGCCAAAAAGGTTCTTGAGAACCTAGAGGAGATACCGCCATGGCCTGTTTATATCCCTCCAAGTAGATTTGTAACTACTGAGGTCTTTGATGAGTTTATAAAGCTTAATGCTTTGGAAGAGGTTATAGAGAAGGGTGATTGGGAGGAGATTAGGGAAGCCTTCACGAGGGGCTCCTTACCCGAATTTGTTGTTGAGGACTTGAGAAGATGGGTTTGCGAGATGGATTACCCCTTGGCTGTTAGGTCATCTTCCCTTCTTGAGGATAGCCTTAAGTATTCTTTCGCTGGAAAATACCTGACTCTATTTGTGTCTAATCGAGGGAGCGTAGACGATAGGGTAAGAGAGCTCACCTCCGCTATAAAGAAGGTTTACGCGAGCACCTATGGACCTCCTGCTCAGGAGTATAGGAGGAAGCGTTCTCTAACGGGTGAGAAGATGGGAGTGATAATTCAGCAGCTTATAGGTAGGGTTAGAGGAAAAGAGTTCTATCCAGAGATTGCTGGTGTTGGTTTTTCCCGCAATTACAGACGCTGGACAGAGAGAATCCGTATAGAGGATGGTGTCGTTCGAATTGTTTTTGGTTTAGGGACGAGGTGCACTGGAAGAAATTACGCTCGCATTTTCTCTCTTACCAATCTAGCTCTTAGACCAGAGGGGAACAATGCTTACGAGATTATGAGATACTCTCAAGAAAGCTTCGATCTTCTCGATCTTGAAACAGGTGAGTTCAGATCCTATAACATAAACAATAGGAAAGATCTTATAAGATATCATTCCAATTTTGATAAGCTGGCTAGTCTGTTTTCCTTTGATTCGGAAATCATAGTTCCTTTTTCTCACTATAATGATGGTAAGATAATTTTCACCTTCAATGATTTTCCGAGAGCTTATCCCAACTTTTTCAGACTGATAGGCTTCCTCTTCAGGCTCTTCGAAAGAGAGATGGGGGTTCCAGTCGATATAGAGTTTGCTTCGGAGCCTCAAGAAAACTTCTTTGCTTTAGTTCAGTTGCGCCCCCTTTCTAGCTATGAATCTTATAGGCCTGTAGCTGTTCCCAAGGATATTTCTGATGAAAGAATAATACTTAAGGGGAACAGAATGTTGACGAATGGTGTTCTGAAGAATATCCGCTATATAGTTTATGTGGATCCTTGGGAATACATGAGGAAGTTCGATCCATATAGCTTGGCTCGTGAAATAGGAAGGGTAAACAAGGCTCTCGCGGGGGAGAAATTCATATTGGTAGGCCCTGGTAGGTGGGGGAGCACCAATCCTGTTCAAGGGGTTCCTGTGGAATACAGTGAGATATCGAATTGCGGCGTTATAGTTGAGGTAGGAATACTCGAAAAAGGGTTAACTCCTGAACTTTCTTACGGTACGCACTTCTTTGCTGACCTTGATGTGGATGGAATACTTTATCTTCCGGTTTTCTTAGGAGTTGATGGTAATGTCTTTAACAAATCCTGGTTTGAATCACATGAGTATGAAAGTGGAAAACACCCAGCTTTAAGGGTATATAAAGGGAGGTTTTCGGTTTACTTAGATGGTCATAAGGTTATAGGCATTATAGTTGACGATTCTTAGCTTACCTGTTTCGTAGCTTAGCCTCTTCCTCTATAACGTTTCTTTGCAATACCTTAACCAGAGGAATAGCTACGAGTACTCCCACTGAACATTGAATCACATCTGTGATAGCTTCCACAGGCATAGCTCCCAATCCGTAAAGAAAGCCAGCGCTTAAGCTATAGCCGGATATCATAACGCTAGCCCCTACTATTAAAGCTAGAGTTCTGTTCTTCTGTCCTATTCTTCCGACGAGGAATCCTTCGATTCCCTTAATTATCAGCGTGAATGGCGCCCATAAGGGGTATCCGAGAATTATGTCTGCTAAGGCTGAACCAAGTCCTCCTGCTATCCCTCCTGCGATGCCCCCGAAGAGCAAAGCTATAGTGTAAATGACACCCTCTCCCAAGTTGAAGTATATCCTATATCCAGGGATAGGGATGTGAATGAGCGTGGCTACACACACAAGTGCACTAAATAGTGAGAATAAAGCAATTTTTTTACTTTTGTTTATGCTCATTTCTATCACCTCCTAGCTTTATTATAACAGAAAAGCTCATTAATCCAAATATGGTTGCCAGTATAAAGGGTATGTTTAGGTTTTGACCCTCGAAGATATTTAGTAGCAACGGAGAAAGTGAGCCGATGCTACCAGTTACGAAGCCAAACATCCCAAGACCTTTTGCTCTGATGCTTTCTTCAAATATGCTACTTACGAATATTGGATAGGCTATATATGCCATTTCAGCGAAGATCGCAGATCCTACAAGCAGAATTAAAGATCCCTTTATCATTACCCATCCGAGTAGTAATAATGGGTGAAGTAGGGAGGTTACCGCCCAAGCTTTGGCTGAATCCATATGATCTGCCATTTTACCGAAAATTAGGGAAGCTATGGCGCAAGCTATCCCCATTTGGGTGAAAACAAGGTTTATCTCTTTCTGGGAATAATTTAGGATCTCTTTCTGAAAGAGAGATATATAAGGGCCATTTATGGTTAATGAGAGGCTCAGGAAGAAGAAGCTTCCCCCGATGAAGGTCAATGTCTTTTTCCTGTCAAGGTTGATACGTATATGCTTTGGATCCACTTCCTTCGCTTTTAAGGTCTCTTCTAAGAACAACCAGCGTATTATTCCCACTACTAGAGCTGTTATAGAGTATATCTTTAAAAGTCCGCTAATGCCTATCTTCTCAAAGAGTAGAGCACCTAAAAGCGGTCCCAACGCCAACCCCAAGTTGTATGAGAAGCTCGTCATTCCAAAGGCTAATCCCCTTGCGTTTTGTGATTCAAAGGTTAACGCGTATATGGCTGGAGCCTGGATTGAGCTCGAAAACGGAGCTACTGCGTAAAATAAAGAGGCGCTTAGCCAATCCTTGGAGTAGATTATTCCATAACCTGAAAGGGCGTAAAGTAGCGTTGTTCCAACAACTATAGGCTTTCTACCAAACTTGTCACTTAATATTCCTCCTAGGACCTGAGCTATGTAGAAGGTGAGGTTGAAAATGAAATAGAGAACGTTAATTGTTCTATCAGAAGCCCCTATCTCTTTAAGATAGATGGGAAATAGGAAATACCATGAAAATATGGAGCAAACTAGCGGACCTATGGTTGCTGTTAGGACGATGACATTTTTCACAACAAAATATTATACTACATAGTTCAATCCCTTATCCTGGGCTTTTCTTATCCAGGATGGGACAGGTGGAACGAGTTCGTCTTCGGACGGAACGTCTAATTCTATAAAGCAGGGGGCTTTTTTCTTTAAGCATTTTTCAAGTAAAAGTTTAAATTCCTTAACCCCATCGACCTTATAGGATTCTATGCCGAAGGCTTCGGCTATCTTGTAGTATTCTATACTCTTAAACTCTGTGGAGAAGCTTTGAGATTCATAAATGAGCTTCATGGTTGCCTTTATCCAACCAAAGCTGTCGTTCCTGAAGAGGAATATCTTCACGTTAACATTGTTTCTTACGATCGTCTCTAACTCTCCTAAAGTGAAGCCTAGGCTTCCATCACCGGTAAGAGCAAGTATAGGTATATCTGGTCTGGCATAGTAAGCTCCTATAGAGGCTGGTATAGCATATCCTAGTGCTCCTAAGGAGAAGTTGAAGAGGGTTTTTCTTCCAGCTTTTTTAACCTTGAAGAAAGCCGATGTGTATATTGCGCTTGTCCCAGGGTCTATAGCGGCTATGTAATCCTCCTCTAAGGTCTCGTTCATTACCTCTATGATGGATAGTGGGTTTAATCTTTTGTTTCCCTGAAGCTTAGATATTTCCTTCAGACTTTCGCTATATTCTTTGAAGCTCTTAATGAGGGAGAGGACCCTTGGATTCTTCGTATAGTCGTTGAAGTGCTTCTCCTTCGTCCTTAATATATCTATCATAACCTTTAGTGAAGACTTAGCGTCGCCTATGAGTACGACATCTGTTATGTAGTTGTTCGATACCTCGATCTCGCTTATATCAAGATGTATCAGCTTTTTATCAGAGTCAACGCTTGGAAGCGTCCATCCGTCTGTAGCCACGTAATCGGTGTTGCAGCCTATGAAAAATATTACATCTGCTTCTTCAACAACTTTGTTCGATAGGGGAGTTCCTCCCCGGTTACCTATCACACCGATGGATAGAGGGTGTCTTTCGGAAAAGCTTCCCTTTCCGGAGATCGTTGTTCCGACGGGGATTCCCAGCATTTCTGCAAAAGTTTCCACTTCTTTCCACGCTTGAGAGAAAAGGACCCCTTGACCACATATAATTAAGGGTTTTTCGCTTTTTAAAAGAAGGTCAAGGGCTCTTTCGATATCTCTTACTTCAGCACAAGGTCTGTGCCCAGGGTACTTTGAGAACTCCCTTTGAGCTCTTAGGTCTGTGTTAGTGGCATCATTTTCAAGCACGCTCATAGGGATTCTAACGTGAACTGGTCCCGGTCTTCCGGTGGTTGCCAGTCTAAAGGCTCTCCTTATTATGAAGGGAAGATCTGATGCGCTTAAAGCGGTTAAACTATCTTTTGTTATCGAGTCAAAAAGGGGTGTTTGCTCAAACCCCGTGAGCATGTTTTTTCGTTCGGTGTTCAGCGGGACATCGGTGGTGAAGGCTATAATGGGCGTTGAGGACTTATAAGCTTCGGCGATCCCCGGGATTATGTGGGTTGCTCCAACGCTCGGCGCTTCACATATCCCGGGCTTAAAGCTTACCTTAGCATAGCCATCTGCCATGAAACAGGCGCTTCTTTCGTCCCTCGTTAAGATATGTTTTATCTCTGGGAAGTTGAGCCATTCGGTATAAAGGGATATGGAGGTTTCTCCGGGTAGTCCAAAGACATGTTTCACTTCATACTCCCTGAGCATCTCTAGGATAATGCGTTTCCCCTTCATCTTTTTCCCTTACCTATATAGCTACTTCTTCCCATCCATAGCTGTAATACTTTCTCTCTGATCTCAGGAAGATAGATGGCATTGGAACGACAACTATACCACTTTCGTCTAGGTAAAATCGTTTTGAATCGGCCTCAGGGTCGTAGCCTATTACGGTTCCCGGTGGTATATATACGTTTGAGTCCACTATCACCCTTTTAAGCTTGCATTTTTCACCTATTATTGCCATCTTACCTATTATGCACTCCTCAACGATGGCTCCTGGGTTGATTATGCAGTTTCTTCCGAGAACCGACCTTATTACCGTTGCTCCTAATATTCTGCTTCCTTCAGCTTGTAGAGTTTCTAAAACGAGTGGTTTGTATCCATCTGCGGGGTATATGTAGGCTGGAGGGTCTCCGTAGCTCACCGTTCTTATTGGCCACTGGGAGTTATAAAGATTTAAATCTGGATTGGGATTAAGAATGTCCATATGGGCTGTCCAATAGGATTGTATTGTTCCCACATCTCTCCAGTAAGGGCGGTCGTTTCCGGGAAGCTTATTGGTTGTGAAGTCGTAAGCGAACACCTTGTATTTCTTATAAGCCTTTGGGAATATATCCTTACCGAAGTCATGAGAGCTTGAGGGGTCATGAGCATCCTCAAGAAGTAGCTCTTCTATAACTTCCCGCTCAAATATATAGTTTCCCATAGAGGCTAAGCAGAACCCTTCTTTATTGGGTATCTCAGGGGGGTCTGGAACCTTTTCGAAAAATCCTATGACCCTATTCTTTTCGTCCACTTGAATGACGCCGAACGATTTAGCCTCTTCCTTTGGGACAACGGTAGCACATATGGTGATGTCTGCCCCCTTCTTAAGGTGAAACTCAAGGAACTGTCTTATATCTATCTTGTAGACATGGTCTGCAGCGAGTATTATTATCCTGTCCGCATCGAAGGTAGTTATTAGATGAATGTTCTGATATATGGCGTCAGCTGTTCCCTTATACCAGTGCTCTCCAGTCCACATCTGAGGTGGTACCGTCGTTATAAATATATCTCTGTCTCGAAGTGCTCCTCCTAGTTGCCATCCTCTTAATATATGTTCGTTAAGTGACTGGCTCTTAAATTGAACCAATACATATATTGAAAAGAAGCCCGAGTTCACCAAATTGGATAGAGCGAAGTCCACGATTCTATACTTGGCTGCGAAGAATACAGCGGGCTTCGTCCTATATCTAGTCAAAGGATAGAGCCTTGTTCCTTTCCCACCGGCTAAAACCATGGCCAAAACCCTTCCATAGTCCCCGTATATCAAGGGTTAATCCCTCCTCCTAAAATCTTCTCATAAACCTTCAAGTATAAATCTATCCTACTTTCCCAAGAGAAATCTAATGCCATCGCTCTCTTTATGGCTTCTTTGAAAGCCTCCTGTTTGTTCTTGTAAAGCTCTATGGCTCTTCTAATGGATTGCAAAAGCTCCTCAGAGCTATAGCCCTTGAAGAGGAATCCCCAGCCTCCATCGCTTATATCCTTTATGGTATCTTTAAGACCTCCCGTGCTCCTCGCTATGGGGAGTGTTCCATACCTTAAGGCTATCATCTGAGATATACCACAAGGCTCAAATAGAGATGGCATGAGAAGGAAGTCAGACCCTGCGTAGACCCTTCTTGATAGAGGCTCATCAAAGCGATCTATGAAGCGGTAAGAAGATGGGAATTTCCCTTCCATGGTTTTCAACGTGGATGTTATCTTTGGGTCTCCACTTCCAAGTATTACAAGCTGGCACCCCAGGCTTAATATCTCCGGTATTATGGGTATGAGTATGTCGAAGCCCTTCTGCGAGACTATCCTTGAGATCATGCTTATAAGCGGCTTTCTGATATCCCTTTCGAGGGAAAGCTCCTGAATTAACCGCTCCTTGCATTTCTCTTTACCCTCGAGGTTATCGCGAGAATATCTAAAGGGTATCTCTTCATCCTTGGATGGATCCCATCTCTCTTGATCTATGCCGTTCGTTATACCAAAAAGCTTATGCTTATTAGCTCTGACTACACCGTCAAGGCCAAATCCCAGTTCCGCTTCCTGTATTTCTTCTGCATAGGAGGTACTCACGGTTATCAATGCGTCTGAGAGTTGGATCCCACCTTTAAGGAGGTTGACCTTTCCCCAGTACTCAAGGTAGTTTATGCTAAAGCTCTCAGAGGAGAGATGCCATCTTTCTATCACATCGGTCTCGTAGATTCCCTGATGAGCTATGTTATGTATAGAGAGGACGATAGGAGGAAGTTTAATGTTTCTATAGAACTTGTGGAATCTACCGAAGATGGGCACGAAGCAGGTAGCCCAGTCGTGAATGTGAATTATGTCAGGTTCCCAGGCTAATAGCTTTCTTCTTAAGCTTTCTATGCATCCTAAGCAGAAGAGAGGGAAAGTTATATCATAAAGAGGATTTCCTCGTTCGGGATAGGGTGGGCTTTTCTCAATATCTTCTCCTTCTATTAGGTATATCTTAAGTCTTTCCTCCCAAGATAACTCATAAATAGAGAGCTTATAGCATTTCCATTCTAGGGGTACGCAGAAATCCTGGATCCTTCTCACGGAAAGGCCGTTTCTCCTTATGTTTTCGCTAGCTAGTTCATTTAAAGGGGTAATCACTATAGCATCTGCTTTTCCCTCTTTTATCAAGGCCTTGGGTAGCTCCAGTGCCACGTCACCAAGGCCACCGACTTTATTCAATGGATGGACCTCAGGCGAAATATGTAATATCTTTATCGAGGCTTTGGTCTCCAGAGCCTGTGGTCCACCTCCTGGAATACGTTATCATCCTGGATGATACATTCGATCTCCCTTAAATCTTGACTTGAGGGAGTTAATCCCGAATCTATGGATTTGGCTAATTCATAAGCTTTGATGAACAACCTATAGTGCCTTTCAAACCTTTGTTCCGCGTAGTCTCTAGCCTGCCATGTGGTGTAAAGAAACTCCCAATCTGAAGATTCAAGTAAGAGAAGCTCAATGCCAGCTTGCTTTAGGATCGCGTAGTGTAATTCGTTTTTGGGTTCCATTATCGATAGCTCATGAACCATCTTATCCTCACATTCATATATCTTTTCCCACATCCATTTGGTTTCGTTGTTAAACCATATCCTGTGGTCTCCCCCCGCTCCCCAGGATCCCTCCCAAAGGTGAGTTATATCTATCCTCTCATAAGCCTTAAGAAGGTCTCTTCCAAGAGCCGAGGTTATTAAGCTTGAGGAGCCTATTAAGCTGAAGACCTCCTTTAACCAATGGATCCCTTCGTGCCACCAGTGCCCGAAGAGTTCCGCATCGAAAACCTCGGCGAATAGGGGAGTGAAGTTGAATTTTGAGCAGATCTTTTCGGTCCTCTCCTCGAGCATATTGACAAAGGTCTTGGCATGCTCTCTTACAGCCTCCATGGCCTTATCTGGATCGTAATACTCCTTTGCATCTAGTCCAAGCTTTCTATCAGTGACTCTCCAGAACCTGTGTCCTCCGGGGAAGGCTCGCTTATGGAATTCAAGATACCTTCCATTTCCAGGAAAGCCCATATCTCGACTCCATACCCTTGAAGTGCCTATGGGATCCCTTATGAAAAAGATTATTCCGTTTTCCTTACCTGGAGATACACAATAATAGGGCTTTAAAGAGACAACTTCCCTAATATGATCCTGATCTTCCGCTATTTCTTCCCTTTCTCCCCATACTCTATTGCCATAGGGGTACTCTAAGGATCCAACCTTCTTCTGCCCCGTCAAGAGATGATGGTCAGTGTAAGAGAAGCTTATACCATTTTCATTGAGGATCATCTCAAGTCCCTTTCTAAGATAGGGTTCGCCTCCTAAGGGGGGAGTCCATTCATAAGAGGCTCTATAAGCGCATTCAGGTAGCCAGAACCCCTTTATCTTTATTCCCTTGAAGTGGCGATTTGAAACCGATAGACCAACCTTCACTTGGGTTTCCACACACTCGTCGAACCTCAATAACGGGAGATAGCCGTGTGTAGCGGAGCACGAAAGAACCTCTATGAATCCATCTTCCGCAAAGGATCTAAAGGCTCCTACTAGGTCTCCACCGATGCTGTTTAGGAAGCTCATCCTCCTATTGTATAGATTTATCCAGTGTTTGGCCAAGCTGGAGCGTATTGGATCTTTGCTTCTATATTCCTTTTCTTCCTTACAAGCGTATCTTATCTGATCTTCTATGTAGCCTTCGAGCTTCTTGAGAAACTTGGGTGAAGATATCTGCTCAAGGAGTATAGGGGTTAGATTGATCGTTATCTTTAAGGGATAGTTCAGATTTTTAATCTCGGATATTAGTTCCAGCAGAGGAATATAGGTTTCCCATGTGGTCTCCTCTAGCCAAACCTCACCATGTGGCCATGTTCCATGATTTAATACGTAGGGTACATGGCCATGTAAAACTAGATGAAAATAACCTTTTTTCATGCTTTCCCTCCTTAAGCTTTGGTTAATTTGACGTGAATCGTTAAATCATTTTTATCTTCTAAGGGACTTATGGCTATTTCCGTCGCTTGATATATTCTATCGAACCCATTTTCGCTCTGGGATAGGGTATAAATCGGGCTTAGCTTTGCTTGGAATGGGAAATCTGCGCTCACAAGGATCTTTAGTGAAGAAATCTTGTCCTCTATCTCAAAGCTTTCTCCTTGAATTGCTAAGTTTTCTCCTAGATGAAAAGATCTCTCACTAAACTTAAGAAGGGCGTAATTACTCTCTATGGATGTTAGTTTTATATTAAAAAGCATCTTTAGTCTTGGGGAAGGGTCTCCATCAAAAAGATATATTATTTTTAATCCGTTGTCAAGCAATACTATCCTTTTTTTAAGATCTATCTTTCCTAAGTTAGGGAAGGTCTTTTTAAACTCGACCTCGAAAGCGGTTTCGTTATCCTCAACTATTTCAAACCTCTCATTGATCAGGTTTATCCAGCTTTTACCGTTATCGAAGCTTATCTCTTCATAACCAAAGGAGCGTTCATGCTCATCGAATACTAGCTCTTCGGCCTCAATCTTGTATATCCTTTCATGTATAGTGGCTATGCTATCTTGCGCTATATCTTTTCCTTTTTCACTTTCTATCTCTTTAAGCATATGATAGTGCTCTCTTCTTCTTGATAGGGTATCAACCAAGTTATGTTCACAGGGATGGAAGGAGATCTCTCTTATAGAGCCACCTAATGACGGTTTGATTGTGCATGTTATGTTCTGTGTGGAAAGGTAAACTTCCTTTGAACCATCCATATCTATGTCTTCGATTATCTTAAGCTTTCTTTCCCCCAGCGCTAATCTTTCCGCTTTAGATAGCTCCTTAAAGATGCTTCTTCTAAGGTGTGGGAAGTATATGCCTCCAAATATTCCGTGCCAGTAAGCATCGTTGCACTGACCTTTGTAAAGGTGTTTTCGCGCCCTTTCCTTAAGCTCTCCTTCTGGCATATCCTCTACGAGCTTGCTTATTAGGTACATCTTCTTATGCATATAGTTTGACTCTGGGTACTTGGTGAGAAAGCCTTTCCATATGCCACCTCTTATGAAGTTCTTATATTTTTGAAAACTTTCTTTCTCTTCGAGAAAGGAGACGAGCTCCCTAAACTGAAGAGCCTTGCTTGAAGGTAAGGACCATTCCCCCATTTCGAAATAGCTCGCTGTTGGGAGATAAGCTAAGCCTAAGGGGTTATTTTTCTCTATGTACTCTGATGGTAAGAAGCTTTGAATGACCCCTTCTTGGATTAATTTAAAGAAGCTCCTGAGCCATCCTCGATCATATACCCATTCGTAGGTCTCCGGCCATAGCCCGAACTTCTCATAATCATCAAATATTATTCCTACTCCCTTTATTGAGCTTAGCAGCTCTAGTACCATTTCGACCTTCTTAAAGGGGATATAATATCTTAGCTTTTGGCTAGTAGGAAATAGAAATAGTTTGTATCCATTGTGCTCGGTGCAGAAATAACCGTTTAGACCATCTTCGTCAAAGCCAGCGCAGAGGAAGTGATAATCGTCTAAGAAGGCATATTTTATCCCCGCCTCGCTTAAGATTTCTGGAAGGCACGATTCCCAAACTCTCTCGGTTACCCACGCTCCCTTTGGTTCTTCACCGAATAGCTCTCTTAGGAAGCTTGAGAAAGCCCTAACTTGACCTATCGCGTCTCTCTTAGGTATGGAGGAGAGTATGGGTTCGTAAAACCCTCCACCCAGTATTTCGGCTCTTCCACTTTTGATGAGGTCCCTTAACAGCTCTATGAAGAAGTTTTTTTTCTCAACGGCCCACTCTAATAAATATCCTCCTATGTGAAAGGCCATCTTGACGTTTGGGTATTCCAAGAGAGTTTCTAGGAAGGGTATGTAGCAGGTGTTGAAGGCCTTCTCTATAATTTCATCAGGATTCCCTACGGGTTGATGGGCGTGAACACCTAAGATGATTCTCATAAAGGCTTACCCCTTATAATCCAAAGCTTTCCGATACCAGCTTTGGTCTTCCATAGGCTCTTTCTACATATTCTCTTAACATTCTATGTGTGTTAAAGTAGGAACCATTGAGTGCGATGGAATATTTCATCATCTGAATCCATCTATCCCTTTTCTCATAGTAGGTGGGAATCACTTCGTTCTCTAACTTCTCGTACAGACTCTCGGCATCTAAGGTTTCGTCGTATCCTATGAGGTCTACCTCGTTTGGTGAGGGGCCTATGGCCCAACCGGTGAATCCCTCTCTGCACCCCTCTATCCACCAACCATCGAGAACGCTAAAGTTTAAAACGCCATTTACCGCTGCTTTCATCCCACTTGTTCCGCAAGCTTCAAGTGGCCTCTTGGGGGTATTAAGCCAGACATCCACCCCTGCCGTAAGCAGAGCTGCTAGATCCATGTTGTAGTTCTCCAGAAATACAATCTTAATAGCTCCGGAGAGCTCTGAGGCCATCTTTATTATCTTCTGTATTATCTTTTTCCCATCCTCATCCTGAGGGTGAGCCTTCCCCGCGAATATGAATTGAACCTTACCAGCACATATGTTTACAAGCCTCTTTACATCGCTAAATATGAGGTCTAACCTCTTGTACGCTGTGGCGCGTCTTGCTATTCCTATTGTGAGAATATCCGGGTCCAGCTCTACTCCGGTGTTTTCAAGGACATGCGCGAATAGCTTTAGCTTTGCAGCTTGATGAGCCTTCCAAAGTTCTTCATCGGGGATTGAAAAAGCCCTCACCAATCTGGTTGGGTCATTTTCCCATCCCCTTATATACCTTGAGAAGAGGTTCTTCATCCCTGGGCACACCCAGGTGGAGGCATGTATTCCGTTCGTTATGTAATCCACATTTTCGACGTTAAATAACTTTTTTGTAACCTCTTTGTGCTTTTCGCTCACGGCGTTTACATATCTGCTATACTTAAAGGCAAGGTCTGACATTACAACTCCCTCACCTCCAACCATGTTCTTTAAGTGATCTGGGAAGGGTGGCTTCATAACCTTGTCTATCAGATCGTAAGTGAAGATGTCATGTCCAGCAGCTACAGGCGTGTGGGTTGTAAAGACACACTTTTCTCTTATCTTGTTATAATCCTCATATCCTTGTTCTCTTAAGAGTTCTAGGGTTATGAATGCTGCATGCCCTTCATTTAAGTGAAACGTCTTTATATTGTTATATCCTAAATCTCTTAGCATTCTCAATCCCCCTACGCCTAATATTAACTCTTGACATAGGCGGTAGCGTAAGTCACCGCCATAAAGATACCATGAAAGCTTTCTGTCATCTGGATGATTAGCTTCATAGTCGGTATCTAAGAAGTATACTGGAACCTTGTATCCTGTGGCTCCCACTATAGTATACTCCCAAGCCCTTATTCGAACCACTCTTCCTTCTATCGTTACGCTGACTTCGTTCGGCAAAAGATGAAGCCTTTCCTCGGGATGCCATACCTCAGGGAGCTCTCGCTGTAATCCGTTTTTATCTATCTCCTGTCTAAAGTAACCTTTCCTGTGAAGCAGTGTTACTCCAACCATCGGAATGTTCATATCCGCAGCTGACTTAAGTGTATCTCCTGCTAATATTCCAAGTCCTCCTGCATAGGTTGGGATCTTCGGGTCAAGACCTATTTCCATTGAAAAGTAAGCTATAGACCTGAAGTAAGGTTCCGTTGCCCAGATATCCATCAGAGATTTCCCAAGGGTGGTCTTTCTGAAGCTTTGATCCATTTTTCACACACCTCCCACTTTCTTTTGGACTAACTCTTCTGAGAAACCGAGGTTAATTAAAATATCCTTAAACCCCTCGCTTAGCTGTGGAAGGGATTTAAGAGCTTGATAGGCTTTATTCTGCATAGACCAGATGTTTAAAGCAAATTTAATCTTTTGGGTTATCTTCAGTATATCCCCTATCTCTTTAAGAAGACTCTCTTTTCCATCTTTGATGTAAAGATCCATCAGCTCTATATAGCGTTTTTCGATAGTGGAAATCAGTGAACTTATATCAGGTTTTGCTCCCATCGATGCAGCTTCATCCATTACGGATAGTACAAGCTGTACATAGTTTGATGATATGGGTTGCGATGCGAGGCTCGTTAGGGCTTCGTTTAGCACCATTTCGAAGAACATGTCTGTGGAGGCTCTTATAATAGGAGGTATCTCTATATCTGCTTTCTTTAAAGTCTTAGATATGTCTTTGTTTCTCCTGTATATGTCTGTGGCTATATCTTGAAGCTTTTCTTTGAGCTTTAAGATGTCTTGCTCAAGGATTCTTTCTCTATAGTCCGTTGGTAAGTCTTTCAAGGTTATTATTGAGTGAGGTTTAAGGCTCTTTATACATTCTAAGGCTTCTTCCTCACGACAGGGCCCTAATGTCATCTGAAGAAGCCTTTCGTTTATCCTTCTCATACCCTCGTTGTTTGTATCAATCAGGAAGGAGTATCTGCTAAGGTCCTTGAGCTTTAGGTTTATGAAAAATGAGGAGAAGCTCCTTTTGACTCTTGTATCTTCCGCTTGGACCTTTCCCGATTGCAGGGAGTACTCTCCTATAGAGGGGAAGTAGAAGGTACTACATTTAACCTCTATAGCTCCAATCTTGAAGCTATCCTCATTAGCTTTTGCAAGGAGGCTTGCCGTCGCAAGGATCTTGTCCCTGTCGTAAGTCTGGGGTAGGACAAGCTTTTCATATACCACCTCTCCGTTGGGAAACTCGACCCTATTGCCCGGTGCTTTTCTTAGTATATCCTTGAATTTTTGCTCCAAATTTATGCCCGTTATTTCTCTGTATATGGAGATGCATCTTGATGCATAAAGAAGAATTTGGACCGTTTCTATCCCTGATATATCGCTAAAGAACCAACCGCAGGATGTTTGAGAATACATCTTCATTCTCTCTAGCTCGAGTAACATTAATCCTAGGTCTGCATCTTTATTCGGATTGTGTAGGTGCTCTTCGAGGAAGCTGCTTGGGCTTTTTTCCCCCTCTAAGACATCTATATACTCGTTTAGAGCTAATTCTGGGTCCTTGAAGGCTTTCTCAGATAGGCTTTCAAATAGAGCGTCGCTTTTAGTTACTAGGAAGTTTATGGCTTCCCTTAGAGGTGCTCTCCACTTTTGATGCCAGTTTGGCTCTCCACCGGTGCTACAGCCGCAGTCATCCTCCCATCTCCTGATACCATGAGCGCATGACCATGATGTGTTTTCTCTAATCTTTGCTTCCCATGGGGGGAGCTTTTCGAAGATAGAAAGGACATATTCAAGGGGGGCTATCTTAAGGATACCCCTTTCCTCTATAACCTTTATGGCTCTTGATAAGGCCATTTCTCCAAACTTATGATGATGCCCAAAGGTTTCCCCATCACAGGCAAGGAGTAAAAGACCCACCCTTTCCTTGATTAAATTAGATGCTTCATTGATTATCCTTTCTGCCATCAGATCGCCGTTCTTAAGGAGTCCGCCAAAGGATAGCTCTCCCGAAAGAGGGCGGTGAAAGAAGAAAACCCATATGAATCTTTCTCCGTCTAAGCTTACCTTGTATGGCCTAGTTACATCTAATGAAGATTCATCTACGTTAATCCATTTCCCATCTGGAGTCTTAACCTCTTCACACTGGTGGGCTCCGAGGATCACGAATCTTATACCGTTTTCCGCGAGGCACTTAAGAGTCTTAAGATCGACTGCTGTTTCAGGTAGCCACATACCTTCAGGTCTTCTACCGAAGAGGTTCTGAAAAGACTTTATACCCCAAACCGTTTGGGTTTTTATGTCTCTTTCATTTGCGAGGGGCATTATTATATGGCTATGAGCTTGAGCTATGGCGTTTCCCGACCCAAACTTCTTTACGTTTTGCTTATCCGCTTCTTTTAGGCTTAATAGGAACTCCGGGTGCTTCCTTCTAATCCAGTTGATTAAGGTGGGACCAAAGTTGAAACTCAGGGTATTATAGTTGTTCATTATCTCCTTTATCTTTCCCTTGCCGTCAAGTATTCTGGATGCGGAGTTGGGTAGATAGCTTTCGTGAAATATCCTCTCGTTCCAATCGTGGTAAGGGGAAGCGCTTTTTTGCCTGAAAACCTCTTCGAAGTATGGGTTTTCCCGGGGTGGTTGATAGAAGTGACCATGAATGCATAAAAACCTATCACTCATAGTTTTTTTCTCCCTTCATCTATCTAATCTTTTAATAGAATAAGAGCGTAGCTAATTTCCCTTTCTTTTCCGTCTGAGGGGATGTTATATAGCCTTCCATTAAAGTAGAAAGTGCTTGAGCCTCCTCCATCAAGGTTGAGGGCGTTTTTAAGCCCCATGTTTTTAAGCAGCATCTTTAACTCTTCTATTGTTAGTCCTTCGCTGCGGTTTGGGTTTCTCCCATCTATTACCATTAGTATGAGGTTCCCATCATCTGTTTCTCCTATTATAGTTCGCGGGTGCTTTTTATTTAAAAGGCTTTCGTTGAAATTCTCGTCGTAATTCGTGATCTTTCCATCGTATATTAGAGTTGGCCCTCCTTGGATTAGAAATCTTACTTCCCTCCAAATGGGCGAAGCTTTCTCCGGGATTAGGAATGCTTTTACCGCAAGTCTTTCTCCGATAACAAGGTTTGAAAGATACCTTCCCTTCTCTCCATAGCCTATTACTATAAACCCATCGTTGGGTATCGGTTCCCTTTCGCTGCTTTCCCTCAAAGAGGATATTCCCCCCTTCCTTACTGTAACCACGGTTCCGTTACCTTTGGTATCCACATAGTCTCCGTAAAAGGAGGTATATAGTATTAACTCATCCCCTACGGGTTTTCTATTAAGGCCATCTATCTTAATTACAAGTCTGCTTTCTTGGCTTTCTAACGCTCCTTCCCATTCCGTTTTCCCAAATATGAACTTTCCTCTTTCGTTCCATCCAAAGCATCCCCTCTGAAGAGTAGGTTCACTTATTAGAACTCCATCGATCATCAGGGCTCCCACGGGTTCTCCATCTATCTTGAAGAAGCCTCCGTTAATACCCAGAATGGCGTTTTTTCTCTTGCAAATGTCACTTAGCTTTTCCCTATTTTGAACCTGGTTTCCCGCAAGCTCTATCTCTAACCTAAGACTCTTGGACTTGGGGTTGAATTTAGCATAGCAAACATATAGATTGGGGTTTAGGGTCCTTTCCCAATGTAGCTCTAAATCTTTGTTTACCCTTTTGCTGAATCTTATCCTTCCTCCCTTGGTCTTGAGCGATAAAGCCCTCTCGATTAGAGCCTTAGCTTCGATGGTGTCGAGTTTTCCTCTCAAAACTTTAGGGTTCATCCATCTTTTATTTTCAACTAAAGGTGGATTGATTAAGCTTACCAAATTTAGAGCTCCTATTATGGGTTTTGGTAGTTCTTTATCGTTTATTAGGTTAGCGTCTTGGAGGAGACCTGCTTCAAATCCTAAGCCCAGTGCCTCAATCACTAGATATAGAGCTTCTGCTTTGGATATGGGGGAGTTTTTAGCATCCTTCAGCGCTGATTTAGTTAAAGGAAGGTTAAGGTGGAGATTTGATACCGCAAGGAGATCTTTAGTGAACTGGTGCCATGTTATGGGTTTAGATTGGGATGAACTTTCAGATATAAGTATTATGAGAAGTGCTATAATTAAGGGTAGCCTTTTAAGGAGTTTCATATTTATTATTATAACATTTCCTACTTTAGGAGGGGTTAAGTTGAAGGCTTTCCTGATAGTAGGGAGTTCAGTTTTGGAGGAGGATATAAAGGCTCTTCTGGAAGAGGTTGGGGTAGATGGTTACACTCAGTGGAGCCTGGTCAAGGGGATGGGGGGAAGAGGATTGCATTTAGGAACACCTATATGGCCCTCTTTGAATGAAGTCTTTCTCGTTGTTGTAAACGAAGAGCTATCTGAAGCTTTTCTGAATGGATTGAGGGAGATGCGGGATAAGAAAGAGGTTAGGGAAGAGGGGTTGGAAGTCTTCTTCTGGGAGGTAGAAAGGCTTAGGTGAGGTATAAGCTAGCGGTCTTTGATCTCGATGGGACCCTATTGAACTCCAATAAGGTTTTGACTCCAAAGGTGCTTGAGAAGCTAAGGATAGCTCGCTCCTGCGGCCTTTGGGTTACTGTATCTACGGGTAGGACCTTTCCTTCAGCTAAACCCTACGTTGAAGCCATAGATATGGATGGGCCCGTTTCCTTTCAGAATGGTGCTTTAATACTTTCCTTGAAGCCATTGGAGATATTCAGATTAGTTATTTTTCCTAAGGATTCCCTTAAGGAGGCTCTCCTTGTCGTCAAGGAGCTCGAGTTATATCCTATGCTCTTTTCTCCCTTCTTTGATCCTCCTTATATTCTCATGGAGAGGACTTTCCCCAAAGAATCACCCTTCAGATCCTACTTTGAGAAGGCCCTTAGCAATGCGATACTTTTAGATGATATAGGGGAAGCTATGAGACTTAAGTTGGCTTTTAATGAGCTTGTGGTTGTTGGGAAGATCGATAGGGTTAGGAAATTCATCGCTCAATTAGAGGGTAGAGAGCTTAGCTTCGTGTTTAACTCCTTCGTGGGGGATGAGGCCTTCCTTGAAGTTTACGGCCCAGATTGCTCTAAGGAGCGCTCCCTTATCTTCTTCTCTGAGTTTTATAACATATCTCTGGATCAAATTATCTTTGTGGGAGACAATCTTAACGATTTAGATGCTATAAAATGTGCAGGCTTGGGTGTGGCTATGGGAAACGCTCCAGAGGAGGTTAAGGAGGAAGCCGACCTTGTCATACCGTCGAGCGAAGAAGATGGAGTCGCTTGCTTTTTGGAGGAGATCATAACTGAGAAGAGTAAGGTCTTACAGGAGAAAGGTATTGATTAAAGCCTTAAGGAAAAGGGAGCTTTCCTGCCTCTTAAGACATCTTAAAGCTAAGGGGCTTTTGCGCTTGTATCTTGAGGAGCTTTCGGAGCTGGATAGAGTCACCCAAGATACCTTTTATCATCCTGAGGGAGATGCTTGGATTCATACCTTGCGTTGTATCGAGGTTGCTGAGAGCGAGGGATATAGCTTTTCTTTGGTTTTAGCTTCCATGCTTCATGATGTGGGTAAAGTTCTTTTTATTGGGAAAGACAATTATCATTCCCATGAGAGAGAAAGCGCTAAAAGGGTAGTTAAGTTCTTTTATAGGTTTCCCATAGATGGAAGGATAGTGAAGAAGGTTAAGAGACTGGTCAGGGACCACATGAAATTTCATCACCCCTTAAGTGAAAGAACCATAGGGAGGTTAATTCGGGAACATCCCTATCTTGATGAGCTTATTCGCTTAACGGAGATAGATTTGAAGGGCAGCTGTGGCTACCTTGAAACATTTATCGGAAACAAGAGAAAAGTTGAATTACTTAAGCGTAAGGCAACGAAGCCTATCACTCTTTTGAACGGATATGAGATAATGTCGCTTTTTGGCATTCCGCAGGGAAAAGAAGTTGGCTTTCTTAAAGCCTTGGTTTATGATGCTCAGGTTAAAGGTTTAATCAGTTCTAAAGAAGAGGCCATCGAATACCTAAAAAGGCTCCTTAGAAAGGAATCCCAACCTTAACTATTTAGATACTATCTCAATTGGTATGTCTATGTCTATCTTCTTGTTCTGATCATTGATATCTCTAAGTGTGGTAATAATCCTATACTTTCCCGGTTTTATACCGGTGAAGGAGTATCTCAGAAATAGGAAGAACTCCGTGTTAAAATCCTTGGATTCTATGCTCCAGCTACCGAAGTTTTTCTTCTCATATAGGTGATTCCCTTCCTGGTCAAGTATGGCGAAGTCTGCATTTATCCCAAAGAAGTAGTTATCTCCCTTTTTTAAAACCGTATATCCTACAGGTTCTACATAAACATATATGGGGTCGCCTTCGGCAAATTTATTATCCTTCCTTTCGATATACATTCCTACACCTTCGGGTTCGTTTTCCACAAGTATCGCTTTAGTGTAAAACAGGGGTGCTTTATTCCATAAAGCCAGATATAGCTCCTTTGCCTTAATTAAGGCATTTTTATAATCTCCCTTATTGGTAAGCTGTTTAATCTCATCAGCTAGGGAGTTCACATTTTGGGTTTCGCTTTGAGCTTGTACCGCATTCAAGGATATCAAGATAAAGCAGGTTGTTACTATTATGATCTTTATAACTTTTTTCAACCTTTATACCTCCCCTCTTTGAAGTTATGTTTTTCATCTTAATTATATCAGAGGATTTTATAGTGTTATAATTATCTAGAGAAAAGATTCTTAAAAGGGGGTAGATAAGATGAGGAAATGGGGTGTATTTATGTTGGTTACTTTCTTGTTAGGCATTTTCAACATCGGGGCGGCTTGGGGAGATGCTATTGATAAGGATGTTCTCAAGGTTGGGACGGAGAGCACCTATCCTCCCTTTGAGTTCAGGGATAAGAACAATAATCTAGTGGGATTTGATATTGACCTAATGGAGGCGATAGCTAAGAGGATAGGTAAGAAGATCGAATGGGTTGATATGCCCTTTGATTCACTTATACCTGCGCTTTTGGCTGGTAAAATAGATATTATAGCAGCTGGTATGTCTGCTACCAAGGAGAGGGCTCAAAAGGTTGCCTTTTCCATTCCCTATTATATAAGCCTAAGCTCATTTATCGTTAGGGCTGATGATAATTCAATAAAGACCCTCGATGACCTTAAGGGAAAAACCATAGCTGTTCAGCTTGGTACTGTTCAGGATACCTTCTGTTCGGCTATCCCTGAAGTTAAGATGAAGAGATTTCAAAAGTTTGATGATTGTGTTAGGGAGGTAGTTCTTGGAAGGGCAGATGCAACCCTTATGGATAAGGTCGTGGCTATTGAGTACTGTGAGAGTAAGGACTTTAAGGGTAAGATTAAGATAGCTTTTGACCAGGTAATAACTGAGGCGGGTAAGGCTTTGGCTCTGCGAAAGGAAGATACTAAGCTTCTCGAGGCTATAAATAAAGCTATCGAGGATATGGAAAAGAGCGGAGAGCTTCAAGCTATGATAGATAAGTGGTTTAAGAAATAAATCTTAAGGGGGGTGCGCACCCCCTTAAGATTTTCTAAAGGACTTTCACCATGTTCTCAAGGGCTACCTTTAATGTCTCAATCGGTTTAGTTAAGGCTATTCGTAGATGCCCTTTGCCATCTGGGCCGAAGAAGGGATAACCTGGAACAGTTATAACACGGGCGCTTTCGACCAAGTGTTTGGCTCTTTCTACATCTGACCTTCCATCCTCGAAGTAGGGAAATGCGAAGAAGCCGCCTTCTGGTTTAGCGAACTTTAAATTGGTTTTGCTCAAGATTTGGTTAGCCAGTTCGCGTCTTTTCTTAAATTCCTCTCTGAGGGCAGGGAAGTTTGGGTTTCCGCTTCTTAAGGCCTTCAGTACTCCGTACTGGGTTATGGAGTTTGCACAGAAGCTGAAAGTTGAGATTGCCTTTTTAATCCCTATGGCTATTTCTCTTGGAGCTGCAACATAGCCTATTCTTAATCCGGTTATGGAATAACATTTTGAGAAGGAACCTATTATTACGGTTCTCTCCTTTCCGCCCTTAAGCTCTACTGGGAGAGGAACCTTGCCCTCATCTGTTAAGGCTTCATAGGCCATGTCTATAAGTATGATCTGATCGTTTCTTTCGGCGAAGCTCAAGATTTCCTCGAGATCTTCATGCTTCAAAATCATGCCGGTTGGATTGTTAGGAGAGC
Organism: bacterium GBS-1; assembly: GCA_001443005.1. Classification (GTDB taxonomy): domain Bacteria; phylum Synergistota; class GBS-1; order GBS-1; family GBS-1; genus GBS-1. Next base: position 129,074 of record LEKQ01000007.1, read on the forward strand.
ATAGGAAGATTATCTTTGCATCCGTTGGTAAACCGCTTAAGTCTATCTTCTTTGGGAAACCCTTCTCATATGTTGTTAGTGGGAAGCTTTTAACCCTAAGGAGATTCAAAGCTCTTAGGTGTCCGGCATACCAAGGTGACTGAAGAATAGCTTTGTCTCCTTCATTAAGCAAGGCTAGGAGGGTTGCGAATATAGCTCCTGCCCCTCCCTGGGTGATTATTATCTCGTCGGAGTCATAAGAGACTTTATATCTTTCCCTAAGGTCGTCTGCTAAGGCTCTTCTTAGTTCTAGGATTCCTTCATCTGCTGTGTATTTAGTCAGGTTCTTTTCCAAGGCTTCTAGGATCCCCTCTTTGACTATTGGGTCCGGAGGAAGGTCTGGCTCTCCAACAGTTAGGTCTATGCAATCTGGTGAGGCATCTCCTTTTACTTCCAATATCGATAGGACTTCGAGATTAGCCACTCTCTCTGATAACCTTTTCATCTCACCTGCCACTTCCTTTCTATATATCTTACTAAAGTGCTAACTGCCGTTGTTATTACTAAGTAAATTAATGCGACAACTATAAATACCTCAAAGGAGGCGAAGGTTACGCTTCTCACTTGTTGTCCAACCATGGTTAGCTCCGTTATGGCGAGGGTGGAAAGAAGAGAGGACTCCTTGACTAAGGTTATGAACTCGTTTCCTAAGGCCGGGAGCATGTTTCTTATGGCCTGTGGTAAGACTATATGCCACATGGTTTGGATATAGCTTAATCCCAGAACCTTTGCAGCTTCTAACTGTCCCTTTGGAACCGCTTCTATACCACCTCTTACGATCTCTGCGACGTACCCTCCGCTGTTTATGCCCAGCCCTATCACGCCAGCTGTAAAGGCTTCTAACTCTACGCCAATGGATGGTAGACCGAAATATATCATAAAGAGCTGTACTAGTAGGGGGGTTCCTCTGATAACGTAGACATAGAGCCATGCGATAAAGTTTATTGGCTTTAAGGGTATAACCCTTCCAACTCCAACTATGGTTCCTATGGCCAAACCAATGAGTATGGCTAATATGCTCGCTTCTATAGTTGCCTTTGCTCCCTTAAAGAACATAGGCAAATAGGGGAAGACAATGCTAAAGTCTAACTTCATTTTCCTTCTCTCCTTCTATAAGAGAGCTTCCAAAGTGCGGTAATAACCTCCTTAGGAAAGCCCTTGTCCTTGGATTGGATGGGTTAACGAAGATTTCCTGCGGTGAGCCTTCTTCAATTATGCTCCCTTCATCCATAAATATCACCCTGTTGGATATTTCTTTTGCGAAAAGCATCTCATGGGTTACTATTATCATTGTCATACCTTCCTTAGCGAGCTGTGCTATGACTTCTAGGACCTCGCCGACGAGCTCAGGGTCTAAGGCGGAGGTCGGCTCGTCAAAAAGCATTATATCTGGTTGCATAGCTAGTGCTCTGGCTATGGCGACCCTTTGCTGTTGTCCTCCAGAAAGCTGTGATGGGCGATAGTTAATCTTATCTCCAAGCCCAACCCTAATTAATAGCTCCTTAGCTAATTTTTCCGCTTTCCTCTTGCTTAACCCCTTAACCTTCATTGGGGCGAGCATTACGTTTTCAAGAGAGGTCATATGGGGGAATAGGTTGAAGCTCTGAAATATCATGCCTATCTTAGTTGCTAAATGCCTATGACTGAACCTGTCTGCTATTAGAGGCTCATCGTTTATGTATATTTCGCCTGAGTCTATGCTCTCCAAACCGCAAAGGCACCTTAGGAGAGTACTCTTTCCTGAGCCGCTTGGCCCTATTATCGAGAGAACCTCCCCCTTCTTTACGGAAAGGTTTATCCCCTTGAGGACCTGTAGCTTTCCATAGCTTTTAGATACATTTACAGCTCTTAACGTCTCCATAACTCCTTAATTATAAGCAAGCTAAAGAGAACTATACCATAGATTGAGGACATCTTCAATGGGATTAGAAAAAGAATCCCTGATATTATGAAAAGAACCCTTTCCCATGTCCTGATTTCTCCCCAAAGGTATCCCGTAGTTCCTATGGCTAAAGCGATTATCCCTACTATGCATTCTCCAATCTGTTGAAGTAAGGGAAGGAGAGAAATGTTTTGAGCTAACAACATTGGATTGAAGGTATATATGAAGGGGATTATGAAGCTCGATAGCGTTAACCTTAATCCTGCGAGGGCGGTTTTAGTAGGATTCGAACCTGCTAAGCCTGCGGCTGTGTAAGATGCTAGTGCGACAGGAGGAGTTAAGTTTGAGAGGCAACCGAAATAGAAGACGAAAAAGTGTGCTGCTAAAGGTAAGATGCCCATCTTTATCAGGGAGGGTGCTGCAACCGTTGCCACAATTATGTATAATGCCGTTGAGGGTAACCCCATGCTTAATATTATGCAGGTTGCCATTATCATGAATAAGGCGATCAAGGGAACGTTGCCCGAAATTTGGATTACGCTGTAGGCTATTACAGAGCCTATTCCCGTTACTGCTGCGACTCCGACTATTATTCCGCAAGCTGCGCAAGCTATTCCTACTTGTAGTATGGAGTAAGCGCTTTCCTCGAAGGCTTTTAAGAGCTTTCTTAAAGTTAGCCTCGTTTCCCTCCTTATATAACTTACCAGTATGGTCGTTATTATACCTCCAAAACCCGCCATAAGAGGACTTCTCCCCGTGAGGAGTAGATACATTATCACTATTAGTGGGGCCATCATATACCCTTTCTTTATTAGAACTTCCTTTAAGGATGGTAACTCTTCCTTTGGAAGGCCCCTTAGACTAAGCTTTCGAGCTTCAAGATAGATGTTTGCAGCTATAGCGAAATAGTATAGAATAGCAGGTATTATTGCAGCAATCATTATCTTAACGTAGGATATCTGGAGAAAAGAGGCCATTAAAAAGGCAGCTGCCCCCATTATAGGAGGCATTATCTGTCCTCCTGTTGAAGCTGCGGCTTCAACCGCTCCGGCGAAGTGTGGCTTGTATCCTACCCTTTTCATAAGTGGGATGGTAAAGCTTCCCGTGGTAGCTACGTTAGCGACTGCACTTCCGCTTAAGGTCCCCATGAGGGCGCTCGCTATCACTGCTACGAAGGCCGGTCCACCTCTTTTGGAACCAGCCAGGGCTAATGCCAGATCGTTAAAGAACTCTCCAGCTCCGCATACCTCCAAGAATGCGCTGAATAGGATAAAGAGATATATAAACGTTGATGATACTGATAGGGTAACGCCGAAGATCCCCTCGTAGGTAAGGTACATTCTATAGAGCGTTCTCGTCCAGCTTACGCCAGGATGTTTAAGTATTCCCGGGAAAATATTACCATAGATTGCGTAAAACAGAAAGAATATAACTAGGCCTAAGAAAGCCCACCCTATGCTTCTCCTTGATGCCTCTAAAAGCAAGATTATGCAAATTATAGCGAGTATGTAATCTCTAGTTATGGCTACGCCTGCTCTTGTGAATAGGTCATCGTAAAAAAGCAGTACGTATAAACCAGCAATCATTCCTAATAGGGATAGAGCTATATCCAAAGGACTTGGTTTTTCCAAACTTGATTTCTTCGTAGCCGGGTATAAGAGGAAGGCCAAGCTCAATAGAAATCCTAGGTGAAGGGCATTTCTCTTTATATCTAGCATCATCCCAAAGCTGTTAACCCAGAGCTCGAATAGAGAAAAGGCTATAGCGATAAGGCTTACCCATATCTTATACTTCCCCGAAAGGCGCCTTCTCACGCTTAACCCCTCCTTGAAATAGCTCTTAAAATTTAAAGGGAGGATGAACCATAAAGAACTTGGTTCATCCTCCCTATGTTATCTTTCTATTCCTTCACTTCTTTTCTTCTGGGGGGATAAGATGTTCTGGTATATTTAAGCCTTTTTCTTTGTAGTATCTGTAAGCTCCCGGGTGGAGGGGAACGGTAAGCCCATCTAAAGCTTTCTCTAATTTCATAGCTTTACAAGCCTTGTGGACCTTTACCATGTAATCTAGATTCTCCCAGATGGTCTTTGTAAGCTTGTAAACCACATCTGCAGGGAGATCTTGTCTTACGGCGATCCAATTAGGCTGAGCTATGGTCTTTATTGGTTCGTTCTGATTTGGATAAACCCCGGGCTCTATAATGTAGCGGAAGTAGAAGGGTAGAACCTCTTGAACTTTCTTAAGCTGTTCATCGGTAAACTCAAGTATCTTAACCTTTGGTCCTCCTGGAGCAGCTAGGAGCTCAGTTACTGCGGAGACTGGTGGTCCTGCGATTAAGGAGGCTCCATCAAGTCTTCCATCCATTATAGCCCTTGCGGCTTCACTATATCCTATGAACTCAGGTTGGATATCCTTAAAGGTTATTCCAATAGCTTCCATTATATACTTGGTGGATAGTAGGGTTCCGCTTCCCGTTGCTCCTGGGCAGAAGCGCGTACCCTTTATGTCAGTTACCGTGCCCGTTTTAACTTTATCTTTTACTAGAACGAAGTGGTCTACATTAGGCCATACGGAGAACATGGATCGCATTTCTTTGTAGGGATTACCTTGGAAGATATCCTTTCCTTCCCAGGCTAGAACTTGTGCTAATCCTTGCATTATTCCTATCTCTGCTTCATGCTTTCTCATTATATCTACGTTCTCTACCCATCCTGCCGAGGACATAGCTCTGGCCTCTATTCCTTCCCCCTTGAGCTTTTCAGTCCATAGTGTAGCCATACCTACACCTACAGGGTAATAGGTTCCTCCCGTTGTTGCAGTGGTTATCCTGATGAATATGGTTGCTTCTGCCATACTGCAAACACTTATTAATATTAGTGCAACAAGAAGGGGCATGAACCATCTCTTATGATGCATAACATGAACACCCCCTTTTTGTTATAATAAAAGTCTCCTATACATTCTATATTATATCCGTATCATTTTAGAATGATCTACCCCTGATTTGAAAATTGTCATTGAGGGCTTGAAAAGTGAGTCCAACGCCTGATATAATTTGTGAGTAGCTATTAAGACTAAGTGTTATGAGGTGTTCTGATTTGGAGAGGCAATCTCCCCGAGCGTTAAGGAGGCTCAAGAGAATAGAGAGGGAAAACAGCTTAAGAAAACTCGTTGAGAGTAACCCATTGCTTACCGATGAGGATCTTGCGGAAATGTTGAAGGTTAGCGTTTCTACAATTCGTTTTGATAGAGCAAGGTTAGGTATTCCTGAGGTTAGGGAACGGATGAGAGAGATGGCTGAGCGCGCGAGAAGTATGCTTCGATCCCTTTCCCCAGAGGAGATGACAGGTGAGCTTATAGAGCTTAAGATAAACGAAAGTGGAATATCTGTTCTTGAGACGACACAAGAGATGGCCTTTAAAGGGAGCAATATAATTAGGGAAATTTATACCTTCGCTCAGGCCAGCTCACTTGCGATGGCCTTAATTGGTTCTGAAGAAGTTTTGATTGGTAGAGCGAGGGTCAGTTTTAAGCACCCGGTTAGGGTTGGTGATAAAATAGTTGCGCGGAGTAGGGTGGCTAATAGGAAGGGTAATAAGTTCCTGATATCAGTTCACTCCTATGTTAATGATGTAGAGGTTTTCGTTGGGCACTTTATCGTTGTTTCCTTAGGGAAAGGGGGTTAAAGGAGATGAGAATAGCTCTTGATGCTATGGGTGGAGATTACGCTCCTGAAGAGATCATCAAAGGTGCTTTTATGGCTGCTAAAGAGTTGGAAGAGGAAATAGTCCTTGTAGGAGACGAAGTTCTAATAAAGGATACCATTAGGCGTCTAGGGTTAGAGGAGACAAGGGGCGTCTCTGTATATCATGCTCCCGAAAGCATAGAGATGGGAGAAACTCCTGTGGATGCTATAAGGAAGAAGAAGCGCTCATCTATTTTGGAGTCTATGAAGCTTTTGAAGGGAGGGGAAGTTAGCGCTTTCGTTTCTGCGGGGAATACAGGTGCCGTTGTCGCTGCTTCGCTTTTAACCCTTGGAAGGCTTGAGGGGATAGATAGACCTGCCCTTGGAGTTGCTATTCCCACGCTTAAAGGGAGAGCTCTTTTGATAGATGTCGGGGCTACCGTTGGTTGCAAGCCGAGGAACCTCTATCAATTTGCTATTATGGGGAGCGTTTACATGTCTGCGATACTTAACATTGATAAGCCTAGGGTTGGGTTGCTGACGGTTGGGGAGGAGAGGGGGAAGGGGGATGAAGTTATAAAGGAGGCTTATGAGCTTCTTGAGGCCTCAAGTAAGATAAATTTCATTGGTAACGTTGAGGGTAAAGATATACCTTTTGGTATGGCTGATGTGGTTGTTTGCGATGGTTTTGTGGGTAATGTGATGCTTAAGTTCATAGAGGGGGTTGCTGAGGCTGTTTACAAACTTTTGCAGGAGGAGATAGGCAAAAGGCTTCTTCCTCGCATAGGTATCCTCTTTATGCTCCCCATGCTTAAGGAGCTCTGGCAGGAGTTCGATTACGAGGCTTATGGTGGCACTCCACTTTTAGGGGTTAATGGCGTGGTCATTGTAGCTCATGGGAGATCAAAGGCGAGGGCGATTTTTAACGCCATCAAGGTTGCAAGGGAGTTTGTATTGCAGGATGGCCTTGAAAAGATAAAGAGAAAGTTCGAAGGTGGTGAGAGGCCTTGAATCGTGTTGGGGTTATAGGAGTTGGTTCTTATCTTCCGGAGAAGATCCTAACGAACGTTGACCTTGAGAAGATGGTTGATACTTCCGATGAATGGATAACGACCAGAACTGGTATAAAGGAAAGAAGAATAGCCCCTCCGGGTATTTGCTCCTCCCATATGGCTTATGAGGCTGCCAAACTGGCTTTAAAGGATGCTCAACTGTCGGCAGAGGATATAGATCTCATAGTGGTTGCTACTAACTCGCCAGACACCCTTTTCCCCCCTACTGCTTGTAGGGTTCAGGCGATGCTCGGAGCCTCTCAGGCGGGAGCCTTTGATCTTCAAGCTGGGTGCACTAGTCCAGTTTACGCTATGGGTTTGGTAGAACCAGGTATAAAGGGAGGAAGATGGAAAAACGTTCTCGTTATAGGGGTTGAAACCCTTTCTCGCATCTTAAATTGGGAGGATAGAAATACCTGTGTTCTCTTTGGAGATGGTGCGGGTGCCATAGTTATGAGCTTGGTTAATTCCGGTGGGATCTTAGATTTTGACCTTAAATCTGACGGGACGAAGGCTGATTACATAGAGCTTCCTGCGGGGTTAGCTGCTATGCCGGCTACGGAGGAGACCGTTAGAAAAAAACTTCACACGGTTCATATGAAAGGGAATGAAGTCTTTAAATATGTTGTTAGGGTCATACCTCCTTTTATGAAAACTATGCTTGAGAGAAACAACATGTCTCCAAGTGATATAGATTGGTACATATTCCATCAGGCGAACATAAGGATAATAGATGCGATTTTGGAGAGATTTGGTGTTGATAAGAGTAAAGCGATAGTAAATCTTGATAAGTATGGTAATACTTCTGCAGCAACTATATTCATAGCGCTTGATGAGGCCGTTAAGGATGGGAGGATAAAGAAGGGAGACAAGCTGATGTTGGTTAGTTTTGGTTCGGGTATGACCTATGGAGGGGTGATATTGGAATGGTAGTTAAGTTTAAAACTCGTATAACTGAGATGTTGGGAATAGAGTACCCCATAATACAGGGAGGAATGGCTTGGGTTGCTAACGCTGAGCTTGCTGCAGCCGTTTCTAACGCTGGCGGTTTGGGAATAATAGGGGCAGGAAATGCGCCACCCGATTGGCTAGAGGGGGAGATAAGGAGGGTGAGGGAGCTTACAGATAAGCCCTTTGGGGTTAACGTCATGCTACTTTCTCCCTTTGTGGATGATGTGATCGAGCTCCTTAAGAGGGAGAAGGTCCCTGTAGTTACCACTGGAGCAGGTAGTCCTCAGAAAGTGATAGATGCTTTGAAGCCTCTTGGAACGAAAGTTATACCAGTTATAGCGAGCGTGGCTCATGCTAAGAGGGTGGAAAAGCAGGGGGCAGACGCTGTGGTCGCAGAGGGGATGGAGTCTGGAGGGCACATCGGAGAGTTGACTACCATGGCTCTTTTACCACAAGTTGTAGATGCCGTTAAAATTCCGGTCATAGCAGCTGGGGGAATAGCAGATGGGAGAGGGTTCGTTGCGGCTTTGGCCTTGGGAGCGGAAGGGGTTCAAATGGGTACGAGGTTCGTATGCGCTCAAGAGAGCCCAGCTCACATAAGGTATAAGGAGAAGATAATAAACGCTGGCGATAGAGATACGGTGGTTACAGCTCGCATAACTGGTCATCCTGTCAGGTGTCTAAGAAACAAGTTAACTAGGGAGTTTGAAAGGCTTGAGGAGGAGAGGGCTCCTATAGAGGAGTTTGAGAAGCTCGGTATAGGTAAGCTCAGAGCAGCGGTTGTGGATGGGGATGTAGAATGGGGCTCAGTCATGGCTGGACAAATAGCAGGTTTGATAAAGGATATAAAGCCAGCTAAGAAGATAATAGAGGATATTATGAGCGAGGCTTATGAAGTGTTAAAAAAACTATCGGTGACTTACCTAAGGGGTGAGGTTTCGTGAAGTATGCTATAGTTTTTCCTGGTCAAGCCTCTCAGTATGTGGGCATGGGGAAGGAACTTGCTGAGAAATATGATATAGTCGATAAGACCTTAAGTGAGGCAGATGAGATACTTGGCTTGCCCATTAAAAGGCTCTGTTTTGCGGGACCAGAGGAGGAGTTGACCAAAACCTATAATACTCAGCCAGCCATTATGGCTGTTTCTATAGCTTTCTGGAGGCTGCTTAGGGAGTTAGAGCCTAGTATGAGCCCAGCGTTCTTGGCAGGGCACAGCTTGGGTGAATATACCGCTCTTGTGGCTTCTTCCGTGATAGATTTTGCCTCGGGTCTTAAGCTGGTTCGTAAAAGGGGAGAGTGGATGCAGGAGGCGGTTCCACTTGGCGTTGGAGCGATGGGGGCTATAATGGGTTTAACCGTCGAGGAAGTTGAGAGGATATGTTCAGAGGCTGCTTTGGGCGAGGTTTTAACTTGTGCTAATATAAACTCTCCAACGCAGATTGTCGTTTCAGGACATCGATCCGCTGTTCAGAGAGCTTTAAGTATTGCTAAGGAGCGAGGGGCTAAGAAAGTGGTAGAGCTTAATGTGAGCGCTCCCTTTCATTGTAGCCTTATGAAGGAGGTTGGAGATAAGCTTTTTGAGGAGTTTAAGAAGATCCAATTTAAGGATGCTCAGATACCCATAGTTGCTAATGTAGATGCCCTTCCTACCTATAGGGCTGAGGATATAAAGGTTAAGCTGAGGGACCAGACCTTCTCTCCGGTAAGATGGGTTGATTCAGTCTTGAAGATGATAGAAGAGGGGGTTAAGGCATTTATAGAGGTTGGTCCGGGTAAAGTTCTCTCTGGGCTGATAAGGTCAACAGATAAGGATGTGAAGTTACTTAGGGTGGAGGATGAAAAAACGCTTAAGGAAACGCTTGATTTTCTGAAGGGGGTTATTTAAAATGAGTTTGCTTGGCAAAGTGGCCCTCGTTACGGGAGGGTCTCGAGGTATAGGAAGGGCTATAGCTATAGAGCTTGCTCAGAGAGGGGCTAAGGTTGCGGTTAATTACGCGAGGAGTAAAGAGTTGGCAGAGGAGGTCGTTAGGCTGATCTTGGAGCAAAAGGGTTCTGCCATAGCAATTAAAGCTAATGTGTCCTCAGAGACCGAGGTTAAGGCCATGTTTGATGAGATTTCCTCTAAGTTTGGTGACGTTGATATCTTAGTTAACAATGCTGGTATAGTGAAGGATAACCTCCTTTTAAGGATGAAGCTTTCGGATTGGATGGAGGTCATAGATGTGGATTTGACAGGTGTCTTTCTTTGTTCTCGTGAGGCTATAAAGGGAATGCTTAAAAAGCGTTGGGGTAGAATAATAAATATAACTTCGATCATAGGGGAAGTTGGAAACGTAGGGCAAACGAATTACGCGGCTGCTAAGGCGGGGGTTATAGGTTTTACCAAGGCGCTGGCTAAGGAGGTTGGGGTAAGGGGTATCACTGTGAATGCGGTTGCACCGGGTTTCATTGAAACGGATATGACGATGTCTCTACCTGCGGAGATGAAGGAACGCTTTTTAGAGCAAACTGCTTTGAGGCGGGCTGGTAAACCTGAGGATGTCGCTAAACTTGTGGCTTTTCTCGCTTCGGAAGAAGCGAGTTATATAACGGGGCAAGTTATAAATGTTGATGGAGGAATGGTAATGTAAGAAGGGGGGTGAACATGGTGGAAGATATCCTCGAGAGGCTTAAAAACATAGTCGTAGAGAAGCTTGGGGTAGAGGAGTCGGAGATAACGCCAGAAGCTTCCTTCATCGATGACCTCGGAGCAGATTCCCTTGACATTGTGGAGCTGATAATGGCTATAGAAGAGGAGTTCGATATCGAGATTCCTGATGAAGATGCGGAGAAGTTAACGACGGTAGGGGCTGCAGTTGAGTATATTAAGAACAAGCTAGGTATAGAGGAATAGAGAGGTGAACTACTTGCGTAGGGTTGTCATAACAGGAGCAGGTGTTGTTTCACCAATAGGGATGGGAAGAGAAGAGTTTTGGCAAGCTCTCAAGGAGGGGAGAAATGGTATAGATAGGATAAGTTCCTTTGATCCTACTGGTTTTGATTCTCAGATAGCGGGAGAGGTTAGGAACTTCGACCCCTCTCCCTACATAGACAAAAAGGATCTTAAGCGCTTAGATAGGGTTATCCAATTTGCCTATGTTGCTTCTGAGTTGGCGATTAGGGATGCTGGGCTTAACCTTGAAGAGCTGAACCCCGATAGGTTTGGAGTTTGCATAGGCAGTGGGCAAGGCGGTATAATAACCTCCTTTGAGCAGATTAAAGTTCTCCTGGAGAAGGGGCCATCTAAGATAAGCCCCTTCTTCATACCTATGATGATAGTCAATATGAGTGGAGCATACGTTGCTATAAAGTATAACGCGAAGGGGCCTAACTACGCTGTTGTAAGCGCTTGCGCTGCGGCTGCCCACTCTATCGGGGAAGCTTATGAGATAATTCGCAGGGGAGATGCTGATGTTATGCTAGCAGGAGGAGCTGAGGCGGCCGTTACCCCCATTGGGTTAGCCGGATTTTGTGCGATGAAAGCTCTTTCTACGAGAAACGATGAGCCCGCTAAGGCCTCTCGCCCCTTCGATAAACTGAGGGATGGTTTTGTCATGGGTGAGGGCGCAGGGGTGATCGTTCTGGAGGAGATGGAGAGAGCTAAGGCGAGAGGTGCGAGGATATACGCTGAGATAATCGGGTATGCGGCTAACTGCGACGCTTATCACATAACTGCTCCACCTCCTGATGGAGAAGGGGCTGCTAAAGCGATGATGAGAGCCTTAGAGAAAGCTGGGATATCTCCTGATGATGTAGATTATATAAACGCTCATGGAACTTCCACTCCATTGAACGACAAGACAGAAACATTGGCAATAAAGCGTGTTTTTGGGGATAGAGCTTATAAGATACCAGTAAGCTCTACTAAGTCTATGATAGGTCACCTCTTGGGAGCGGCTGCTTCAGTGGAGGTTGTAGCTACTTTACTGGCTCTACATGAGGGGGTTGTTCACCCTACGATAAACTATGAGGTTCCGGATCCGGAATGTGATTTAGATTATGTACCTAATGAAGCTAGAGAGGCCAAGGTTAGGGTAGCCATTAAAAACTCCTTTGGTTTCGGAGGACACAATGCTGTATTAGTGTTAAGGAAAGTATGATAGAGGAGATCGAAAAGCTTATATCTTACAAATTTTCAAATCGTGATCTTATAAAAGAGGCGTTGACTCATCCTTCTTACGCTCACGAACATGGTAATAATATACACAATGAGAGGCTTGAGTTCTTAGGTGATGCTGTTATAGGCCTTGTCGCTACTGAATATCTGCTAAGGAGATATCCTGAGAGAAGTGAGGGAGAGCTTGCGGTAATCAAGTCTAGAATTGTGAGCAGAGGGGCCCTATCCTATCTTGCTAGGAAGGTAGGAATAGGGCCTTTTCTCCTTTTAGGTGAAGGGGATGAGAAGCAGGGAATAAGGGAGAGAGACTCTACTTTAGCTAACGCCTTCGAAGCGTTGGTAGGAGCCATCTATTTAGACGGGGGATTAGAAAAGGTTAAGGAGTTTTTGCTACCATGGTTTGATTCCCTTTTAATTAATTTAGATGAATGCGGCACCAAGAAGAAAGACCCTAAAACTGAATTGCAAGAAATCTTACAAGGTAAATATAGAGGTCTTCCGAAATATGAGTTGGTCTCGGTTGAGGGACCAGATCACGAACCTATCTTTAAGGTCAAGGTTACCTTTAGAGGGCGTGTTCTAAGTGTGGGAGATGGCAAAAGCAGGAAGGAGGCAGAAAAGAACGCGGCGGAAAAGGCCATAGAGTTTATATGTGGGAGAGACAAAGAAGATGGTATAATATAGAAAGTAACCTTCTTTTTGAAGGGAGTGGAAGGGTTGTTTAACATCGAAGAACAAATTAAGATAATAAAGAGGGGAACGGTCGAAATAATCAATGAAGAGGAGCTAAAAAAGAAACTTGAGAAAGGTAGACCTCTGGTCGTTAAAGCAGGATTTGATCCGACGGCTCCTGATCTTCATCTGGGACACACCGTGCTTTTAAGAAAGATGCGTCACTTTCAGGAGCTTGGTCATAAGGTTGTCTTCTTAATAGGAGACTTTACGGCACGCATAGGTGATCCTTCGGGTAGGTCGGAGATGAGAAAGCCGTTAAGTCAGGAGGAGATAGAGAGGAATGCTTCTACCTATAAAAGGCAGTTCTTTAAAGTCCTCGATCCGGAGAAAACCATAGTTGCTTATAACAGTCAATGGTTAGAGAAGCTTTCTTTCGCTGACGTAATTAAGCTCGCTGGGAGGTTTACCGTTGCACAGTTCTTAGAGAGGGAAGATTTCGCGAAGCGCTTTTCCGAGGGAAGACCTATAGGTTTGCATGAGATCCTTTACCCTGTTGCTCAAGCCTATGATTCGGTGGCTCTTGAGGCAGACGTTGAGCTTGGGGGGACTGATCAGAAGTTTAACCTTTTGGTTGGAAGGGAGCTTCAGAGATATTTCGGTCAGGAGCCTCAGATTGCTATCCTGATGCCAATCTTAGAGGGACTTGATGGCGTTCAGAAAATGAGCAAAAGCCTGGGTAACTATGTGGGCATAGATGAGCCACCTTTAGAGATGTTCGGTAAGCTTATGTCCATACCTGATTCTTTGATGATGAAGTATTTTGAGCTTTTGACAGATTTTTCCATGGAGGAGATAGAGGGCTTTAGGAAAGGGCTTGAGGAGGGCAAGATACATCCAAAGGAATTAAAGATGATGTTAGCCTTTAATATCGTTAAGACCTATCACTCTGAGAAGGATGCTTTGGAAGCTCAGGAGGAATTTAATAAGATATTTTCTAAGAAGGAGACGCCAAGCGAGATACCATTGAAGCTGTTTAAAGAGGATAGCAAGGATCTGATAGAGCTTCTGGTCGAAGGAGGATTAGCACCGAGTAAGAGCGAGGCTAAGAGGCTTGTATCCCAAGGAGGGGTTAGGATAGACGGTGTTAGGGTGGAAGATATATCCTATGTTGTAGATTTAACCAAAGAAAGGGTTCTTCAAGTGGGAAAGAGAAAATTTTTGAAAGTTAAAGGAGGTACTTCTTAAGGTATGACGAGGTCGGAACGCTTAACGAAGGTTGCTTTATTTGCTGCTCTTACGGCTGTAGGGGCGCAAGTTTCTATCCCGATAGGGGAGGTTCCGATTACTCTTCAGGTACTCTTCGTTTTACTTTCTGGGCTGCTTCTTGATCCTAAGTCGGCCCTTTTAAGTCAGATTTTCTATCTCTTCCTTGGGGCTTTGGGTTTCCCGGTTTTTGCGGGGTTTAAGGGAGGGTTTGCCCATCTTTACGGTCCAACAGCTGGTTATCTTTGGGCTTTTCCTCTGAGCGCTTTTCTGGTTAGCTATTTGTGTTTTGGTAAGAGGGGTTACCTATTTAAAGTCCTTGTTGCTCTAAGCGGAGTAGGGCTCATATACCTCTTAGGATGGTTTAGGTTAGGGATATTTTTAAATGGAAACTTCTTCAAGGCATTTCAAATAGGGGTTTTACCGTTTGTTGGTATAGATATAGTTAAAGCGTTAGTCGCAGTTGCTGTGGCTGAGAAAGTAATCGTGTTTGTTATGGCGAGACAGAAAACTTAAGTTTACTTGCAGTTTTTCAAAATATGTGCTAAAATTTAAATAGGCTTGATCCCTGCGGTGTTCGTGTGTAAGGTTGAAAGGTTTTGAGCCAACACCAGAACCAAAGGGAGCTCGCTTTCCGTTATGGAAGCGTTTCGGCGCGGAAGTAACGGAGGGGGCACCCACCTTATGGGACTGGGTTCAAAACCTAAGGCATACGGCACCGCGGGGTTTTTTAGTTTTGTTAAAAGAGGTGGTTTTCCTTTTGGAAAGGCCTCTTCCCTATAGGTTGGTGCCCAGGAGTTTGGATGAAGTGATAGGGCAGGACCGAGTCATTAAAGTTCTTAAGGCTTTCGTTTCGCAGAAGTTTTTACCCTCGATGGTTTTCTATGGACCTCCTGGTGTAGGGAAAACCCTAGTAGCGAGACTTCTGGCACAAGAGATGAAGGCTCAACTTTTGGAGCTTAACGCTGCAACGTCAGGGGTTAAGGAGCTGAGGGATGCTATAGATAAGGTTATGACGGTTAGGAAGATGGGGTTTAAATCCATCTTGTTTGTGGATGAGATGTATCACTTCAACAAGTTACAGCAAGACATATTGATGCCTTATCTCGAGCGAGGAGATATAACGCTTATAGCTACCACGATTCATAGCCCCTTTCATGAGATAAATGCCCCTATAATCTCGAGGGTTTTAGTCTTGACCTTTGAGCCCCTTTCTCCTGATCATCTTAGAAAGATAGCTTTAAGGGCGATGGAGGACGAAAGGGGGCTTGGGGGACGAGGTGTATCTTTAAGTGAAGACGCTCTGGATCTTCTGGTTAGACTTTCCGCTGGGGATGCGCGAGCCTTGTTGCAGAGATTGGAAGCCTCGTTCTTTATAGCTCTATCAAATAATAAGAAAACCATAGATAGGAAGGATGTGGAGCTTGCTTCAGACGTAAATATAGTTTATGATAGAGATGCCGATATGCATTATCGAATAATATCGGCTTTTATAAAGAGTATGAGGGGAAGCGATCCTGATGCTACTCTTTATTGGTTGGCGCGGCTTATATCTGGAGGCGAGGACCCTCGTTTCATAGCCCGCAGGATAGTGATATGTGCAGCTGAGGACGTAGGTAATGCTGATCCTATGGCTTTAGTCGTAGCTACCTCGGCTATGGAGGCGGTTGAGAGGATAGGTATGCCGGAGGCGCGAATTCCCTTGGCGCAAGCAGCTTTGTATGTAGCCTTAGCTCCCAAGAGCAATTCTGCCTATAGGGGCATAGAAAGTGCGCTGGAAGATGTGAGAGGAGGAGAGATTCAGGATGTGCCTAAGCATCTTCATCCGGGATCACCAGATTATAAATATCCTCATGACTATCCAGATAGCTTTGTGGATCAGGAGTACATGGTTAGGAGGAGAACCTATTATTTTCCATCCAAGTGGGAGAAAGGGGTGGTTAAAAAATGAAAATTATAGATTTGAGAAGTGATACTGTTACACTTCCTACTGATGAGATGCGAGAAGCCATGATGAAAGCTAAAGTTGGAGATGATGTCTATAGAGAGGACCCAACGGTAAATGAGCTTGAGGAGCTTGCTGCTTCTATATTTAATAAAGAAGCGGCTTTGTTCGTTGTCTCTGGGACGATGGCTAATCAGGTTTCAATCATGACCTATACGCAGAGAGGGGACGAAGTTATAGTTGGGAAAAACTCCCACATTTATAATTATGAGGTTGGAGCCATGGCAGCCTTATCTGGAGTTCAGGCCTTTCCCCTTAACGATGAGAATGGTATGTTCAGCTTAGATGAGCTTGAGAGTGCTATTAGATCAGAGAACATACACTTTCCTAAAACAGCACTTATAACTTTAGAAAACACCCATAATAGGGCTGGAGGAGTAGCCTTATCGAAGGAATATATAGATGAGGTCGCTAACATAGCTGATAAGTACGGGATTCCAGTTTACCTTGATGGAGCTCGCATATTTAATGCCTGTATCGCTTTAGCTGTTTCTCCTGCGAAGATGGTGGAAAGAGTCGATGCTCTGATGTTTTGCCTTTCTAAGGGGCTGAGCGCCCCCATAGGATCCGTTATTGTAGGAAAAAGGGATTTCATAGAAAGAGCTCGCAAGATGAGAAAGCGTCTTGGTGGAGGAATGAGACAAGCTGGCGTTATCGCTGCTTGCGGTATAGTTGCTCTAAATAAAATGGTCGATAGGTTGAAAGAGGATCATGAAAACGCTGAGCTGCTTGCGAAGGAGCTCTCTGAGGTTAAGGGGATAATAGTGGAGCCGGTAGCTGTGCGTACAAATATGGTATACTTTATGCTGTTGCCTGGTGCTATAGATGCCCCTGAACTTGCAAAGAGACTCTTGGAGAGAGGGATAAAGATAGGGGTTGTTTCTAAAAGAAGGGTTAGGCTTGTTACTCATAAAGATGTCTTAAAGGAGGATGTTATTGAAGCGGCTAAAGCTATTAAAGAGGTGGTTGAATCTACATGGAGAGGGGAATAGATCTTGATTTACTGAAAGATCTTTTAAAGTATATAAGCTCAAAGGGACCTTATGTGGGTGAGGTCTTCGCGATTTGGGGTGAGGATTTTTCCGTCGCTTTGAGTGATGATGGCTTGGAGCATTTTGAAAGGTCCAATGGTGGGGGAGTTGGGATAAGGGTTTTGGATGAAGATGGGAGAATGGGATTTGCTCACGCTAATACGTTCGATCTTAATGAGCTTAGAAGCTTAGCTGATGAGGCTATAAATAGGCTTCTCATCTCCTCTCCAGATCCCTATAGGAGGATAGCCATTCCCTTTGGTGCTTATTCGTCTCCTTCTATTTTCGATGATACTATATTCTCTCTATCTGAGTCTGAGAGAGTTAATTTCGTTAACGATTTTTATAATAAAGCCAAGGGAGCTCATCCCTTAATCGAGAGGATTAGAAAGACTGAATATGATGATGGATGGTATGAGGTAGCTCTGATGAATACCCTTGGCATGGCTTTAAAGAAGAGGGGAACTTTCTTTTCTTGTGCTCTTGTCGTTTTATCCTCCAAAGGTGAGGAGAGAGAGATCGGATATTTTGCTCAGGAAAAAAGGTTTCTTAGGGATTTGAACCCAGATGAAGTTATTTCCAATGCTGTCTATAAGGCAGTTAGCCTTTTGTGTGGGAAGCGTGTTAGGACCCGAAAGGCTTCTCTTATACTCTCTCCTGAGGTAACTTCTGATTTTATCTCCCTCTTTTCCACCTTAACCTCGGCTGAAAGCGTTCAAAAGGGGAAATCTTTGCTTGTGGGGAAACTGGGTATGAAGATAGCATCAGAGGTTTTAACTTTGGTCGACGATGGTACAATAGATGGGGGTGTAGGGAGTTCCCCCTTTGATGGAGAGGGTTTCCCCACGAGGAGGAAAAGCCTCTTAGATAGAGGAGTTTTGCTAACCTATCTTCACAATCTTTACACCGCTTCTAAAGATGGCGTTGAAACGACGGGAAACGCTGTTAGAGGGTATGCTTCGATACCTACTGTTGGTGTTACCAATCTTTTCGTTCTTCCAGGTGCAAGGAGCTTTGAGGAGATTTTGAGGGATACTAAAGAAGGGTTATACGTTATGGATGTTATGGGGCTTCACACTGTGAATCTCATATCTGGTGATTTTTCTCTTGGTGTTTCTGGAATATGGGTGGATAAAGGGGAACTTGCTTTTCCAGTTAAGGGAGTTACTATAGCTGGGAACTTACTTGATTTCTTCAGTAGGGTGAACGAGGTAGGCAATGATCTAACCTTCTTTGGGAGCACAGGTGGAGTGACCATGAAGGTTGAGGATGTAATGATCGGAGGAGAGTGAGTTCCTTGAGGTTAAATAAAACCTGTTTTCTTCTGCTTCTTTTGTTGCTTTTAGGTTTTTCTTCAGCCTTCGCTCAGGAGGTTTCTCTCTTCGTTGGTGGAGAGAAAAAAGGTAGCGTTTCCATTCTCCTCTCCGATGGGATAACTTATATATCTCCGGAAGAGTTGGCTCGGCAGTTAGGAGGTAGCTTTAGGTACACTCCGGAGAATGGGTCCTTCAGTTTTACTCTAGAGAAAAAGCTATTTCAGCTTCAGGTTAATAATCCCACGGCTTTGGTAGATGGAAAGATAAAGCTTCTTGATTACTTTCCTAAGGTTGTTGGAAATAAGATATATATACCACTTAACTTTGTATTGGAAAATACTTCCGTAAAGTTTGATCCTAAGAAATCCATTCTCTATGTGGGGGAAGCACCTTCATTGCTACCTGCTGAAGGGATGAAACCAACGACAGCGTTGCCGGGTAAGGCAGAAGGGGGTGCAGCATCAACCACATTGCCTTCTACAGCTACTCCTATAGCGATTCTTCCGTCCCAAGCGGATTCCTCGATTCTTTTATCAAACGTTCGCTACTACTCTGCCACCAATTACACTAGGATAGTGATCGATCTTTCAAAGGTTCCAGACTATAAGGTTACAGTGGAGGGAGGTTATATAGTTGTTAATCTTAGATCAACCAGGGTTTCTAAGGAGGAGACCTATAAAATAAGGGATGGTCTTGTGAAGGATGTGGAGGTGCTATCGGGGGACGACCATTCTAAGGTGAGGATAGGGGTAGAGGGAATCCCTCTTTATAGGGATTTTACCCTTGAGCAACCACCTAGGGTAGTTATAGATGTTCTTAGAAGAGGGCAGCCATCTATACCTTCGGTGGTTTCGCCTCCTTCGGTGAGTGGAGAACAAAAGCCGTTGGTTCAGGGGGCTATGCCACAGAAAGAGGAAACCCAGGTTAGGGGTAAGGGAAGGTTTCTCGTGGTCCTAGATCCAGGGCATGGTGGAGAGGATGCGGGAGCCATAGGAGCTATGGGGACTAAGGAAAAGGATGTTACGTTAAGCGTATCTTTTCTCGTTAGGGACGAGCTGGTTAAAAGAGGTTATAGAGTCGCTTTAACGAGGGATAGAGATATTACTATTCCTTTGGAGGAGAGGGCTCGAATAGCTAATCGACTTAAAGCAGATGCTTTTATAAGCATTCATTGTAATGCGGCCTTTTCCCCTTCAGCAAGTGGTAGCGAAGTTTATTATATGGCGTTACCTACCGACTCTTCTGCCATGGCGGTAGCGTTGAGGGAGAACATGGAGTTAGGCTTAGATAAGGAAGAGGTTAAGAAAAGGACGGATGTTCTTGTTCGTATCCTTGAAGATATGATGAAAAACGCTAAGATAAACGATAGCGCTAAATTAGCAGAGAGCATATATGGAGCTATGAGGGGGCGATTGGAGATACCGGTCAGAAGGATAGCCCAGGCTCCCTTCTTTGTTCTGAGGGGCGCTATGATGCCGGCTGTGTTGATAGAGGTCGCTTTCATTAGTAACCCTCGAGAGGAAAGGCTTTTAAGAGACGCTTCTTGGCAGAGAAAGGTGGCTACCTTGATAGCTGATGGTATAAATAGATATCTTTCTTCCATCAGGTAGCGGGAGGATTGGAGATATGAGAAGATCGGAAAGGAGAAAGTATAGGAGAAGAATACTATGGGGGAGAGTGATTCTTGCTGCTTTAGTGGTTGCCTTTGCTATATGGGGAGGATATCACCTATTTGGTTATTTAATGAAGCAAAAATTCTTTTTAGGAAAAGAAGAACCTGTATCTCAGGTGGAGGAGAAGAAGCCTCCAGAGGATAAGAAAGTTGAGGTGGCTAAGAAGAGGTTGCATCTTTATTTGCCAGATGAGCAATACATAAATTTAGTTGAGGAGACCAGAGAGGTATCGGAGGGAAGTATTGAGGAGATGGTTAAAGAGCTTTTTAAAGCGCTTTCAGAGTCTAAGGTTAAGGTGATACCTAGCGATACCGAACTTAAGCACGTCTTTATTGGTAAGGGTGTGCTATTTTTGGATCTCTCAAGCGATATTATTAGAAACCATCCTGGTGGAAGCAATGCAGAGCTCTTGACCATATATAGCATAGTTAACTCGATTTGTAAGAGTTTTCCGGAATTTAAGATGGTTCAAATTTTAGTAGATGGTAAGGTGGTAAATACGCTTAAGGGGCATATAGATATATCTTTGCCTATAGAGCCCTTATGGAAGTTCAGGGCAAGGGAGTGAGCTTTAATCATGACTAGGATAGATGGTAGGAGGCCAGACCAACTTAGACCGATTAAAATAGAGAGAAGCTACTTGATTTACCCTGAAGGGTCCGCAAGAGTAGATATGGGTAAAACCCAAGTGATATGCACAGCGAGCGTGGAAGACAAGGTTCCTCCTTTTTTGAAAGGATCTGGACAAGGCTGGATAACCGCTGAGTATGCTATGTTGCCTAGGGCTACCAAAGAGAGAACCCCTCGCGATTCTATGACAAGGGGGAGACCCGCGGGGCGATCCTTTGAGATTCAGAGGATGATCGGGAGAGCTTTAAGGGCTGCTGTTGACCTTGGCAAGCTTGGCGAGAGAACCATATGGATAGATTGTGATGTTATTCAGGCTGATGGAGGAACCAGAACGGCTGCCATAAACGGAGGTTTCGTTGCTCTGGTTGAAGCTATACATAAGATGTATGAGGATGGGGTACTGGAGGATTTCCCTGTGACGTCTTTCGTTGCGGCAATTAGCGTTGGTATAGTGGATGGGGAGGTTTTTTTAGACCTTTGCTTCGATGAGGACTTTAAGGCGGAGGTAGATCTTAACGTCGTTATGAACGATAAGGGTGAATACATTGAAGTTCAAGGAACTGCAGAGCATAAGACCTTTTCTCGTGATGTCTTAAATAGGCTTCTTGACATGGCTTGGGATGGGATAAAAAAGATAATAGAAGTTCAAAGGTTTGTTTTGGGGGACATAGCTAAGAGGATAGGACGTTAGCCTAGAGATAAGGGCTTCTGTCCCTTGTTTTGGTGTAGATTAGCCTCTACTATTTAAAATAGAACCTTGAAATTTGAAGAGGTGGAAGCAACTGGGTAGCCGCGGGGAAGGTCCCTCTTCCCCGAGGAAAGTCCGAGCTCCACAGAGCGGGATGCTGGGTAACACCCAGTGGGGGTGACCCCAAGGAAAGTGCCACAGAAAACAGACCGCCCCACATATGTGGGGTAAGGGTGAAAAGGTGGGGTAAGAGCCCACCAGCTATCAGGGTGACCTGATAGGCTTGGTAAACCCCATCCGGAGCAAGACCGAATAGGAGGGGTAAAGGGTTGCTCGCCCTTCCCTCGGGTAGGTCGCTTGAGGAGTGGAGCGATCCACTCCCCAGATAGATGGCTACCTAAAACAGAACTCGGCTTACGGGTTGCTTCCGCCTCTATTTTTTTACCCACATGTGGATAACTTTGTGGATGAAAGTGGTGGAAAGTGGTGAAAACCTTTGTAGGAACTTATTTTTTTAATGTGGATAATAAGGGGAGAGTTTTTATCCCGTCGGATATGAGGGGTATCCTTGGGAATCAAGGAGTTCTGACCCGAGGATTAGATCGTTGTTTGTTTCTGTTTTCCACGGAGGAATGGGAAAAGGTGGTGAGTAGCTTTACCTCCTTATCTTTCACTAAAAAGGAGGTAAGGGCCTTCTTGAGATTACTTATGGCTGGTGCTTCTCTTGTCACTCTCGATTCTCAGGGTAGAATTCAGATTCCATCCCTCCTTCGCGAGTATGCGAAGTTAGAGAAGGAAGTAGCGATAATAGGGGTAGGAAATAGAATAGAGATATGGGCTAAGGATAGATGGGAGGTTTATGAAAGCGATACTCTTCCCAAGTTTGAGGAAGTTGCGGAGGAGATTTTCACTTGATGCATATACCAGTTATGCTTGATGAAGTCTTGGAGATTTTGAATCCCACCCCAGGTGGTATATATGTGGATGCCACTGTTGGGCTTGGGGGGCATGCGATGGCCATCCTTCGGAGGATATCTCCAGAGGGGAAGCTCATAGGTATAGATAGAGATGAGAAAGCTCTTAAGTTGGCTTCTGAGGTTTTAAAAGGAGAAAACGTTAAGCTTCTTAAAGCGAACTTTAGGCAGATAAAGGAATTGTTGGAATCTTTAGGTGTGATGGAAATAGATGGTGTTTTGTTTGACTTAGGGGTGTCTTCTCTTCAGATAGAGGATGAAGAGAGAGGCTTTAGCTTTCTTAAGGACGGCCCTTTGGATATGAGAATGGGTGATGATACTGAGCTTAGAGCGGTTGATCTTGTAAACGAACTGAGCTTGGAGGAACTTGTACGGATTTTTAAGCTTTATGGAGAGGAGAAGAACGCTTACATAATAGCTAAAGCTATAGTAAACAGAAGAAAAAAGCAGAGGATAGAGAGGACTTTGGATTTAGTTAGGATCCTTAGAGAGGTCTTGCCCAAACCTCTTCAACGCAGAATGGGGAAACATCCTGCAAGGCGTGTGTTTCAAGCGTTAAGGATTGCTGTCAATGATGAGCTTGAATCTTTGAAGGATGGGCTGAGGGGAGCCTTTGCTCTTCTTAAGATAGGAGGAGTTATTTGCGTTATATCCTATCACTCCTTAGAGGATAGAATAGTTAAAAGTTACTTTAGAGAGCTAAGCGAAAAGGGCTTAGCGGAGTTGTGTGTAAAAGGTGCTTTGCGTCCTAAGGAGGAGGAGATAGCCTCTAATCCGCGGTCGAGAAGCGCAAAGCTTAGGGCCGTAAGGAGGTTAATATAGACCTTGAGATTTATAGGGGTAATTTTGTTGGTCTTAGCTATAAGTGGTATAGCTGTTGTCCTGTTTCAAATTATTGGACTCAAAGCCGGTTACGAGGTTGAGTCTCTGCAAAAGAAGATGGAAGCCCTCTTGAATGAGAGGCAGAACCTTCTTTTGGAGTTGGGCGAGCTGACATCCACAGATAAGATACGTCAATATGCCCAGATGAATGGCTTTAACTTTATGAGAGAAGTGGTTTTCATAGAACTTAAGGAAAACTTAATGAAAGTTATGGCCCCTTAATGCTATGTGATGGTTAGCGATAAAAAGATAGTAAAAAGAGGTACTTTTGTTCTTATCGTGCACTTTTTTCTGTTTGGTATAGTAGGGGCTCATATTTTCACACTTCAGGTATTAGAGGCAGAGATGCTTAGATCCTATGCATGGAGAGAGCATAACGCTTTGATTACCTTTTCACCGAGAAGGGGAGAGATTTTAGACAGACGGGGAAAGGTGCTTGCTTTTAGCGTTCCTAATTACTCTATATACTATTATCCTGTAGGAGGGGAAGGCTTAGATAAAGATAAGTTGAGGAAGGTCTCTGAGATTTTATCTATGACTCCAGAGGAACTTGAAAACAGAATAGGGGAAGGTAAGCGTTTTGTTTGGATAATTAGAAAGTTGCCAAAGGAACGTGCAGAGGAGATAAGAAGCAAATTTAGGGAAATGAAGTTAAGATGCTTTGGTTTCGTGGAGGAGGACAGAAGGTTTTATCCAAACGATGAGGTTGCTTCTAACATATTAGGCTTCACAGGGATAGATGACCAAGGGCTTGCTGGCATAGAGTACGTATATGAGGACTTCCTGAAAGGGGATAAGAAGGAGGTTTTTTTAAGGAGGGATGCTGGAGGAGGAGCGATCCCCGATGAGAAAATACTTGAGCTACCTGTCTTAGTATCTAGGAGGGAGATAGTGTTAACCATTGACATTAATCTTCAGGCCCTGTGTGAGGAGCTTTTAAAGAAGAAAGTTTTAGAAAACAAGGCAAAAGGAGGTTGCCTTGTAGTTCTGGATTCTAAGACGGCGGAGGTAATGGCTATGGCCGTTTATCCTCCTTCGCGGGATAGAAATGCTGCGATATCGTGGGTTTTTGAACCTGGATCAGTCATTAAGCCCTTTGTTGTAGCTGCTGCGCTCGAGGAGGGGGTAGCCCATCCTAATATGAGCTTTTTCTGCCCAGGTTCCATAACCTATATGGGGAAAAAGATAGGTGATACTAAAGCTCATGGGAGCTTAGACTTATCAGGCGTGGTGAGTGAGTCCTGCAATGTGGGGATGATAAACCTGGCTTTAAGGATGTCGCCTGAGGTGATATATAAGTATTTTCTTGGCTTTGGCTTTGGAGAACACACTAACATAGATCTCCCGGGAGAGGAGAGAGGCATATTGAGGGCTCCTGACCAGTGGTATGGGGTGGGAAGGGTCGTTGTAGCGATAGGTCAGGGCATTTCAGTGACGGGAATCCAGCTTGTTAGTGCGATGAATGTTATAGCGAATAAGGGTGTATTGCTTAGACCCCATGTTGTTAGTGAGCTTAGAAGCGATGGGAAAGTGGTATACAGGGTTTCTAGGAAGGAGATAAGAAGGGTGATATCCTTTGAGACTGCGAAGCTTGTAGAGGATATGCTCTTATCCGTTGTCGAGAAGGGTACGGGTAAAAAGGCTGCCATACCAGGAGTGAGAGTTGCTGGAAAGACGGGAACGGCTCAGGTTCCTGGAAAGGAAGGATATAGAAAGGGAGAGTATTTATCCCTCTTCTTGGGATACTTTCCGGTTGAAAGCCCTCGATGGGTTATTTTAATCGTTATTGACACGCCTATGGGTGGGGAATATTATGGTGGAGAGGTGGCAGCTCCCATATTTTCGGAAGTTGGACAGATCCTGCTTAATCTTTATGGTGCGGGGGTGGAAAATTGAAGGTCAGAGATATCATTGAGAGGATTGGTTCACCAGTGGAGTTTAGGGGAGAGGCTCTCGATGAGGAAGTTTTGGGAGTGGCTTATGATTCTCGCAAGGTTAGGTCAGGATATATATTTGCTTGCATCCCAGGTCTTTCTACTGATGGGCATCTTTACATCAATGAGGCCAAAAATAAAGGAGCTGTGGCTGCTTTGGTTGAGAGGTTTTGTGATTGTGACCTTACTCAGATAAAGGTAAGTTCCGTTAGAGAGGTTTTGCCTTTTATCGCTTCTTGGGTATATGGGGAACCTACGAAAGGGCTTTTGTGCGTTGGTGTAACAGGGACGGATGGTAAAACTACCACCACCTTCTTAATACGGTCGATTTTGGAGAAGGCTGGCTATAAACCCATGTTGCTGGGAACAGTAGAATATCATTTTGGAGGTAAGGTTATACCGGCATCAAGGACCACGCCTGAGGGGCCTGATATAATGGAGTTCGTTAAAGAGGGGGTTAAGTGGGGCAACGATTCCTTAGTTATGGAGGTTTCGTCCCACTCCCTTGACCTTCATAGAGTTGATGCTATAGATTTCAGTGTAGGTGTATTAACAAACGTTACTCCTGAGCATCTTGATTTTCATGGAAGCTTCGAGAATTATAAGGAGTCGAAGGCCAAGCTTTTTAAAAGGTTAAAGAAAGCCGCTGTTTTAAACGCTGATGATGAAAATTATGGTTTCTTTCTGGAAAGGTCAAACGTCCCGGTAATCTCCTATAGTTTGAACGATTCAAAGGCTAGTGTGAGAGTGGAAGATGTTAAGTTGGATCTTGCTGGAACTGAACTGAAGGTTATTACTCCCAAGGGATTATTGGAGATAAAAAGCTCGCTGATAGGCTTATTTAATGTCTACAACATCCTGGCTGCCCTATCCTGCGGTATAGCATTGGAGATTGATCCTAAGAGCGTTAAGGAGGGTATAGAAGCTGTAAGGAGAGTTCCTGGGAGGATGGAGGTATTTAGAAAGCCGGGATTTCCTACAGTTGTCATAGATTACGCTCACACTCCAAATGCGCTTAAGAACGTTCTATCCGCTATAAAGTTGTTGAATCCTGAAAGGATCTTTTGCATATTTGGGCTTGGAGGTAATAGATATGTAGATAATAGACCTGTCATGGGAAAGGTAGCAGCATCTATGTCCTATAAGGTCTTTATAACCTCGGATAATGCGCGATGGGAAAGCCCCTTGGACATAGCTTACCAGATAGCTGAGGGGTGTAAGGCAGTGGCTGGAAGGTATGAGATCGTTTTGAATAGAAGAAAGGCGATAGAGAAAGCGATAAAGGAAGCCTCGCCAAGGGATGTGGTTCTTGTGGCGGGTAAAGGGCATGAGGATTATTTTGAGATTCGGGGAATGACAAGGCACTTCTCGGATTTTGAGGTTATAAAAGATATATTGGGTTTATGATCTTTGCCATCGACTTTAAGGAGGGTGTAGGGTGGAGGAGACCTTGCTTTTATCCTTGGCTTCTTCTTTAATCATTGGCTTTATCGTTTTACTCATCCTGAGGAAGTTTAAATTTTGGCAACCCATAAAGGATTATGGGCCTAAAAGTCACTACCTTAAGCAGGGAACTCCGACGATGGGGGGTATAGCTATATCCTTATCCTTCTTCTTGAACTTAGTCCTTCTTTATAACCACCTTTCAAAGCAACTTGCCTTCATAGCTTTGGCTTCACTCCTTTCCTCCTTAATAGGTTTGATAGATGATATAGCTAAGGTTAGAGTTGGTACTAAGGGAATGGGAACGAAAGGCAAGCTCATAGCTCAAGTTGGGGTTTCCCTACTTATCATTTTTTTTCTTAAGAGGATGAGTTTATACGATAGTAGGCTATGGGTTCCTTTTCTCCGAGGGTTTTCCCTTCATGATATCCTATACCTTTCATTTGTTGCTTTTATCTTTGTAGCGTGTATGAACGCGGTTAACATAACTGATGGGCTTGATGGATTGGCTTGTGGAAGTTCCATACTAGCATCTTTTTCGCTTTTTCTTATAGCCCTTTGGCAAGGTAACGAGGAGGTTGGAAGAGCGCTTATAATTATGATTGGGGTTCTCTTGGGCTTTCTATATTATAATCGTTATCCTGCTAAGATGTTTATGGGGGATTCTGGAGCTATGTTCTTAGGTGGCTTTATGGCCGCTGTGAGCTTGATCTTGAAGGTAGAGATCCTCATTCCATTCATATGCGGTATTTTCCTTATAGATACTTTAAGCGTGATAATTCAGCTTTCTAGCTACAGATTGAGGGGTAAGAGGGTCTTTCTAATGAGCCCATTGCATCATCATTTTGAGCTAAAGGGTTGGAAGGAAACTAATGTTGTTGCCTTGTTCTGGCTGATCGAGGGGATTTTATCCCTCTTTGGAGTTATACTTTATAAAATCGGGTGATGCTGATTGATTAAGTGTGTTGAAGGCAAAAGGGTTTCCATAATAGGAGCTTCTCGAAGTGGGCTTGGTTTAGCACACCTATTAAGGGCTAAGGGAGCCAAAGTTTTCGTTAGCGAGCTCTCTAAGGATAAGGTTGAAGCATCCAAGGAGCTTGAAAGATTAGGAGTGAGCTTTGAGTTTGGAGAGCACAGCGGTAAGGTTTTAAATGCTGACTTAATAGCGGTTAGCCCTGGTGTCCCATTGGATATTCCGATTTTGGAGGAAGCTAAGAGGAGGGGCATCCCTATATATGGGGAGATAGAGATAGCTTTTTGGTACGCTAATGCTCCGATCTATGCTATAACCGGAACCAATGGGAAAAGCACTACAGTGAGTTTGCTTAACTCTATTCTCAGGAACTCTGGCATTAAATCTGTTTTGGCTGGGAATATAGGTTATCCTTTCTCTAGGGCTATCTTAGAAGAGAGAGATGTAGATTGTTATGTCCTTGAGATTTCGAGTTATCAGCTTGAAACCATAGAGACTTTTCGCCCCAGGATTTCAGCTATATTAAACGTAACGCCAGATCATCTTGACAGGCATAAAGATATGGAAAGCTATCTTAAGGCGAAGCTAAACATTGCTCTTAATCAAAGAGAAGAAGATAGTATATGGGTGAATGCTAATGATGAACTTCTTCGAGACCTTAGCTTTATCCCTCAAAAGTTCCTCTTTTGGAAGGATGGCTTACCCTCCAAAGGGGCTGGTGTGGCAGATGGAAAGATCTTCGTTTTGAAAGAGGAAGTCCTAAATGTGAGTGAGATTAAGTTAAAAGGGCCTCATAATCTTGAAAATGCTCTCTGCGCTTCTGGAATGGCTTATCAGGCTGGAGCATCATTAAAAGCGATAGCGGATACCCTAAGGGAGTTTTCTGGGCTTGAACACAGAATGGAGTTTGTAGCGGAAATAAATGGGGTGCTTTACATCAATGACTCCAAGGGAACGAACGTTGTTTCCACTCTTTTAGCTCTCGATTCTTTTAGCTCTCCCATAATTCTTATAGCTGGGGGTAGGGGTAAAAAAACGGGCTATGAGAAGTTAGCCAAGAAGATAGTTGAGAAGGTGAGGATCCTTATAGTTCTAGGGGAGGATGGCCCCCTGATCAGGGAAGCTGCGATAAAGGAGGGTTTCCCGCAGGAGAATATTGTATCCGTTTGCAGTATGGAGGAGGCTGTTAGAGTCGCTCACTCTCTTGCCAAAGAAGGGGAGTATGTCCTCCTTTCACCAGCATGTGCGAGCTTTGATATGTTCTCTAACTTTGAGGAAAGGGGGAGGGTTTTTAAACGAGCGGTCTTAAGTCTCCAGAGAAGGTCCTCATAGCAGGGGTATCTATATTGCTGGCCATAGGGATTCTCGAGGTCTTGAGTTCTACTGCTCCTCCCGGCTGTCGGGAAGGAGGAGGGTTTATATTTTTCAAAAAACATATACTCTCGATATTAATAGGGCTCTTGATGCTTTTCATTTTTAGGAACTTGGATTATGACAGGCTGTTTGGCATAAGCAAACTATTACTCTTAATTTCGATTTTCCTTTTGGTTGGGGTTTTCTTTCAGGGCAATGGAGCCAAGGGAGGTGCTTATAGGTGGATTAGGCTCGCTCCGGGAATTACTTTTCAACCATCTGAGTTTGCTAAGCTTGCCATAGTTATCTATACAGCATCTTTCTTAACGAGAAAGCAAGCGCTTCTGTACAGTTTCAAGGAAGCTCTTTTGCCCCTTTTGATTGTAACTTTTGGGATAGTTGGGTTAATTTTGATTCAGCCAGATATGGGAACTGCCGTTTTGATAGCTGGAGTGAGTTTGATTTTGTGGTGGGTTGGTGGTATAAGCACTTTGAAGATCGTTGGCCTCTTGCTGGTTCTTGGAGTTTTGGGGGTTATATTTATCTGGATGGAGCCCTATCGCATGGATAGGGTGTTGGCCTTTTTAAATCCCTGGGAATCACCCCATGGTTATGGCTATCAGATAATACAATCCCTCTTGGCTTTTGGTATGGGAGGATTATGGGGGATGGGTTTAGGCAAGGGTTTACAGAAGTTTTACTACCTACCTGCTCCTCATACGGACTTTATCTTTGCAGTTATAGGTGAGGAGCTAGGTTTCTTGGGGAGCGTTGCGATCCTGGTAATGTACGTTTTGATAGGTTGGGCTTCTTTCTCTATCGCTAAGGGTGCTCCTGATGCATTCGGTAAGCTTTTAGGCATAGGGGTAACTTTCCTAATATTGCTTCAGGCTTTCATTAATTTAGGTGGAGTTACTAACTTCATTCCTTGTACGGGGATTCCTCTTCCTTTCGTGAGCTATGGGGGTTCCAACATGATAATAAACTTAACGAGCGTGGGGATCCTATTGAGCATAGCTCGGAGGAAAGAGATTAATGGGAATTAGGGTTTTGATAGCTTCGGCTGGTACGGGAGGACACATCTATCCGGCCATTGCAGTGGCAGACTTCCTAGTGGAAAGGGGTGCAGATGTGCTCTTCGTAACTTCCGATAGAGGTGAGGGAAGTATAATAAGAGGCAGAGGTTATCGATGTGAGGAGCTATCTTATAGGGGATTACACAGGAAATTTTGTATAGAGAACATTAAGAGGTTGATTAAGATATCATTAGCCTTTATAAGCTGCTATAGCTTGATCAAGGATTATAAGCCCGATGTGGTTCTAGGAATGGGTGGATACGGAGAGGTTCCTGCGGTTTTGGCTGCGAGATTAGCTGGAATTCCCTCGGTGATTCATGAGCAAGATGTAATGCCGGGACTCTCAACGAGGGCTTTAGCTCCTTTGGCTAACAAGATAACCCTATCCTATGAGGAAACCCTCTCTTTCCTTAGATGGAAGGTCGTGAACAAGTGCGTGGTTACTGGTAACCCGGTTAGAAGGGAAATATTAAGCTTGATCCCTGGGGCATCGAAGGATAGGTGGGGATTTGAGGGGAAGAGGGTTTTACTTGCCTTTGGAGGTAGCTTGGGAGCTAAGAGGATAAATGACGCCGTTTTAGGGCTTTTGGATGAGCCGGAGGGAAGGGAGATATTTAAGGAGTGGGGAATCATTCTTATCACAGGGAAAGAAGACTTTCTAAGAGTTAGCGAAAAAGTTGGATCCTATAAGGATGTTTCTCAGGGAATTAGAGTTTTGCCTTATGCAGATGATATGGCAAGCGTTTATGGCGCTGCAGATCTGGTTTTGTCCAGGGCAGGAGCAAGCACTGTGGCTGAATTGAGAGCTCTTGGATTACCTGCTATTTTAGTTCCCTATCCTCATAGTACGGGTAACCATCAGCTCTTTAACGCTAAGCTTTTGGAAAAGGATGGGCAAGCTATGGTGATTCGTGATGAGGAACTTTCCTCGCAGAACATCTTAAAGATTCTTAAAAGCAAGCTTCTTAGGAAGATGCCACCGAGGAAGGTGGAATCAGCTCAAGCAATTGGAGAGGTGGTATTAAATCTTGCTTGATTTGAATAAGAGGTTTCACTTCATAGGAATAGGTGGAGTAGGAATGAGTGCTTTAGCTTTTATATTGCATGATATGGGAGCTACGGTTTCAGGTTCAGATACCGGGGATTCAAACTTCATGGAGCGTTTGCTGTCTAAGGGAATTAGGGTATTTAGAAAGCATGATCCTTCCAATTTGGAGGGGGTTCATAACGTTATTTACTCTTCTGCCATATCTCCAGATAACCCTGAGCTTGCTTTCGCTAAAGCCTTGGGGTTGAATGTGATGCACAGAGCCGAGCTCCTGAAAATGGTTATGGATCCCTATGAGCGAATTGGTATAACTGGTACCCATGGTAAGACTACGACTTCAGCGATGTCCCTTAAGGTTTTAATGGATGCGAGGCTTGATCCATCGGGCGTAATTGGTGGGGACTTTCCTTATATAGGTGGCAATTACAGGCTTGGAAGAGGAAGATTCTTCATCGCTGAGATAGATGAGAGTGATGGGAGCTTCCTTTATTTCTCTGGTTTAAGATGTTTAGTCATTACAAACATCGAGGAGGAGCATTTAGAGCATTATGGTAGTTTCGAGGAGCTGAAGGAGAAAATTAGGAAGCTTGCAGAAGTTTGTGAACTGGTCATCTATAACGCTGATGATCCAAACTTAGGAGAGATGAGGCTTAAAGGGGTTTCATATGGTTTTGAGAGCGGTTCATTTAGAGGGAGAATCTTGGGAGATCGCTCTCTCTTTGTTGATGGTTTCGGGCGCTTGGATCTTTATGTGGCGGGAGTGCATAACTTATCCAACGCCCTCGGCGTTTTAGCTTTGTGTGATTGCTTAGGCATAGATAAAGGAAAGGCTATGGAGTCATTAAGCGGCTTCAAAGGGGTTAAAAGGAGGATGGAGGTTTTGGGTGAGGCGGAGGGCATAATCTTCATGGATGACTATGCACATCACCCAACCGAGATAAGAGCCGTGCTTTTAACTCTTCGCAAGCTTTACAGAGATAAAAGGCTTGTGGTGCTCTTCCAGCCCCATAGATACTCAAGAACGGCAAGGATGTATAAGGAGATGGCCGATTCCCTAAGGGTTGCCGATTGGATTGGGATAACTGAGATATATTCCGCTTCGGAAGTTCCGATAGAGGGCATTAGCGGTAAGCTTATTTATGAGACTTTGCGCGTTGCGGGTATAGAGAATGCGTACTTCTTCCCTGATATTGAAATTGCTAAGGATGTTCTAAAAGGGGAGTTGAAAAAAGAGGATATTTTTATTACCATGGGAGCAGGAGATGTATATAAAGTGGGAAGGGCCCTACTTGTGGAGTTTAAGGGGGGTTGTTCATGAAGATTGAGCGTCTTCTTAGTAAGATAAAGGGGATCGTCTTGAGGAACGAGCGGCTTAGTAATCATACATCTATAGGCATTGGCGGTCCCGCAGATTACCTTATAATTCCTGAAGACGTAGATGATGTAAGAAGAGTTATGACTTTTTCTACGGAAGGAGAGATTAATTTTTTGTTTCTTGGTCAAGGAAGCAATGTATTAATAGGAGATGATGGTTTTAGAGGTATAGTTTTGAAGTTTAGCGAGGGGAGAGGTTTGCAGAGCGTTTGCTTCCTTGATTCTTTTAGGATGGAAGTTCAAGCGGGGACTCCCTTAAAGAGGTTGATAAATGTATCTCAGGAGAGGGGGCTTTCCGGTCTGGAGTTCGCCATAGGCATCCCTGGTTCTTTGGGAGGAGCTATATGGACTAATGCGGGGGCCAACTCTCATGCTATAGGTTCCATAGTTGAGAGGGTAACGGTGATAAAGGAGGATGGTGAGATAAAAGAGCTTTCAGATAAGGAAATAGAATTTTCTTATAGGTATTCTACTTTTCAAGACAAGAAGTGGTTTATATGGAAGGCGGTATTACGTTTGGAGCCATCTACTCCTTCGGAGATAGCTAAGAAAGTGAGGATTTTCTGGGAGAAAAGGAAAAAACAACCCTTTTCCTACCCAAGTGCGGGGTGTGTTTTCAAAAATCCCCCGGGCGATTTTGCAGGAAGGTTGATAGAGCAGGCAGGTTGTAAGGGATTGGTTATTGGGGGAGCCAAAGTTTCGGAAAGCCATGCTAACTTTATAGTAAATATTGGCGGGGCGAAAGCGAAGGATGTTCTTCAACTTATGGAGATCATAAGGGAGAGGGTTAAGGAAAAGTTTGGCATCGAGCTTGAGCCGGAGATCGCGATTTATACTTAAACTTCTTTTAGCGTTAGGACTATCCTTTACTGCTTATCTTTTCATATTTCATTCTAGTTTTTTCGAAATTAAGGATGTTAAGGTTAAAGGAAGCTCTCTGCTTTCTCATGAGGCGTTGAGGCAAAATGGTTTGCTTCCGATAGGTAAAAATATTTGGCTTATTAGTAAGGAAGCAATGGCTTTTGATATAGAGAAGAGATGGTTTGTTAAGGTTCTTAGTGTAAGAAGAGATCTGCCATCTACATTGGTCTTAGAGATAGAGGATCAAGACTCGGTGGCTCTGGTTAGGTCTCAAAATGGGCTTTGGTTAATGAGTAAGCGCGGGCTTTTATGGCCAGTCATAAAGGTTGAGGAGGATATCATTAAGAAGATGGCTTCTGGTTTGTGTGTGATTAACTATCGCTGTGGGGATATTATCTGGGTTCCTGGAAAGGAGGTCACAGATCAAGGGCTTCAGAGTTTATTAAGGCTATTGTTTGTTTTTAACCTTCGTGAAGCAGATGTGGAGGTTGATTGGCTCCTTCTAAAGCTAAGCGGGTATGAGGTCTTCTTGCCAAAGGATGGAGACTTGGCGTCTGAGCTTCTAAAGCTTAGGAAGGTTATGGAGAGCTTTCCCTTTAGGGGCAAGACCATAACTGTAGATTTGAGGTTTAGCGATATGGCGATAGTAAGGGAGAGAGACAGATGAGAGGGAAAACAGAGGTAATTGTAGGGCTTGATATAGGGACTACAAAGGTTTGCGCTCTTGTTGCCGAGCCTAGTGAATCTGGAAATCTTGAAGTGAAGGGAGTAAGCCTTGTAAGATCCATGGGTATGAGGAAGGGGGTTATAGTTGACCTTGAGAACGCTATAGAGAGCGTTAGGAGAGCTGTTTCCGAGGTTTCGCAAAGAACTGGTGTTAACATAGATAGTGTTTTCGTAGGCGTGGCTGGCTCTCATATATCAACCTTGCGTAATAGAGGTGTAACCTTAATAAGTGGGGAGTCAAGGGAGATAACCCATAACGACCTAAATAGGGTTATAGAAGCTGCGCAGACCGTTTCGATCCCTCAAGATAAAAAGGTGATTCATGTACTTCCTATGGAGTTTATAGTTGATGGCCAAAGGGGTATTAAGGATCCTTTGGGGATGGCTGGTATAAAGCTTGAGGCTGAGGTTTTGATAATATTGGGTTCCTATACCTCTATACAGAGCGCGATAAATTGCGTTTCAAGGGCCGGTTTGGAAATTGATGGGATATTATTAGAACCAATCGCTTCGGCGGAAGCGGTTTTATCTCCTACCGAAAAAGAGCTTGGCGCTTTGGTGATAGATATAGGTGGAGGAACGACTGATGTGGCGGTATTTTTTGAAGGCAATATACGTCACACGGCGGTTATACCGGTTGGTGGAGATCATATAACAAGCGATATAGCGGCCATATTTAAGATCCCATTGAGCATGGCTGAGGAGGTAAAGATAAGATACGGTTGCGCTTCCGTTGATTTCGCTGAAAGCGGGTTAGATATAGAGTTGAAGCCTTCTCTTCCTAAGGCGGGGGGTAAGATATCTCATAGGGAGCTTTGTGACGTTATAGAGGCTAGGATAGGGGAGATATTTATGTTGGTTAGGGATAACCTTAAGAAATCGCAGTGTTTAATGTACTTACCCGCGGGAGCTGTTATAACTGGTGGGGTTGCTCTTTTGAAGGGTATAGACGAGGTTGCAAGCAGGATTTTAGATTTACCTGCCAGGGTTGGTGGGCCTCAGGATATGGGGGGGCTTACAGAGGTGGTTTCGAGCCCTATATTCTCCACAGCTGTTGGCCTTGTTAAGTATGGCTTTCAGCAAAGAAATTCAGGAGGGAGGGGCCTTAAGATTAATCAGGTGGGTGAGGAAAATTGGTTTAGTAAGTTAAAGGATAAAATAATAAGGTTTTTTGTTGATTTCTTCTAGGGGTGGAGGGATGAAATATGATAGAGATCCTTAAGGAGGAAGAGGGTAGAAAGATCGGTGCGGAAATTAGAGTTATAGGCGTTGGAGGAGGAGGTAATAACGCCTTAAATAGGATGATAGATGCAGGGCTTAATGGGGTTAAGTTTATAGCTGTAAATACCGACTTGCAGGCTCTTAGTTTATCTAAAGCTCCCGTAAAGCTTCAAATAGGGGGGAGATTGACGAAGGGGTTAGGAGCAGGTGCTAACCCTGAGATAGGCAAGAAGGCGGCTGAGGAGGATAGAGACAAGATAACTGAGGCTTTGAAGGGAGCAGACATGGTTTTCATAACTGCTGGGATGGGAGGAGGCACGGGTACGGGGGCTTCACCGGTTATAGCTGAAGTTGCTAAGGAGCTTGGTATATTGACGGTTGGAGTGGTTACGAAGCCCTTTACCTTCGAGGGACGCAGAAGGATGCTTCAAGCGGAAGATGGGATAAAGCAGCTAAAGGAAAAGGTAGATGCTCTTATAGTGATACCTAACGATAAACTCCTTGATGTGGTCGATAAGAATACATCCTTAATTGAAGCCTTTAGGATGGCTGATGACGTCCTTAGACAAGGGGTTCAAGGTATATCTGATTTGATAACGGTCCCAGGCTTGATAAATGTTGATTTCGCTGATGTTCAAACCATAATGAGGGATGCAGGATCTGCCCTCATGGGTGTGGGGCATGGTAAAGGTGAGAACAAAGCTGTGGAGGCAGCGAAAGCTGCTATTTCTAGTCCACTTCTTGAAAGCTCTATAGAGGGGGCAAAGGGAATACTGCTTAACATATCCGGTGGGCCAGATCTAACGCTAAAGGAGGTTAATGATGCTGCTGATCTCATCACAAAAGTGGCAGATAGAGATGCAAATATAATATTCGGTGCAGTTATAAAGGAGAACATCACTGATGAGATATTTGTCACCGTGATAGCTACAGGCTTTGGCTCTAAGCCGAGCAAGACCAGGCCCTTAATAGAGCTTGAGGGTTTAAGCCCCATAATTGATACTGAAGATATAGATATTCCTCCTTATCTCAGAAGGAGGAGAGAAGGATCTCCTAATATTAATCCTCGATAATGCTTTGGGAGTGGAGAAGAGAGGTCTCTAAGTTTAAGGCGCAGGAGAGATGGCTGGAGCCCCTTTGGAAACCTCAAGGGAAAATAGGCTGGGCTTTAGTTTATCCTAACTATTACAGCGTTGGCATATCAAACTTGGGATTTTTAATGGTCTATAGGATGCTGGCGGAGATGAAAGATATCTTTGTGTCGCGATTTTTTAAGTGGGATGGTTTTACCCCCCTTTCCTTTGAGGAGGGAAGAAGCCTTCAAGAGTTTGAGGTTATTGCTTTCTCTCTCTCTTACGAGTTGGACTTGAT
Source organism: bacterium GBS-1 (assembly GCA_001443005.1). Lineage (GTDB taxonomy): Bacteria > Synergistota > GBS-1 > GBS-1 > GBS-1 > GBS-1. The sequence goes on from LEKQ01000007.1 coordinate 165,356, forward strand.
AAATTTAATTTCTATCCTTAAGAAGGCAGGTATTCCACCCTTACGTGGGGATAGAGTGGATAGATTCCCGGTCGTTGGAGTTGGTGGGATCTTTCCTACGATGAACCCCCGCCCGCTTTTTCCTATAGCTGATTTCATATTTTGCGGTGAGTCTGAAGAGTCCTTGAGCGAGATGGCCGAGGTTTTTCTCTCCTGTTGGGGGCTTTCAAAAGATAAGGTTTTGGAGAGGTTAGCAGATTTAGATGGAGTTTTGGTTCCGGGTGTAAAGGATATCACGCGACGGAGATGGGTTATGAACCTTGATAGATATGCCCTCTCTGCGCCGCTTTATACACCCCTCAATCAATTTGGAGGGGCTCTACTTATAGAGCTGAACAGGGGTTGTAAAAGGGGTTGTCTTTTTTGTCCTGTGAGGCAATGTTATAATCCCTTTAGGTTTAGGTCTTTTGAGGGCTTAAAAAGTTTCTTAGAGGAGATTCCCAGGGGTGTTAAGGTTGGGCTTATAAGCCCTGTGGCTACAGATTACCCCTTCTTTGACGAGCTTTTAGATTATCTATTAGAAACTGGACGGAAGGTTTCCTTTGGCTCGTTTAGGGTGGAGGGCATCTCGGAAAAGCTCTTACTTTTGCTCAAGCAAAGCGATCAAAAGCTTTTAACTTTAGCTCCTGAAACGGCAAACGAAGATTTAAGGAGGCGCATAGGTAAGGCCTTCTCAAACGATCTTTTAAAGGAGAAGATATCGTTAGCCTATAGATATGGCTTTAGAAGAGTTAAGCTCTACTTCATGGTAGGTTTACCTGGTGAAAGCTTGAAGGATGTGGAAGAGATAAATTCTTTAGTGAGGGAAATTAAGAGCGAATTTAAAGGCCTTGAGGTTATAGTTTCGGTTAATCCTTTCGTTCCTAAGCCCTTTACTCCCTTTGAGGGAGAAAGTTTTCTTTCAATACCGGAATTAGTTAATAGACTTAAGATCATCAGGAAGGTCGCTGGGGTAGACGTTAGGGGAGAGGGGATTAAAAAAGCTTGGCTTGAGGCTATAATTTCTAGGGGGGATGAGAAGTTGGGCGAAACTCTCTCTATTTTAGGCGATGGTGCTTTTTCCCCTAAGGTCCTGGAGGAGCACCTCGATGTTAAAATATATCTTAGCGGTGAGATTAAACCGTGGAGGGAAAGCTTAAAGTCTTAGGAGGAGGTGTTAGTTCATGGGCATAGAATCTATCCTGAAGAAAATAGATGAAGTTAGGTGGTTGTTACCTGAAAGCTATAAGCCTGGGATGAGAGTTCCCGGTCTTATATATGCTGATAGAGAAATATTGAAAAGCCTTGAGAAGGAGCAGGTTTATGAGCAAGTGGCTAATGTTGCTACACTTCCAGGTATAGTTGGTTATTCCTTTGGTATGCCTGATATACATTGGGGTTATGGTTTCCCGATAGGTGGAGTTGCTGCTATGCGTGTTGAGGATGGGGTTATATCTCCTGGTGGAGTTGGATATGATATATCCTGTGGAGTTAGGTTGCTCGTGAGTCGACTTGAGAAGAAGGATGTGGAAGGTAAGATGGAGGTACTTGTAAATCGCCTCTTTTCTGCTATTCCTTGTGGTGTGGGTGAGAAAGGAAGGATAAGGTTGAAACCCAACGAGCTGGATGAAGTTCTACTGAAGGGGGCTCACTGGGCTGTGGAAATGGGATATGGGGATAAAACTGATCTTCAGTGTATAGAAGAGGGAGGAAGAATGAAAGGGGCGAATCCGGATAAAGTTAGCAGAAAAGCTAAAGAAAGGGGAGCTCCTCAGCTTGGGACCTTAGGCTCAGGCAACCACTTTTTAGAGGTTCAGTATGTTGAGGAAGTTTATTTGGAAGATATCGCTAAGAAGTGGGGATTGGAAAAGGGTATAGTTACGATAATGATACACTGCGGTTCAAGAGGATTGGGGCATCAGGTGTGCGATGATTACGTTAGGGTCATGAGGAATAGGATGAGATCTTATGGTATAAACGTTCCTGATCCGCAGCTTGCTTGTGTTCCTATAAAGTCGAAAGAGGGTGAGGATTACTTTCAAGCGATGGCTGCTGCTACTAACTACGCCTTTGCTAATAGGGAGGTTATCGCTCACTGGGTTAGAGAAGTCTTTTATAACACATTTGGTAGTGATGCTCACCTTAGGCTCCTTTATGATGTTTCTCATAATATAGCTCATATGGAGAAGCACAAATGGAATGGCAAGGAAATAGAGGTTTGTGTTCATAGAAAGGGTGCTACAAGAGCATTCGGTCCAGGTTCAAAGTATGTTCCAGAACTTTACAGAGATGTGGGGCAGCCTGTGATAATTCCAGGAAGTATGGGAACCCCTTCCTATGTCCTTCTGGGAACCAAGAGAGCTGAGGAAGAAGCCTTTGCCTCCACTTGTCACGGTGCGGGTAGGGTAATGAGTAGGCATGCGGCCTTAAAAGATCTGAAGGGAAAGGATCTCACCGAAGAGCTTGAAGAGATGGGCGTTAAGGTGAAAGCTAGGGATAAGGGGACTCTTTATGAGGAGGCTCCTGATGCCTATAAGGACATAGATAAAGTTGTCGATATAGTGGATAGAGCGGGGTTATCCAAAAAGGTGGTAAAACTTAGGCCATTGGGCGTGATAAAGGGATAAAAATTTGGTATAATTACTATAAATAGCTTTCCCTTTAAAGAGTGGGGCGTGTAAATAGAAAGATCCCGAGCTCCGCTTAAGGGGAAAGGTATGGAAAGCAGCTCTTACCCCTTAAAGGGGGGGAAAGGAAGGGGTTGCTTAAAGGTAGAGAGCCCCTTCCTTTATTATTTATGCTTTTTGAGGGTTGACTTTTTGAAGATCTTGGTCTATGGATTATTAGGGAAGGTAATTCAAGAGCCGATTTTTTATGTGAATTTTGAATTTAAAGAGGGGAGGGATAATTTTGTTTAAGGAAGAAGCCCTTGATAAGATAAAGCTTAGGAAGGCGGAGTGGGAGAAGGAGGTTGTTAGTAAGCTCATCGCTAAGAACCCTGAAATGAAGGAGGAGTTTAGAACGGGTTCCAACATCCCCGTTGAAAGGGTTTATACTCCAGAGGATATAAGGGATATGGATTATCTTGAGGACCTAAACTTTCCTGGAGAGTATCCGTTCACGAGGGGAATCCAAGCAACGATGTACAGAGGAAGATTTTGGACGATGAGACAATATGCTGGTTTTGGAACGGCGGAGGAGTCAAACAAGAGGTATAAATATCTCTTGGAGCAGGGGCAGACCGGATTAAGCATAGCCTTTGACCTTCCGACTCAGATAGGCTATGATTCGGATCATCCTTTGGCGCAAGGGGAAGTTGGTAAGGTTGGTGTTGCAATAGATTCCCTCGAAGATATGGAGATCTTGTTTGATGGAATTCCTCTTGATAAGGTTAGCACCTCTATGACTATAAATGCTCCTGCTGCCATAATATGGGCGATGTATTTAGCTGTCGCGGAAAAGCAAGGGATATCTTTTGATAAGTTGGAGGGAACGATCCAGAATGATATACTTAAGGAGTATATCGCGAGAGGTACATATATATTTCCTCCGAAGCCGTCTATGCGTTTGATAACGGATACATTTGAGTTCGGTAGTAAATATGTTCCAAAGTGGAACACTATAAGCATAAGCGGTTATCATATAAGGGAGGCTGGGGCTACAGCTGTTCAGGAGGTTGCTTTCACGCTTGCTGATGGTATCGCTTATGTGGAGGCTGCTATAAAGAAGGGGTTAGATCCAAACGTTTTTGGCCAGAGGTTGTCGTTTTTCTTCAATGCTCACAATGATTTTTTGGAGGAGATAGCCAAGTTCAGGGCGGCAAGGAGATTATGGGCTAAGATAATGAAGGAGCGCTTTGGTGTGACCAATCCACGCGCTATGATGTTGAGGTTCCACACTCAGACTGGAGGATCAACTCTTACGGCTCAGCAACCTTTGAATAATATAGTTAGAGTAACGATACAAGCTCTCGCTGCGGTATTGGGAGGAACCCAATCCTTGCATACCAATTCCTATGATGAAGCGCTTGCTCTTCCTAGCGAAGAGTCTGTTAGAATTGCGCTCAGAACCCAGCAGATAATAGCTTATGAGAGTGGTGTTACTAATACTGTAGATCCATTGGCTGGTTCGTATTACATAGAATGGTTAACGAACAAGATAGAAGAAGAAGCTAAGAAGCTTATAGATAAGATAGATGAGCTTGGAGGCATGGTCGAAGCTATAGAGAAAGGCTTTGTTCAGAAAGAGATACAGGATAGCGCTTACAGGTATCAGATTGAGGTAGAAAAGGGAGAACGGATAGTTGTAGGTGTGAATAAGTTTCAGATAGAGGAGGACTTAAGCAAGTTAAATCTCCTTAAGGTAGATCCAACTATAGCTGAGAGGCAGGTTAAAAGATTAGAGGAGCTCAAGCGGAGGAGAGATAATCTAAGAGTTAAGACTGTTTTAGATGATCTTAGAAAAGCAGCTATGGATGAGAGCGTTAATCTTATGCCTTACTTCTTGGAGGCGGTTAAGGCCTATGCTACAGAGGGAGAGATATGCGATGTGCTTAGAAATGTCTTCGGCGTCTATGTGGAGAAGATCATCCTTTAGAAGGGGGGAGCGGAATGGGAGAGAAGAAGATAAGGGTTCTAGTAGCTAAGGCTGGTTTGGATGGGCATGATAGAGGCGCGAAGGTCGTAGCAAGGGGGCTTAGGGATGCCGGTATGGAGGTCATTTACACAGGCTTGAGGCAAACGCCGGAGCAGATAGTTCAATCTGCCATTCAGGAGGATGTAGATGTCATAGGTTTAAGCATACTCTCTGGAGCCCATGAATATTATTGCAGGAGGATCTTGGAATTGCTCAAAGAGAAAGGAGTAAGCGATATTATTCTCATTGTTGGAGGAGTTATTCCTCCTGAGGATGTACCGGTTTTAAAGGAGATGGGGGTGGCTGAGGTTTTCGGTCCTGGGACACCTATATCCCAAACTGCTGATTTCATAAGGCAGGTAGTTAAAAAGTGAGAGATCTCATCAAAAGGGCTTTAAGCGCTGACCCTTTAGCTATAGCTAAATTGATAACACTTGTTGAAAATGGTGGAGAAGAGAAAATAGAGGTTTTGCGTGAGCTTTACCCATTTATGGGTAAAGCTCACTATATCGGTATTACCGGAGCCCCGGGGGTGGGCAAGAGCACCCTTATAGATAAGTTAATATCGCAGCTAAGGAGTGAGGGTAGTAGGGTAGGAGTTATAGCCGTTGACCCATCGAGTCCCTTCACAGGAGGAGCCTTTTTAGGGGACAGGCTTAGGATGCAAAGACACGCTACTGATCCTGGTGTGTTCATAAGGAGCATGGGCTCAAGGGGTGCTTTGGGTGGATTGGCTAAGGCTACAGCTGATGTCTCTAAGGTCTTAGATGCCTGCGGATTTGATTATGTCATAGTTGAGACTGTTGGAGCTGGCCAGAACGAGGTAGATATAATTAAAACTGCCGATACGGTAATACTTGTGCTCGTTCCCGGGTTGGGAGATGATGTTCAGATTATAAAAGCAGGTATAATGGAGATAGGGGATATATTCGTCATCAACAAATCAGATAAGGATGGTGCTCAGAGGCTCGCGAAGGAAGTGGAGATGTGGATGGAGTTCGGTTATAAGGATAAGAATTGGAAGCCACCTGTAGTTATGACTATAGCGGAGGATGGAACGGGCGTTGATAAGCTCGTAGCGGAGATAAAAAGGCATGTTAGCTATCTTCGTGAGAGTGGAGAGATTAAGATAAGGAGAAAAAGTAGGGTCCTTGAAGAAATAAACTTAGCGTTGGAAGAAGTCTTGCAAAAGCATGTAAATAGAGTAGTGGGTGAGGAGACCTTAAATAACTATGTCGATCTAATACTGGAGGGTAAGCTTGACCTTTACACCGTAGTTGAGGAAATAGTCACTAAGATTATCAGGACGTGAAAGGGGGGTTTAAAAAGTGAAGGTTGTGAAGATAGACCATATAGGTATAGCGGTGAAAAGCATATCGGAAGCATTAAAACTCTATGAAGAAGTTTTAGGTATAAAGTGTGAGGGCATTGAGGAAGTTCAGGAGCAAAAGGTTAAGACTGCATTTTTACCCATAGGTGATACCGAAATAGAGCTTCTTGAATCTACCGCACCTGATGGACCTGTGGCGAAGTTCATAGAAAAGCGTGGGGAAGGCATACATCACATAGCCCTGAGAGTTGAGAATGTGGAGGAAGCGTTGAAAGAAATTAAAGAAAGAGGAATAGCTTTGATAGACGAGTCTCCCAGGAAGGGAGCCGGCGGGGCAAGGATAGCCTTCATTCATCCTAAGGCAACAAATGGTGTCTTGTTAGAAATATGTGAGAGGGGGTAATGTTTTATGCCTGAGAGGACCATAGAGGAGCTTGTATCTGAGCTTGAATCTAAGCGTGCTGAGGTTTTAG
>LEKQ01000008.1 GCA_001443005.1 bacterium GBS-1
CCAACGGATGTCGAGGGAACTATCCCCCCCTCCTCGGTTATGGCCACAGCCTCAACGATCGCTAGGTCTATATCCCCCAAAAACCCATACCTTATCTGCTGGGGACATTGAGAGAGGTGAATATCTATATACTCTACCTCACCAGAGTTTATCTTCTCTCTCAAGGCGGAGTTAGATTGATAGGGCAATCTTCTTCCCACGCTCTCAACCGAGGCCAAAGCTCCATCGAGCTCAGGCCCAACAGAGGCACCCGTCCACAAGCTTATCCTAAGCTTTTCTCCAGACTTAACCCTCTCAGCAAGTGCAAGGGAAACAGCCTTAGGATAACCAGCGTGAGTAAAACCGCTACAAGCTACGGTCATGCCATCCTTGATCAAAAGCGATGCCTCCTCACTCGAAATAACCTTAGAAAGTATGTCCTTCCTTCTTATCCTTCGGTCAAGATCCTTCATCGGTGACCACTCTACCTTTCTAAACCATTATAGCAAAAAAGGGGGTTCCTCTCAACAACCTCATAAACGAGAGGAAACCCCCTTACGCTTACTCCTTCTCTCCCTCTTCTTCTATTACCAAGACCTGCCTGCCCTTGTAATAACCGCACTCAGGACACACCCTATAAGCTGGTATGACCTCGGCACAGTGAGGACAAGTGGTCAAGCTGGGCGTATCAATGCTCCTAAGCCACTGAGCAAACCTCTTATCCCTCCGAGCCTTCGACGTCTTTCTCTTTGGAACCGCCATTACCCACACCTCCTTTCACTAGTTCTTTGAGAGCGTTCCACCTGGGGTCTTCTGCCTCGCGTGAACATTTGCACTCCCCCTCATTGAGATTCTTACCGCAGATAGGACAAAGCCCTTTACAATCCTCCTTGCACAAGGGCTTCATGGGTATAGAGAGTATTATAAACTGCTTAACATCATCCTCTATATCTATGTTCTCTCCACTGAAATAGGATATCCTAAAATCATCCTCCTTTAGGGATCTCTCCTTCGAATGGGCCTCTTCAACACCCCTCCTATATTCTATCTCGAACTCCAACTCAAGCGGAAAATCAAATGAAGATAGGCATCTACTGCAGTGAAGCCTGAGAGTTGTAATTATATCCCCCCAGACCATAAATCCATCCTTTACCCTGACCGCACCTCCCTTAACTAAAACATCTTCCGCAAACTCCACGCTTTCCCCTTTGTATTCAAAGGAGCCGAAGCTTTCCTCAAAGGTAAACTCCAACACCTTTCCAGGGTTCCTTTCGAGCTCCTCCGTCTCTATCACCATAGCCATTTGTTATCGCCCCCTTTAAAAAAATAAAAAAGCCAAATACAATAAATAAGGAAAGGGGGAATCACAATGAGGATAGTTGGTCTCGTCACCGAATATAATCCCTTTCATACAGGTCATCTATATCATCTCCACAAGAGCATTGAGCTTACAAAGGCCGACTTCAGCATTGCCGTTATGAGCGGCTACTTCCTCCAGCGAGGAGAACCAGCCATCGTAGATAAGTATAAGAGAGCTGAGATGGCACTCGCAGCTGGAATAGACATCGTTTTTGAGATACCCTTCCCCTTTGCTTCACACAATGCCGGTGTCTTCGCCTTCGGAGCCCTCTCCCTCCTTAACTCCCTTGGAGTAGTAACCCACCTCTGCTTCGGAAGCGAATCGGGAAACATAGAAGAGCTTCAAACCATCGCAAAAATTTTATACCATGAGTCGGAAAATTTCAAGGCAGATGTGGTGAGATTTTCCAAAGAAGGGTTGCCCTATCCCGAAGCGCGCCTTAAGGCCTTAAACAAAGCTCTTGAAAGAGAAGGGCTAAATCCCCAGATCCTTAAGGGATCTAACAACATACTCGGCATAGAGTATCTTATAAGCCTGCTTAAGCTTGATAGCAAAATTGAACCCCTAACGATAAAGAGGGTTGGAAGTGCCTATCTCGATGGAGAAATTAAGGGGAAGTTCTCAAGCGCTACCGCTATAAGAAAGGTCATTTTAGAATCGGGCGTTTCAAGGGTTAAGGATATAGTCCCACCTATAACTTACAAGATACTCAAGGAATGCGAAGAAAGAGGAGAGATAGTATCGATGAAAAACTTTGAAAAAGAGATATTAATGCTCCTTAAACGCTTAGAAGTAGGCGAAATCAAGGAAATAGCGGAGGTTAAAGAAGGCCTCGAGAATAGAATAAAGAGAGCATCGCTTAAAGCTGTCACAATAGATGAGCTCCTTCAGGGTATAAAGACCAAGCGCTATACCTTAACCAGGATATCGAGGATCCTAATACACACGCTAGTGGGATTCAAAGAGAGAGAAAACAAGCTCTTTCAGAAAACAGGCGCGCTTTATGCCTTCCTCTTGGGATTCTCGTCTCGAGGAAAAGAGCTCCTCAAGGAGATTAAGAAAAGAGCTTCTATCCCTATCATAAGTGGGCCCACAGGATTAAGGGAACCCGCTTCCCTTATGCTCAAGCTGGACCTTAAGGCCACGCGCATCTACGAAGCAGCCTTAGGAAAACATCTTAGGCTCTTCGAACCAGTTCAAAGAGACCCCGATGAGGAAACCTTGAGCTTCTTGAAGAGCCTCTCTTCAACGTAAGGTGGAACCATACCTCTTATACACCCTCCAAAGCTTGCTATCTCCTTAACCATCCTGGAGGTCAAATATAGATACTTCGAGTCAGATAGGAGGAAGACGATCTCAACGTTCTTATTAAGCTTTCTATTGGTAAGAGCCATCTGAAACTCATAGTCAAAATCAGTTATGGCTCTCATGCCTCTTATGACAACCTCAATCTGCTTCCTCTTAAGGTAGTCCACCAAGAGACCATCGAAGCCATCTACCTCAACGTTCTTAAGATGGCCAACCGCCTCTCTTATCATATCCATCCTCTCCTCTATGGAAAAAAGGGGCTTTTTAGCAGGGTTTGTCACAACCGCGACAATGAGTTTGTCGAATATCTTAGCGGCTCTCTCTATTATATCTAAATGCCCGTAAGTTATTGGATCAAAGCTACCAGGATAAACTGCAGATCTCATATCCCTCCCCTCCTTGCAAGATAACTTAAAACCGTGTCCCCATACCTCCGCTCCTTAACTAGAACCCAATCCCCGAGATCCAACCCCTCTCTGTGAGATCTCTCGATAACCAAAACCCCACCTTCATCAAGCAGGGGAAACTCCTCCAGCGCCCTTAAAACACCGTTTACGAAACCCAAATCGTAGGGGGGATCCGCAAAGATTATATCAAACTTTTTTCCATCGAGGTAGAGCCTTTTAATGCCTTTTTTATAATCCATCTTCAAAATGTAATCATAAGGTGCTTTTTTAGAAATCTCGCGCGCCATACGAGGATCGGCTTCAACGAAATAAACTTCTTTAGCTCCTCTTCTTAAGGCTTCCTCCCCAACCCTTCCTGTACCTGCGAAAAGATCGAGAAAGCGTTTCCCCCTTACATCTCCAAGGGTATCAAAGAGAGCTTTCAAAACGAGCGAGGTTGTATGCCTAACTGACACTAATCAACTCACCAGCCCCAGAGAACCTCCTTTTAACGAGAAGCTTAAGGAGAGGATTAGACTTGAGGTCAGGATCCCTCTCTATCAAAGAAAAGGCCTCATTTCTCGCAATGGTAAGAAGCTTATAGTCCCTTAAGACATCAGCCACCTTAAAATCTGTAACACCGTGCTGCCTAACTCCACAAAGCTCCCCTGGCCCCCTCATCTTCAGATCCTCTTCCGCTATTTTAAACCCATCGGTTGTGGAAACTATTATGGACAACCTTTTCCGAGCCTCCTCAGTTTTAGGATCTGCTACCAACACACAGTAGGATTGTTTCTCCCCCCTCCCCACCCTTCCTCTAAGCTGGTGAAGTTGGGATAAGCCAAACCTATCTGCGCTCTCTATAACCATAACGGTGGCGTTGGGAACATCTATTCCCACTTCTATCACGGGAGTGGCGACCAAAACCTGGATATTCCCGTTTTTAAATGCCCTCATAACTAATTCCTTCTCCTCCATCCTCATTCTTCCATGTATAAGACCTAGGCGCTCTTCCCTTAAAAGGGTTGACTTAAGCTCCTCATAAAGCCTGATCGCAGCCTCAGCCTCCAAAGCGTCAGACTCCTCTATGAGAGGGCATATCACATAGGCCTGCTCACCCTGGACTACCCTACTTCTAACGAACTCATAAACCCTATCCCTTTTCTTGCTGGTCACCCAATAGGTCATAACTGGTTTCCTCCCGGGGGGCATCTCATCTATAACCGATATATCGAGGTCCCCGTATATGGTAAGACTCAGGGTCCTAGGGATAGGTGTAGCCGTCATGACGAGGACGTGAGGCGAATCCCCCTTCCTAAGTAAAGCAGCCCTCTGAGCCACTCCAAACCTGTGCTGTTCATCAATGACAACCAGAGCGAGATCCTTAAAGGCAACCCCTTCCTGAATCAAAGCGTGCGTTCCCACAACAACCTTTATCTCGCCCGATGAAAGATCATCAAGTATCCTTTTTTTCGTCCTATCCTTTAGGCTACCCGTCAACAGACCAATCCTTACCCCTAAAGGAGTGAGATATTGATCCAAAACCCAGAAGTGTTGCTCAGCTAAAACCTCAGTTGGAGCCATCAATGCAGCCTGATAACCATTCTCAACGGCAAGCAACATGGCAGCAACAGCTATAACCGTCTTTCCTGAACCCACGTCACCCTGAAGAAGCCTATTCATGGGCTTGCCGCTTGATAGATCCTTACTGATCTCCATCCACGCCCTTTTCTGAGCGTTCGTCAAACTAAAGGGAAGCCTCTGCCAGAACTCCTTTAAGAGGTCCCCTTTTATCCTCAAGATGGGAGCCACATCAGACCTTCTATCTTTAACTCTCAAAGCTAGAAAGAGCTGGAGAAGAAAGAGCTCATCAAAAGCTAACCTATCTCGAGCCTTTAGGATAGAATCGGAAGATGAAGGAAAGTGAATCTCTCTAAGGGCTGTATGAAGGTCCAAAAAGGAGTTCCTCCTTAGAATCTCATCGGGGACGTAATCCGAAAGCTCAGGAGCTAAAACCTCAAGAGCTAGGCTAACCGCAGACCTCAAAACCTTCTGAGTTAGGCTTCCCGCAAGAGGGTAAACGGGAAGAATTTTACCCGCTCCTAGCTCATTAATATCCTCGAGAGGCTCAAACTCTGGATCCTGTATCTGGATCTCCCCGTATTTGTTAATAACCTTACCGTAAAACAGATACTCCTTCCCTATAGAAATAAGCTTCCTTATATACTCCTTATTAAACCAGACGGCGTATACCTTCCTTCTACTTCCATCAGAAAGAGGAGCCTTTAATATCTTTAGGTTCCCCCTGGCCGTTATCTCATCAATATTGAGAACCTTCGCCTTAACGAGGTTAAAATCACCGAAGACTAAATCGCTTAAGGGGCGAATCTCTCTCTTATCCTCATACCTACGGGGAATAAGGTAAAGCAGATCTTCTAACGTCCTAACACCTAGCTTTTCTAAGTCAGACGCCCGCTTAGGACCGATGCCCTTAAGATACCTTATCTCCTGATCCAAGAGCTCCAAAAACTTCATCTTCCCCTAATCCCTCTATTTCTAACTCCTTGTTTCTTGAGGTCTCTCCCCTAACTATCCTTATCCTGCTTTTGGGTATGGACAGCCTTTTTGACAGGAGATCAATCAACCTCCCATTGGCTTTACCTTCAATGGGAGGAGCAGAAACCTTAACCCATAGAATCCCTTCTCTGAAACCTAAGATCTCATCCTTCCTCGCGCCAGGCTGAACCCTCACCCTCAGCTTCAGCTTCCTTCTCCCTCCCAAGCTCCTTCTCGAGCAACCCCCAGAAGGTAGATATCAAGGCCTTCATTTCAAGAAGGAAACGCTCCTTCTCTTTCTTAAGCTCCCTTATCTTCCTCTCAATGTCCTGAACTTTAGACAGAGCCGAGTCTATTATCCTTTGTGCTTCTATTTGAGCCTCCTTAATTATTATCTCCGCTTCCCGTTCAGCGTTAAGCCTTCTTTCCTCTGCAGCTTTCTGGGCTAAGAGCAGAGCCTCTTGCATAGATGATTCCATCCTCTTATACTCGCTTATCCTGTCCTCCAGCTCCCTTATCTTATCCTTAAGCTCGGCGTTCTCCCTAAAAAGAGCTCCATAATCCTCAACTATAAGGTCGAGGAACTCATCCACCTCGTCCTCGTTATACCCCCTGAAGGATCTGCTAAACTCCTTATTCTGTATGTCCAGGGGAGTCAACCTCGCCAAGCCCTACACCTCCTCTCGGGAAGGGTTGCTCAAAGACCTCAAACCCAGGTGGAGCAAGTAAAAAGACGCTATCGCTTATCGGCTTCATAACGCCATGCATAGCAAATATCACACCATAAACGAAGTGAATAACCTGCTTTGCATCATCTCGATCCATCAAAGAAAGATCCATGATGACAAGCCATCCTTTCTTCAAAGCGTTGGCCATTTCTCTGGCATCGGTTCCGTTCCTCGGCGTCCATATCTGAACTACTTTCTTGCTCCCAGAGGGAGTGGTTGATACCCTTCTTTCCCTGTCCTCCCAAGCAGGCAGCTTAGCTTGAACATCCTCCTTAACCCTTGAAGGCTCTTCATCCTCAACTAACCCGATGAAGCCCATAACCTTATCCCACAACCCCATCACCGATCACTCCTTGGACCGAAGATAGCCCTTCCGATCCTCAACATATTGGAACCCTCTTCTATAGCGATTTCGAAATCATCAGTCATACCCATCGAAAGATAATCCAAGGAAAGATGCGCAAAGTTTCTCTTAGCCTCCTCATAAAGCCTTCTCATCTTCATAAAAGCCTCTCTTATTCGCTTAAGGTCATCGGTTAAAGGACCCACCGTCATAAGCCCTCTCACATCTATGCGCTTGAAAGATTCTATGGATTCCAGAAATTCAAAGAGCCTATCCGGGGAAACCCCGTGCTTTGTGGGTTCCCCCGATATGTTAACCTCCACTAAAACTTTAACCTTCTTTATGCCCAGCTTTTCCGCCTCTCTATTTATCTCCTCAGCTAAAGATAACCTATCCAAAGATTGGATAAAGTCGAATATTTGTAAAGCTTTCTTGACCTTATTCCTCTGAAGATAACCAACCATATGCCACTCTATGTCAAGGTCCCTCAAAGCCTCGCGCTTCAGTAAAGCCTCCTGAACTCTGTTCTCACCTATAGACTTTATCCCCAAAAGCACAACCTCACGTATGGCTTCGGGGGGAAAAGTCTTACTGATAGCCACTAATTTTATCTCCGATGGAGATCTCCCTAATCTATCGCAAGTCTTTTCTATCCTCTCCCAAAGAAGGTTAAGCCGATCCTTTATGCTTACCATCTTATGAAGCTCCCCTCACTAACCCTATCGGGCTCAACCACTATTCTATCTCCCTCTTTAAGGTCTAAGGTCAGAGCTAAAGCTGAGCCCAACTCCCTAAACTTCAACTCTTTAAAGAAAACCCTTCCACCTCTGACCAAATATACCCCGCTTTTACCCTCTTTAATTATTATAGCATTAATTGGGATGACAGCTCCCATCAACCTCCTCTTAACAAGCTTAACGTTTAAATACCTCAACCCAGAGAGCTCATCCCATCCAGTAAAAGACAAAAGCATCAGCAGGTCATTTCCAAGGGACTTTAATCTAAGCAGCTTTGCTTCCTTCTCCTTTCCAATAGAGGGAAAGATTAAAAGTACCCTCTTTTCATCATACCACTTGGGGTAAAAATCCTCTCTCTTAACCCTGACCAAAAGGTAAAAGAAAATATTATCGCTTATCCTTCCGATGAGAGCGCCAGGCTTAACCATTGCTCCATCTTCGATCTCTTTTGGTTTGCTAATGAAAAGGTCCATATCACCCTTCGCCCAAGCCTCCTCAAGACGCCAAAAACCGGTTACCTCATCCACGTTGTGAAGGAGGATACCTGCGCTCCCTGCATAGAGGACCCTATCGCCAACCTTAGCAACAGGAGAACCCTTCCTTACCCTCTCACCGTGCTTCTTCAACCAGGTTAGCTTACCCGCTGAAGAGGCCACTAGACTACTCTCCTCATAAAACAAGAGGGCCCTTGTTTCCACTGACTCCTCTATCTTTGTGAGCTTAACACTAAGCGTTGCAACCCTCGGAGGTTGAGAAGCACTCTCAACGCGAGAGTAAAAAATATAACCACTTATTACAATAATTATAAAAAACGCTATCCCTATGACCTTCTTCAAAACGGTTGGGTGCTAAAAAATGAGGGGCAAAGAAGCGCTCCCTCCTTTACCCCTCCATGATCTCTTCTTCCTTGAGCCTAAGTATCTCCTCCACCTGCTCTATATACTTGTCAGTAATATCCTGAATCTCCTTAGACAGCTTGAAGTAATCATCCTCAGGTATCTCACCGTTATCTTTCTTCTCTTTAAGCTCATCCATAATATCCCTTCTTATGTTCCTTATGGTTATCCTACCCTCCTCAGCCTTTTTCCTAACCAGTCTTATGAGCTCCTTCCTTCTTTCCTCGGTCAAGGGAGGCACAGATACCCTTATCACGTTACCATCGTTCTGGGGAACAAGACCAAGGGGAGACCTTAAGATCGCCTTCTCTATCTCCTTCAGTGTGCTCTTATCCCACGGCTGAATCACGATTAAGCGAGCTTCAGGGACGCTTATAGTAGCTAACTGATTTATTGGAACAGGCGTTCCGTAGTAATCCACCTTTATATCCTCGAGAAGAGCAGGATGGGCTCTACCTGTCCTCACAGATGCCATATCCTTCTTAATCACATCTATAGCCTTCTTCATCCTACTCTCCATATCCTTAAGTACCTTTTCCCTCATCTCTTAGCACCACCTCCAACACAGGTGCCAATATCTTCTCCCTCTATTATCTTAACGAGATTTCCAGGAACTTTAATATTGAAAACTATAACCGGTATCTCGTTATCCATACATAGGGAGATAGCGGTAGAATCCATAACTCTTAGCCCCCTATTTAAAACTTCAAGATACTCAAGATGGGAAAACTTAACCGCATCTTTATAAAACTTAGGGTCGGCATCGTATATACCATCTACTTTCGTGGCCTTAAGTATGGCCTCAGCTCCTATCTCAGCCGCCCTCAGCGCTGCAGCCGTATCTGTAGAGAAGAAGGGATTACCAGTACCACAAGCGAATATAACCACTCTACCCTTCTCGAGGTGCCTTATAGCTCTTCTCCTTATGTAGGGCTCAGCTACCTCTTTCATCTCAATGGCAGTTTGAACTCTCGTGACCACACCAAGCTTCTCTAAAGCGTCCTGAAGCGCTAAGGCATTTATAACTGTCGCTATCATGCCCATATAATCAGCCGTCGCCCTATCCATGCCCTTAGCGCTTCCCGCAACTCCTCTGAATATATTACCACCGCCCACAACTACCGCAACTTCAACTCCCCTCTCCTTGACCTCCTTTATCTCAGAGGCGATCCTCTTCATCTCATCGGTATCTATACCAAAGCCCTGCTCCCCTCCTAAAACCTCACCGCTTAACTTCAAAAGGACCCTCTTATATCGAGGAACCTTCATAACTACTCCTCCCCTACTTTAAAACGGACAAACCTCCTCACCGTTATGTTCTCTCCAAGGATAGCTATCTTCTCGGCTATTATATCTCTTATCTTCCTATTCTGATCTCTTATGTAAGGCTGTTCAAGAAGACACGCCTCCTCATAGAACTTCTTGATTCTACCTTCAACTATCCTATCAGCTACATGCTCAGGCTTACCTTCAGCAAGGACCTGCTCCCTATAAATCGCTTTCTCCCTCTCTAAAACTTCCTGAGGTACATCCTCCGGAGAAACGTAAAGAGGTGATGCTGCCGCTATCTGCATAGCTATCTCATGAGCAAGCTCTTGAAATTCCTTAGTCCGCGCCACGAAGTCCGTCTCACAGTTAACTTCAACGAGAACCCCAAGCTTTTTATCCGAGTGAATGTAAGAAGCAATTATCCCCTCAGCAGTAACCCTGCCTGCTTTCTTAACAGCCTTAGCTATACCCCTTTTCCTTAATATCTCTATAGCCTTCTCTATATCTCCCCCACACTCTTCAAGGGCTTTCTTGCACTCTACAACTCCAGCTCCCGTCCTAAGCCTTAGCTCCTTAACCTTGTCAACGGAAACGCTCATGATTACATCTCCCCCTTACGACGACGTCTCTTTATATCCTCATCCTCGTCAAAATCTTCCTCCAACTCCTCAAAAACATCCCCATACTTCTCTAAGAGCTCCTCCTTCATGATTATCTCCTCTTCCTCCTGAGTTATGCTTTCCTCCTCAACAACCTCTCTCACTTGAACACCCTGCTTACCCTCGAGAACCGCATCGGCTATAATGCTAGTTATAAGCTTTATAGACCTTATGGCGTCGTCATTTCCTGGAATAGGATAGTCGATAGGATCGGGATCACAATTCGTATCAACTATAGCTACGACAGGTACCTCAAGCCTATTGGCCTCGGTCACAGCTATCTTTTCCTTTCTTGGATCAACCACAAATAACACATCTGGAATGTCAGTCATATCCTTAATTCCGCCTAAGTACTTCTCCAGCTTGCTCTTCTCTCTCTCAAGCCTAACCACTTCTTTCTTGGGAAGGGCCTCGAACATCCCTTCCTTTTCCATCCTCTCCAACTCCTTAAGTCTCTCGATCCTCTTTCTAATGGTCTTGAAGTTGGTTAAAAGCCCACCAAGCCATCTCTGATTAACGTAGAACATCTCACATCTTTCAGCTTCACTCTTAACCACATCTTGAGCTTGACGCTTAGTCCCAACGAAAAGAACCGTCCCACCATTCATAACGCACTCCTTAACGAAGTTGTAAGCCTCTTCGATCTTCTTCAAGGTCTTCTGAAGGTCGATTATGTAGATTCCATTCCTCTCCGTGAAGATATACTCCTTCATCTTGGGATTCCAACGCTTAGTTTGGTGTCCAAAGTGGACGCCCGCTTCAAGAAGTTGCTTCATACTAACTATCGCCACTCATCCATCCCTCCTTAAAATCTTGGTTTTTTATCCCCTCCATGCCCTTCCTCGAAGGAAAGAACCTCATGCGAGGCACCGCCTCCCTCCTCCAGGCATGTGTGAAATTACAAACTTCTTGAAGTATACCATAAAGGTGAAAGAAAAGCAAAACACAAGAATGCTATGAGCCATTCATTATCCTCCTTATGAGAGAAGTGGTAGAATATCCCTTAAAAAGCGGAACTATGTGAACCTCACGGGCATACTCCTTCCCCACAACATCCTCAACCCTGTAATCTCCACCCTTAACCAGCACATCTGGTCTTATCAAGCTTAAAATCCTTTCAGGCGTATCCTCATCAAATATAATCACACAATCAACGAACTCCAAAGCCGCAAGCATCCTCGCCCTATCTCGCTGAGAGACTATGGGACGCCCTTCACCCTTGAGCCTTCGAACCGATGCATCGGAGTTCAACCCTACTATAAGTTTATCCCCTCTTTTTTTCGCTTCCTCAAGTGAATATATATGCCCCACGTGAAGGAGATCAAAGCAACCGTTGGTAAAGACTACCTTAAGTCCGTCCCTTTTCCACCTCCTAACTATCTCCAATAACTCATCCAAACCCTTTATCTTAGACTCCACACTCATCGAAAACTTACTGTTTTTCAAAGCCTCCTCCAACTCAGATAGCGTTATGGGAGCAGTTCCAACCTTACCAACCACAACCCCAGCAGCGATATTGGCCATCTTAGCCGATTCGACTAACTCCATTCCCGTAGCTAAACAGGCCGATAGGGTGGCTACTACCGTATCCCCCGCACCAGAAACATCAAAAACCTCCCTAGCTTTAGTAGGTATATGATGAACCTCCTCTCCCACGAAAAGGGTCATCCCCTTCTCAGAGCGGGTTACCAGTAGGTTCTTAAGCTTATACCTCCTTAAGACCTCCAAACCAGCCTTGACTATCTCATCATCCACGTTATTAACCGCTCTACCACAAGATTCTCCAAGCTCCTTAACGTTCGGGGTGACGATAAACGCCTCGCTATACTTTCCCCAATCAGGGCCCTTAGGGTCTACAACCACCGGAACGCTCCGCCTCTTAGACTCCTCTATGATGAACCTGCACAATCCAACTGTGCAGAATCCCTTGGCGTAATCTGATAAGACCACACAATCCGAATCAGGTAGCTCTTTCAAAAACCACTCTAAAACTTTCTCTTCCTCTTGCCGCGAGAGAGGAACGATCTCCTCGAAATCCACTCTGACAACCTGTTGCCTACCTCCGAGAACCCTGATCTTGGTTATTGTGGGATAGGGACGCTTTACCAGACCGGAGATATTTACACCCTTCTCAAGAAGTATCTTCCTTAAGGATTCCCCTGACTGATCCTCTCCAAGGGCACCAGCGATGTAGACGCTACACCCCAAGTTCACCAGATTCACGGCGACGTTTCCAGCCCCACCAGCCGAAAGCCTCTCCTCGCAAACCTTAACCACGGGAACAGGTGCCTCAGGAGATATTCTGCTAACATCACCATGGTAGTATTTGTCCAGCATGACATCTCCTAGAACGAGGATCTTGGCCCTAAAGGGGGAAAGACTATCCATAAAGGGCTTTCTCCACCTCCTCACAGACCAAGTGTCCTATGAGGATGTGCACCTCCTGAATGCGAGGTGTGGAGCTTGAGGGGACAACTATAACTACATCGCAGATATCCTTCAAGCGACCTCCACCTTTACCGGTCAAACCGACAACCTTAACCCCTATCTCCTTAGCCCTGAGGACCGCTTTCAAAACGTTAGGACTCTCTCCCGAAGTTGATATAGCAACCAAAAGATCCTCCTTCTTAAGCAGAGCCTCAACTTGCCTTGAAAACACTTCATCAAAACCATAATCGTTGCCTAAAGCGGTTAAAATCGATGTGTCTGTGGTCAGAGCTATCGCTGGAAGAGGGCTCCTATCCTTAGCGAACCTTCCGACAAGCTCAGCAGCAAGATGCTGACTATCTGCGGCGCTCCCTCCATTCCCAAGAAAAGCTATCTTACCTCCCCCTCTCAGGGTCTCTACAGCCAATCTAATAAAACTCTCTATTCCTGAAAGGCACTCCTCAAAGGTTTTTCTAACGACAGCTATGTGGTCCTCAACCTGCTCCTTCATGCAGATATCACCCGTTCTTTATATAATTCTACCACAGCATCTTCAAAACCCTATTTCCTTTTGGACATCAAAAGCCTTTTCAAGGACCCTATCAAGTCTTGATTACTCCTACCGAGCGAACCTTGATACTTCTTAGCCTCCCTAACATCCTCGACGGTATAAAAAGCCTGGGGAGAATACTTCTGCACTAACTCTAAAAAGCGCTGAACCTCTTTTCTGCTAACCACGGCAAATATTATAACTATAGGGCCATCCCTTCCCTCAGCGTTAACCGTCGTTATAATGAAACCCTCCTCTCTCAAAGCTTTCGTCAAAGCCTCGGGCTCCTGTCTAGTGAAGACCCTGATTATGGCTTTACCCAAAGCTATCCTACTCTCTAAGATTAGCCCTACGTAATTCCCAAAAGCGAAACCACCAGCAAAGGCAACATAAAAAATGGGATTAGTCAGATTCCTTATTATAGAAGCAGTGACAACTATCCAAATCAGAGACTCGAAGAAACCAATGAGGCTTGCCTCCAAGCGATGTCCTCTAGCAAGCAAAACTATCCTAATTGTTCCAAGGCTCACATCGCATATTCTCGCTAAGAATATAAGAACTGCACCCTCTAGTAAGCCCAAGCTCTCTATCATGACGGGCGTCATGATAACACAAAATAAAGATAAAATCAATGGGGGAAACTCCAAAGATTAGGCTTTCCCCCATTGACTCATTTTACTTACTTTCTCCTAAGGAAAGTTAAAGCAAGCGGAAGAAGGAGAAGAAGACCTGCGATCGACCCCTCACCCGAGGAGCATCCTCCACCTCCGCCGGAAGGAGGTGGCATAGTGTAGGAGCTCACCAAAGCCTTAAGAGAGAAGTTGCCGTACCCATAACTACTATAGTAGTTATAAAGGTCCTCCCACATTGCCCCATCAGGGCTTACGAAGCTTTCACCCGGTAAGATCGTAACGTTGCTTGAAACACCGGGAATCCGATATTCTATTCCCAGGGGGTAGGCACCAGGACCGCTGGGCCTAAGCTCAGCCACAATGACGAAGCTCTCACCCGCACTTAAACTCACAGGAGAATCAAACGGTAAGGTATAGTACCCCATGCTTGATACACGGGTACTAAGGGTATAAGAGGGTGGGTCCACACCTACCCTCGGAGGAGTAGACCTGTTTTTGTAGACCCTTATCGTGCAATCCACATAGCCTCCCCCCACGTCACCGATAGAAATAACAACCCCTTCAAGATATCCCCTTTCGCTTGTCTGAAAGACGTTAGCTCCGTAGATCTTACTACTCCCAGAGAACCTCAATCCCGTATACATCCCTAAAGGATCGTGGTAAAGAACCCTAAAGTCTCCGTAATTTATATCATCATCGTCAATGAAGTAAGCTACGTAATCAGAAGCCACGTACAGGTCATCATAGGCTTTCAAGTATAGGCCCATCTCCTTTTGAAAGATAGGCCATGACCTTAAGGACATTACCTCCTTTATTCCAAGGGTCATCATAACCACACCTGTTAATCAGGTTCCTCTCAGAAAAATCATAATAGCTTCCGCTAAAGCGCAAGATGTGAGACTCAAGGGATCCAAGCGAGGCAAAGGCCCAGCAAGTTCCATAGTCACCTTGGTCCTTAACTGAAGTGACATAACCATAGGTCCTTAGGTCATACCTTGACGGAAGAGATACCTTAGCCTTAAAACCCTCCTTCTTGTGCTTTCCAATATCGATGGGAAGGGGCATAAAACCATAGCTCTTTTCGCCAGATTTAATCTTAATCAAATACTCTACAAAATCGGGGTTAAGCGGGGCGCTTTCAAGCTTCACCTCCCCAAAGGAGGGCGAAACAACAAGGCTCAATAGCAAAACTGCCACCACAAACCCAATAAACCTTCTCAAAGGAAAGACCCCCTTTCTCATTTCACCCGAAGGGTGAGGTGAAAGACCCTGTCTGGAGGCTTAAAGCTCTCCCAGGGTCTACGATAAACGAGCTTAACCTTAGCTTTACCTGAAGCAACGGCTCTGAGGAAAAAGACGCGAAGGTTTTCTCCACCCAGCATACCAGGAGGAGAAAGTTTTACACTTTCACTACTTAAAAAGAGGAGCCTATCAAGATCCAGCTCCACTACCTCCCAAAGGTATCCCGCAGTCTCAACCTCCCGCAAGAGTATCACAACAACATCTCCCTTGGCCACTTCCACCTCCCTTCCAGAATCGGACTCCACAAAGGCCAAAACGTTAAACTCAGAAAAAGCCCAGGAGAAAGAACCAGGGAAAAGAAACCTCACAAACAATAGCAGCAAAGCAAATAAACATACAAAAATTTTTCGCATTTTATCAACTCCTCTGAAGCTTATAGAAAAATTATATCACAAAAAAATAAAAGGGGAAACCATCCTGAAAATGGCTCCCCTTTTTTTGAATCCGAGTGAAAAAGCTATAACTATCTTAGAAGCTGAAGAACAGACTGGGGAAGTTGATTCGCCTGAGCGAGCATAGCCGTACCTGACTGGTGAAGAATCTGAAGCCTGACAAATTCCATCATCTCTTGAGCTATGTCAGCGTCCCTTATCCTGGACTCCGCCGCTTGAACGTTAACCTCCATTATGTTCAGGTTTTTAATGGTATGCTCCAAGCGATTCTGAAAGGCACCAAGCTTGGAGCGAGCAGTTGAAACCTGCTCTAAAGCCTTAGTAACCTTTTCTATGGCTAATTCGGCATTTTCCCTAGTTAACACAGTTAGATCTGATATCCCAAGTCCATCAGTATTAAGGGAATCTATATCTATTCTCATAAGCTCGTTCTCGTTAGGACCTATGTGGAGGAAAAGGGTTCCCGATGCATCAACCCTTATATCAGCTTCATCCCACCTTTTACCATCCATATCAAAGGCAAGGCCAAGTGGCATAAGAGTGTAGTTAACGTTGGTTGGAGTATAATACTTATAATCCTTTATCTTCTTCTCAAGAACCACATGGGCTCCTCTTCCTTCTATTATCAAGGTATCTGGACTGTCTATGCCATAGGAGTTTCCGTTCTCGTCCTTGGATGGAACCCTAACCTTAACGTTGGTTCCAGAAGATGCTATCGTTCCATCCTCTATACCCTCGGTCGGATCGCTTAACCCTAACCAGTTTAATATATCTGCGTTCCCCTCAACTATTATCTTACTCGAGGGATCTCCAGAAGCCTGAATCAAGAAGATATAGCTATCAGGACTACCCGTCCCCTCATCCCTATTGTAAGCCTTAACGTTAGTGTAAGCTGAAAGATTATTTATCTTCCTTATGACAGCTGATAGGGTATCCGATGCATCCACATCGATCCTAACACCGTTTATGTATATAGCACCAGTAAGAGGGGCAGTACCCGAAACCGGGCTTGACCCCATTACCCATCTTCTTGGGTCATACCTCGTGTCATCATGAGCCCAGTGGGTCTTAAAGCCTATGGCCTCAAGGAAAGTGCTATTCGATCCCCCCACAAGATCCCTATCCTCAAGCTCTATCTTACCCCCAGGACTTGAGGTCAAAACTATATAAGCTCTATAGTCTCCGCCACCGGCATCATAAGTTACGAGATTGGCAGTAACCCCGGTCTCAGAGGACTTAGCGTTTATGGCGTTAATTACATCGTTTAGATCAATATCATCCGCATTCCCATCGCTATCGAGATCTCTAGTCGTAACGTTTATCTCAACGCCGTTAACGTAAAAGGCGTAGGTAGTCCCAGTAGTACCAGTGGTGTTATCAAAACCCAAAAGATAGGAAGTATTCGTATCATCCACATCTAAATCGAATCCCTGCATATTCATTTGGGTAGAACTTACTCTGGTGGTGTTAAAGCCTATCGCCTGGAGATCTAAACCGTACCTAGTTAATCCCCCTATAGTCTCGGCATCCTCCTCTATCACAACGTTTCTCTCGGCTCCCTGGGCTGTTATTCGAATATACTGGCGCCCTCCGATGTTAAGGAGCTCCGCCCAAACCTGACCTCCCATCTGAAGGTTTATCCTATCAACCACATCCTGCCACGTTGTAGAACCGCTTAAATCGACGGTCGTTCCGTTTATCTTTATACGCATATCGCTTAAAGACGCGAAAGTTGGACCTGTCCCAGCAAGCTCGTTGCTTAAGACCGTGGGAACCGAACCGAAACCAAGGTCTTGAAGGAGAGCCTGGCTCCCAGAGAGAACTATCCTCTTCTCAGAACCGGCCTCGGTCTGAACGAGCCTTAAGTGGCCGTTAGCCCTTTCAGCCTTAACCCCCGTATTATGCGCCTTTTCGTTTATCTTGTCTATAACATACTGAAGCTTGTCTAAAGCAGCTGAGAACTCGGTTGAGTCAAGGTGAACTGCCACACCGTTTATCACTATCTCACCGGTATGGATCCTATCGAGGATAGATATGTTAGTTACACCTGAAAGCTCGGCTCTGCTCGCCTCTTGGTATATTTTAACCTTATAGGTACCGGGTTGAGTTGAGGGCGACGCAGTCATGTTATAAACATAGGCGTTCCCCCCAACCTGATTGATTATGAAGGAAAGTTCTCCCGTTAGAAGCTTCCTCGTGTTAAACTGGGTGCTTTCACCTATCCTGTCTATCTCAGCTTTTAGCTGATCTATCTCCTTTTGGATCTGCTCTCTATCGTAAGAGGTACAAGTATCGTTTGCAGCCTGAATAGCCAACTCCCTTATCCTGTGAAGTATAGCTTGAACCTCATCAAGCGCCCCCTCAGCAGTCTGAATCAGAGAAATGCCATCCTGTGCATTCCTCGCCGCCTGATGTATGCTCCTTATCTGAGAGCGCATTTTCTCAGAGATCGCTAAACCTGCGGCATCATCGGCTGCGCGGTTTATCCTTAAACCAGAGGAGAGCCTTTCGAGGCTCGTCTGTAGCTGACCCGAGGTAATGGTCAGCTGCCTGTAGGCTTCCATTGCCGCTATATTGTGGTTTATCCTCATAAGTCCTCACCCCATCCGTGTAGTCTACCGCATCCTTGCGCTTCTTGATTTATCCTCATCCGTGAGGACTTCTCTTCACTTATCTTTATCGGCAAGGGCGAGGACTTACTTTAGATAAATTAATCCTTTTTCTTCTTAAGCCTCTGAAGTTCCTTCACAACGCTCTCCTCAATCTTCTCCTCGACTTGGGCTGCCATCTGAGCGGCAAGAATGTTCTCCCTAACTATAGCCTCATAAACTTCCTTCCTGTGAACGGGGACCTTCTTAGGAGCTTCTATGCCTATCCTGACCTGATCCCCTCTTATCTCGAGGATCTTTATCTCTATATCATCGCCTATCATTATGCTCTGATTGACCTTCCTGCTTAAGACGAGCACGATTAAGTTCCTCCTTCCGAGGGAAAGAGGGGATAGCGAACAGGATAATCCTCATTTAAAGCTATAACCTGCTTGGCCTTCCTATTCTTGGCGTTAACAACTATAGGCGCCTTCATGTTCACCGTTGCCCCTCTTGGGTTCGTCCTGGGGATCACCATCACGAGAAAGATCACGGCATCAACCGGATCCCTAAGCTCTATATCCTCAAGGTCGGAATCGCTTATATCAACGCTAAAATTAGGGAAAAGTTCGAAAGGATTGATTATAGGCAAGGCTACCTGAGGCTCATCTATGGACTGAAACCACCTTATAAGCTGACCTTCTTCTCCTACTATGAAGAACCTTTTCAGCTCGGGAAAGCCTATCAAACCATGAGGCATATATATTATCTTATCCTCGGAAACCTCTATCTCCCCAAACCTAAGGGTGTTTATCTTCAAAATCCATTCCTCCCTTGCAAGCTACTCGAGGAAATCAAGCAAGCTCGTCTGAATGATCCGCGCACCTGCCCTTAAAGCTGATTGGTAGATTGCTTGTTGATTGCTCAGGTTCATAACCACTTCAGCGATGTCAACATCCTCTATCTTAGAAAGAAGGGATGTAAGCTGAACCTTATTATCCTCAAACCTACTCTTTGTAGCCTCTAACCTGTTGACCTTGGCCCCAACTCTAGCCCTGACCCTTAAAAGATGGTCAAGGTATTCGTCAAGCTCACTGAGCCTCTCTCCCGAAAGCGATGAGCTTCTATTGTAACGTAAATCCTCACTTATCTTTTGCAATATATCAAATATGTCAAGGTCTCCAACGTAAACCATCTCCTCTCTCTTGTTAAGCATCCCAAGATCTTTAAGAACGGTTCCAACGGAGTCAGAGAGGCTCAACCGCTCATTTCCTTTGCTCTGTATAACAAGCTTAACTCCTATACCATCAGGAACAACATACGCCCGGAGGGACCCACCTGCCCTCAAGTTTATCCTATCAGCTATTATAGAGACGTTAGCTCCCGCTGGCACATCTACGCTGTAAACTCTGTTACCCACCCTTATGGTAAAAATACCGGGACCGAATATAGAAGCTGAGGAGTGCATATCGCTTTCAAGCCTATACTCTATCCTTTGGGTTGCAAAAACCTGATTACCAGGAACATTAACTACTATGGTTTCCCCACTCTCTATTTCCCAGGCCATCTCCCCCTCATCACCCTGATAAATCGCAACGCTAGCCTGACCCAAGGCATAGGGTTTGCTTTGGGTCTTAAAACCGCTAAATATATACCTTCCCCCAAGCGAGGTATTGGCTATCTGTAAAAGCTCCTCTCTGAGCTTATCTATCTGATCGGCTATGGCCTCTCTATCAACCTGAGCTAAAGTATCGTTTGCTCCCTGAATTACCCTTTCCCTGACGATGTGAATTATGGAGGTTGCCTGATCAAGCGCCGACTCCGTAGCGCTCAACCAAGCTATCGCCTCGTCCATATTTTTTGAGAACTGTCCATTCTCATTAAGCACCCTGTTTAACCTCATGCTCCTAACGGAACCGACAGGGTCCTCCTCAGGAAGGTCGAACTTCTTACCCGTAGACGCCTGATGCTGAAGCTTAAGGAGCCTATCCCTATTACCCATAAGATCTGTCAAAAAGACGCTCGTGAAGACCTTATCGCTAACTCTCATACCAAAAATCACCTACCAACCAAACCGAGATTGTTAACTATCCTTTCATAGACCTGATCCATAGCGTTTATGAATCTAGCGGCCGCTGAAAAGGCATGCTGATACTTTATTAGCTCAGTCATCTCCTCATCCAAAGAAACACCCATGACCTCTTGACGCCTGTTATCTATCTGCTTAACCAAAAGCTCCTGATTAGAGCTCATCCTGCTCGCTTCCTGAGACTCGACTCCTAATCTCGCTATGACGGCTTCAAGAAACTGGTTTAGGTTAACCGTCCCGCTTCTCATTACCCTTCTATACCTAACGGAAGAAAGCTTGTATGCTATTGAACCATCGCCAGGCCCCGCATTTTCCCCATCTATATCTCCAGCAGTAGCTATTAACTCAGGAAACCTATCTATAGCGCTTGATAGAGAAAGAAGCTTAGATGCTCCCTCAACCTTGTAAATCTCATCGAAGAAGTTAAAACCGTTCTTGACCTGATTCAAGCCATAACCAGCCCTATGCTGAGCGTTAAACTCCTTCACAAGGACATAAGAGAGCTCATCAAGCCATTTTAAATAGTCAACCAATATGCCGTCCCTCGCCTCAAGATATCCTAAAAGCTCTCCATTCTGTGCTGGAAAGTAGGGCCTGAAGGTCGTATTTCCCAACCCCTTAAGCTCAAAAAGCATGCCATCGACGACGGTTCCATATTCACCAGTGGAAACCCTCTTAGCATCTCTAAAGCGATTGGTCCAACTCCTATAGAGCTCACCATTTACGCTAAATATGGCATCCTGAGGAGCCCATATATCATTCGTGGAACTTCCATCCCAAAGACCGAGACGTTGAGCGATGCTCGCCATATCTCCAAGGATCGTTATCTTATAATCCTCACCCAGATGATTGCTTCTAAGGACTAAGTAAAATCTTCCCGCATCATTTCTCGCTATCGATGCAGTGAGCCAGTGCTCGTGAACGGTCGGGTAGGAAGAAAATCTCTCATTATAGAAGGCCGCGTTAATCTTATTCATAATCGTTCTTAAGGAATCTTCGCCATCTATATGTATGCTAACTGCCGGTCCACTATCAACCCTGATACATATATCTCCCCTCTCATTCCTATCAAGCCAACCCAAAGTATAGAACGTTATGTCCTCGCTTACCACGGAGGCAGTAGGGCTCCCTATCATATGAGGGAGCTCATTTGCAAGTTGAACAACGCTCACCATGTAGCTCGTATTCCCAACTATCGGAGAAGCGTAACCTATAGCCACATCCGAGTTTGAGGAGAAGCTTAGAGGCTCAAAATCCCATCTTACATCATACATGCCATTATTAGCCGGGTTAGGAATGAGCACAAGGTGATGCCTTATACCCCCCCTGACCACATCAACACCGTTCACTACCAAGATAACTCCACCGCTGGGGTCCTCAAAAACATCCACATCTATCATCTTGGAAAGCTTCTCTATGAGTAAATCCTGCTTATCCAAAAGATCGTTGGGGTTATCTTTAACCCCTTTAACCATCTGAATCTGGCGATTGAGATCAGCTATCTGATCTATATAGGAGTTGATCTCCGAGACTTTCATCGCTACCTCTTCGTTCAAGTCAGCCCTATAGGCACTCAACTGATTTGAGATGTATCTAACTAGACGAGTGAAGGTTAACGCCTTCTCTCTAACGCTCTCCCTGAAGGCTGGGTCTTCTGGGTTCACGTGAAGGGACTGCAAGGCCTCCCAGAACTCATCGAAAGCTTGTCTTATGCTTGAATCAGATGGCTCATTGAAAAACTCCTCAATGCGCTTAAAGGTTATGCTCCTAACATCCCACCTGCCCCAGGTCTGAAGCTCCTCTCTATACTGAAGGTCGAGGAATCTATCCCTCAACCGAGCTATCTGCTCTATCGTAACGCCCGTTCCGAGCTGCCCAGGCGTGGCGGGTCTATTTAAGGCAGGGTCGGTATAAGGATACATGGTGGTTAATTCTACCCTCTGCCGGGAGTATCCTTCCGTCCCGGCGTTAGAGACGTTGTGGCCCGTCACCTCAAGCCCACGCTTCTGAGCGAATATAGCTCTCTTTCCAAGCTCTATTCCAAAGAAGCTGCCCGGGTCCCCCACTTTCTCATACCTCCCTCTGAAAGAGAGAAAAAGAGGGAGAGAGCTTACCCTTACCGTAAGTCGTCTTAGATAGGGAATTCATAAGAGCATCTATAAGGTAGGAGATATACTTTAGCGTTGATTCCACAAGATAACGATTAGTTTCATTGATCTCCTTAAGCTTCTCTAAAACAGCTTTAAGGTCTCGAGCTTTCTCCTCAAGCGGACGAAACTCCTCTTCACTAAAAAAGGCCTTAAGGTCACTTAACTTAAGGTCGCTTTCCTTCAATCCGACCATCTGGGCTATCTTCGCGACCTCGGCTAACCTCTTCGACTCCAGCCTTTCAGCCTCAACTATAAGAGGTCTTTCCTCCCCTATTATTCGAGCCAAAAGATCGGTGTTATTCTTTAAAACCGCTTCTTTCTTCTCCAATGAAAGGTTACAAAGCTTAGTATAAAGGGAAAGCTCCTCCTCTAAAAGAGAGGTTAACGCTCCTAAACTTATTCTATTTTCTCCACTCATCTTCACTCACCCGAGGGGAAATAGATATCCTCCAAGAGCTTGCGAGCCACCTGCTTTAAATCTGGCGAGTACTTTCCCTCCTCAAGGAGCCTCTTGATCTCCTCGACCTTTTCCCTCCTTATTTCTGGCGCAGAGCTTAAGCTTTCCATAGCCACCTTTACCTCGAAAGCTTTAGAAGATAACTCCACCTTATCGCTTAAAGAAGCGACTCCTTCCTTCCCCTCGCTCTTAACCTTCCTCTTTACAGGCTTTATTCCCTCAAGATATGCCTTAAATACTTCGCCTACCTTCTTCCCGTAATCCACAGAGGTTCACCCCCCTCAATTCTATTTCGGCAAGAGAGGGGGAAGTCTTTATTCCTTTTTTTCCTTTTTCTTAAAGACATCGATTATATACATCTTAGCCCTATCCTCTTTCTCGGTTTCCTTTTCCAAATCCGCCTGAAGCTTGGTAAGAGAAGCTTGAAGCTCCTTAAGGCACTTGGGACAATACTCACCAGAGCTTATCGGCTCACCACACCTCTTACACCTAAGCCTTCCCGCAATATCTGTGAACTTAAGTTGGATTCTCCCCTGCCTTATGAACTCAAGTATCTCGTCCTCTTCAACCTCCGTAGCCTCGCTTATCTCCTTAATTGTAGCCCGAGGGTGATCTCTCAAATAATTGTAAACCTTTTCAAAATCCCGCTCTTCCTCCTCAAGACATTGGGGGCAAACCTTCCTTCCACCGGTCCAGATGAAGGCGCGCCCACACTTTATGCAGTTAGCCAAACCTGTCAACTCACTCACCTCCTTCTTTATGGGTTAACAGCAACAACAAGTCGCTGGACCTCTAAAGCTCCGGATTCAAGCAAGACCCTTGAGCACTCCTCCAAGGTCGTCCCTGTTGTGGAAACATCATCAACCAGAAGAACCCTTCTCCCTTCAAGAGACTCCTTCGCGCTAAAAGCCCCCCTCAAGTTGTTCTCCCGATCACTCTTCCCTAAGCCAACCTGAGGGGGGGTGCTTCTCACCTTATACAATGAAACAGATACACCCAAATCAAGAACCAAGCCCAAGAGCTTAGCGAAATAAAGTACATGATTAAATATGCGTCTCCTTGAAGGATCCTCAGGCACAGGAACTATAAGATCTACCTTACTTTTGATCCCCTCTATGTCAGATCTAAAGGCTAAAACTAACTCCTTCAAGGGCTCAGCATAACCCAAATACTTCGCAGAGTGGACAAGCTCCTTTAAAACCCCCTCGTAAAGCCCGAAGGCAAACATGTCTTTGTAAAGCTTGAACCCCTCTATCTTGGACAAGCATCTATCGCAGAGGGCTCTCCCCCAGACCCCACAACCTATACATTTACTAGGATAGAGGAGATCCTTTATATTTGAAAGCATCGCCTTACAGGTTTTCGGCCGCTTTCCTCAAGGCCTCGGCTTTATCCGTTCTCTCCCAAGGAACATCAAGGTCATCTCTTCCAAAGTGCCCGTAAGCAGCCACCTGCTTGTATATCGGTCTTCGCAAGTTTAGATCCCTTATTATAGCCGCGGGACGAAAGTCGAAGAACTCCTTAACGAGCTTCTCTATCTTCTCGTCAGCTATCTTACCGGTTCCGAAGGTATCAACCGAGATAGCCACCGGACGAGCAACGCCTATAGCGTAGGCTATCTGAATTTCGCACTTATCGGCCAAACCGGCCGCAACTACGTTCTTAGCAGCATATCTCGCCATATAGGCGCCAGACCTATCAACCTTAGTTGGATCCTTCCCGGAGAAACAACCACCGCCGTGTCTAACAGCTCCACCATAGGTATCAACCATTATCTTCCTTCCGGTCAAACCCGTATCGGCCAAGGGACCGCCGAGAACGAATCTACCAGTAGGATTGATAAGGTATCTGACATCCTTGGCTAAAAGCTCTGGAGGTATAACCGGCTTTATAACGTGCTCTATTATATCACCCCTAAGCTGATCAAGCTCAACCGCAGGATGATGCTGAGCTGAAACGATAACGGTCGTTACCCTAGCTGGCTTACCATCCTCATACTCCACGGTAACCTGAGTCTTACCATCGGGCCTAAGATATGGAAGTATCTTCTCTTTCCTGACGTAAGCAAGCCTCCTCGCAAGCTTGTGAGCAAGCATTATAGGAAGAGGCATGAGCTCGGGAGTCTCATTGCAGGCATATCCTATCATTATCCCCTGATCTCCAGCACCGATCTTATCTATCTCTTC
This sequence comes from bacterium GBS-1, assembly GCA_001443005.1. Classification (GTDB taxonomy): domain Bacteria; phylum Synergistota; class GBS-1; order GBS-1; family GBS-1; genus GBS-1. The sequence continues at coordinate 24,995 of LEKQ01000008.1, forward strand.
ATCGTTCGCCAAGCCCTCTCTAAGCTCAAGAGCCCGATTAACGCCCTGAGCTATATCGGGAGACTGCTCATCGATCGCGGTAACCACCGCACAGGTGTCACCATCGAAACCGTACTTAGCCCTCGTATAACCTATCTCCTTAACCGTCTCCCTCGCTAACTTCGGAATGTCAACGTAGCAATCGGTGGTTATCTCCCCCGCTACCACAACCAACCCAGTAGTTACGAGGACCTCACACGCGACCCTACCCATAGGGTCTTTCTCTAAAATGGCATCCAACACCGCATCCGAAATTTGATCAGCTATCTTGTCAGGATGTCCCTCGGTAACGGACTCCGATGTCAGCAGATACCTTCTTGGCATCTCTCTTCCTCCTTTCACTTCTGTCTTTTTATCTCATCCTTAAGCTTACTTATTATATTAACAGGAGTTGGATCAACTCCATTAAGATAGGCTAAGTATAAACTCACGAAGTCTCCAAAGTAAATCAAGCTGTAAAGGAGAGACGTCTCACCCTTTCCCCGACCTTCTACTTCCCTCCAACCGCCCACCTTATCGGAGATTAAATCCCTCGTCACAGAATACCTCAACGACGTTCTCCTGTTTTCTGAAGAGTGCCTTAAGGCGATCACCTTGAAGACCCCCTTAAACCTATCGGTAGTCCAACCCACTATTTCGTTATGATCGAGCTCGGGAAAGAGGCAAGCATAAGCAGGCTGTTTACTGTTCTCGTTTATTTGTGTCTTCCACCTATAAGCCGCTACACCTCCTATCCCCTCATCTCCATATATCACAGGCACGCTCCCGTAAAGCCACAAAGCTAGATCCTTAGCAGGGTTAGATGGTGAAGGGACCTCTGGAGAGAGCTCCTCGACCATCTCCCCAAGGATAGAAAGGGTTTCCTCAAGCTCCCTTTGAAAGCTAGCTATCCCCAACCTTTCCATGAAGACCAAAAGAGGAACGGAAAGATAGGCCAAAGCTGCCCTCGGCTGAAAGCCCGAGGGAAGCTTAAAATGGGGGATTCCCTTAGAAAGAGCCATCTCCTCAAGCTTTCCACCGCTGCTTAAAAGAAGAGCTTTAGAGCTCCTCTTTAAGCCCTCCTCACAGGAGTGTAAGGTCTCCTCAGTATCTCCAGAGTAGCTTATGCCTATTATTAAGGTATCCTCCCCAACCCAAGCGGGAAGCTCATACCCCCTTAGAACCTCAACGAAAAGACTGCTTCTCCTCTTTAGAAGAGCCTTTAATATATCTCCTCCAACAGCAGACCCTCCCATACCTATGATGAGAACGCTGCCAAATCTCATCATTGGTAGGTCAAAAACAAAGGCCCTATTCATAGCCTCGTCGAACTGTTTTGGAAAATCCAAAACCGACTTCATGCTACCCCCACGATCACAAACGCTTAAATCCAACGAATCCAAGTTTACCACACTCATCCTCCTCCCTTTAAACCCTAAAGGACGAACTTCTCCCCCAAATAGAGCTTTCTCGCCACTTTGCTTCTCGATATAGTCCCTGGCGTCCCCTCCACCAGGACCTTACCCTGATGGATCAGATAGGCTCTATCAGTTATAGACAGAGCTTCCCTGACATTGTGATCCGTGAGAAGTATGCCTATCCCCATCTCCTTGAGAGAAACTATCATCCTCTGAATATCATAAACCGTGATGGGATCTATACCGGAAAATGGCTCATCAAGAAGCAGAAAGAGAGGAGCCCCAACCATTGCCCTCGCTATCTCTACCTTTCTCCTCTCTCCTCCCGAAAGGGAAACTCCCTTCAAGTTAGCTATCTCCTCAAGGCCAAACTCCTCAAGAATCCTCCTAAGAAGCTTACCTCTCTTATTAAGTGGGACACCTATACCTTCCATCGCAAGTAGGAGGTTTTCCTTAACGGTTAACTCCCTGAACACCGATGGCTCTTGAGGAAGATAAGCTATGCCCGCTCTTGCTCTTTTATACATCGGCATACCGGTTATGTCAATATCATCTAGAAAAACTTTTCCTCTGTCGGGTTTAATCAGACCAACTATCATATAAAAAGTGGTGGTTTTACCCGCACCATTCGGCCCGAGTAAACCCACTATCTCCCCTTCTTTTACCGATATGGAAACTTCCTTAACTACCTCTCTCCCCCCATAAAGCTTAACTAAGGACTCTCCCCTTAAAACCGCCATCTCATCACCGCAATATCATTTTGGTCTCACCAACCGCCCTCATAACGCCAGTAGAAACCTCATATATTATCTCGTCAGCTCTAAGCTCGGTTCTATCCTTAGCTGCTATAGCATTTCCCCTTATCCTTATGATCCCTGAGGAAATATCATAGGAAGCTTCATCACCCTTGGCACTGAAAAGGCTCTTCCCTCTGACATGCTTAACCATTAATCCCCCAACAGCTTTAACGCTTTTAAGCTCCCCTTCTTTTCCAAAGTTCAGATTAGCCTTTAGGGCGCTTATACTTAAAGCCTTAGCCCTATCCTCATAGTCCGGAGAATCCACCTCAGCCTCGGAACCTTTTAAACTTATCTCCTTCGCCCTAAGGACAGAGTCCTTAAACTTAACGATCGGTGATTCAACAATCCTGTATAACCCGCCTTCGTAAGCCTCAAGCTTACCGCACTCAACCTTTAGGCCCTCCTTGGTAATGAGGGTTACGTTACCCTCAGCCACGATTAGTCTCTTATCGGAAAAGAACCTAACCTTCAAGGCGCTCAAGCTATTACCCTTCTCATCCTCCACGAAGACGTTGCCCTCAAGAGCGGCATCGTTTGTCTTAAAATCAACCCAACCTTTATCGGCCTTAGCCTTTTTCTCTCCCCAGAGTAGCTTAACGTTCCCAAAGGCTTCCATGGAATCCTTCTCAGGATAGTAAAGAACACGATCGGCGGATATCCTAATCTCCAAAGCCCAGGAAAGCGAGCATAAAAAAAATAATAGGGTGATTAAAGAGAGTAGAGCCCTCATTGAGCCGCCCTCCTCTCCCTTAAGGCGAGCCATCTAAGATAAGCATCGATGAAGGGGTCTATATCCCCATCTATAACCTCAAGGGCATTGGTAATCTCAAAGCCTGTCCTGTGATCCTTAACTAAAGTGTAGGGGTGAAAAACGTAAGACCTTATCTGACTTCCCCAAGCTATTTCCATCTTCTCACCCCTGAGCTTCTCTATCTCCTCCATTTTCTTTCTTCTTTCTAACTCGTAAAGCCTGCTCTTTAATATCCTTAAGGCGGTCATCCTGTTCTGGTATTGCGATCTCTCATTCTGGCAAGAAACGACTATCCCCGTAGGGATGTGGGTTATCCTGACAGCGCTATCGGTAGTATTAACGTACTGCCCACCCCTGCCGCTCGACCTGAAAGTCTCTATCTTAAGGTCCTCCTCTTTAATCTCTATCTCTACATCCTCAGAGACCTCAGGTATCACCTCAACAGAAGCGAAGGAGGTATGTCTCCTTCTTGAGGCATCAAAAGGTGAAATCCTCACCAGTCGGTGAACGCCACTCTCCCCCTTAAGAAGGCCGTAAGCGTATTCACCCTCCACCAATATGGTAACGCTCTTTATCCCAGCATCCTCGGCCTCCTGATATTCAAGCACCTTAACTCCAAACCCCTTATCTTCAGCCCATCTCATATACATCCTTAAGAGCATATAGGCCCAATCCTGAGATTCGGTTCCTCCCGCCCCTGGATGAATTGAAAGTATGGCGTTAGATCTATCGAACTCATCGGACAGAAAGACCCGCCTTTCCCAGAGGGCTATATTCCTATCGAGGTCCTCCAATCTATCCTTAAGCTCCAAGGCCAAAGACTCATCATACTCCTCATTTAAGAGTTCCACCAGAACCTTTATATCTTCGATCTTCTTCTCCGTCTCCTCTAAAGCACAAAGCGTCTTCTCAAGCTCCTTAAGTCTCTTCGTTACCCTCTGGGCCTCCTCGACGTCCCTCCAGAAGTCTGGAGATGACAGCTTACCTTCTAGTGAACCCTTCTCCTCTCTTATGGCTGGGAGGTCAAAAACAGCTCTGGAGGCGTCCCCATCGCCCCAAAAGTTCCTCCCACCGCAGGATCAACTCATCGAGCTTCAACACGCTTATCAAACCTCCTTTTTCCTATATTGCATAACTACCACCTTAGTCTCCTTCGGGAGGAGGTAAGGATCAAGCTCAATCCAATTTTTATTCAGGAACTCCACGTTCTTCAAACCCGCCAAAAAGCTCTCAACCCCATCTATAGGAAAATTCAAGGCTGGCGTCTTAAAGTGCATAGGAATAACTATCTTGGGATTAAGCTCCGAAACTATCTTGCGAGCATCAACCCCATCTACAGTGTAAAATCCCCCCACGGGAATGAAGAGAACATCAACTCTGCCAAACTTAGAAAGCTGAACAGGTGTGGGAACGTGCCCCACATCCCCAAGGTGAACCAGTCTCAACCCATCGCTATCTATCATGAATGCAATGGTCTTACCCCTTTCCCTTCCCCCTGCCTTATCGTGAAAGAGCTCAATTCCAGAAATAGTAACTCCCTTAACGTTTCTCAGCTCAGGAGTAGTTATCACAAAGGGGCTCCCTTTAACCCCTTCAACGTAGTTATGGTCAAAGTGATCGTGGCTAACTAAGACTATGTCTACCTCATCGGAAATGGGAACGTATCCAAGGGATGGGTCATAGGGATCAATCATGATCCTAATCCTATCCTTATTTTCTATCAAAAAGCAGGCATGTCCAAGCCATTCTATCCTCAAGATATCACCCCCATCAGGAGAAAAACTCTTTAAGGCTTGGGATCGAATTTCGAGGCTGATGGGAGTCTTCCCTCGTAGCCCAAGGCGTCATCGGAAACCTAATCGTCATCGGAACCCTTAAGAAGGGCTGATCCACTATCAATTCCCCCTGTAATAAGGTGGAAGCCTTTTCCCTCTGAGCCCCAATGAGATGAGCATATTCATCTTTTTTAAGCTCTGCCACTTTCTGATGTCCAACCACCACGGTTGAGGCTTGGGTTATTACTCTATAATCGACCTCCGATGCAGTCTGCTCAGCCCCTATCATTATTATCTTAAATGACCTACCGCGCTCGGCTATATCCCTGAATATGGCTCCCAACGGTCCTCCACCCATCCTCGGAGCATACTTATTAAGCTCATCAAGAAATATAAAAACCGGCTCCGGCCTTAAAGCGCTCTCCTTGGAGTGAAGGACCTCCTTAAGAACCGCTCCAACAACGAAGGTCTGAGCCCTATATCTCAGCTTAGCTATATCTATAACAGTAATCATTCCGCAACCATCCTCGCTATTATCCCAATTTAATCTATACTCTGGAGGTTTGTATTCATTAAGCACTCCAAAGCAAGAAAGATCCAACCTCTTCCATACCCTGTCTATATCGAGCTTGCGAGCGGCTCTCAACCTCCTTGCCATAGCCTTTATCGTCTTATCCTCAAGCTCCTCCTCCGCAGACAACCTCGCCCTGAACTCCTCATCCCTCAGTAGGGAAATTAAATCCTCAAAGGTTGGAGGGATACCCTTCTCCCTCAAAAGGTCAGAGGGTTCCCTGCCCGAGACCATAAGGTAAAGTCTAATTTTGTCATCATCCCTTAAGGATTCCATGTCAAAATCATATCTGCCCTCGTCCCTTAACCTCGGGAGCTCCTCTTCTGCTTCATCGAGGAGACTCTTGTAATTATTCCAAAGCGTATCAGATAGGGCCGAAACAGCAAGCTGAATATTAACGTTCTTCGAGAGTTCCTCAGGATCAAACATTAGCTCAAGGAGATCCAACCTTATTATATCAAGTATATCCCACCCAAAGATCTTAACACCGTACGTTCTATAATAGACATCAGGTTTTTTCTCATCCCCCTTCATCGAAGGTACATAATAGGATACCTTCTCGAAGGGCTTAGCTTCAAGCCCCATCTTCTCGAACATACTCTTCCATTCTTTCACTCTTTCGGTTTTCTCGTTATTCTTCCACTCGGTATTCCACTCGTCCAGAAAGAGTAGCCCCTCGCCCTTAACGTTGAAGATGATGGCCCTTGAATTAGCAAGGCTCCTTAGGCTCGCATCCTCACGCGATAGCTTCTTTCCCGTCTCAAGCAAGGAATAAAGCAAGAAGGTAGCGTAAGAGGTCTTAGCAGCGACCCCCGAAACACCAGATATGTTTATGTGAGCACCATTATCCCCGAGGATGTAAGCTAAGTCGAGATAGGCCACACCACCATTAAGAAGGATCCCAACAGGCAGGGCCCTCTTCTTCTCCTTTAAGGGACCAAACCCATAGACCTCATCTGTCTCATTCTCCTCCACCAAATAAACCGGAGTCCCAACGGGTGGAGGAACTGAAATGAAAGGCTCCAATCTAGTTACGATGACCTTAGCAAGGTATATAGGGAGAGCGAAGCTCTTATTCGACGTAACCAGAGCCTCCTCAAACCCACGCATACCTTCACGGTCCCAGCAAGTTTCTATCTCAACAACAACACCATAAGCTTTTATCTCCTTAAACCTCTCATAATTGAAAGAGAGCTTAACCATATCATCTATCTGGATCATCCTGCGGGGAAGACGAGACTCTTCCTCGATCTCAACCCTCACCCAGAACTCATAGGGAGTAACCGGTTTAAGACCGCTCACATTACCTATCCTCATTTCACACTCCTCCTTTGAGAAAAGCATTCAAACAATCGGTAGGCAAAAAGAAAGAAGAAAGCCATTTTTCCAAGGAAAAGACGATAGGAAGGTTCTCGGGAGTTCTCGGAAGATCGCATCCTTTAATAGTCATCGATGAGGCAAACCCCGCAACCATGTCAAAGGCCATGGATATCTCTTTCTTTAATCTATCCCTTTCCTCATCGGATTCGAAGTCCACCCTCTTAACCAGAGTCTCTAAGCGAACCACTCCCATCATAGGGCTACCGAAGGGATCAGGATCCATAATCCTAAGATAGCACATAACCCTCAAAATATCCTCTTTCTCTCTAACGTAAGCTACATAAAAAGGAGTTCTAGCTCCCTTAGGCAGCTTAATCACAAGGGAGAGCAAATCCTCAGGCAAGTGCTCCCTCAAAACCCTCTTGACTAATCCGATAGGTCCGTGAAGATGGCCCGCAAAAGATGGAAACCCAGGATGCATGGTCCCATCCTTAAGAATGAAAGCCTCACCCTTCAGGAAGAGCTTCTTAAGGTATTCCCCTTCCTCAGCCAAGAGAAGATTATCAACAGTCTTCGAAATGCTATCCTCTCCCCCAGACTCAAGTTCCACTATATCAAACTTAAAACCCATAGGAGATGGGAAATAAGCTTCTATATCCTTAAGCTTAGGCATCCTAAAGGTAGGCAAAACCAGCACTCTGCGTATCTGAGGATTAAGGCAAGGGATCACACCTTTCTCACTCCAAAGCATATGGCCAACCACTATCTCCGCTATGCACCCTGCAGCGGAGCCATACTCATCACAGAGCCTTCTATGTATCCTCCTAACACCATCCATTAGGATTACTCTCTCGGGTTTAGCCCACCCCCTAGACTCCCTTACCCAGCTCTCCCAATAAGAAGGATCTAAGCTAACCTCATGAAATCTGTCATCATCCACAAGTCGAGACTCCTTCTCTATCCTACCATGATAGAAACGAGGATCCTCGGGGTCATGCCAATGATCGAGGTAAAAACCATACTCTCTAAATATCTGAGGGATGCTCACACCCAAGACGCTCTACCCCCCTCAACCTTTAGCTTGACGGGGAAGTAATCGGCAAAGAGTGGATCATGGGTTATTATGCCGATGAGCTTCCCCTTCCCCTCAAGTCCAAGAAGCTCATGAGCGACTATTCCCAGGTTCTCCCTGTCAAGGGGTGAAAAACCCTCATCTATGAAAAAGGCCTCAAGCCCACCCGCCAAGACCTCAGCTATCCCTAAAGCTAAAGCGAAGGATATAAGAACCTTTTCCCCTCCTGAGAGCTCCTTTATATCTCTTTCCTCCTTAGCCAGATCATTATCAAGAACGCGAAGATCGAAGTCCACAGTAGCCTCTATCGAATATCTACTCCTACTCAGCTTAGGTAGATAATAATCATTGGCTATCCTCGCAGCATCCATGAGATACTGGGATAGCAAAAACTTAGGAAAGTTGCTATCGTAAAGGGTCTCGTTAAGCTTGCTAAGAAGTGATACCTCATCGGTTAGTTCCCTTATCTTCCTCTCCAAAATGGCGTGATTCTCTATCTTCTCATCCACAAATTTAAGTCTTTCTTTGCTTACCGAAAGTTCCTCACCTATACTTCTCTCAAATGCTCTAAGCCTTTCCAACTCCTTCTCCTTTAACTCTATCTGCCTATTAACCTCATCAAGACTTAAACCGATACCCTCCCTAAGCTCCATTTCGCTAATCTTGTCTCTCCTTAACTTGACCTCCTCCTCCAATCTTCCAAGCTCCAAGCTTATCCTCTCCCTTTCCCTAATCTTGCTTTTTCTTGATTCCTCCAGGCGGCTAAGGCTCTGCTTGAGTTCACTAACCTTCTCCCTTATATTTTTAACTTTAGTATCCTGCTCAGATAATGCCCTATCAATCTCCTCCTCTTTGAGGCCAAAAAGCTCAAGGAGCTCAGATATCTTCTTCTCCTTCTCCTTTATGCTCCTCTCCTTATCCTCTATCTCAGAAAGGAGCTCATCCCTTTGTCGCTCTTTTTCCTCCCTTTCTTTATCCTTAGAGGAAATAAGACCGCGCTTTTTCTCAAGCTCCTTCCGAATACGATCCCTAGCCTCCCTGAGACTGGAAAGCTCAGCCAAGCTAGATTCAATAGCGCCATGGTTTACCTTTACAACTATGGAACCACAAATGGGACAAACATCTCCAACCTTAAGCCTCTTTTTAAGCTCAACCACCATATATCCGGTCCTCTTCCTCTCATAATCGTTTTCAACCTCTTCCAATTCCCTTTCCAGAGATTCATACTCCTTCCTAAGTTTAGCTACTTCACTCCCAATCCTATCTATATCTACCTTAAAATGATTAACCTTCTCGCGCTTAGCCTTAATATCCTTCTCCAAAGATCTTATCTCTGCCCTAAGGGGAGAGACCTCCAATGAGATGCTTCTAAATCTGTTAAGCAGCTTTTCTTCCCTAATGAGCACCTCTTCCGCGACTTTAAGGTCCGACTCTAAACCCCTAATCTTCGCCCCATCCTCCTTCAAAGCCTCATCTAACTCATGGAGCTCCCTAAAAAGCTCAGCTTTTCTTGACTCAGCCTTATTTAATAGCTCCTTCTCCAATGCGAGATCCCGAAGCAGTCGCTCCCTCTCCCTATCCCTTCTAAGCTCCTCACTAAGGGAATTTATCCTTTCAACGATCTTTGAGAGCTCAATTTCCAAGTCACTTATCTTTCGCACTAGGGATTCTTTTTCCTTACGAAGGCCCTCTAGATCGATCGCTCCAATTTGAGCCTTCAGGGCGTTAAGATTCCCCTCCATCTCCCTAAGGTCAAACTTAACAAGCTCAGCTATACGATATACCTTTTCTCCTCCCAAGAGATCCTTAAGCACCCTCATCCTCTCAGTTGAGGAAAGCTCAAGAAAAGATGTTATTTTCCCCTGAGGGAGCAGAACTGTGGTCTTAAAGGTATCGTCGGTGAACCCCAAGATCTTGCTTATCCTCTTTGAAACCTCACTATTACCCTGTACTTTCTCTCCATCATCGAGACACTCCAAATAAGCCGCTCCGGTATCCTTACTCCTAAGTATCTCCCTCTTTACTCTCCACCTTTTACCCTGGTGAGAAAACTCAAGCTCCACTAAGGCCCTGCCAATCGAAGATGCCTTATTGACCACTTCCTCACGCTTATACTTCCCACCATGCCTAAGCGTTTTACCAAAAAGAGCGAAGTAAATCGCCTCAAGCAAGCTACTCTTCCCGGAGCCGTTAGGACCCTGAATAACGAAGAGCTCCTTATCTTCGAAGGATATATTTACATTACTCAAACCTATAAAGTTTTCAATCCTTATCCTGATGGGTCTCATCCTCTTTCTCCACCTTCTCAAGATAGCTTTTGAACTTCTCCACTAAAACCTCGTTATTTATGCCGCGAACCTTAAGGTATTCTTTAAACATCTCAACTAATCCCTTACCTCTACTGATTATAGGGAGGGACTCCTCAACCTCATCTTTCCTTATCTCTACCTTAACTATCCTCTCATCTAAAGATAAAATCTCACTTCTACAACGAACCGGAGAATAAATCGTCCCCTTAGAGAGTTTCAGGATAACCCTTACATAGCAATCCTCGTTATCCAAGCCAGCCAAGAGCTCCTTCAAGCGATCCAGATCGAACTCATCCAGCAAGAAAGTCTTTAGCTTCTTAGAAGATTTAAGCCGTATCGGCTTAACCTTAGGCCCCTCTCCCTCGGATAACTCGACCCAAAGGGCTCCCACATCGTTATCCTCCTCGCCAAAACCAAGCCTGATTAAGCTTCCACAATACCAGGATTGAGCTGAGGCACCTTGAACCCGGCGCTGGGAGTGAATATGCCCCAAGGCTACATAATCGAAAAGCTCACTACTTAAGAAGTCTTTAGGAACAAAGAGCTCAGAGGTAATGGTGTAATCGTTCTGGTAGGGCACACCATCCACAGCGAAATGCCCCAGGAGGACGTTCCATCTATCGTTTTTGGTTAATTTCTTAAGCTCATTCTTATAACTTACAAGGCTCTCTCTTGCTTTATCCTGCAGCTCTTCCAAGTTATAAATCTTAAGCATATTCCTTATGGAAAAGTAGGGAAAGCAGAAAATCCGAAGCCCCTCTATATCCTCAATTGGCTTATCATCGTCACTAGAGGACAATTTAGATATCATGCGAATGCCGATGTGAGAAGAGAAGGGATCATAAGTTGAAAGCCCCTTCCAATCGTGGTTACCTAAAACTAAAACAACTGGTGCTATTTTAGAGAACTCTATAACCAAAGATAGGACTTTCTTAGCGTCGCTTTCGGATGGTGCGGTGGGATAGTTGAACACATCCCCACCAACAAGAATGCAATCTGGCTTGTTCAAATAGGCATAGTCAAGAAGCTCCTTTAAAGCAGATTCTATTTCGGGATTCCTATCTATCGAACGGGAAGAGTCTCGCCACGACTTAGCTCCCCAGTGCCAATCCGCCGTATGAAGCAGCTTCACCCTTCCTCGCAACTTAATACACCCCCAGTGGGATTATAGCACAAACTTACCTTTAAGCTCTTCCCCTTAACCTGAAATCCTCAAAGGGGAGGTCAGCATCCTCAAGAACGACGATCTTCCTTCCATAGCTTCGCTCCCAATCCTCCTTAACTTTCTCCAAGGGTTCCTTCATCTTCGGGCTCACAATTATCTCTATGATCTCAAAGGAATTAGATGCGATAAATTTCTTAAACCTCCTTTTGATATCCATCATCAATGTCTCCTCGCTTAAAACCCAACCCTTCCCACGACAGTAAGGGCAGGTCATCCCCAACCTATCCACTAAATCGGGGCCCTCTCGCTCCCGCGTGAGCTCAAGCAAACCTAAGGGGCTAAAGGAGTGAACCTCTACCTCCCTCCTATCTTTCTCAAGCTCTGAGTAAAGCTCCTTAAGGACCAGCTCCTTGTTCCTTTCGCTTTTCATATCGATAAAGTCTATTATAACTATGCCACCTATCCCTCTTAATCTTAACTGCCTCCCTATTTCTCGCGCGGCCTCGAGGTTCGTTCTAAGAGCCGTCCTCTCAAAGCTCCCTTCCCCAACGAAGCTCGAGGTATTAACATCTATGACGGTTAAGGCTTCCGTCCTATCTATAACTATCTCCCCACCGCAGAGAAGGCTAACCTTTCTCGATAGAAGCTGTCTAAGTTCATCCTCAACCCCATAGGCCTCAAAGAGAGATACGCCAGGCACATTATGATAAAGGAGCTTAATTCTAGATAGGTCTTCTCCCCACCTACTTAAGACCTCCTCAACCTCTTTCAAGACCTCTTTACTGTCGGAACATATCTCCTTAACTTCAGGAGAAAACCAATCCCTTAAAACCCTCCTGACCAGTGAAGGTTCAGAATAAAGAAGAGAGGGGGTGGGAACGGAATTAAAGTTCTCCAGGATGCTAGCCCATAGGGATAAAAGTTCTCCCAGCTCCTCTAATATTCCATCATCTGTGGCATACTTAGCAGCAGTCCTAACCACAGCTCCAAACCCCTCAGGCAGAGAGCCACTTATTAGCTCCTTCAATCTCTTTCTCTCTGATGGCCTATCTATCCTCCTTGAGATCCCAACCCTATCAGAGCCCGGAAGAAGAAGGATGTAACGTCCCGGAAGCCCCACCTTCATAGTCAACCTCGGTCCCTTTAAATCCTTTCCTTCTCGAGAAACCTGCACTATAATCTCCTCTCCTACACCTATGCTCCTATTCACATCCTTAAGTGGGAGAAAACCGTTCTTCCCTAAGCCTATATCCACGAAAGCAGCTCCCATGCCGTGAAGTATTCTCTCAACCCTTCCTTTGTATATATCTCCAACTATATCCTTAACATGCGGCCTTTCTATAAAATATTCTATTAGGAAACCATCCTCAAGAAGAGCTATCCTGGTTTCCTCATCCACGCTTATCAATATACTTATCAAGATCCTCAACCTCCCCAAAGGGGTTTAATATCTTTCCATCTTCAAAACGCCATATCCCCAGTCTCCTGATCAAAAAGATATCCTGCCACGAAAGCCCCGAAGAGAAAAGAAGCTTAACTATCCCTGAAGCTCCCGGCGTAAGAAAAAGGAAAAGCCTATAAACCTTCGGATAAAGCTTAATAATCTTGTATAAAGCACCTTTAACCCCGTCCAGCTTCAGTTCACACTCGCTTGAAAGAAAGACATCGTAAATTGAAAAGTTCACGAACTTCACTATATCGAAATCGGGAGAGCTCTCACACCTTAAAAACCAAAGCTCCGGAGGAAGCTCCTCATTCAGCTTATGTACTACATCCAAGGGCACCCTAACCTCAGTTAGCTCCAGATCAACGTATTCCCGTAACCCCTCAACACCCACAGGTAAAGGAGGGCCCAAGCTTATCTTCATCTGAGGCGAGAAGCCACCGCTATAGCCGATCGGTATGGAAGCCCTTCTTAAAGCCCGCTTTAGGGCATTTAGCCAATCAAGATGAGATATAAATCTAAAGGAACCAAGCTTTCTATACTCGAGACGCAATCTCATTCCTAACACTGTATTTTTGACAGACCCCACATCTCAAACAAGAATCCCAACGACAATCACCCGACGCTCTACCTAAAAGCGCACTCCTATGTTCCAATATAAGGAAATCCTTATCTACTCCTGAATCTAAGAAATCCCAAGGAAGCTTTTCATCGTAGGATATCTTCCTCTGAGCATAGTAATAAGGATCAATTCCCTCCTCGGAGAATGCGGAAATCCAAGTCCTCATGTTAAGCTGCTCATCCCATCCGTCAAATCTGGCTCCCTTTCTCCAAGCTCTCTCTATAACCGAAGCCAAATTATGATCTCCCCGAGCGAAAACCGCCTCTAAAAAGCTCAGGTCCACATCATGATAGTGAACCTCAATATCCTTACCTTTAAGCGAGGACTTTATGAACCTCATCCTCTCCCTGAGAACATCCTGAGGAAGCTGCCCCTCCCACTGAAAAGGGGTATGAGCCTTGGGAACGAAGGAAGCTAAGCTCACAGATAGGGAAAACCTCCTATTAAACCTCTTACCTAAGCGGTGTATACCCTTGACGAGGGATACCAAACCTGATATATCCTCATCACCCTCCGTTGGCAAGCCAACCATAAAGTAAAGCTTAACCCTGTTCCATCCCCTCTTAGCGAGCTCCTCTACGGTCTTAAAGATATCATCGTCGGTTATGTTCTTATTTATGACATCCCTGAGCCTCTGAGTGCCAGCCTCCGGAGCGAAGGTGAGGGTTGTTTTCCTTCCATCGCTCATAATCTCCTCGGCCAAGTCAATTGAAAATGTATCCATTCTTAAGGATGGTAAGGACAGGGATAATCTTAAACCGAGCCTTTGAAACTCCGACCTCAAGCTAATCAAAGCCTCTTTAATCATGGAATAGTCACAGGAAGCTAATGAAGTAAGGGATAGCTCCTCATATCCGGTGGATAAAACCAAGTTCTTAGCGATCTCAACCACCTTATCTAAGCTCCTCTCCCTAACGGGCCTGTAGACCATTCCTGCTTGACAAAACCTACAGCCTCGGGTGCAACCCCTGAAAACCTCGACGGAAACCCTATCATGAACTATCTCAGTCCATGGAACTAAATCAACCTTAGGGTAAAAACCCTCATCTAGGCTTGGGATAATGCTCCTTCGTACTAGCTTACTCCTCCCATGAGCGAGAGGAACCCATAACCATGGAAAGTGATCTCCAGCCTCAGCTAAGAAATCTCTCCTTTTACCCCCAGCTCTTCTCCAATCTCTATAAGCCCTCAACAGCTCAAGAAAAGCTTCCTCTCCATCACCGAGAAGAAAGCAATCGAAGAAGGGGGCATAAACTTGAGCAGTGAAAGCTCCCGGTCCTCCACCTATCACTATAGGATGATCATCATCCCTATCCTCAGCTCTTATCGGTATCCCTCCGAGATCAAGCAGGGTCAATATGTTAGTTGCATTCATCTCATATTGTAAGGTTACACCGAGGAAGTCGAAATCTTTAAGGGGGGTGCTGCTCTCTAGAGACCTCAAAAACTCACCCCTACTTCTAAGAAGCATCTCCGCATCTATCCAGGGAGTGAAAGCCCTCTCTGCAGATAGCCACTCAAAGCCGTTTAATAGCCAATAAAGTATCTTATAGCCTAAATAAGACATTCCTATCTCATAGGTGTCAGGATAGGCGAGGCAAACCCTCACCTCCGATCTTTTCCACTCCTTAGCAGGGATATTCCACTCTCTCCCTATATATCTTGAAGGGCGTGAAACCAAAGATAACCAGTCTCTCATGACTCTCTTAAAAATCTATGCCTATACACGCTCAGCACCATACCTAAGGAGGCCATAAAGGATAGGGAGACACTACCACCATAACTGAAAAAGGGTAGAGGAAGACCCTTAACGGGTATTAAGCCTAACGTCATCGCAACGTTCACAAATATATGAAGGAAAAATATGGAAAGAACCCCAGAAACTAGGTAAAACCCCTCCTTATCCTTAGAAAGGAGAGCGATATGATACATTCTCCATAAAAGCAGGGAATAAAGCAGAAGAAGAAGGGAAGTGCCTAAGAAACCGAACTCCTCTCCCCAAACGCAAAAAACGAAATCAGTATGGTGCTCAGGCAGAAATCTGAGTCTATGCTGAAGTCCCCTTAAAAAGCCAGCTCCAAAGATTCCCCCTGCCCCTAAGGATATCTTCGCTTGAAGGAGATTATAACCAGCTCCCAAAGGGTCATACTCCGGGTCAAGAAAGACTAAAAGCCTCCTTTTCTGATAATCCTTTAGGAACTCCCAGAAGATAGGGATAGAACCCAAAGAAGCAAGAAGGGATAAAAAGAAATGCCTAAGGTGAGAAACTGATAGAAATAGATAAAGGAAAAATATAAATAAGATTACGGCAGATGTCCCTAAATCGGGTTGCTTAGCTATGACCAAAGCAGGTATAAGCGAGTATAGTGATAGCTCAAGAACATCCTTCCACCCATCGATGGAGCCTTTAACTGAAAGGAGCCTAGAGTAAAGCAGTATTAAAGCGGGCTTCATGAATTCAGAGGGCTGAAAGGAAATCCCAAAGAGCGTAATCCATCTCTTTGCTCCTCCCGCCCCTCTCTCCAAAACGAGCGTAAAAAGAAGCAAAAGCAAAACGAAAGCATAGATAAACTTGCTACCCTTAACCAATCGATGGTAGTCGTAGAAGGAGAGGGAAAAGCAAAAAATCAAACCCATGACGTTCCATATAAGCTGCCTATAAAAGTAAACCTCCTTTTCCCCTTGGGTAGCGCTATATAAATTCAACATCCCAAGAAGCAACAGTAATAGCACGAGTCCAACCAAAAATTGGTCCAATCCTCTTAACCTCAAGCGACTATCTCTCCCAATCCCTCGACGCAGGTCTTCCTATAACAGGAACGCTAATGAACAGGAAAGTTTCTCCGTTCTCCCTCTTAACCTTCATCTGAACCCTATCCTTATCATAGTTCACATAATCCTTAAGCACCATCAATATCCTATCCATCATCTCAAGCATATCATCCTTCGTCAGCTCCATCCTATCATGCTTAAGCATTATCTCCAGCCTGCTTTTCGCTATCTGAGAAGACGACTCTTTTTTCTTAAATAGCTTAAACAGAGAAAGCAACTTTATCACCTTCCACCGAAAAGTTGCCTAAGCTTACTCCAAAATCCTGTGTTCTTTCTGGGAGAAAGCTCTATAATAGGCACATCCTCTCCCTGAAGCCTCGCAACGATATTCTTAAAGGCCCTTGAGGCATCACTATCATCCCTGAATATAACCGGCTCTCCTTTATTTGTGGCGACTATAACCTCCTCATCGTCAGGGATTATGCCCAACAAAGGAACCGCTAGTATGTCGAGAACATCTCTGACGCTAAGCATATCCCCCTTTTCCACCATATCTAACCTTATCCTGTTAATTATAAGCTGGGGAACCCCCTTCCCCATCGCCTCAAGCAACCCTATTATCCTATCGGCATCCCTTACTGCGGAAACCTCGGGAGTGGTAACCACTATTGCCTTATCAGCCCCTATAGCTGCGTTTCTAAACCCCGTCTCTATACCAGCAGGACTATCTATCAGCACATAGTCGAATATCTTCCTCAACTTAGAGCAAACCTCTAACATCTGCTCGGAGGTTATAGCTTCTTTGGTCCTCGTCTGAGCAGCCGGAAGGAGAAATAGGTTCTCCAACCTCTTATCCCTCACGAGAGCCTGCTCTAGCCTACAGCTTCCCTCCACAACATCAACGATGTTAAAGACTATCCTATTTTCAAGACCTAAAACCACATCGAGGTTTCTTAAACCTATATCAGCATCAACCGTAACAACCTTCGCCCCCCGAAGAGCCAAACCAACACCGAGATTAGCTGTAACCGTAGTCTTACCAACCCCTCCTTTCCCGGAGGTTATAACGTATACTTCTCCCATAAGATCACCCTCCTCGAATCGGATGAAAATCCACCTTATCCCTTGAAAAGGTCACCATGAAGGGTCTATCTCCTGAAAGGCTCGAAGGCAAAGATACAACCTTGTTCTTGATCACAAGGATAGATGGAGATAACTTAAGGGCTACAACAAAAACCTCATCTCCAGAGTTTATTCCAACGTAGGCACTTCCCCTCAGAGCACCAAAAACGGCAAGATTTCCCCCAACGTAAACCTCAGCTCCAGGATTGACATCCCCTATGATCACAAGATCCCCCTCATGCTCTAAGGAGACCCCAGACCTAAGGGTTCCAAAGTGAAAGAGAGAGTTTCTAGAGGGCACCTGAGGTAAAACCTGGGGGAGAAAATCCCTAACCACCGCCCTCGTCGATGGATCAAAGGCCTCCACCCCTATAAGCTTTAGAAAGGGCTTTCTGGAAAGCAATTCATCTACAAGCTTATAATCCTCTCTAGTAAGCTTTCTCCTTCCCAAATCTATAAAGATCTTGCCCTCATTGAAAAAGGACGACCCTAGCTTTTCCCTAAGCTCATCTATAACTTTTTCCCAGGAAGCCTCCTCATCTATAACTACCCTTATTCCTCCCTTCATCCCCTTAAGCTTTACCGCTTCCATAACCATACCTCCTGAAGAAGAAGTCCAAAATCTTTTTAGCTATGGGAACGGCTACTCCTCCACCCATTCCCCCCTCTTCAACCAAAACTACTATTGTCACCTTAGGATCATCGTAGGGGGCAAACCCCATAAACCAAGCGTGTTCCTTACCCCTTGGGTTTTGAGCACTTCCAGTCTTGCCTGCAGCCTTAAACTCGCCAGATAGTGCGCGAGCTGTTCCATCAGAGACCGCAAGCCGCATCCCCTTCCTAACTTCATCTATTACAGATTTTGGCAAGGAGAGCTCCCAATAAACTTCAGGGTTAAACCTCTCTATGATGTTTCCATCCTCATCCTGCAAAAGTTGGGCCACCTTAGGTCTATAAAAGGTCCCACCATTAGCGATAGCTGAAACCAAAGAAGCGAGCTGAATCGGTGTAACAAGGAGATAACTTTGGCCTATAGAAAAGTTTATTGTGTCCCCAGGATACCAGGGCTCACCTATCTTCTTCTTCTTCCACTCCGCCGTTGGTATGAACCCCTCTGCCTCGGAATCTAAATCCACACCTGTTTTAATACCTAATCCACATCTCTTAGCATAGCTTGATATCTTACCCACTCCCAACTCCCTACCTACAGTATAAAAGTATATATTACAAGATTGAGCTATCGCTTGATAAAGGTCAACCACCCCATGCCCCCCTTCTCTCCAACACTTGAACTCCCTATTACCAACCGTTAGGGAACCGGTGCACAAAACTCTCCTTGAAGGAGAAACTACCCCCTCAGAGAGCGCACCTAAAGCAACAACTACCTTAAATAAGGAGCCGGGCGGAAGCTCAGCCTGTACAGCCCTATTGAACATGGGGCGATCAGGATTGCCAACCAAATCCCTCCACTCCCAGGAATCTATTCCCCAAACGAACGTGTTCGGATCAAAGGAAGGTTTTGAAACCAGCGCCAGAACAGAACCATCCTTGGGATCCATAACCACAACGCAGCCTCTATTTTCTCCTAAAGCGTCATAGGCAACTTTCTGAAGGTGCCTATCTATATTTAAAACCAAGCTAAAACCATTTACAGGGGGAGACTCCTTTAAGACCGAAACCTCCCTACCCAAAGCATCAACCTCTATCTCCCTATAACCATCAAGCCCCTTAAGATAATCCTCATAAACTCTCTCCACACCTAACTTTCCTATCTGATCCCCACCCCTGTATCCCCTATTACCGTAAAGCTTCAGCTCTCTCTCAGATATCTCAGCGGTGTAACCCAAAATGTGGGCGAATAGATCTCCCCATGGATAGAACCTCCTACTATCAACCTCAAGACTTAAAAAGGGCTTAGAAGACAACCAGTTCCTTAAGTCCACGACCTGCACAAGGGTGAGGTTGTCTAAAATCATAACGGGCCAATAGTTAGAGTAAAACCTTCTTTTATAATTCCTGCAAACCTCATCATAAGGAATGGAAACCTCCATAGATAGCTCCCTCAAAAAATCCTCAACGGAAGGATAACCATTCCTCAATAAAGATGCTGGAACGAAGGACAGACCAAAGGTAGGAAGGTTTATAGCCAAAGGAGAACCCCCTCTATCATATATAAAGCCTCGTGCAGCCTTAACCCTGTGAATGCGAATCCTGTTTTCCTGAGCCGCTACTTTATACCGCTCTTCCATAAAAACTTGAATATACCAGAGCCTTCCGAGAAGGATAACAAACAGCAGAGCATAAGCTATCATAAGCATCGAAAGCCTATTGACCCTCAAGCTGTCACACCACCGCTCTTCCTACTGATGAAGATAAAGCCTATCAGGAAGATAAAAACATCCACTATTACCCTTCCCGTGAGGATCAGATAGCTTACCTCATATTCTATCCCTAAGATATGATAAAAAGCCATCTTAAAAACCTGAAAGAAGGAGAAAACCATTATACAAGCAAATAAATTTGTAAGATAGTTAAGCCTTCTTCTATAAAACTGGACCATTAAAGAAAAGATATAATACGACAAAATAAAATAAATAGAGCTTAACCCTATGATAGGCTCCCAACGCAGGTCCACTAGTAAACCGCTTAAAAACGCTAAGAAAATCCCCTTCGCTTCACTCAAATAAAAGGCCGAAAGGATGATAATCACCAAAACGAGGTCTGGAGTCAGGGCTCCCAAAGTTAAGGAAAAAGCTCCTTCTAAACAAAGAGATAAAATTATGAGCAAAAACCAAACTATGCAGCCATCACCTTCCCTTTAACACCCAAAGATTATCAAGTTTACTTAAGTCCTCAAAGGGCTTCACATGTACCTCCACGAACTCCCCTCTTTTTTTAACATAAACGACTTTCCCAATTCTTATTCCTCCTGGGATGTTTCCTCCCATCCCAGCAGCTACAACTTCATCATCAATGGAGACATCCCCTTCTTCAAATATGTAAAGCAACTCACAGTAAGCTCCACCGGTCCCCCTTAAAACGCCAAAACTTCTCGATCTTGACACCAACGCCCCTATTATGGAGTTACGAGAGGTGATAAGCCTTACACGGGACATCTTTGAGCTAACCTCAACAACCTCTCCAACCAAACCATTCTCCCCTAAAACAACCATACCAACGCTTATACCAGAATCCTTACCCTTATTAATAACCACCTCGCTGAACCATCTATCTGGAAATCTATAAACTACCTTACAAGGGATATAACCTTCCTTAAGACTATCCTCCTTAAAACCGTTAACCCTTACCATGGAGAGACTATGCCTTAAGAGAGCTAACTCTCTTCTAAGGTCGGCGTTTTCCCTAAGAAGATCCCTATGAAGCCGGAAAAAGGATATAAGATCCGATAGCTTCCGTAACGGTAGAGAGAAAACTTCCTCTACGGGGAATATAAAAGAAGCATAACCCTTACGCATCAACTCTATCCCAGGCCAACTTTTGAGGCTTAAGGAAGAGAGAACCAAGGATAGAAAGATGAAAAAGCCTACTAAAAACCAACCTTTCTTAAGCCCCTCCAATCACTCCTCTCCCCTTTTGATACTCAACAGAACCCTCCTTAAGGCATCTAGTTCCTCTAAAACCTTTCCAGCTCCAAGGGCAACGCAGTACATCGGGTCATCGCTAAGGTAAGCCGGAACCCCAACTTCCCTACTTATCATCTTATCCAAACCCTTAAGTAGGGATGTTCCACCAGTCATGACTATACCTCTGTCTATAATATCCGCGGAAAGCTCAGCAGGCGTTTGCTCAAGCACAGTTTTAACCGCATCGACTATCTTCTGGGCCACGGGTTTTAAAACCTCGCGTATTTCTGATGAGTTTATCTCCTTTACCCTCGGAACCCCTTCTCTCAAATCTCTTCCCTTAACCTCCATAAATACCTCTTCCATCTCATCATCCACATTACCTATCGTCTTCTTTATGTTCTCCGCCATCTGCTCACCAATTACAAGCTCGTGAACCTTGCTCATATACTCCACTATCGCACTATCCATCTCATCCCCAGCCACTTTTATGGATTCCCTGACAACTATACCACCTAAAGATATAACTGCAACCTCGGTCCTTCCCCCTCCTATATCAAGAATCATATTACCCCGGGGCTCATGAATCGGCAATCCAGCACCTATCGCAGCAGCAAGGGGTTCCTCTATGAGATAGGCCTCCCTCGCCCCCGCCTGAAGAGTAGCATCCACCACAGCCCTCCGCTCCACCTCAGTAATACCTGAGGGGACGCAAACTATCACCCTCGGCTTAAACAGCCACCTCCTACCGTGAACCTTGCTCATGAAATACCTGAGCATCATCTTAGTAACGTCGAAATCAGCTATGACGCCGTTTTTCATGGGCTTTATTGCTTCTATATCCTGTGGCGTCTTTCCTATCATCTTTTTCGCCTCTTCCCCAACAGCTATTATCTCTTTGCTCGCCTTCTGTATAGCAACGACCGAGGGCTCGGAAATAGCTATTCCCTTACCCTTAACGTAAACCACAGTGTAAGCCGTTCCCAGATCTATGCCTATGTCCTTGGAGAATAAACCTGAAATAAAATCAAACACAATATTATCCCTCCTCTAAAATCGCCTTCCGCGCGAAGCTATAAAATCTATTCTTACCGACTATTATATGATCATCAAAGATCGCCCCTAACTCTGAAACCAACCTCCTTATCTTCTCCGTAACGGCGATATCTTCAGGGCTTGGGGTGGGGTCTCCAGAGAGATGATTATGGGAAAGCACAACACGCGAGGCATTGGCCTTAACTAAAGCACTTATTACCTCTCTTGGATAAAAGGGGCTCTCAGTTAAAGTCCCTTGACTCACCTTCCTCACTCCCAAAAGCCCACACTTAGCATCAAGGAGCAAAACATAAACTTCTTCCCGTTCCACGGGGAAAACGCTCTTTAGAAACCTATAAGCCTCAAAGGGGTTGGAAATCCTAACATTAACGGAAAAATCACTTCTCTGCACCCTCCTTAATATCTCGGAGATCGCTTTAATCTGGCAGGCCTTGGCGAAACCAACACCATTCACCCTCTCTAGCTCATCCAAAGGAGCGTCCAAGATGCCCTTTATACCACCAAAGTGATTAAGCAGTCTCTCAGAAAGCTCCAAGACGCTAACCCCTGCAGAACCGGTCCTAAGTATTATAGCTAAAAGCTCAGCTTCGGACAAAGAAACCTCACCATATAGCTTCATCTTTTCCCGAGGCTTTTCCCCATCAGGCCTAAACCTAAACGAGGAACGGGTTCCCATAGATCTCTTCCTCTATAGTTGTCTCTTCTCCATGACCAGGATAAACCTTCGTCAGCCTCGGTAGCTTAAATAGCCTATTTTTTATGGAGTCTATCAAGGATTCCCAAGAGCTGCCAGGGAAATCTGTCCTTCCAACGGATCTGCAAAATAGGGTATCGCCCGAAAAAAGCAGATAAGCCTCACGAACGTAAAAACAAACGCTACCAGGAGTATGCCCCGGCGTATGAATGACCTCTATCTTAAGGTTACCTAACTCGATCAAATCTCCATTATTCAGATAGACATCAGCTTTGGGTGATATGATGACGCTCCCTAACCACACGGAGAGATTTAAAGCTGGGGAAGTGAGCATAGGCGCATCCTCTCTATGAATCAATATCTTGGCTCCCTCATATCTCCTCTTAATAGCAGCGTTCCCAGCTATGTGATCAGCATGCCCATGCGTGTTCAGTATGTACTTCAAGTTGAACTTGTTCCTTTCAATGAAGTCTATTATAGGACTCGGATCACCGCCAGGGTCAACTACCAGCGCAACCCTGCTATCCTCGTCGGCTAAAAGATAAGCATTTGAGGCGAGCTCCCCCAACACCCATCTCTTCAGGATCATCCTCCCCGAGGCCTCCTCCTATCCTCGCTATCAAGCATGATGGTGACAGGACCATCGTTATAAATCTTAACTAACATCATGGCACCGAACTCACCCGTCTCAACCCTTACCCCCCTATCTCTTAGCTTATTTATGAAAAGCTCATACATCTCTTTACCCTTCTCTGGAGGGGCAGCATCGGTAAAGCTAGGCCTCCTTCCCTTCCTGCAATCGGCATAGAGCGTGAACTGAGATACAACCAGAACCTCACCTCCAACATCAAGCAGAGATAGGTTCATCTTTCCCTCCTCATCTGGGAAAACTCTCAGATTAACCACCTTATCCACCAGGTAATCCAAATCCTCAATAGTATCGCTCTGCCCCACACCTAAAAGCAATACGAAACCTTTGCCTATTTTACCAACCTCTTTCCCCTCTATGTAAACTGCGCCCTCCTTAACGCGCTGTATTAAGGCTCTCAAGCTACCTCATCCCTCCCGCTGAACGCTTACCACACTGTTTATCTCCCTCATCTTCCCCAGAAGATTATATAGGAAGTTAAGGCTCTTTACCCTTATAACCATGGCTATATCAGCCATACCACTTGAACGAACTTTAACAACCATGGAATCTATGTTTATGCCAAATGAAGCTACCTCCCTCGAGATATCCGCAACTAAACCAGGTCGATCAAAGGCCTCTATTCTTATCCTCACAGGGAAGGTCTCCTCGATAAACCTACCCCACCAGACGTCAACGAACCTCTTAGGGTCAAGACTCTTAATAGACCTACAATCTTTTCTATGAACGGTTATACCCCTTCCTTTAGTCACATAACCTATAACTTCATCACCGGGCACCGGAGTACAGCACTTGGCGAGGTTAACCTGAATCCCATCCACACCTTCAACCACTATGCCGAGAGGTGTGGAGATCTTCCTTCTTTCAGGCTCCCTCCTCTCCTCAGCTACTTTAAAGCCAAGAAGTTTCTGAAGAACGCTGCTTACCGAAAGGGTACCTTCCCCTATGCCGAGAAGAAGGTCCTCCTCACTAAGAAACCCAAACTCTTTAGCCAACTCGTTAAGCTTAGACGACGTTAAGACCTTCTGATCGTCAACACCTCTCTGTCTTATGTCCTTAGCAAGTATCTCCCTACCCTTCTTTATCAAGAGCTCCTTTTCCCTTATTTCCCTCTTTCTAAACCACTGCCTTATCTTCGTCCTAGCTTTCGATGTCTTAACGAAGTTCAACCAATCTCTGCTTGGAGCACCGTGAGATGAGGTTAATATCCTAACGATATCTCCATGCTGAAGCTCGTAATCGAGGGGAACGATTCTGTTATTAACTATCGCACCGACACAGCTATTCCCAACATCAGTATGAATGGCATAGGCGAAATCCACCGGCGTTGACCCCTTAGGAAGGGCCAAGATATCACCCTTGGGGGTAAAAACATAAACCTCCTCTACCTCGGACAGCTCCGTCTCAAGCCCTTCACTAAACTCATCAAGGCTTATAACATCCCTCTGCCACTCCAACAACCTTCTAAACCAAGATATCTTTTCCTCAACACTATCTATCTTCCTTTTACCTTCCTTGTATCTCCAATGAGCAGCTATACCATACTCGGCAACGCGGTGCATCTCCCACGTTCTTATCTGAACCTCAAGGGGCTCCCCCCCAGGTCCAACGACCGTAGTATGAAGAGATTGATACATGTTAGACTTAGGCATGGCTATGTAATCATCGAAATGCCCTGGGATGGGCCTCCATAAGCTGTGGACTACTCCCAAAACCGTATAACATTCATTAACGGTATTCACTATAACTCTAACGGCGTGCAAATCCATAACTTCGTTTAAGCTAAGGTTCTTCTTCTTCATCTTCTGATATATGCTGTAAAAATGCTTGGGCCTCCCCTGAACGAAGGCGTTAATGCCTATCTTATCAAGCTCAGCACTGAGGATCTTCTTAACCTCCTCTATATAGGCCTCTCTCTCCTTTCTCGTCTTCGTAACGTAGTTCGAGATCGTCTCATACATCTCGGGGTTAAGAACCTTAAAGGAGAGGTCCTCAAGCTCCCACTTAAGCTTATATATCCCCAAGCGATGGGCCAAGGGAGCGTATATCTGCAAGGTTTCCTTAGCTATCCTCTCCCTCTTCTCAGGCGGAAGATAATCTACGGTGCGCATATTATGAAGCCTATCAGCCAGCTTTATGATAACAACCCTTATGTCATGAGCCATAACGAGGAACATTTTTCTTAAGTTCTCTATCTGATAGGAGTGCTCGTCCTTAAACGGAATAGAACTCAGCTTGGTCACACCCTCAACCAGGCGAATAACAGTTTGTCCAAACTCCCGCTCTAACTCCTCTCGAGAGCAGGAGGTATCCTCCAAGACGTCATGAAGAAGCGAAGCCGCTATGGTTTCCTCATCCATCCCAATCTCAACAAGGATCTTCGCTACCGCAAGAGGATGAGTCATATAGGGCTCTCCCGAGAGCCTTTTTTGCTCAGCATGGAATTTCTTAGCAAAAGAAAAAGCCCTATCTATTAAGTTTAAGTCTACCTTATCCTCCTTTTTCTCCAAAAGGTTTCTAAGCTCTTCATAAGCTTTATCTACATCCTCAGAACTGGATAACGCTATGGACTTCGTATCCTTCCAAAGCCTTTCTTCCGTTGAGATCTCTGAGCTCGATGAGGAATGCAAAGGCTACCACCTCCCCCCCAAGCCGCTCTATAAGCCTCTTAGATGCAAGGACAGTTCCGCCCGTAGCAAGGAGATCATCAACTATCAACACTTTCTCCCCCTTAGATACGGCATCAATATGAATCTCAAGGCGCTCCTCACCATACTCAAGGGTACAGGTCTCAAATATCTTATCCCAGGGAAGCTTGCCAGACTTCCTTATCGGAACGAAGCCGGCTCCGAGCATGTAAGCCAATGGTGCACCGAAGATAAAACCCCTCGCTTCTATGGCAGCCACCTTATCTATCGCCTTATCTCTAAAGGGCTCGGCTAAAAGCTCCAAAGCACGCTTAAAGGCTTCCTCGTCCTTTATCAAGGTCGTTATGTCCCTGAAAAGTATACCCTTCTTGGGAAAGTCAGGTATCGACCTTATCCTCTCCTTAAGATCTATCAAGCCAGATCACCCCCATTAAGTAATGCTTCCACCCTGAAACAGGGCATTCCGGTGAAGCTATCCACCCCCCAAAAACCAAGAAGAGAGACTCTGCCTCCATCTTTGAGCGAGAGCTCCCCATCTAAGGAAAAAACGTCAAATAGGAAACCATCCTTCATAGCTTTAAAGACACGATCGCTGCCAGAATTCACCTTTTGAATTATAACATCCTCTAAAAGCAAAACAGGGCGAGGATTACCCTTACCCCAAGGGTAGAGCGAAGAGAGCTCAAAGGCCAATTTATTCGTTAGATCCCCAACCTCAAGCCTATCATCTATCCACAGAGTCTCCTCCAAAGAAGGCGCCTTGCCTTGAACGAACTCTAAGAGCTTCTCCCTAAACTTAAAAAGGTTCTCCTCCCTTAGGGAAAAGCCACCTGCCATCTCATGGCCACCATAGGCCTCAAGGAACTCAGAGCAGTAAGATAGGGCTTCGCTCACGTTAAACCCTTCAACCCCTCGCGCCGACCCCTTAACTTTTCCATCCTTCCTACACATTAAAAAGGTTGGCCTACCATGCTTTTCAACGAGCTTAGAGGCAACTATCCCCAAAACGCCGATGTGCCAACCCTCCTCACACAGAAAAACCAATGGTAAATCTCTAATATGGCCCTCAGCTTCACTCAATATCCTTCCCTCAACGCTCTTTCTCCTTGAGTTAAGGAGATTAAGCCTCCTTGAGAGTTCCTTAGCTCTTGAGGGAGATTGAGTTAAAAGCAGGCTAACGCTTAAGTCAGCTATGTCCATCCTACCAGCAGCGTTGAGCCTTGGAGCCAGTATGAAGGAGATAACCCACTCATCGATTCTCCTTGAAAGTCTTACCCCAGACTCCTTAAGAAGCTCCCTTATGCCCAGCCTAATCGGTGGGTTTAAGAGCTTCAATCCCTCCCTAACAAGTATCCTATTTTCGCCCCTTAAGGGAACTATGTCGGCTATCGTCCCTAAGGCGACCAGGTCAAGTAGCTCAATCAGAGGTCTCCCTACGAAGGCAGAGGCGAGCTTCCAAGCCAAACCAACGCCAGAGAGCTCCTTAAAGGGGTAGTTACAACCCCGCTGTTTAGGATTGATTATTATCGCCCCATCGGGCAAGCGCTCCCCAGGTATGTGATGATCCGTTATGATGAAGTCAAGCCCAAGCCTTTTCCCCTCCTCAACAACATCTATGCTGCTTATACCGCAATCAATCGTCACTATGAGAGAAAAGCCTTTGTCGCGAGCGTATCTTACTATGTCAGAGTGAAGGCCATATCCTTCCTTAACTCTATGGGGGATAAAGTAGCTTATCCTATCCCCAAAGGCCTCTTTAAAGGCCAAAAGAAACAAAGCCGTTCCTGTAACGCCATCTACATCATAATCGCCGTAAACCAAAACCTTCTCCCCTCTAAGAGAGGCCAGGCGTAGCCTCTCCACCCCTTCAGAGACACCCTTCATCATATAGGGGTCGTGGAGCTTGTCAAGCGTCGGAAAGAGGAAGGACTCTACATCATTTTCCTCCTCAATCCCACGATTTATAAGCACTGAAGCGGTTATAGGAGATATACCATACTTAAGGCTAAGCAGGCTCTTCTTAACGGGATCTACACTCCTTAACACCCAGGGCATTAAGATTCACCTCAAAAAAGATTATATCAGAGTTTCAATGAAGGTAATAGCTTAATAGAAAGCATAGATATAAAAAATATGATCTCGATCATAAGCTTCACCAAAGGGGCGATGAACTCACCCAAAATGGGGACGAAGGATAGGAAGGCAAAGGGGAGAGCCAAGGAGAATATGGGGATAGCTATCAAGTTAGACAGAAAGGAAGCCAAGGGGATATAGTTAAAGTGAATGGCAAGCAGTGGGAAAGTAGCAATTTGAGGAGCGATATAAAGGAAGATCGGAGAAAGACGAAGCTCTATAGCCAAGGCTATCGAGAGAAAAACGGCAAAGGAGAGCTCAAATCCCACATCCCATAAAACGAAGGGGTTCCAGAACTCAAGCAGGAGACCTGCAGCTCCAACGAGATTTAGCGAACTCGTCCTTAACCCAAGAAGCTTACCCAAAACCATAAGTAAAAATAATATATATGCCCTTAAGGCCGATGGCTGAAAGCCTATCATATAGGTATAAGCCGTTAAAAGGACAGATGAAAGAATAAGGCCCAACCTTGGGTGAATACCCAAAGCCTTAAGGGAAAGCAAGGTAAGGCCAGCTAACAACCCCACGTGAAGACCCGAAACTGCAAGGAGATGGCCTAAGCCCGAGCGATAGACAACCTCTTTAATCGAAGGGAGCATACCTCTTTTATCCCCAAAAAGGGCACCATAGATAAAGGATGCTACATCCTCAGGGTAAAGCTCCTTCAATCGCTTGAGGAAAGGGTCCTCTCGAAGAGAAACGAGATTAAAGGACTCCACCTCTATCATTCTGTAATACCCCCTGCTCCAGAGATAGCCCCTCTTTTCAGAGGGTACAAATGCCAAGCACCCCTTTATCTTATAAATCCCATCCTTAAGGTACTTAGACAGAAAGAACTTCTCTTCTCGACTAAGGTGAGCCAAGTTTCCCTTAACCTCAAAAACCCCCTCTACTTCAGCCTTGGGAAAATCTACGGAAGGGAAACGAAGCTCAGAGTATAAAATGCCCAATATACAAAAGGTAAAAATTAAAAAATAACTACACTTAAAAGAGAGAATGACAAGGAAAATTAAGATCACAAGGAGAAAGAAAGGGCTAAAGCGATAAAACCACGTGATTCCAACTCCCAAGCTAAAGCTTAAGAAGACAAGAAGCAGGGGGTATCCCATCAAAAGGTTATCAAACCTTTTATCTTCTCTAACTTCTTCTCACCGATGCCCTTAACCTTTAGGAGGTCCGACGGGCTCTTAAAGGGACCGTTCTTTTCTCTATAATTCACTATCCTCTGAGCTATGGTTTTACCTATGCCGGGAAGTTTCTCAAGCTCCTCAACCGATGCCTTGTTAACGTTTATTAACTTCTCTCTTCTACCAGCCTGGGCTTCCTCACCAACCGAAGGTGTCTGAACCTTGGTACCCTCAATGGTCGGAACGGATATATTCTCCCCATCCTCAACGACCCGAGCGAGATTTATGCTCCTTACATCAGCGCTTGGGGAAAGCCCTCCAGCCAACTCGATAACCTCAAAGACCCTCGACCCCTTGTAAACCTTGTAAACGCCTGGATTTTTCACAGCACCATGCACGTAAACGTAGATCTCCTTCAGTGACGGTTTTTCATCCTCTGATTTAACTATCACACCAGAAGGTGGTGGAGAAAGCCTGTCATACAGATGAAAACCAAAGGCAGCAACTATAATAAACACAACTATCCAAATTAGCCCAGATCTCTGCTTATCAGAAAACATCTACCTTCCCTTCCAGTTCGGCTTTCTTTTCTCGAGAAAGGCCCTTATACCCTCCTTAGCATCCTCAGTCTGAGCTAAAAAGGTGAAAAGCTCGCTGGCGTAATCTAAAGCCTCGTGATAGGGAAGATCCTCGGAGGCATAGATCCCCCTTTTAGCGAGTTCTATCGCCAAGGGGTTCTTTTCAGCCAACATTAAGGCGAAGCTTTTCGTCTCCTCCTCCAAACTATCATCTGGAACGACCCTGTTAACTAAACCTAGCCTATAGGCCTCATGAGCATCGATCCACTCTCCCAACAGGACCATCTCAAGGGCCTTTTTCCGCCCCACACATCTTGCGGCTACCACGCCAGGCCCTATGCAGGCTAATCCAACCCTTATTGCTGTAGTTCCTATCTTGGCGTTTTCTGAGGCAATGGCGAAATCGCTCGCCATCATCAGACCCGCGCCGTTAGCGAGAACATAACCTCTAACCGAAGCTATAACAGGCTTCTTCATCCTAGCTATAGTGTGGTTGTGAAGCTCCATAAGTTTCACGAAATCCCTTAAATCCTCGCCTTCTCTCCTGAGAAACTCATTTAAATCTATACCGGCGGAAAAGTTATAACCTTGAGCCTTAATGACCACAACCTTGACCTGAGGATCATCGTCGAACTCCAAGAGCGATTGATTAAGCTGGGTCGCTAAAGCAACGTTAAACGTATTCATAAACTCTGGGCGATTGAGAGAGACAAAACCTATAGGAGCCTCTTTTTCCTTAACTATCTCCGCCATTAAGTTTCCCCCTTTATTATAAAAAAATTATAACACACCTAAATCAACTTCTTTAAGTCCTCAAACTCAAGCTTAAGCTTCCTTATATCCTTAAAGGAGCTAACCTTAACTCTAATCTCAGGGTTTTCCTGAAGAATTTTAACATCCCTGTCCATCTCTACCTTCTCAAGAGGAATCATCCTTAACCCTATCGTCGATGTCCACCTGAATATGGCTTCTATAACCCTATCTAAAACGTCGCTGGATACTATCGCACCAAGTTTGTAGGCTGGTCTCCCCTTCTTCATGTAAATTGGCGTAAAGTAAACATCAACGGCACCGCTTTCCATCACCTTCTCCAGTGCAAGAGCCATCTCTTCACCGGTCATGTCATCCACGTTAGCGAATATCTCAAACCACTCTCTCTTGGGCTTCACCCCCTCTCCAATTATTGCCCTCAAGATGTTCGGGATAGGAAGGTCCTTGCTTCCAGAAGCATAACCTACGCTCCTTATCTCCATATAGGGCATCGCGGTAAACCCTTTAGCCACCGCTGCAGCTACTCCGATACCCGTAGGCGTGATAAGCTCCTCCTCCAAATCTATGGTACCAATGGGTATCCTATTTAACCTCGCTATCTCCAGAACCGCAGGAGCTGGAACAGGGATAACCCCATGCATAGACCTCGTGAAGCCTCTCCCGTCGAAGAGGGGCGAAAAGTATATCTCATCTGGCCTCAGATAATCTAAGCACAGAGAAAAGGAAACTATGTCAACTATGGAATCGTCAGCACCTATCTCATGAAATTCCACATTCTCAAGATCAACCCCATGGACCTTAGCCTCAGCCTGGGCTATCCTTTCAAAAATCCTCATCGACAGATCCTTAACTCCGTTACTTAAGCCACTCGACATTATAAGATCCTTTATATCTTTGAAAGATCTATGATGGTGATGACCCTTTCCCTCCTTAACTATGAACCTCTTAGACCTTATACCGTTCACGTACTTCTCCTTAAGGTCAAGCTCAACATCAAGGCCAAGCTTTTTCACATTCGAGACTATATAATCGAAGTCAACGCCAGCATCTATAAGAGATGCAACGAGCATGTCACCAGCTATCCCAGATTTAGCATCAAAATATATTATCACCTTTTAACCTCACCCCTTAAAGGTTTCCGTTTACTAGGGAGTTAATCATGTGAGCGAAAACAGCGGCACCAAAACCGTTATCTATGTTGACCACGGCGACCCCGCTAGAACAGGAATTAAGCATGGTCAATAAAGCTGATACGCCCTTAAAATTAGCCCCATATCCCACAGAGGTAGGAACGGCTATAACCGGCTTAGATACCAACCCAGCGACCACCGAAGGTAGGGCTCCTTCCATACCCGCCACGGCAACTATAACGTTGGCAGATTGAATCTCATCTAGGTAGTGAAAGAGCCTGTGAATCCCGGCAACTCCAACGTCGTATATCCTCTTAACGTTATTACCCAATATCTCTAAAACGACGGCTGCCTCCTCAGCAACCCTAAAATCGGCAGTGCCAGCGGAAATCACCGCAACGTAACCCCTCTCGTTTTTTCTAAGCTCCCTCCTCTTCAGACAAAGGACCTGAGCCTCCTCATAATATACTAAATCCTCACCGAACTTCTCTTTAAGATACTCATAGAGATCCCTACTTGCCTTCGTCCCAATTATGTTGATCCCATCCATCCCAAGCATGCGCTCAAATATCCCCAAAACCTGCTCCTTGGTCTTTCCCTCACAAAACACCACCTCAGACATTCCTCGACGCAGCCTCCTATGATGATCTATCTTAGCGAAATCTATATCCTCAAAGGGCAACTTACTTAAAATCCTTAAAGCCTCATCTACGGATAGCCTATTGCTTTTAACATCCTCCAGGATTCTTCTAACGTCCACCTAGTCTCAGCACTCCTTTCCACAGGTCTATAAATATATCAGCAGCCGTAAAGCGATTAACTGGGTGCAAGAATAAATCAATCACAGCCCTAACGACGGCGCAAGCTCATGGTAGCGTAAGCTACCTCTGCTACTCGCAACCCAAGCCTTTTCGCTCGCTCTATGGCAAAATCATCTTTGTCTGACGGCACTTGAGCGCATGAACCATGATGCCCAGCATCAGCATCCCTATAACCATCACCAACTATTATCATCCCCTGAATTATCATCATATCAAATAAAGCCTTAATGGTGGTCTCCTGCCCACCAAACCGAGCCGCACCAACCGTTAAAGCCCCTCCAACAACGTTAAACAAAGCCTTCTCCCTCCGAAGAATTCTTGTCCTATCCCAAAAGGCCTTAAGCTGGGCTGAAACCGTACCAAAATAAACCGGGCTACCCAACAAGATCCCATCTGCCCTCCTTAGGATATCGAAGGCTTCCCCCAAAGCATTACCTTTAGAACATCTTCCCTCGCATGGGTTACTACAAACCACACAGAAGGGATTCTCCTGACCTGAAAGAGCATCAACCGCATGTATAAGAACGGTTTCAGCACCAAGGCTTTTAGCGGCTTCAAGAGCAAGATTTAGAAGAAAGGCCGTATTCCCATCCTTTCTTGGGCTTCCATTAACACCAACCACAAGCATCCCGAGATCACCCCTCATATAGATATAGCATATAAAATTATGGGAGGAAAGCTACAAAACCTTCCTCCCATAATATAACTACCTGTTCTGATTCTTAAAGTCCTGAGGCTCAAGTATCATAGAAGCTAAAACGCCCCCTACAAGCGACCAAAAAGGCGCGCTGATCTTGAATATAACTATACCAGACATAGCGATCAATAAAGCGAAGAAGGCTCCATATCTGAACCTCTTAGCTGAAAATGCCCTCTCAAACGCATTTAAAAGAACTCCTATCATAGACAAACCAGCAAGCAGACTCACCAGCTCCCCAGGAAGAGCCCTGACGAAGGGAACCACCAAGCTTGCAAAGAGTCCAAAGGAACCGAATAGAACGCCATTAACTACTGTGGCAGCATATCGCCCCGATTTATCTGGGCCAGCTGCATCGGAGCTACATATAGCCGTCATAGGACCAGCTATATTAGCGCTATGCCCCCCAAATAAAGAAGTAATCATACCACCTATGCCACTTATGACGGTCATAGCATTTATAGGAGCCCTATAACCCTCGGCTGTTAAGACACCATAAGCTTGTGCGTTCTCAGCGCCTATTACAAGGATAGCCAGGGGAATAGCTATAGCGAAAAGCGCTCCCGTGGAGAAAGAGGGAGCAAATATTTTAGGACTAACCCAGCCTACGTGAGTCCCAGCCAGCTTAACCCCACCAGTCAAAAAAGCTACTGCGATACCAACGATCAAAGCCCATAGCACAGGAGATATCCTCTTACTAAACCTATAGCCTCCAAAGTAGGCTACCAAAACAGCAAAACCTATCAAAGGTGCCTTTTGAGTCGATGTAATTATACCTAAGCCAAATCGAAGCATAGCACCAGCTATCATAGCCATAACGATCGGAAGGGGTATCCATCGCATAGCCTTACCTATCAAGCCCGAGACCCCAAGGAAAAGTACTATCACTCCAGCGATGAAATAGGCTCCAACCACCTGATCGAAGGGAAAAAGGGGAAGAGCCGTAGCGAGCATCACCGCTCCAGGTATAGACCAAGCTCCATTTATCGGCATCTTATAATACAAAGCCAAGATGATACTTATTAGACCACCGAAGAAGTAAACTGAAAATAACCATGAAATAGTCTGAATATCGGTAAGTTTTCCATTTTGGGCAGCGTTCATTATTATAAGTGCTGGTCCGGTGCATCCGAAAATAGCAGCTACAACACCAGCTGTTATAGTATTAGCGTTCAGCTTGCTTCTAAGCTCCCTTAAACTTTCAGCGAAGCCAGGACCCTTCTCCCAAATGGTAAAATTACCCTTAGAAGGAGCTCCTACACCTACATCTGATTTGATCCCCGACATCTTTTTCACCCCCGCACTTTTTAAGGTAAACGCCCCCCGAGCTCGCCCCTCGGGGGGTATAATGCTTAATGTGTTACTATCCTCTAACAGCGTATTTCTTACGAACATCCTCACCTATCCTTAGATCCACTCCCCTTTGCCTTAACCACTTAGGCAAAAGCTCATTTTCAACCCTCTCGTTAACTTCAGGAGCCTTCTTCAAGAGATACTCTGCCAAAGGCTCGCTGACGTTTATCCCACCGATGGCCCCATCGAATATTAACACCTTTCTCGTGCCAGTGACCTTATAAGCGAACTCCATTGCTGTCTCGAGGTCATCCGCTATTAAGGCATGCTTCATATAGTTTAAGTTCTGAGGATCGCGATTAAAGAGATCGGCTTGCTCTCTACCAACAACTATCGTAGGAATATGCTCACTAAAGAAAACGCTCGGATAGCCTACCCAAGCGTAATTATGAACACACA
This sequence comes from bacterium GBS-1, assembly GCA_001443005.1. Lineage (GTDB taxonomy): Bacteria > Synergistota > GBS-1 > GBS-1 > GBS-1 > GBS-1. The sequence continues at coordinate 59,794 of LEKQ01000008.1, forward strand.
TCTTTATCGCTGGATTAACTGGAGGTATGTCGCTTAGAAGTGGCTTTCCTTTCTTACCGTAAAACGCCTCCGTATACCATGTATAGCTGGGCAAGGGAACATCATCAAGATCGTAAAGGTCAGTGTTAGCTCCTGCGAAATTGGCGTATATCACACCACCAGCAAAAACATAAACTACAGGGCATGGGAAATCTAAGGCTACTATGCACTCATCTATGGACCCTAAAAGGGTCATCATCTTACCGTAATAACGACACCCAATGAACGTTATGCGATCGTTCAGGGAATAAAGGTCATTATCAGCATCCACACCAATAATTCCGTTAGGTGCAACCGTTAAGAAACAAGCAAAGGCAAACTTTTTCTGAACGAAAGGAGAATCAAAAATAGCTCTTGCCACAAAGTTAGCCGCTCTCGGTCCCATGTTCTGGTGATAGGTAGATCTCGTCTCGATACGAGCATAGGACATACCAAAGGGTTTAACCGCTCGGTCAACCTGCCTGTGGAAGTGAACTTCACGCACGTCAGAGTTATGAGCGTGAACTATCCAATCCGCATCATAAGCTTTCTTTATCCCATAGAGTGTACCTATCTCCGTCTCAATCGGTATACCTTCGTCAATAGGGGCTATGCCTACGGCCTTACCATTAAAGTGCTTATCTAAACCGTAGCGCTTAATATATTCCTCAGTCTCTCTAAACCTTAACCCAACACCAGCCCTCAGTCTTATATCTTTGCATCCGGTTCTCGCCTGAATTACATCCCTTAGTGTCTTAAGCATCTCAGCGTAAGGTTCACCCCCCAAGAGGGTAAAACCGTGATGAGATGCCAGGATATTAACCGAATGCTCAGGCTTTATCATGCTCATATCAACGTTCTTAAGCGCCTCCTCTGTAGCTTTACGAATGGTTTCGATTCCTCTATCACTGGGATAGATGACATCAGGCATATCGGGGAATAGCTCCTTTATTAGCACAGAGGTCATGCCTGGAAGCTCACAAACCCTTTTCTTGACTAAGGATGGGTCAATACCGTATTGAGATTTACGCGGGGGTATGGGCGGTATAGGGGCACGCATAACAAAATCACCTCCTTCCCTGCAAAGGTGCCTCTTTAACCCTATTTAACAGCTTCTCATCCTCATCAAAGTAGAAACCCCTTGAGGAGTGTTTCCTCCTAACCCCCTCAGGGATCTCCCAAACGGTAACGGTTCTACCATACCATTGCCACCCTCCCTTTGGAGGAACAGACTTAATGTCAGCAGCCTCAAGAAGCCTCAGTATAGGTTGAATGCACTCCACCTTACATCCGGTCCTCGCACCCGTCATGAAAGAAACATCTTCTGGAGACTTAGCTCCCATAAGTATCGCAGCGGCTATCTCTTCAGCCCTTGTCCCAGTGCAAAAACAGATCACCTGCTCAGGATTAAGCTTAGCCTTGCCACAGAGCTCGATCACCTTACCGTAATCAACAGAATCAACATCCACTCCAACTAAAATGGGCTCCTTACGCTTTTCCATCCTTATCGCATAAACTGGGCATCTCTGTTCACAAGCTGCACAGCCTCTGCACCTTTCAGTGTCAACCTGAGACTTACCATCCACAACCTTAATAGCTAAAACAGGGCAAACCCTCTCACAAGTCTTACAACCTATGCACTTCTCCAGATCCACAACCGCTACCAGATTAACCAGCTTCACCTAAACTCACCCCCTCCTTAAGAGCTTTCCTCTGAGAAAGCTGATAGGCCACATCGATTATCATATCCTCTTGTCCTCCTACCATCTTTCTCCTTCCAAGCTCGACTAAGATATCTCGTGGGTCCAAGCCAAACTTCTCGGCTGCCCTATAGGTATGAAGAAGGAAGCTCGAATACACACCTGCATAGCCAAGCATGAGGGAAGCGTTTCTTATGACTTGAGGCCTTTGCATTATCGGCTCAACCAGCTCCTCCGCTACGTCCATTATCTTGTAAAAGTTTATTCCAGTTTCATACCCTGCCTTATCCAAAACACCAACTAAGACTTCCGTCTGAGCGTTCCCAGCGCCTGCTCCCAAACCCCTACATGTAGCGTCCAAAAAGGTGGCACCTGCCTCTAAAGCAGCTAAGCTATTGGCGATGGCTAAACCCAAGTTGTTGTGCGCATGAAAACCAACGGGAAGTTTAACCCTTTTAACAACCGCTTCAATGCAAGCTTTAACATCACTAGGAAGCATAGCGCCAGCTGAATCGGCCACGTAAACGCAATCAGCCCCATAAGATTCAAACAGTAGAGCCTGCTCCGCAACCTTTTCGGGTGGAACCATGTGGACCATCATCAAGAAGCCAAAGGCTTCCATACCCATCTCCTTAGCCATGCGTATATGCTGCTCACCGATATCCGCTTCCGTAACGTGAGTGGCAACTCTCACAGCCTTAGCCCCACAATCCGCTGCAAGTTCAAGCTCTCTGTGAGTCCCAATACCGGGCAGAAGTAAAACCGTTAGCTTCCCCCTCTTTATAACCTCACCAGCCGCTTTTAGCATCTCCTCATCGGTAAGGGCAGAAAAACCGTAATTGTAAGATGATCCACCTAAGCCATCACCGTGAGAAACCTCAATATATTCAACGCCTGCATCGTCCAAACCCTTAGCTATCGTTTTAATATGCTCCTCTGTAAACTGGTGAGCCACAGCATGGCTTCCATCACGCAATGTGGTGTCTACTATATGAATGAACTTTTTCTCCCTCACGCTCAACACCCCCCTTCAACATCCTCGCCGCTATCCTCTCAGCCACAGCAACTGCAGCCGCAGTTATAATATCGAAATTACCAGCATACTTGGGAAGGAAGTCCCCAGCACCCTCGACCTCAATTATCGTCGTCACCTTATTGCCATCCAGTATAGGAGGAACCCTAAGACGATATCCCGGAACATACTCTTGAACCCTCCTAATCATATCAAACACAGCCCCTTTTATCTTTTCCTCGTCTGGCTCATCAACCTCCACGTATATGGTATTCGTCATTATCAAAGGTGGCTCTGCAGGATTAAGGATTATTATCGCCTTACCCCTCTTAGCTCCCCCAAGCTCACAGAGGGCTTGCGCAGTGGTTATTGTGAATTCATCTATATTTTGGCGTGTTCCCGGACCGGCACTCTTACTTGATATGGCCGAAACGATCTCAGCATACTTAGCGCCCGCAACTTGAGCTATAGCGTAAACTATCGGAACGGTAGCCTGCCCACCGCAGGTAACCATGTTCAGGTTGGGTTCATCATAAAGCTTTTCCAGATTAACGACAGGTATTACATAGGGACCAACCGCCGCAGGAGTTAGGTCTATGGCAATCTTACCAGCCTCTTTAAGAAGAGGAGCGTGTTTAATGTGAGCCTTAGCCGTCGTGGCATCGAAGACTATCTTTATATCATCATCCTCCAAAACCGCATCTATACCCCTTGTACTCGTCTTTATTCCCATAGACTGAGCTCTCTTTAACCCTTCAGATTCTACTATACCAACCATCATTCCCATTTCAAGGTAAGGACTCCTAAGAATCTTAAACATAAGGTCTGTCCCAATGTTTCCAGGACCTATCACAGCCACTTTCACCCTTTCCTCCAATCCATTCGCCCCCTTTCTAACTGAAGATCACTCAAAATAAATACTTACGGACCCAAGCTCGTAAAAGTGTGCCGTAAAAACATCCCCCTTATCAGCGTCCAGTGCAGCGGTTATAGCTCCAGAAAGGATTATCTCCCCAGCTTCCAAAGCTATACCAAATTCCGCAAGTTTATTTGCTAACCATGCCACAGCTGAAGCAGGATGCCCCCAAACGGCAGCCCCAGCTCCTGTGCCAACTATCCTACCATTCTTTTCAAAAACCATACCTATTAACCTTAGGTCCAGATTCTTAACAGATACAGCCTTGCTCCCTAAAACGAACCTTGCACTGGAACCATTATCCGCTATTGTATCCTCAAGCTTTATCTTCCAGTCACGGATTCGACTATCCACTATCTCTAGGGCTGGAATAACGAACTCCGTCGATCTTAAAACATCGCAAACCGTTACGCCCGGCCCCTTCAGGGTCTCTTTAAGGACAAAGGCGATTTCCCCCTCCACCTTAGGTTGAATAAGTTCATCTCTTTTACAAGCTTGCCCAGGCAAAACAAGCATATCATCTAAAAGATGACCATAATCAGGCTCTCTAACGCCAAAGAGATCTTGCATAGCTTTACTCGTGAGCCCTATTTTCTTCCCAACGATTTTTTTTCCCCGCTCAAGCTTTATCTTCACTCCTTCCAACTGAACCTGATAAGCATCTCTCACGCTTAAACCTTTATAAGTTGACGTAAGAGGGTCAATGGGAGTCCTATTGATCTCAGCCTCAATCAACTTAAGAGCCACTTCCCTATGATTCACATTCCTCAACCCCTTTCTTCACATGATCTTGCCAATGTCTTCTCAAGACATTAGCTATCTTTAAGATTAAACATTCGTCAAGATAAGAATGGGCTTTCAAAGGCGAAAACAGAAAATCCCTTATATCCAAAAGGATAACCTCCATTCTATATTAAAGAATAGCCTTCGACATTGTTTTCAAAAGCATTATAAACTCTCTTGGAAAGATTGTCAAGAGAAGATAAAAACCCTATTCTAGGTCCTATAATTTTAGGTCTATTATAGCGCTTACTCCTACTCCCTGAACTCTCCTAAAGCGCTCTAAGGGGTTTTCAGAATCTATGGGAATCAAAATGTCAACCCTTGCCCTACCCTGAAAGGAGACTTCCAACCTTGCCACTGCCTTGGTCTGGGCTACTGCGTTAGCCGAACCCGAAACCTGAGCCGCTCCTATATAAAGCCCGCTACCAACGCTTACTATTGGCACCACCTTGGTAGCAGACATATTCTTGACTCCCTTATTAAGCGTTACCTCATTTATAAAAGAGTTTATGGGTTCAGCTAAACTCTTTACAAGCAATCCTCCCCCCACGACGCTTATGAGATCCCTCACGCCAACGGTATAAGCGATTCCAGAAAGAAGAAGAACCATCACGCTCACGATTATTAGAACACTCTTCCCCTTTCTCAAGCTCACACACCTCCGCATAGGAACGCAGCAATATATCCCTTTTAAAACCCTAAGGGCTAAGGTCAAATGGGCTCCTTCGGCCTATACCCCAACTCGGCGGAGATCATCGCAGCTGCCTCAGTAACCAGCGCGACCGCCCTCTCAAGCTTCTCCCCTCTTAGGCGAGCAACAGGCCCCGATACGCTCATAGCTGCACAAACCTTACCAGTGTAATCCCTTATGGGAGCAGCAACACACTTAAGCCCCTCCATAAACTCTTCATTATCAAAGGCATATCCCTGCTCCCTCACTCTAGCCAACTCAAGCTCTAAAGCTTCTGGATCGGTGATTGTGTTCTTCGTGAACCTCTTTAACCCCTTCTCTAAAATGATCTTCTTGCGCTCCTCAGCCGGCAAAAAGGCCAAAAGAACCTTCCCCACACCCGTGCAATGAGCGGGAAGGCGCGCTCCCACACGCGAAGCGATCCTGATGGACTGCTGGCTCTCCTGCTTATCGATGTAAAGGACCTCACCCTTATCAAGTATGGTAAGATGAACGGTCTCACCCAGTGCCTCCACGAGCCTCTGGATGTAGGGAGTGGCTACGCTTCTAACCTCCAATCTCATGGCTACTATGTTCCCCAACTCAAAGAGCCTAAGTCCAAGCTTATACTTGCCAGTGAAGGGAGATTGATCAACATAGCCAAAATCGCATAAAGTGGAGATCAATCCATGCGTAGTGCTTTTGGGCATTTTCATTCTCTCAGCTATCTCACCTAAGGCCATCTCTCTTCCATTTTCCGCCAATAATTCAATTATTTTTAGCGCTTTAGCCACCGATTTTATATGATGTTCTCTGCCCATCTTCGCACTAAATTATAATAAATCTTTCCCATATTTGCCACCCCTTCTTAAAAATTTTTAAGAAATTTTTAGCTATTAACTAAGCGCTTTGCCTTACCAGGAGATCTCTCAAGGCTACCCGGTGGAAGGATCGTCAGATCAACGGTAACACCAAGCTTATCCTTCAGAGTTTTAGACACCCTCTGGGTAAGCTCATCTACATCGCCATTAAACCCGTTAGAAAGCTCACACCTCACCTCAAGTCTCTTGAGATGCTTTCTCTCACCCACCACAAGCTGATAGTTCAAACTAAGCTCCCTAAAGCTTCCTAAGATCGCCTCTATCTGCTTCGGGAATACGTTGACGCCACGAATTATGAGCATATCATCCGTCCTACCCTTAACCCTATCCATCTTCAGCCCCGAAAGCCCACAAGAGCAATCGCTGTAAAATAGTCTGGTTATGTCTCTCGTTCTATACCTTATCATAGGAGTCGCTTCTCTATTTAAGGTCGTTATGACGAGCTCCCCCTCCTCTCCTAAGGCGAGGGGTTTTAAGGTCTCCGGATCTATGATCTCCATTATGAAATAATCTTCCCTTATATGAAGACCCTCCTTATATGGGCACTCTATACCTACACCAGGTCCCCATATCTCGCTCAACCCGTAGCAGTCAAGAGCTATGATGCCTAACCCCTTCTCTATCTGAGCCCTCATCTCCTCACTCCAAGGTTCTCCCCCAAAGATACCCAAGCGAAGGGAAAGTTGGTCAGGTGAGATCCCCTTCTCCGCCAGCACCTCAGCAAGGTAAAGGGCATAACTCGGAGTAGAAGTTATAGCCGTGGTCCCAAGGTCAAGCATAAGCTCTATCTGCCTCTCAGTGTATCCGCCTGAAGCAGGAATAACGCAACAGCCTATCTTCTCAGCTCCGTAGTGATACCCAAAGGAACCTGTGAAAAGCCCGTAGTTATAAGATATCTGGAAGATGTCATCTTTTCTTAAGCCGGCTATCTTTAAACACCAAGCCATAAGTTCAGCCCACTTCTCAATATCCCCCTTAGTGTAACTCACCACAGTGGGCTTCCCTGTAGTCCCTGAAGAACAGTGAATCCTCACAACGTCAACCAAGTCTACCGCGGTAACACCCCAGGGATATCCTTTCCTCAGGTCATCCTTAGTCATAAAGGGTAGATACTTTATATCCTCAAGGCTTCTTATATCCTCTGGGCTTATACCAGCTTCGTCCATCTTCTCCCTATACCAGGAATAACCCTCATAGGCTCTTTTAACGCTCTCCCTTAAGGCCTGCAATCTATCCATCATCTACTCCAACCCTCCTTGATAAAGTTTAAGGCCGGGAGCCCCACCTTTTTGATGGAGCCCCCGGCCTCTATCAGCCAAACTTAAGGCTTTTCCCCCTCGACCCAAAGGGGGTCAAACCGGAGACCCTATTCCTTGTAATAATAATAAACGAAAGAGTAAACGCAAATTATTTCCTTCATTCTTATTTTAGATTATATCTTTGGGGAAGATACCTTGTCAATATGCTAATGAAGAAACTACCACCTTAATATAGCCAGCATGACCCCTGCTGCAACCGCGGTGCCTATCACCCCAGCGACATTCGGCCCCATGGCATGCATCAAGACGAAGTTCCCAGGGTTCTCCTTCTGAACAACCCTCTGACATACCCTTGCAGCCATAGGCACAGCGGAAACACCAGCAGCACCTATAACAGGGTTTATCTTCCTCTTAAGGAAAAGGTTCAACACCTTGGCAAATAAAACCCCACCAGCCGTGCTAGCCATGAAGGCCACAAGCCCAAGAAGGATTATACCCAAAGTTTTTAAGTTAAGAAAGCTTTTAGCCTCCATAGTAGCACCAACCGTAAGCCCAAGCATTATCGTCACTATGTTTATCAGCTCGTTCTGAGCAGTCTTGGAAAGCCTCTCAGTCACTCCACACTCCCTAAGAAGATTACCAAACATAAGTAAACCAATTAAGGGAACAGAAGCAGGAAGAAGAAGTCCACTAACTATCAAGGTCATTATCGGGAAAATCACCTTCTCAAGCTTGGATACAGGCCTAAGCTGCTCCATAACTATCGCCCTCTCCTCACGCGTCGTCAAAAGATGTATCACAGGCGGCTGAATCAAAGGAACAAGCGACATGTAAGAGTAAGCAGCAACTGCTATCGGCCCCAAAAGATGAGGCGCAAGCTTCATCGTCAAATATATGGCAGTGGGACCATCAGCACCACCTATTATCCCAATGGAGGCCGCCTCCCTTATGCTAAAACCCAAAAGCATAGCCCCTACAAGGGATATGAAAACCCCAAGCTGAGCCGCAGCCCCAAGTATGAAAGTTATGGGATTGGCAAGCAAAGGCCCAAAGTCAGTTAAAGCACCTATGCCCAAAAATATCAAACACGGGTAAATCTCATGCTTCGTCCCAAAGTATATGTAGTAGAGCAACCCACCCTCCTCCATTATCCCAGAAAGGGGAAGGTTCGCTATTATGCAACCAGTGGCTATGGGAACTAAAAGGAGAGGCTCAAAACCCTTCCCTATGGCAAGGTAAAGCAACGTCAAACCAACAAGGATCATCAAAAGGTTGCCCCAGGTTAAGCCAGCAAAGCCAGAGCTCTCAAAGATCACTACGGCCTTGCTTAACATACCCTCCATAGCAAAACCTCCCCCTCAACCTATAACCACAAGGGTATCCCCAGTGTTCACCGAATCCCCACCAGAAACCGCAACCTTCCTAACAACCCCAGAAACAGGCGCAAATATCTCATTCTCCATCTTCATAGCCTCAAGAACCAAAAGAAGATCACCCTTAGATACACTATCCCCCTCCTTAACCAAAACCCTCAATATCTTACCAGGCATGGGAGCAGATACCACAACCCCACCAGCCTGGGCCAGATCCTTAACCTCCCTCTTAGGCGCAGACACAATAGCACCCGAAACCGGAGAGGAAGTCACCGCTGGCACAGGTTCAGGTGTAGGTTTAGGCGCTGGTGTAGGCGTAAACGTCGGCATAGATGGTGGCTGAGCCTGAACCTGAGGCCTGGACTCAACCCCCGAAGATAAAGAAGTTATCTCCTCAACCTCCACCTCATAACTTTTACCATTGATGGTTATCTTAAAGAACTTCTTATTCATGCTCAATCCCCCCTATCATAGATTCTATCTTAGCGCTCTCCCTCCAAAGACTCCTTCCAAAATTAGGAACCCTCCAAACCCTGTAAACGTAAGGCCTACCACCGCTAAAAGCAGCTATAGCAGCCGCTATGGCAACTATATCCCCATCAAGGTCAGGCAACGAAACAGGCCTCGGCAGCTCCTCCTTAAGAAGAACCGCCTCCTCCTTCTCTTGAGAAGGTAAAGACCTCCCAACTTCCTCCACTTTAGGAGCACCTTCAAGAACCCGCGCAACATACTTTATAAGCACCATCATCAAGGCTAAGCCACCTAAAACTAGAAAAACCATGCTCATCGCAACCACAGAAAGCCCTAAGGCACCACTTAAGCTGTTTAAAGAATCCATACCTAAAACCACCCCTTTAAACCGGCATCACACCATGCTTCTTCTTAGGCCTACCCTCCCTCTTACCTAAAGCCATGGAAAGGGACTCAATTAAAGCAGGCCTGGTCTCCTCAGGCTTTATAACCCTGTCAACAAAACCACGCCTCGCAGCTACATAAGGATTGGCAAACTTCTCCCTATACTCCTCTATCTTCTGCCTCCTTACCTCCTCTGGATTAGAAGCAGACTGTATCTCCTTCCTAAAGATTATGTTCGCAGCACCCTCAGCACCCATAACAGCTATCTCAGCCTGAGGCCAAGCTAATACCACATCAGCACCAAGATCCTTACTGCACATGCCAAGATAAGCTCCACCATAAGCCTTCCTAAGTATAACAGTAAGCTTGGGTACAGTGGCCTCAGAGTAAGCATAAAGCATCTTGGCACCATGCCTTATTATCCCACCCCACTCCTGGGCAGTCCCAGGAAGATAACCAGGAACATCAACAAAGTTAACTATGGGAATGTTAAAGGCATCGCAAAACCTTATGAAACGAGAAGCCTTGTCACAACTATCAATGTCAAGACAACCAGCTAAATGCCTCGGCTGATTGGCTATTATGCCTATAGAGTAACCATCCAAACGAGCAAAACCTATAACTATGTTGGGAGCATATAGCTCCTGAACCTCAAAGAACTCCCCTCTATCCACAACAAGCCTTATAACATCCCTAACATCATAAGGCTTGTTGGGATTAACAGGAACCACATCCCTCAAAGCTAACTCCATCCTCATAGGATCATCACCCAAAGACTCATAAGGAGGATCCTCCATGTTGTTCTGAGGTATGTAGCTTAAAAGCCTCCTACGTAAAAATATAGTATAAATATTTTAGTCAAAAAGTAGGCAGGGCAGGACGACTTATCCAGCCTTGGCTTTTAAGCCATTTTAGGAGTCTGTCGCCTGCCTTTAACCATGATAAGTTGGTTGGGTTTTTAACCCTTGTCACCCTGGAGGTTTGGTTCAGCAGGCTCCTGCCCTCGCCTTTTAACCAAATCAATCGAAAGGAGGTTTTATCATGTCTGAAAACTTCTCCATCTTTGTCGGTATTGACATCTCCAAGGATAAGTTCAATGCCTGTGCTATCCAAAATCCTACTTCTATCATCTTCGAATCTGCTTTCGATATGTCCAAACAAGGGTTTTCCTCCTTTGTTCAAAAACTTTCCGTCTTCCCTAAATCTTCTATCCTTATCGCTATGGAGTCTACTGGCTGTTACCATCTTAACCTTCTTTCTTTCCTCTCTATCAATGAGTTCTCTTGTGTCGTGCTTAATCCTTTGCTTGTTAACAAATCTCTTCCTGTTGGGCTTAGGAAAACTAAAACTGACAAAATCGACGCTCGCTCTATTGCTCTTACCATCTTTTACACTCATTACCTTCTTCCTGCTTCTTCTTTCCTCAACTCCGATTTTCGTGATATTGCAAGAAAAAAGGAAAGCATCACTCATCAAATCTCAAAAGTCCGACATCGAAAAGCTTCTTTCTCTCCTCTTCCCTGAACTTGAAAAAGTGATCAACATTTACAATGATGCTATCTTGGATTTGCTTTCTTCTTTCCCTTCTGCTAAAGCTATCCAAAAAGCCTCTATTGATTCTTTAAGTGTTTTCTTTTCAAAGACAACCGGTAGAAAGTTAAAACTTACTCCAGAAACTCTTAAAGAACTTGCTAACAACTCCATTGCTCAGTACTGGCCAATGAAAGAGAAGATTCTTATTCAAACTATCAAAGAACTTCGATTTTTACAACAGCTCCTCAATGAGTTCGATGAGATGCTTAAAGAATATTGCAAATGTGCTTCACTCAACCAAGATATTGAAATACTCACGTCCATCGACGGAATTGGTGAAAATAGCGCACTGTATTTTCTTGCCGAAGTTGGTGATATTTCAAGATTTAGCACTTACAAAAAACTAATTGCCTATTGTGGGCTTGACCCAAGCGTAGATGAATCAGGCAAACACAAAGGAGTCGTATATCCAAAAGGGGCAATGCCCACCTGAGACGAATAATTTGGCTAATGAGTGTGAATGTAGTGATACATAACGAATATTTTAAAGCATATTTTCAAAGAAAACGCTCGCAAGGATTAGTATACAAAAAAGCGATGATGAGTGTAGCACACAAGTTGCTAAGGACAATATTTGCTATGATGAAAAAGCGAGAGAAATTCCATATTGATCATACATTTTCGCCTTCTACTCAAAATTTAATTTTACATAGTTGACTCCTAAAGTTCAGTCCTTCACCTTTCGGCTACTATGACCTCTGCTGACTTCTGACGGTTCAACTACTCATCGCTGAGTAGGTTACCAATAGGTGTATCCGTCAGACCTCCCCGGGTAAGAGCGACCGCCTTCATCCCATGTACTCGCCACATTTACTGCATGAGGTTCGGGTAGTGTAGGACTTCGTTTTGTTTTGCAAACTCGTCCACCTCGATACAGCCTTAGTATGTGGTTCTTGTCCATCGAGTCGGGACTTTGCCGCCAGCTTCCTTCAGATTCCACCTCACGATGGACACCCTTGCTTTTGGCTAATGGTTCCCACTACCAAGCCCATAGCGGACTTTCACCGCCAAGTTGTCGCTCATGCCGGGCGCACACAAAGAAACGGTCTTAACGGACCGTTTCGTGTTTCCATCCCTCATAGTCACTTCTAAAACCCGTAAAACCCTCATAAATATTATACCCCATTATTTTTGTTAAATTTGACAGTTACATTTGTAAAAATTAAAAATCTCGTATTTATGCCTTTTTAAGTTAATCATGACCGGAAACTATCCCCCGAAAAAATGGCTAAATTTTTGGGTTTTACATAATCGTTACATATGGGTTTTGAAAAGTCTGGATTTCAAAAGCCTTTGGAAATAATGTTAATAGTTTATGACGCCATTGGGTCCGACGTGTGGCTTTTTATGTTTAGTTTATTATGCATTACCATTTTTGTTATATTGCTTTATAATTAACTTAGTTCCCAGTGCGCCAATGGAAAAATATATTTTTAATCCGCTATGTCTAACACAAAAGTTTACAATTGAGAGCTCCCGTTTTCTGTTGCAAAAAACAAAACTAAATATTACTATTGGTATAAATACTCTCAGGTTTTATCATCTTAAATTTACCTATGCTACCTTTGGAAGCTATTGATTTTCCTCTAACCACTTTCTCCAGATTTCGTATTCCAAACCGAATTTTTTCCCTGAGAGTTCTTCAAGCACTTCGGATATTATCTTTTTGTATTTTGGTCTTCAGTCTTAAGTTTTTCGATAATAACCTCCAAAGCTTTCCTGTTTCTAAAACCTGCAAGAGCCTGTACTGCTGCTCTTTTAACATTCAGGCTCGCGTCGGCAATCATTCCGCTAAGAAGTTCTATAGCCTTTTCTGGCTCGTGCGTTGCCAACTTTGATATCCCCCAAACAGCCGCTTCCCTTGTTTCTGAATTTTTGTCCCTCAATGATTCACTTAACACATTGAACGCCTCTTGACCGCCAATTCTTCCTATTGCTTCTGCCGCCGACCGGCGTATTGTGTAGTCTTTGTCAGCTAAGTGTTTTGCCAAAACTGGTATAGCTTTTTGGCTTCCAATTTCTCCAAGCGCTTCAATTGCAAACCATCTGACGCTGAAAACCTTGTCGTTTACTGCTTCCATCAACGGTTTGACTACAGATGTCCCACCAATTTTCTTCAGTGCCTGCACCGTCAACCACCTTACGTTTGGATCCTCATCTTTGAGAAGTTTTTCTATTTCTTCAAGCACACTGAAATCACAAACACGGAGCAGTCCTTCTTGAGCTTTGAATCTAACTTCTAAGTCTTCATCTTTTAAAGCCCTGATTAGTAGCTCAACCGACCTTGGAGTGTCTATTTTCCAAATTACCTCAACTGCTTTTTTTCTTACCTCAACATCTTTGTCATTAATCGCTACTTCCAATCTATCAAGAACACCCGCATCAGCTAGTTTTCCAAGCACTTCCAATACGGCTATTTTAACTTCCGAGCTTTCATCATTGAGCATATCCACAAGGGCATCGACTACCGTCTCGTCACCTATCATTCCAAGTGCCTCTACAACTGTTTTACGAACTTTCCAATCCTTATCTTTTAGAACTTCTATCAATGCATTTGCTGTGCTTGAATCACCTATCTTTCCTAGCGCTTCAGCAGCAGCTCTTCTTACATAGGAAGCTGGGTCTCTCAACGATTTTATTAACTGGTCAACAATTGACCATCCACCAAATTTTGCAAGTGCTTGAACACTTGCCAGCCGTACCCACGAATCTTCATCATTCAAGGTTTCGATTAATGCTTCCAAAAGTCCGGGGGTTTGAGAATAGCCTATTGCGTAAAGTGCTTCTGCTGCAGCTTTTCTAACTGCCGAGTTTTGATCTTTGAGTAGCTTAATGATTTCAGTTACTATTCCTGAGTCTTCTATTTTCTCTTTTTCTGCTATATTTTTTACAGCCTCAACACCAGCTTTTCGGACTCTCCAATCTTCGTCGTTTATGGCTGTAAGCAAAAATCGCAAAGCTTCTTTCTTTCCTATAGTGTCAAGTACTTGCACAACTGCTAAGCGTATTTCTATATTTTTGTCTTTCAGTAAATTCCCGACAGCATTTATTAATTGTTCGTTTTGGTATTTTCCAAGAGCTTGTAGTGCCAACAATTTGATTTCGGCACTTTGGTCATCGAGCATTTGTATAAGAGGGTCAATTGTGCTTTCGTTATGTATATTTATATTTCCTAATGTTTTAACTAACGCCAAACGCACGCCCAGGTCTTTATCCTTTACTAACTTTGCCAATTCCCCAACTGCTTTTGGGTGCGCAATTTTGCCAAGTGATTCTACCGCCGTCTTACGAACTGCAGCATCCTCACTTTTTAGAGCTTCGATAAGTGCATCAACTGCCTGAGAATCTTGTGAAAAACCAAGAATTTCCGTAGCCACAAGCCTTACGGAAAGGTTTTTGTCTTTTAAAAGTTGAATCAACACATCGGTTACAGGAAACCCTGATTTTGTAGCAAGCTGAAGCTCTATCTTTGCACTATTTCTTACGTGATAATCTTCATCTTTAAGGGCTTCGGCAAGCAGTTCGTAAGCTTCATGGATATTTGCTTTTCCAACAGAACCAAGCGCTTTAACGGCAGCCTCACGAATAACAAAGTCGCTATCTTTCAAAGCACGCCTTAGGTATTCTATTGCGTTTGAACTTCCGATTTCTCCTATCGCCCAAATTGCCGCTTTTCTTACTTCAGGTGCTTTATCGTTTAACATAGCTCCCAGATGCTTTAAAGCGGTTTGTGCTTTTATCTTTCCTAAGGCTTTGACTGCTGATTCTCTCAGGGATTGATTTTTGTCTTTCAGTAGTTCTATTAATGTTTCTATTGCTTTAGGTGTTTTCATCTCACCAAGCACAAAAATAGCTCGCTGTCGTAGGTCTTCATTTAAACTATCATCACAAGCCATTCGTATTAAGATTTCCTCATCTTCTTCTTTGAACGCAGCCCCCTTCTTGGAAGGCTCCACCGTCATTTTAGTTGCTTCCGCCCCAAAGGCTGATGAAAAAGCATTAATAAGTCCTTCAACGGTTGTCAATCCTTCCTGTTGAATTTCTCCTTTTTTGTATTCACCACTAGCTTTGTTGCCCTCAATTGTTAGAACTAATAATTCTTGGAGGACTTTTGAGTCTCCAATTTTGCTAAGTGCATCGACAACCGCCATTCTCACACCTTTATCTTTGTCTTTCAGTGCTTCCAAGAGTGCATTTACAGTTTTTTTACTTCTTATTAATCCTAGAGCCTCGGCTGCAGCTTTTCTAACATCAACGGAAGGATCTTTCAAAGCTTCTATAATGAAGCTAATTACAACTTCATCACCTATCTGCCCAAGTGCTTGGATTGCAGCTTTTCTCACTTCTGGTTCTTTACTTTTCAATGTAGCAACAAGATTGTCAACACATTTTTTGTCTTTTATTTTTCCAGTTGCTTCAATGGCTGCTAATTTCACAGCAATGTTCTCATCTTCGAATTTTTTGACAAGAAAATCAACGGCTCGTGGGCTTCCAATCTCTCCAAGTGCAAAAGCAGCAGATTCCCTAAGTTCTGGATCGCTATCATCTAAAATTTTGATAAGAGTCTCAACCGAACGCTCATCACCCAGTTGACCCAAAGCCAGTATTGCTGCTTTTCTTACGGAATGTTCTTCTCCAGAATCGATAGCTATATTAATCAATAAATTCAAAGTCCTAATATCACCAATTTTTCCAAGAGCTTCAACAGCTGCTTTGCGGATGTTTGGATTTTTATCACTTATCATACTTACAATCGCGTCAACTGATTCAAAATCCCTTATGTTCCCAAGAGCTCTTATTGCAGCTTCTTTGACTGAGTTCTCTTCTTTTGGATTTTCCAAAATTTCAATGAGCGGTTCCAAAGCCCGGCTATCGCGCAGTTTTCCGAGAGCCTCTGCAGCTGCCTCTCGAACGCTCGCGATATCGTCTTTGAGCCTTTGTAAAATAGGTTCTACAGTTCGGTAATCACCTATTTTCCCGAGAGCTTCTAGTACTGCCTTCCTGACGTTTGCAGATGGGTCTTGAAGTAATTCAATAAGTTTTTCAACAGATTCCAAACTTCCCAACCGTCCAAGCGTCTCTGCAGCCGTCATTCTTACCCACGAATCTCCATCTCTGAGCGCTTCAATAAGTGCAGGAATAGAAGTTTCATCACCAACAATCTGCAAAGCCTCAACTGCAGCTTTTCTCACTTCTGATGATTCGTCCTTGAGCAACTCGACAAGGTATGGTGTGGCAGAGGGATTATTTGTGTTTCCAAGAGCCGTGGCAAGTGCCTTTCTAACTCTCCACTCACTGTCTTTCAGAGCTATCGAAAGGTATTCAACTGCTTTTTCATGCCCAATACTTCCTATCGCCTGAACCACAGCAAGTCTAATTCCAACATCTTTGTCCACCAATAGTTTTGAAAGAGGTCCGATAGCTCGTTGGTCTTTTATTTTCTCCAACGCTTGAACAGAGCGCAGTCGAATATTAGGATTTTCGTCGTTTAACGCCTTGAGCAAAGCTTCAAAAACCGTTTCATTGCTTACATTTGCAAGAATATCAACAATCGCGGACCGAATTCCCGCATCCTTATCTTCTAACAAAAACAGCACAGTTTCATCAATAGGAACCCCTGAACGAAGTGCGTTAAAAAGTGCAACCTTGGCAGATGCACGAACAACAGGGTCACCATCTCTCAAAGATAGAACTATCGGAGGGACCACCTTTGGGTCCTTCATTTTTCCGAGCGTTTCTATGATTAGCTTTTTCAAATCCGAGGGAGAGTTTTGGAGGACTCCAACCAAGGCAGGGATAAATTTTGGGTCACTCACATTTCCGATGGCTTTTATCGCTGCTTTCTTTCTGTTGAGATCCTTTCCTTTTAAAACTGCAAAAAGTATATCGCTTCCTTTTATGTAGGATAATATTTCCAAAACAATTGCCTCAAACTCAAACGTAGGTAGTTGCCATTTTGACTTAGCTGAAAGGTCTATTGTGAATTTTGAACCCCACCTGTTCCCCTCTTCTTCGAATGTCACTGTCCCATCAATTTTATTATTTTTTTCTTCAGCTTGTATGATTATTCTGGCATCAAACTGACTTGACTCTTGTCCAACAACTTTTAAATCACCGTAAGTTTTCAGTAAATCCCTTGCGATTTTAAAATAATCTAACGTATGCTTGCTGAAAATACCAAATGGTTTTTCTCCACCCTTTTCGGCTGCTATTATTTGGACGGTTCGTATGCTTCTGCTTTTCATATTC
Source organism: bacterium GBS-1 (assembly GCA_001443005.1). Lineage (GTDB taxonomy): Bacteria > Synergistota > GBS-1 > GBS-1 > GBS-1 > GBS-1. The sequence continues at coordinate 77,103 of LEKQ01000008.1, forward strand.
TTTTCCTCATCGGAACCACTCATATAAATCATCTCCCAGAATTTTGAGATGAAGCTATCTTGAACCAAATGTACTAACACTTTGTCTGGATTAGGGAAACTAATTTAGTAATACTATTTTACCATGATTGCTTGGGAAAGATGATTTTTAAAAATAGAATACCAAGACGTGCTATAATTTAAGTAAACAGTTGTTTTATTCTCGTAACACTTTAGGGGGTTAACCACATGCTGGATCCGCGATATTATCTTATATCCGTTTCAAACAAAGAAAATCTAGATCTCTGTATAAAATACAATCTTGCAGGATTTCCCAGCAGTCGAAATGGTCTTTGGACATTCTTAGATATTGATGTTGGGGATTACGTTAGTTTTCTGTATGGTGCTCGAGTTAAAAACCTTTATAAGGTAATAAGGAAGATCGCATACAAAAATGCAGAGAGTCTTCCACCATGGAAGCCAATAACTTTCAGAGAATCTGGTAATACATACACATTTCCGTATCGGTTAGAGTTAAAACTCGAACGTGAATTTGACGAAAGTATGGTACGTCCGGAATTTGCGTATGTTGCAGAAGATCTTTTGCTTAGAGGCGGGTATAGGAAAACTCATTTTCAGGCCGATGCGACAACTTTATCATACGTCTCAACCTTGGGTAGATCTACACAAGAATTAATCAAAAGTAAAATTCCCGATACGCTTAAATTTGCTGATTTAGAATTTGTTCCTAAGATTCTCTTTTCCAACGCAGATTCAGATTACGAAGATAGCAATTACACTGTAACAAAATTCAACGAAAATATCCTACAATCTTTGCTTAAAAGAAAACTTAATTCCATACTCAAAGATGTTCTGAGATATTTTGGGTCAGATAAAAACCCGGACGAGTTTGAAATTCTCAGTGAAAAGGCTTTATCAAGAGGTTTTATAGATTTGTTTATTAAACTCAAGCATCCCGTTGGAAAGAACCAATACATACTGGTGGAAGTCAAAGACAGGAAAGCAAGTAGCAAGGATTTTGAACAAATAACAGAATATATAAAGGATTTTGACAAAGAAGGAGAGTTATTAGGTGGCATAGTTATTGCGTCAGGTTTTCCAAGTAAAGGTAAGTTAGACGCACTAAATATTCTGAGAGTGAAATTCTTTTTCCGTAACCTCGACGAGAGTAAAGAATACTGTTATCAAGATTTGCTTGACAAATTAGAACTTACTATTGTTGAGAATGATGCAACCCTATTTTAAAGGTGAAGGAGGTCAAGGGGTATGAAAAAGTTATTCAAGTTTTCAACAGCGACGGTTGTTGCATCTGGTATTGGTGCTGCGATTTTTATGCTTTTGTTTATGTTCGTGAAGATTCCTTCTCCAGTTCCTCAAACAAGTTTCATGACCGCCTATGGATTCGCCCTTTTCATCGCAACCCTTTATGGTCCTATAGCAGGAGGACTCTCAGCATTCATTGGTCATGCCCTTAGTGACGCTATCCAATACGGCTCTCCGTGGTGGAGTTGGGTCATCGCAAGTGGTATCGCAGGTTTCATATATGGTTTGTCATATAAGTTTACAAACATTGAAGAGGGCGAGTTTACAGGTAAAGACATTTTAAAAGTAAAGTTTTCCAAATTATTGGAAACGTTATCGCTTGGCTAATTGTTGCCCCTGTACTTGATATCGTTATATACGCCGAGCCAGCTGATAAGGTCTTCATCCAAGGTGTAGCTGCTACAATAATGAATATTATCAGTGCCGGTGTCATCGGAACACTTTTACTCATAGCCTACGTAGCGACAAAACCAAAGAAAGGAAGCTTGAAGAAAGAAGAATAAAACTTTTGATTTCAGAAATCTAATAGTTGGAGGAATATGATTAAATGAACAACAACGTTAGTAACATCGAACCAGTTATCGAATTCAATAATTTTTCGTTCAGGTACCATGTCCAGTCAGAACCTACTTTGCAGGACATAAACTTAAAGATTTATCCCGGGCAGAAGGCAGTAATTCTTGGACCGAGCGGTTCTGGAAAGAGTACACTTGTCCACTGTCTTAACGGTTTAATACCTTTTGCCTACAAGGGTGAAATAAAGGGAAGTTTGAAAGTCAAGGGTGTCGAAACACGCACCCTTGACATTTTCAAGCTATCAAAGATTGTGGGAACTGTTCTACAAGATACCGACGCCCAATTCGTTGGGCTCACCGTTGGTGAAGATATAGCCTTTGCACTCGAAAACGACTGTGTTCCACCTCAAGAGATGAAAAAAAAGGTTGAAGAAGCCGCAAAGATGGTTGGTATGGAGAAATTTTTGAATCATTCTCCTTTTGAATTATCTGGAGGACAAAAGCAAAGGACTACAATAGCAGGTGTGTTGGTAGATAATGTTGATGTGCTTTTATTTGACGAACCTTTGGCAAACTTGGATCCAGCAACAGCAAAGAGAGCAATGGAAATTATAGACGATCTACACAGGAAGACGGGAAAAACAATTATCATTGTTGAGCATCGACTTGAAGATGTTCTACATATAGAAGTTGACCGTGTAATTGTATTAAAAGATGGTAAAATCATTGCTGACTTGCATCCTCATGAACTTATGGTAAGCGACATTCTCAAAGGAGCAGGTTTGAGAGAACCGCTCTATGTTTCAGCTCTAAAATACGCAGGAGTAAACGTATCGGTTTCTATCAAACCTGGTTATATAAAAACGCTTGAGTTAAAAGAAGAAGATAAACGAAAGATTGTAAATTGGTTCGGCACCACGAACGATACTGGAGCAGATGGGAAAGCTTTTAGCTCGGAGCCAATACTAAAAGTTGAGAATTTGAACTTTTCATATGAGAAAAATAAACCTGTCTTGAAGAATATAAACCTTGAAATCAGAGAAGGAGAGATGGTTTCGATAGTTGGTAAAAATGGGGCAGGTAAATCTACGTTTGCGAAAGTGCTATGCGGGTTTGTCAAGGAAGATTCCGGAACCATAACTTACAAAGGTAGAAAATTGAACGATATGACTATCAAAGAGCGCGCTGAAATTATAGGGTTTGTGATGCAAAACCCCAATCAGATGATCACAAAAGCTATAGTATACGACGAAATAGCCCTTGGACTTCGGTTGAGGAAGGTTCCTGAAGATAGGATCAAGGAAAAGGTCTCGGAAGTTGCGGAAATATGTGGTCTTAAACCATTTCTTTCATGACCTATTTCCGCATTGAGTTATGGACAGAAAAAACGTGTTACAATCGCTTCTATCCTTGTTCTTGATCCAGATATAATTATTCTTGACGAGCCAACCGCAGGACAAGATTTTAAGCATTACTCAGAAATTATGGAATTTCTAGCATACCTTAATTCTCTGGGAAAGACTATAATTCTAATAACCCATGACATGCATTTAATCATGGAATACACAGATAGAGCTATAGTTTTTGCAGATGGAGAAATCATAGCAAGTGCTGAACCGTCGGAAATTCTAACCAATATGGAAGTAATTGAAAAAGCAAATCTGAAAGAAACCTCACTTTATCAGCTTTCGCAGTTAGTAGGTATTGAAAATCCCTCTAAATTTGTCAAACACTTCATCAATTATGACAGGATGGTGAGGAATAGCCGTGCAGGAGAAGTTGATACTTTACACTTCAGATGAAACAATCATCCACAGACTCTCTGGTTTGACAAAGCTTATATCCTTTTTGCTATTAACATCAGCGGTCATGTATACTTATGATATCAGAGTCATTAGTGGTATTTTGGTATTTTCGTTCTTTTTGATGCGAGTAGCAAAAATCAAGTTTGCAAGAGTCAAACTCATGTTTGCATATGTTTTTGCATTCCTCGTGGTAAATGAAATAATTACATTCCTCTTTGCACCTACAGAAGGTGTAAAAATCTTTGGAACAGAGCATCTGCTTTTTTACATTTCTAAGAACTACCCGGTAACCTTGGAACAGATCTTTTATCAAACGACGAAGTTCTTAAAATACATTTCTGTCATACCACTTGGTATGATTTTCCTATTCACAACAAATCCAAGCGAACTGGCATCTTCACTTAATAGGATCGGTGTTAATTACAAAATTGCATATTCTTTCGCACTTACGCTTAGGTATTTCCCTGATATTCAAAGAGCATACACGGACATAAGCCTTGCGCAACAAGCAAGAGGCATTGATTTGTCCTACAAAGCAAAGCTTAAAGACAGATTCAAGTATGCTTTATTAATACTCATACCTTTAATTCTCTCCAGCCTTGAGCGTGTTGAAAAGATAAGTAATGCAATGGATCTGAGAGGATTTGGCAAATACAAAAAGCGCACATGGTATACTACAAAGAAATTCACGTTTGAAGACTATATTACGCTTGGAATATCTGGATTGATATTGTTCATATCTATAGCTGTTGGAGTATTTGTGAACAATGGAAGGTTTTATAATCCTTTCTTGTGAAATCCTAATAGCTCAATATTCAATCCCTTCCCTTGCAAGAACACCTTTTTGGTAATAATGCTTGATTTCTCTCATTTCGGTTACTAAATCTGCAATATCGATGAATTCTTGGGGAGCGTATCTACCAGTTAGAATGATTTCCACATGTTCAGGTTTGGTTTCCAAAATTTCCACCACATCTGCTGGCTGGAAGAGTTTGTAGTAGACAGCAACATTCACTTCGTCCATAACGACCATGTCGTATTCTCCGGACCTGATAATTCTTGCTATCTTTTCAAGTCCTTGCCTTGCCAATTTGATGCCTTCTTCGGTAGGCGAGTTGAAAATAAAGCAATCTCGTCCGTATTGTTCAATTACCAAATTTGGCAGATATTTCGGTGCATCAAGTTCACTATATCTCATACCTTTTATAAACTGCCCAATGTATACCTTCTTACCTGCACACACCGCTCTCAATGCCAAACCAAAAGCTGCTGTTGTTTTTCCCTTCCCGTTACCTGTGTAAACTTGGATATAGCCTTTTTGGAGTCTTTCTACTGGTTTATCCATCTTTTCATCTCCTTCCACCAAAGTATAAGAAATTTCAATATCTTTTCGTTGTGTTCTGGCTTTTTCAACCCAATTCGGACACTATCATTTATTCCAAAATCGAACATCTCCCTTGCATGCATGCGTTCTTCGTTCAGCTTGGCGATGAATTTTTTTACATCACCTACTTTGACAACGATGTAATTTGTGAGTGATAAGAAATAAATAAATTCAGAGAATCTTTCTCTTTGCTCAGCAAAATATTGTTGAGTTTGTCTCACAAAGTTTTCGTATTTCTCTTTATTTTCCATTATCGCTTCCAAAAGAGTATACCCATCCCCACCTATCGCCCACGGTATGCGGTATTTCTCAAACAATTCTTTAAATTGAACTGATTTCACATACCCAACTCTCACACCTGGCAATCCCAGAATTTTCGTGAAGCTTCGGATAACAATTAAGTTCGGATATATCCTTTCATCCAATTCTATCCTCAGTTTTTCAGGCACAAAGTCTATAAACGCCTCGTCGATAACAAATATCACATCGGTTCCATATTTGCTCAGCGACCATTCAAGCAAAATAGAGTAATCTTTGTATATACCTGTCGGATTGTTTGGGTTTCCTGTAATCACAATTATTTTCTTGTGCTTTTTTAATCTACTTGCTGTAGTTTCTAAAATATTTTTTAAAATATCAAGTTCGATTTCTCTTGCCTCAACGTAATTAACTTTTATAATCTCCTTTGCTTTGAACGTTGCAACCCTTTCGTATTCCGTGTAATTTGGAGTAGGTATTATTACATGTGCGTCTTCCATTAATGTCCAACCAAGGATATGAAACGCCTCGGTTGCACCGCTAATGATTACACTGTTGCTTCCAAAGTGTTTTCTAAAATCCTCTTCAATCCATTCCACGTATGTATATCTTCTTAGGTTTTGTAGTTTTTTCCCCAGCACTTGAAGAATAAATTCAGGCACAAAAGGGTTCACAGAGATTGAAAAATCTAAGATATCTTCATCTTTTATACCACCGTGAAATTTGTGGAAATTATTTGCACCATTCAATTCATTTCACCACCGCTGTTAGTATTATCGTTGTGAATATGATAATCGCAGTAACCTTTTTATACAATTCAAGTGCTTTTCTGATATCTTCTTTTTCAGGTATCTTTCCCTCAAGTTTGTAATATCCTATCTTTTCGAACCCGAGTTTTAGCACACCCGCAAAAGCACTCATTGGATACATCGCGTTAATCTTTATCGCTCCGTATTTTAAGATGTATTTCCAAGAATTGACTGGATTGAAGAGTGAAATCACAAAAGCTGTAACCCTTGATGGGACGATGTTAAGCAAATCGTCAAATCTTGCTGGGAATTTCCCAAACCATTCGTATTTTTCGTTCCTATATCCAAAGAGGGCATCGTATGTGTTTACTACCCTGTAGATAACAGCACCGGGAAGTCCAAAGAGCAGATAATAAAACAACGGACCAGTTATGCTATCTGAGATATTCTCAGCCAAGCTCTCTATCGCAGCAGAGTAAAGGTGAGCTTTATCAAGCTTTGACACGTCCCGAGAAACAATAAATGAAACGTTCTTTCTCAAAAGTTCTACATCATCTGTGTAACATCTTGCAACATGCTCATACAAGCTTCGGATAGAAAACGTAGACTTGAGCAAGTAAATTGCAACCAGAAAACCTAGGATTTGTGCAACTTTGTTGTCACTTTTTGATATAACTAGGAGTGATGTGCTTATCACCAGAAAAAGCACAATTTCGATAGTCAGCGCTATCATGCCAAAGATAAACTTGGCGAAATTACTTTTTTCAGGCTTGTTGAGTTTTTTGTCAAACCATTTACCAACGAATCCCATGTAAACAACAGGATGAATTTTGGTAGGATATTCACCAAAAAGCAGATCGTATACTATGGCAAAAAGTAAAGCAAAAAGTTCTTTGGGAAGAAAAATTGTATCCGACACTTATCTCTACATCCCTTCAAAAATGATACGTTCAATTTTCGGTATGTCGATATGTTCAACGATGAAGTCTGTTATTCTATCGATTTCTTTGATAATCTGTGCTTTATCATCCAAAGCAATTTCTTCCTCTTTCTTGGTCAATAAATCTTCGTCTGGTATCTTGTTTTCAAAGTAAGGTATCGTTCCAAGATATTCGATGGAATATTTCTGAGCAAGGTTTTCTGGTGCGTCTTTTAGAAGTGATTTGTCACCGTGGAATTTAGTGAACACAAAACCTTTTAAAAGTTTCCTTTCCTCATCATCCATGAGTTCTATGGTACCTGCAACTTGGGCAAATGCTCCGCCTCTTGAGATGTCTGAAACAAGAATAACATGTGCACCAACGCTCTTTGCAACTCGGAGGTTTACTATCTCTGTGTTTTTGAGGTTCGGCTCAACGAACGCACCAGCCCCTTCTATGATTACTAAATCATGCTTTTGTGATAACCTGTCCAGTATGGTTTTAATTTGGGCAAATAATTTTTCTTTCGAATCGAACATGTAACGCTCTGATGTTAAGTAGTCGATGAATTCACCCATAAAATAAACCTGTGTTTTTCCCTCGCTTGGGACTATTAATATCGGATTGAATTCCATAATAGGCTCTTTTTCGCACGCAAGTGCCTGTATATATTGAGCTATTGCTATTTTTCCTTTACCATCTTGGATGCTGATAAACTTTCTTGACATGTTTTGGGATTTGAAAGGTGCTACGTTTAGACCTTTTTTTGTGAAGTATCTGCACAAAGCCATTGCGAGCGTTGATTTTCCAACGTTCGACATGGTACCTGCAATCATTAAATACATCTTCTCACCTTCCAAGGGTATGGAATATATAAAATGCTAATAAGACTACCATTTAGGATATTAAACAACTCCCACCAAGTACATCGCCTGTGATTCCACCGATTTTAATTTCCGAGACTCTGGAGATTAGGTAAGCCATGGTTATGGTTAAAGTCAGAGAAATAAAAAACATTAGCGGACTAATGAAGATTAATGGGGTTAAGAAAAGCATTGAATATACTGTGTAATGCTTGTTGTATGGAAAAAGCATAGCACCCAATCCTTTTGGCTTGGCAGGTTTCGAAAAAGTGAGCAAAAGTACCATTTCATATCTTCCAAAAACCGAGGCAAAAAGGAAAGCTTGCCAGTCTAGTGTTGACATGAGTTGGTAAAAGAGCAAGACGTAAAGCATACCATAAAAGACAGCGAATGGTCCAACGTCACCTTTGGCCATAATCTCTAGTCGGCGTTCTTTGTTTGACTGGTTCAAAAAGCCGTCGAACATATCAAGAAGACCATCGAAATGGAAAAGGTCAAAGAAATAGTATCCGATAGCCATCGCTCCGAAAACGAAAAGTAATTTGTAAGCACTCAAGGAATTTGTCAATACAATTGCGAAGGAATAAATAGCTCCGGGAATGTATCCAATCGCGGGAAAATAAATTGGAATTCGTCTAATTCTTTTTTCCCACTCATCAATATTTTTAATTTTGACAGGTAACCTTGAGATAAATGATAAAGTAAGTAAAAAGTCAGTGAGGAGCTCTTTCCACATGCTATTCAACACTCCAATGGTTATAAATTTTGTTTTTGAATTCCTCCCACAACTCTAAGGACTCCACCAATTCATCTTCATTAAAAATTTCAAAACACAGGTACTTTGCCCTGAACAGCCTATCTGAAAGCACTTGGTAAGCATTCTCAAGTGTTTCCCACTCAAGTTTCTGATGGTCTTTTCCGTCCTTAACACCCATAATGTGAATTTCGACAACGTTATTCACAAAGTCGTTTTCTACTTTCTTTCCGAGAATGTGATGCCCGATGTCAAAAACGGTCCGAGAATGGTTAAATACATGCTCTTTTAGGTTTTCAATAGAAATCTTTGGGTGTGATAAAAGACTATGGAATAATTCTTTATCTCTTTCCGTGCAATCTCCGAAAGGATGTAGCACATAATTTGCTATATCCAAGTTCATTTCAAGATATTTAAATGCGTTTAAAATGTTTGTAAGGTTATCTGTTGGAAGATGAACAGTGTATTTTATTCGTTTTTCCAGCGCAATTTTGCGTAAATGCTCTTTTTCTTGCTCAAATAATCTGTAAGTATCATCATCCCAAGTGTAACCGAGTAGCTCAATGAAATCAAAATTACGAAACTTTCGAGTTATATACTCAACATTCTCATAATAAGTGCCAGGTATGACCCAGGATGTTGTACCTAATAGCTGGCTCATTTAATACGCACCCCTATTCCGGAGACAACAAGGTAGACTTCTTTTGCAAGCTTAGCCAGTCGTGTGTTAGTTTTTCCAAGCATTTCGGCATACTGCCTGGCTGTTGGGTTTTCAGGTATAATTCCCCAACCAACTTCATTGGTGACTATGATAACCTCGCATTTTATATTGGTTAGAACATCTACGAGCCTGTCAATACGCTCCTGAACATCAAGTTGATAATAGTAAAGGTTGCCAAGGTAGGTTGTAAGGCATTCAAAAAGGATAACATCGTACTTGTCATCTATATTTTTGAGAACTTCCGTTACATTGACAGGTTCTTCGAAAGTATCGAAAAGCTCCTTTCTTTCAGCTTTATGCTTTTCGATTCTCAACCTCATTTCGTCATCAAACGGAACGCCAGTTGCCAAAAATGCTCGTTTGGTGTATTTTAAAGCTAGGTTTAGTGCAAACGTACTCTTACCTGATTTCATTCCGCCAGTTACAAGTATCAAACTGAATCACTTCCTTTAGATACACCCGCATCGTCGAATGTTGCCATTTCTCGTATCATCTTTATCGCAGCCTCTATAATGGAAATCGCTAAAGCTCCTCCAGTTCCTTCACCAAGTCTCATATCTAAGTCAAGAATGGGCCTAAGGTTCATCGCATCAAGTAAAACCTTGTGCCCTTTAACCTTGGATTTATGACCAGCGAAGACAAAATCAAGTACACTAGGTTCAAGCTTCCAAGCTATCAGGAGAGCTGCAGTCGTAGGGAAACCATCTACAACGACTGGAATATGTCTACTTGCTGCCTCAATGATAAATCCTGCCATCTGACCAATACAAAAACCTCCGACTTTCTCGAGTACATCAATAGGATCATTGGCATTGGGTTTATTTACTTCCATAGCCTTTCCCACAGCTTGACGTTTTCTTTTTAATGCATCGTTGTTGATAGGAGTACCTATGTCCAGAATATCTTCTATATCAAACCCAAAAGCTACGGAAATAGCTGTCGCTGTTGTAGTATTACCTATCCCCATATCGCCAACAACAAGAAGATCTGCACCTTCTTCTATTGCTTTTCTTGCTATCTTTTTTCCATTTTCAATACATTCGATTGCTTGTGTTCTTGTCATTGCAGGACCTTTGGTAAAATCAGCTGTACCATAACCAATTTTTGCATTGATTAACTTTGGATGTGAAAATTCAAAGTCTCCATCGACTCCGGCATCGACCACGTAAACATCCGCTTCAACATGCCTACCAAATACGTTTATAGCCGCACCACCGTTAAGAAAATTCAAAACCATTTGGTATGTAACTTGTTTTGGATAAGCAGAAACTCCTTGTTCAACAACACCATGGTCGGCAGCGAACACATAAATTCTCTTAACTTTTGGAAGTTCTGGAAGCACTTTGTTCTGAATTAGTCCCATTTTCAAGGCGATTTCTTCCAAATATCCGAGACTACCAATCGGTTTTGTCAAATTGTTCAAACGTCTCGCGATACTATCTTTCAAAACGTTTTCAAACCTTTCTTTTTCCATACTTACCCCCCTTTTTTGCTTTTAATCAAAGAAAAAATTTCCCAGACAGCCCGAGCTGTCGGGAATTGATTCCCACATAGTCGGTCTCCCGGCTCGTGGATCATCCTACTCTCCGCGCCTTCCCAGCTCGAATCAGAGCCAGTGGCGTTTATGCGGATTTCGTCCCCACTCACGGTTGCTGGGCAGCCCCGGATTTGCACCGGTGTTCCCGTGCACTATGTAGGTTGTGATTATTCGTTTGTTTATATTTTAACTTAAAATCCAAGAATTTTGCAACATTGCTTTCTTTTGAAATTTTGAGTTTGTGCTATAATTATTAAAGATAATAAGCCTTTTTCACAAATTTAGGTGGGAGGAGGAAGGATTATGAAAAGACTTTTCTTGGTTACCTTTGTAGTTGTGTCTATCCTGACCGTTTTCTTACTTTCTTCATGCAACAAGTCAAATGTTTTGCGCATCTACAACTGGGCAGATTATATTCCAGAGGAAGTTATCCAACAATTTGAAAAAGAGTACAACTGCAAAGTTATCTACGACGCATTCGCGTCAAACGAAGAGATGTTTGCAAAGATTAAATCTGGTGGAACAGGATACGACATCGTTTTCCCATCGGGTGACCACGTTAAAATGATGATCAACGAAGGACTTTTGGAAAAACTTGACTTAAGCAAAATACCAAATTTCAAAAATATTGATCCACTCGTCTTATCCAAAACAACATATGACCCAAATCACGAGTATTCAGTCCCATATATGATGGGCACTACAGGTTTGATAGTCAACAAAAATACCTCAAAGACTATGAAAAATCTTGGAGCATATACGAACGCACTGATTTGAAAGGCAAAATGACACTTCTTGATGATATGCGCGAAGTTTTTGGAGCGGCTCTGAAATATCTTGGATATTCGGTGAACACAACAAATCCGGACGAAATCGAACAGGCAAAGCAGGTCATATTGAAATGGAAAGAAAATATCGTCAAATTCGACGCAACTACATATGCACAGGGTGTTGTAAATGGCGAGTTCTGGGTTGTGCACGGATATCCTGAGAACGTGTTCCAATTGATTCCCGAAGAAGAATTAGAGAATTTTGAGTTCTTTGTTCCAAAGGAAGGTGGAACACTCTGGATTGACAACATGGTAATTCTAAAAGATGCCAAAAACAAGGACTTGGCATACAAATTTATAAACTTCATTCTGAGACCCGAAATTGCAGCTCAGATATCTGACTATTTGATGATACCATCTCCTATCACCGAAGCACAAAAATATAAAGAAGTTGAGCCACTCTACACGCTCGACGAACTTGGTAACTGCGAAATAATAGACTACATTGGAGAACATATTGATCTGTACAACAAAGCCTGGGAAGAGATAATCAAATAATCAAAAAGCAAGCTAAAATGTAATCGAGTAGGAGCTGGGTAATTAGGTAATTTACCCAGCGTCCTCTCACACCACCGTACGTACCGTCCGGTATACGGCGGTTCCTTAGTTGACTTGCGCTTCTTTGTACTGCGTGAGTAGGCTCTTGTAGCCTATTCCCTCGAAATACTTATTTGTCAATGTCGTTGTCAGGATTGGGCTTCCTGCTGTATGCCAATATCCTTTCCGGGTATTGGCATACATTTTTGCTCTGGTCGCCTCTATCCCTAACTCCATTAACTTCCTCAGCCTTGTCCTTATCCTCTTCCATAGCTTCCATTCGCACATCCTTAGCCTTCTTCTTATCCATCCGTCTATCTCTTCTATCTTGCTCTTTGCCTTCGCTATTGAGAAGTAGTTTATCCATCCTCTCGTGATTTTGTTTATTTGCTCTATTCTCTCTTGCGTGCTTGTCGGTTTCCTTCGACTTGTTATCTTCTTTATCTTCCTCTTCAGCTTCTGTATGCTCTCTTTTGCTATACTTGGGTACCATTCTCCCTCTTTCTGATAGAATGTAAATCCCAAGAATTTTGTCTTCCATGGTCTATCGACTGTACTCTTTTCTTTGTTCACTTTCAACTTTAGCTTCTTCTCTATATATCTCGTTATGCTCTCTTTCACCCTTCTTGCTGCTCTTTCACTTTTCACATATATGGTTATATCATCTGCATATCTGCAGAACTTGTGTCCTCTTCTTTCAAGTTCTTTGTCTAAGTCGTCGAGCATGATATTTGCCAATATCGGGCTTAATGGACTGCCTTGTGGTGTGCCTTCTTTCGTTTCCACCTTCACGCCGTTTAGCATTGCTCCTGAGTTTAGGTATGCCCTTATTATCTTCAGCACCCTTTTGTCTTTCACTTTCCTCGCTACTCGGCTCATCAGTTTGTCATGGTTTACTCTGTCGAAGAATTTCTCAAGGTCTAATTCTATCACCCATGTATTACCTTGTGATATGAATTCTTTCGCTTTCTTTAGCGCATCTTTAGCACTCCTTTTTGGTCTGTACGCATAACTGTTTTCAGAGAAGCTTTTGTCGAATAGTAACGTCATCTCTTGTGCTATGGCTTGTTGTATTAGTCTGTCCAGTACAGTCGGTATCCCAAGCTGTCGAATTCCACCGTTCGGCTTCGGTATGTCTACTCTTCTAACTGGCTGTGGTTTGTATTTACCCTGTAGGATGTCTTGTTTTATCTGTTGCCAATTGTGGTCTAAGAAGTCTTTGAGTTCTTCGACCCTCATCCCATCTACTCCGGGGCTTGCTTTATTTGCTAATACTCTCTTGTATGCTTTGAGCATGTTTTCTTTTGAGAGTATCCTTTCCAAGGTACAGTACTGGAGCGCAATGGCTTGTGATTCTGGAACTGTCGTTGATGGCATTAACACTTCTTGGTTATCCTCGGGTTCCACCCTACTTTCTCCAAGGTAGCCCTCTTCGGTTTTCTGCTTTCCATCTTCTGAAGTTTTCAAAATCCTTATCCTCCTAACTAAGGAAAAACACTCCTCCTCACTATCAGCCGCAAAGTGTGCTACACCACTTTTCTGATTGTGAGTCA
>LEKQ01000009.1 GCA_001443005.1 bacterium GBS-1
AAGCGTTATTATGGCGGATGTGATCGCCGTAAGCGTTATGCAAGTTTCTATCGTGCGAGAAAGTCCTTCTCTATCTTTGGTGCCGAAGTAATGAGAGACCATTATACTAGTGCTCATTGAGATAGCTGTGGAAAACACAAAGAGCATGAAAAGTATCGGAAAGGTGCTTCCCGCCGCTGCGAGAGCCCTATCACCGATATATCTTCCCACGATGATGGAGTCAACGGTGTTATAAAGCTGGTGGGCCAAGTTTCCGATGAGCATGAGAATTGAGAATTCAACTATACTCTTCCAAGGCTTTCCCACCGTCATATCTCTGGGTGCGAAAATCTGGGACATCTTAGCCATATTTCCTTTCCATCTCCCTCCCTAAAAGCTTTCCCAATGAGTGCCCTTTAGATCCAAGGTGTTTACTAATAGTTTACTACCATCTCCTTTAAGTTTGTACCTTTTCCCCTACTTTATATTGCTCTTTATCTTGCGAAGAAAGCGCTTGACAGGTTGTTTTATAAAATGTACCATGTTTTAGTAGATATCAGAATAAAGGAGGTGATGTATTAAGCTTGCTTTGTAGCAACATAACCGTCTAAGTTTAATTTGTGGCTGATTCTTATCTTTAGGAGGTGAGCTTTCATGCAGCCTAGGATGGTGCCTTTGGGGTGGGAGATGTTGGTGATAGTGGTTTTATCTATGGCGGTGATGGTCTGGATAGGTTGGATATCCTATAAGAAGAGGCTTGGGGTTACGATAAGCGACTTCTTTGCAGCTAGTAAAACTTTGGGGTATCTTGTTTTGGCCTTGGCTCTGTTTGCTGATGCCTATAGCGGTAACTCCTTCGTCGGATATGCTGCTAATACCTATAGAGCTGGGGCTTGGTTTTTGGTTTATCCTCAGTTTATGGTCGCTGGGCTTATAGGTGCCCTTATAATAGCTCCTCCTTTGATAAACTTGGGGAAGCGGTGGGGATATGTCTCTCCCTTTGATTACATAGAGCATCGTTTTGATTCAAAGCTCGTGGTCTTTTTAGCGTTGATTTTCATGATTTGGGGTACCTTCGTTCAATTCGCTGAGCAGTTCTTCGCTATGGGATATCTTGGAGAAGTTGCTTCTGGAGGAGTTGTTCCCTATCAGGTGGTTGTGGTGCTCTTCGCTTTGGTTATCCTAAGCTACGTTTGGTTAGGAGGTTTTAGGGGGACGGCACTAACCGCCGCGGTTCAGGGCGCATTGATGCTCTTTTCTCTCATGATGATGCTCGTTTTGATAAACATAATGGGCGGTTTTAGCAAGAGCATAGATGTGGTCTGGCAAGCTGCCAATAAGAAGCTTCTGCTTCCATCTTCTACCACCATGATTACATGGTATAGCACCGTTATATTGATACTCTTAGGCTTACCCACCTACGCTCACGTTTTGCAGTTCTACATGGGAGTCAAGGATATAGATAATCTAAAGAAGACCTTTAGACTTAAGGCTCCTTTCTTCGTCTTTGCTGCTCTTACCCTTTGGATGGTTGGTATGTTTGGAAGCGGCATTTTCCCCAATCTTCCCAAGGGAGCGACAGACAAGCTGGTTCCTTACCTCATGGGTGCGGTTACGCTCTCCCATCCGGCCGGTAGAACGATAGCATCCTTCATGGGGCTTGGTGTAATAATGGCTACCCTTTCTACGGCTGGCGCTGCGATAATGGTTCTATCCATGATACTATCTAAGGAGCTTTATAAGAGGTTTATAAATCCGCAGGCTACTGATGAGCAGGTTATAAGGGCAAGTAGATATTCGCTCATTTTATTAATAGTTCTTGCTCTCTTGATGACATTCAGACCTACCTTAACGATATGGCGCTGGACAGAGATAAAGTTTGAGATACTCCTCCAAGCTACTCCAGCTTTGATATTGGGGCTTTACTCCGCTAGGATTAAAAGGGTTCCAATAATGGTTGGGATGGTCCTGGGTGGGGTTTTGGCCGTAGCCTTGACGCTTACCGGTCACTCTAAGGTTTGGGGCATCCACGCTGGTATAATAGGATTTCTCGTTAACACCGCCGTAGTTCTCCTGGGGAGCTACGCCTCGGGTGAGAGTGATGAAACGAGAAGAGCTAAGGATATATTGAAGTACGCTGACAGGGAGATAACGAGTGATGGTAAGGAAGTAGAGTATATCCTTCCAGCCTATAGTAAGCCCTTCTGGGCAGGGCTCATAGTGGTCTTGCTTCTTTTAGTTCCTTGGTACGCTCCTCAGTCCTGGAACGCTCGCTCCGCTTTTGGACTTCCAATTTGGACTTGGGTAACTATATTTGCCCTAGCTCTGGAAACGCTCTTCGTCATATTTGGAACCTATACTTGGCGTAAGAAGGTGGGTTAAGAAAGGTTTTAGGAGGCCGGAGACGCGATATATAATAAGGAAAACACCTGCCATCGCGTCTTTAACACCGGAGAGGAGGATGTGAGGCTTCTTGTTGTGGCGGGGATAATGTTCGTGGGACTGCTCCCCCAGTGGCCTACTTCGTGCCCTTATGAGATCTTCGAGGAGGATTAAAGATCTATAGTTTCCTTGCTTTAAGGTTCTGGCATCCTCCCGGAAGAGTCTCCCGGGAGGATGCTTTTTGATACGGCCTTTATGTGATATACTTATTTAAAAGGTTTACATTTTGGAGGAGATATAAGATGAGAGAGCTTAGTGAGCTTGAGAGAAAGGTTCTTGATGAGCTTAAGAAGGTAAAGGATCCTGAGACGGGAAGCGACATAGTCTCATTGGGATTGGTTTACGGTCTAACAGTTAAGGAGAGCTACGCTGAGGTTTGGGTTGAGTTCTCCAAGAGGCTTAGCGTGTGTCCCTTCTGCAAGGCTTTGGGATGGCTTTTGATAAGGAGGATATCAAGGGATATAATAAATAGGTTAAGGCAAGCGGGTTTTAGCGTGGTTAAGGTCGTGGACTCCCTTAATCCCAGCATCGAATATGGGGAGGAGGAAGAGTAGATGTCACCATCTAAGGTTTACTTCATGGACTTGAGGGCATCGTCAGAAGAGAACCTTTTAAAGAAGTTTAATCGCCTGCTTAAAACTGCTCACCTTGTCAATCTACCGATTTCCGGTAGGACGGTGGCGATAAAGCTACACTTCGGTGAATTTGGGAACCTGGCCTATATAAGGCACAACTATGTGGCTGAGCTCGTCAGGCTGCTTAAGGAGATGGGAGGTAAGCCCTTCTTAACCGATACTAACACCCTCTATAAGGGAAGTAGATCCAACGCCATAGATCACCTTGAGACCGCCTTTAAAAACGGCTTTAATCCTATCACTGTTGGGTGCAACGTGATAATAGCCGATGGATTATGGGGGTTTGATCATAGGAAGATAGAGATAAACTTAAAGCACTTTTCCCATGCCCTTATAGCCTCGGCTGTAGCTGAGGCCGATGTCTTGATATCGATGAATCACTTTAAGGGGCATGAGCTCACCGGGTTTGGTGGAGCGATAAAGAACGTAGGTATGGGGTGTGCCTCTCGTGAGGGGAAAATTAAGATGCACACTGTCTCAAAGCCCAAGGTGAATGAGGATAAATGCATCTCCTGCGGTGAGTGCGTTAGGAGCTGCAACTACGGTGCCATTAAGTTCGGAGTTAACGAAAAGGCTAAAATAAACTACGACCTGTGCGTCGGGTGTGGGCAGTGCATAGTGGTCTGCCCATCCGAAGCTATAGATATAGATTGGGATATGAGCGTTGAGGCCTGTGAGCGGATAGTGGAGTATGCCTATGCGGCTTTAAAGGGTAAGCCTGCTTTTCACTTAAACTTCATAACTGATGTTTCTCCCTTCTGCGATTGCTGGAGCTACAACGATGCTCCCATAGTTCCCAATATAGGGATACTTGCGTCCTTCGACCCCGTGGCCATAGATAGGGCTTCTGCTGACTTAGTGAATCAGGCTTCGGTTAACCCCTTTGGTCCCCTGGCTGAAAGGAATCCATCTCCCGGGGAGGATAAGTTCACGCTCATTCACCCTAAGACCAGTTGGAAGGCCATGCTCGATTACGCCGAAAAGATAGGTTTGGGAAGCCAAAGCTACGAGCTCGTTAAGATATGAGCTTTTTGACCTTCCTTATTATATCGTAGCGTTCATCCTTCGCTTCTATGAATCCTTGTATACCCTTCGGTTGCTTGAAGGATAGCAAAGCCTCCTTAAACCTCTCTATGAAGTCGTAAGGGAGGCTCTTAAGTAGGACTATGGCGTCTTTAGGTATATCCTTCACGGTGTTAAGTATAACTATGTCGCTTAAGTCTACCCCTTGGGAGACCATCTTCTCCACGGCTTCGTTATAGGTTGCTCCTGCATCGACCTCTCCTGAGAGAACCGCCCTTATCACGTTTTCATGGTTTCCCAAGAACAAAACCTCCTTGAAGTCTTTGTCAGGGTTAATTCCCTCTTGAAGCAGGGAGTATTTGGCGAAGAGGTATCCTGATGCGCTCTTTGGATCTACGAAGCCGAAGCGCTTTCCTTTAAGATCCTTTAGGCTCCTTATGTTGGTCTTTTTCGAGGTTATTATATATCCGTCATAGCTCGCTCTTCCGTTAACTATTGGGGTTGCTATGGGGGTGATGTTATCCAGTGTCTCCTTAGCAGAAACATAGGCGAAGGGAGAAAACCAGCCTCCATCCACTATCTCCTCCTTAAGGGCCTGTATCAGGGCGTCGTAGCTGTGAACTATTACCATTCTCGGTTTGTAGCCTACCTTCTCGCAGGCCTGCTTTATTATCGGATAATACATCTCTCTTATGGTTTTCGGATTCATGAATGGATTGACGCCAAAGAGGATCTCTTTCTCAGACTTTAAGCTTGATGCCTCCCTTTGTATATCATATAGAATTTGATTTAATGAGGATATCATCTTTAGGACTTCCTGATTCTTCTCCTCCTGAGTCTTTACCACCTTTCCTATGCTCTTGGAGAGGTCGCTTGTCTCTCTTGAGGCCTCGAAGATCTCTCTCGATGAATCGTTGACGTTATCCGTTACTTTGAGCATCTCCTCAGAGAGGTTATAGAGGGTATCGGTCACCTCAAACACGCTTTCGAAGCTCGATGTGGTTGTGGAGATGAAGCCCATAAACTCCTCGAAGGAGCCCTTTAACTTAGCAAACTCCTCGAAGGATTTACTGGTGATCTCAAAGGACTCCTTTATCGTACTTACTATCCCCTTTATCGTCTTCTCTATCTCCGCGTTGGCATCTCTCGTCCTTTCAGATAGCTTCCTTATCTCCTGAGATACAACTGCGAACCCCTTTCCCTTCTCCCCTGCTTTGACGGCCTCTATGGAGGCGTTTAGCGAAAGAAGGTTTATCTGCTTGGCAAACAGGTTCAGTGTTTTAGCTATTTCCGAAACCGATCCAGACTGCTTTATCAAGTTTTCGTTTATTTCTAAGACTTTCTTGAATATCTTCTCTTGCTCCTGTAGGGAGCTTCGCGCTGAAGATATGGAGGCGCTTAAGCTCTCACACGTTTTCTCAAGAGCTTTCGTAATATCTTTAGCTTTGTATATCTGTTCCTTTAACTTGTCTGATATCTCTACGAGTTTCTTTGAAGTTTCAACTATGGATGATGCGCTTTCAAAGCTTTTCATGCTTGTTTCCTCTACCTTTAAGAAGCTCTGCGTTATATCCTCAAAGACCTTTATGTTCTCACCTAACAGCCACGTGAGCTGAAAGACCTCGAAGAACATGTTTTCGATAGTCTCAAGCAGCTTAGATGCGTTTTCTACCTTCACCCTCTTTCTCTCCAAGGCTTCTCACCCCCCTCTTAAAGATAGAAAGCCAGGCACACCCAGCGTGTCTGGCTTTCCCTTAAGCTCCGCCTTATATAGGTCTCGTATACAGATTAGCAAAGTGCCAGGAAGTAGTCAAGAGACGTTATATTCCTTTGACGCAAGTTAAAAATTGAGCTTAGACTATAATTGACGAAACTCTATATTGAATGTTAAACTAAGCTTGAATGTTAGTTGAATCTTTAAGGGAGGTGAGCTATTTTGGTTCCTCGGAGCTTTCCAGGGAAGGTTCTCCATGTGGATCTCTCGAAAAGAAGCTTCTGGGAGGAGGAGACTCCTGAGGCATGGTATGAGAGCTACGTTGGTGGTGAGGGCTTTGGAGCCAGGTATCTTTACGATAACCTTAAGCCTCATATAGATCCCCTATCTGAAGATAATAAGCTCCTCTTTATAACCGGGCCCTTAACCGATACGCCCGCTCCGACCTCAGGAAGGACCGTTGTCATGTTTAAGTCTCCCTTGACCGGGACGATATTCGCTTCGAACGTCGGTGGAGCCTTTGCCCCCCAGATCAAAAGGTGCGGCTACGATATGATAGTTATTCATGGTAAGGCGGAAAGACCTACCTATCTTTATATATCTGATGGCAAGGTGGATTTCCTCGATGCTAGCGATCTTATGGGGCTTTCGCCACGGAGGACTCAGGAGGAGATAAGGAGGAAGCACGGTGATAACGGTATCCAGGTGGCTGCGATAGGTGAAGCGGGGGAGAATCTCGTGAGGTTCTCCGCTATCATCGTTGATGGGCATAGGGCTGCTGGTCGTGGCGGTGGAGGGGCGGTGATGGGATCTAAGAATCTAAAGGCGATCGCCATCCGTGGCTCTCGCTTCAAGACGGAGCTCTCTGAGCCCGCGAGCTTCAAGGAGACCGTTAAAAAGGCTATGAGCGAGATATTCGAGGAGCCCTTCGTTAGGGATGAGCTCAGCAAGTTCGGGACCCCATCCTTCTTCGACGCCATGAACCTCACGGGCTTGGTCCCATTCTATAACTGGAAGAGGAGTAAGCTACCGGAGTTCAACGATTACCTAGGGTATAAGGTCTATCATGATAAGCTTAAGGTTAAGTCCTATGCCTGCTTTAACTGTCCGATCGCTTGCGGAAGGCATACGGTTATACCCGAGGGGGATTACGAGGTTTTGGAAAGCGGAGGCCCTGAGTACGAAGCTTTAGCGGCCTTGGGAGCCAAGACTGGCGTTAAGGATATCTACGATGTTGCCGCTGCAAGCCATTTGGTTAACGAGCTTGGCCTCGATGTCATATCCACCGGTCAGGTTATAGCTACCGCTATGGAGTGGTATGAGAGGGGTATAGTTGATAAGGAGAGGGCCGATGGTCTTGAGCTTGTCTGGGGAAACGGTAAGGCAGTCGTTGAGCTCGTTAAGAGGATAGGAAAAAGGGAGGGAGAGTTCGCTAAGCTGCTTGGAGAGGGGTCTTTAAGGGCCGGTCAAGCTTTGGGTGGAGAGGCGCTTTACTATGTTATGCACGTTAAGGGGCTTGAGATGGCAGCGGATGAGTTAAGAACAAGCAAGGGAGAGGCTTGGTCTCACATGGTTTCTCCGAGGGGAGCAGATCACTTAAGGCCGTGGGCCTCTATAGTGGATGCCTTCGGATACCTGAGCGAGGAGCTTGGCATAACTGAGAGGCCGGATCCCTTCAAGGAGGAGTTTAAATCCTGGGTTAAGCCTCTTGAGGAGCTATCGATGGCCACCAATCTTCTGGGCGTTTGCCTCTTCACCGTCATAACCTTGGCGGTTAGGGGCGAGACGTGGACCAAGCTTTTCAATTACGCCACTGGGTTTAACTTTTCCATGAAGGATCTGTTTAAGGTGAGTGAAAGGGTGATAAATCTCGAGAGGATGTTTAATATAAGAGAGGGCTTCAAGAGGAAGGATGACTATCTGCCCAAGAGGTTCAGTCTGGAGCCTGGGGATGGAGCGGTTGTGGATCAAGATAAACTGCTTGACATAATCTATGATATAAAGGGATGGGATAAGGAAGGAGTCCCAACCGAAGAAAAGCTTAAGGAGTTAGGTCTGGAGTGGTGAATTTTTGCGAATGTTAAAGGTAGGGGATTGGATCCTTAACCTTAAAGAGGACTCTCACCCTCGTGAATTGATGATAGAGCTGACTACCGTTTGCAACTACTCTTGCCCTCATTGTTTCAGATTCTCCGTTCCCGGGTTTAAAGCTCAGCATATGGACTTTAGCCTCTTTGAGCTAATTTTGGAATCGATGGATAGAACCAGGGTGGAGAAAGCAACCTTTTCTGGATGGGGAGAACCTACCCTTCACCCGAGTTTCCTTAAGATAATAAAACAGGTTAAAAGCAGGGGCAAAAGAATCGTACTGAACACTAACGGTTCTTCCCTTGTTGATATAGCTGAGGATTTGGTCTTTCTTGAAGTGGATGAGGTCGTAATTAGCCTTAGATCCTTCGAAGAAGATCAGGGTATAAGGCGCCTGAGGGAGGAGAAAATAGCTAAGGGGGCTAATAAACCGGTTGTTAAGGTTCTGTTTACTGTGACGAAGGATAACTTGGCTGAGATACCGAAGGCGGCTGACTTCGTGAAGGAGTTGGGCGTGAGGGAGGTATTCTTCAGTCACTATATCCCTTATCCTGGGGGATTGGAGGATCTTCCCTTGATCGATGATGAAGATATTGTAGACATTGATACGCTTTTAGAGAGCTTCTCACCTAAGATATTGGGGGCTGGTGCGCGCTTCGCCTATCCTGAGCTTTCACCGAACTTCGCGCGGGAGTGCCCCTTCGCCGCTAATAGAGCCCTATTTATAAGGTGCGATGGAGTTATAACCCCCTGCCTTTACCTCTCGAGATCCTGGAAGACCACGATATTCAAGAGATCAAGAGATATATTGGAGTTTCCCTTGGGTAACATGGCTGAGGATGATTTAATGGATCTTTGGCGAGGAAGCTATTCGGAGATGTTTTTTAGGCTATGCTTTAACCATCTTCCATCTTGCCTTGAGTGCCCCTTTAAGGAGGGGTGCAAGTTCACGCAAAGCAGTGAAATGGATTGCTGGGGGAACTCTCCAAACTGCGCTCACTGTCCATATTTACATAAGCTCGCCCTGTGTCCGTTATAAAGTTAAAAATTTTGTATAAGGGAGTGTGAATGAGCTTTTAAGGGGTTAGAGGATATTTCCTCTAACCCCTTCTTCGTTTAGGCTCTTTTTGTAGCGAGTGAAACTAGTATGAATGCGATTAAGGATATTAAAGCTGCGTATATCTCTACGGGGGCTCCGAAGAGCTCGACGCCAGTTAAGATACCGTAAAGGGCTACTGCTGAGCCTATTAAGGTTGATGCTATTGCTCCCGCTTTATTGGCTCCCTTCCATAGTATTCCTCCGATTACTGGGATGAAGACCCCCGCGGTATACATCGTGTAGGAGTATATAAGCGCATCTATTATTCCAGGGACGATCAAGGCTATTATCAACGATAGTATTCCCACTACGAAGGTGAAGACCCTTGAGAGGTTAAGAAGCTTTTTCTCCTCCTTTATCTCATCTACCTTGAAGGTCTCTATCCAGAGGTCCTTCACGATGTGCGAGGTTGCGGCGCTAAGTAGTGAATCAGCCGTTGACATTATCGCTGCAAGTATCGCTGCTAAAACTATCCCTCCCAAGACCGGCGGCATAAGGTTCTGAAGCACCCAAGGGACGGACATCCTGCCCAATTCCTCGGTCGATAGGGCCTTGGCTCCCATTCCTATTATTGTTGGGAAAAAGCTGACTATAACGAGGATTATGCCTCCGAGGAGTGCACCAATCCTTGCGGTTTTAGAATCCTTCGCGGCAAATAGTCTTTGATAGAAATCCTGTCCTATCAAGGTGTACATTATCGTTGGAAGAAGAAGCCACATTATGTTAGCTGTTCCAAGTCCCCAGAAACTGAAGTAGCTATCAGAGACGCCCTTTGCTTTTAAGGCGGAGATAAGCTCTGTAAGTCCTCCGGTTTTGCTTAAAACGACAATGGATCCCATGATGACCCCTATCGAGGCTAAAGTGATCTGAAGAAAGTCCGTCAGACTCACGGCCCATAGCCCGCCTATCGTGGTGTATATTATGAAAACAAGCGTCGCTAATATCGCACCAGTATTACCTTTAAGCCCCAGTATGCTTAAAGCGTTTCTCGCTGCAAGAACTTGGGCTGCTAATATGCCGATCAGGGCAATTAGGGAGAGCAAGGTTCCCAGAACTCTGATCGTTTTCCCTCCATACCTCAGCTCGAGGTAGTCAGGTACGGTGTAGAGGGCTAAAGCTCTGAACTTTGGGGCTGTGGCAAAGGCTAGTAAGATCAACCCCACGCCGCAGGAGACACCATACCATGCTCCAGAAATTCCATACTTGAAGCCATATTCTCCCCCTCCCATGACCGCTCCTCCGCCGAAGTGCGTTGCCGCTAAGGTTGCAGCACAAAGCCATATTCCAAGCCTTCTTCCAGCGAGTAAAAAGTCGGTCATCCCCTTTATGTAGCGCTTACTCGCCCACCAGCCTACAAGTAACATTGCGAGCATATAAACGACGATGATAAATGTTATCATTTTAACACCCCCTTTGTCTTTTTTTCGTCCAATAGCATAAGATAAGAGCTTCTGAGTGTCAACCGCTTTGAAGCAGATTTCGCCTTGATATTGACAGAAATAGATCGATAGGTATATAATTCGATTAAGTTTTATAAATAGACGTATTATAATGAGATGAATTTTCGTTTTGTCTTTTCTTTTTGGTCAACTTAAATTAGGGCGCTTTCTTTGGCCCTTAAGAGGGGGGTAGATTGAGGTGAGGATGTTATTTGTATTAGCTTTTGTGGTTAGTCTGCTCCTTGCGGTTTCGGGGAGTCCTTTGGCGAAGGTGGGTGAGTGGCGGGCTTACGCTTACGGGGACGCTCTCCTTGAGGGTGAATCTTGGGAGCTTCATCTTCATGGTGAACTTGCGGCTTCCGGAGAGTATTACGTTTTTTACGGTTCAGCTGGGTTCTTCGGGGATCAGCTTCCTCCCAAGGAGATAAGGAGGGCTGGGCCCTTTAAGGCGGAACTTGGAAAGGGTTACGTTTGCGTCTTTAAAGGAGCCGGTGTCCAGTGGAGTGAGCTTCAAGCGGGGAGCTTTGTACCCCGTGAGGGTAAGGCGGTGATCTACGTGAGAAATGAAAGATCCTTTCTTGATAGGTTATTTTTGGGGGTGATGGTCACCGATCGATCCTCTCCTTGAGGTCAGTTTTTTAAACGAAGGATCCTTGTCTTAACATCTCTTCTTTGTTATAATTGCCTAAAGTTTAGGTGCTTTAGCTTTTAGGGGGTGTCTTAAGTGTATCTGGAGTGCCCGATCTGTCGGACGAGCGTCAAGGAGGATGATTTTAAGGAGCTTTACATCTCTCCCTTAAACGGGCAAGACTACAGGCGCTATGAGTGTCCAAGCTGCTTAACCTTCTGGTGGGAGCCCCTAAGAATGATTCCTGAGATGTACGAGGGGGAGGTCTTTGAAAATTATGAAGCCTTTCACGTAGGGATGAGGTTTGAACCTGAGAATAACCATCGGGCATTTTTCGAGAATTTTCCCAAGGGTGTTAGGGGGAGGCTCCTTGATGTGGGGTGCGGCGATGGCCTCTTCCTTCTGCACGCTCGGGATCTGGGTTTTGATGTTTGGGGCGTGGATTTCGATGAAAGGAGCGTTAGCGCTGCAAGGAAACGCCTTGGTCTTGAGAGCCTTTACGCTATGACCTTTGAGGATTTCTATCGTTTTGCCATCGATCGAGGGTTGAACTTTGACGTCATAACTTTCTTCGAGGTGCTTGAGCATCAGGATAGGCCGAGGGAGTTTCTCGCCATGGTTAAGGGGCTTTTAAGGGAGGGGGGGTATATAGCAGGAAGCGTGCCAAACAGGGAAAGTCTCTTCGTTAAAAAGTTTCATAGAGATCCTAAGTGTTATATTGATTATCCTCCACATCACTTCCTAAGGTTTTCGCAGGCTTCTTTAAGAAGGGCTCTTGAGCTAAGCGGCTTTCGCGATCTTGAGGTCGTGCAACTGGACGTAGATCTTAAGGATCTCTTTTGGTTAACGGAGAGGGTGGTCTTCGGTGACCTCACGAGGCTTAAAAAGAGACTTTGGAGGGCGGTCGTCGGGGATGAGGGGTTAGCCATCCTGACGGTTAACGATATCAAGCGTTCGGTTAGCGGAGGCTTGGGAGTTCGCTTCCTTAAACTTTTAAGGCTTTTAAGGAACGCCGTAGTTTTACCTTTTGCGATACCCTATATTGGAAAGCTTAAGGGAAACGGCCTTAGCCTTTATTTTCAGGGGAGGGTTTAGGGTGAAGCCTTCAAAGAGCGTTCTTTTTATGATTAATAATCTTGCTAAAGGTGGCGCTGAGAGGGTCGTTGAGAGACTGAGTAAAGGCTTTAAGGGTTATAGAAAGCTCGTCGTTACCCTTGAAAATGTCGTGGATTATCGCCCTGATGCTGAGGTGGTTTGCATAAACTCTCCCCCCGCTTTGAGCCTTCTTAGGAAGCTTGTTAATGCGCCCTTGAGGTACTTTAAGTTTCTTGCGGTTAAGAGGCGCTTTGCCCCCGACTACTCCATAAGCTTACTTGAGCCTTTAAACTTCTATAACCTGATAACGAGGGGTAAGGATAAGGTGATACTTAGCTTTCAGTCCTGCTATACTCAGGAATTTCTTAAAAGCCCCTTTTTGGGTAAGGGGATAACGAGGGGTTTTCTTAAGCTCGTTTATAAGATCTTGATAAGGGCTTTATACGGTCGGGCGGACGCTTTGGTTTCCTGCTCCTGGGGTGTGGCGAGGGACCTCGTTGAAAACTTCAAGCTCAGGGAGGATAAGCTCAAGGTCATATACAATCCTCTTATTCTTGACGAGATAGGGGTTATGTCCTGTGAGCCTTTGGGGGAGCATGAGGGGATCTTTGAGGGTCCTGTTATCGTGAACGTTGGGAGGCTTAGTAAAGCGAAGGGGCAGTGGTATCTTCTTAGGGTTTTTAGGGAGCTTAAGATGGCTTTCCCTGATCT
Source organism: bacterium GBS-1 (assembly GCA_001443005.1). Classification (GTDB taxonomy): domain Bacteria; phylum Synergistota; class GBS-1; order GBS-1; family GBS-1; genus GBS-1. Next base: position 12,854 of record LEKQ01000009.1, read on the forward strand.
TAGGCTTCTTATTTTGGGTGAGGGTGAACTTAAGGGTTATTTGGTCAGTCTTTCTCGTGCTTTGGGTTTAAGGACCTTTCTTTGGGATGAGGGTAGTAGCGTTTCTGGTGGTTATGATGTTTACTTTTTGGGTTTTCAGAGGAACCCTTTTAAGTTTATGGTGAGGTCTAAGCTTTTTGCGTTTCCTTCTTTGTGGGAGGGTTTACCGAACGTTTTGATTGAGGCTATGGCTTGTGGTCTTCCTGTTATTTCGGCTGATTGTAGGAGTGGTCCGAGGGAGATATTGGCGCCGGGCACGGACTTAGGTAGGCAGGCTGAGGGTGTTGAGTTTGCGCCCTATGGTGTTTTGATGCCTCCTTTTGATGGGGAGTTTAGGGGTTCTGAGGAGCCTTTGGATTTTAGGGAGAGGATGTGGGTTGAGGTTTTGGGTAGGTTGTTGATGGATGAGGCTTTAAGGAGGGGGTATTCTGAGAGGGGCAGGTTGAGGGCCAAGGATTTTGACATCGATAGTGTAGTTAGGCAGTGGGAGGAGCTTTTTGCATCGTTGGATGGGGAGCGTTAAGATGCTTTACTTTTTGATAAACTCCCTTGGTGGCGGAGGTGCCGAGAGGGTTTCACTTAGACTTCTTTCTATCCTTAACCCTGAGAGGGTCTTCCTTCTTGAGAGGGATGTCAGCTACGCCGTGGATAGGGGTAGGCTTGAGTTTCTTTCCGATCACACCATTAAAACGAGCCCTATCCTTAAGACCCTCTTTATACCCCTTTACGCTCTAAGCCTTTCAAGGAGGATTAGCGAGGGGAGTGTTGTGCTTTCCTTTCTTGAGAGGGCTAACTTTGTGAACGTTGTGGCTCGCTTCCTTAAGGGGCATAGGGCGGTGATATCTGTGCATATGGATCCCTTAGCCGGGCATCAAGGTTTAAGGAGGCTTAACCTCACTTTAATTAGGTTACTTTATCCTAGGGCTGATCGCGTGGTTGCTGTTTCTGAGGGGGTGAGGTTGAGCCTTCTTAAGCTGGGCGTCCCGGAGGCGAAAACTAAGGTCATATACAATCCTCTTATTCTTGACGAGATAGGGGTTATGTCCTGTGAGCCTTTGGGGGAGCATGAGGGGATCTTTGAGGGTCCTGTTATCGTGAACGTTGGGAGGCTTAGTAAAGAGAAGGGGCAGTGGTATCTTCTTAGGGTTTTTAGGGAGCTTAAGATGGCTTTCCCTGATCTTAGGCTTCTTATTTTGGGTGAGGGTGAACTTAAGGGTTATTTGGTCAGTCTTTCTCGTGCTTTGGGTTTAAGGACCTTTCTTTGGGATGAGGGTAGTAGCGTTTCTGGTGGTTATGATGTTTACTTTTTGGGTTTTCAGAGGAACCCTTTTAAGTTTATGGTGAGGTCTAAGCTTTTTGCGTTTCCTTCTTTGTGGGAGGGTTTACCGAACGTTTTGATTGAGGCTATGGCTTGTGGTCTTCCTGTTATTTCGGCTGATTGTAGGAGTGGTCCGAGGGAGATATTGGCGCCGGGCACGGACTTAGGTAGGCAGGCTGAGGGTGTTGAGTTTGCGCCCTATGGTGTTTTGATGCCTCCTTTTGATGGGGAGTTTAGGGGTTCTGAGGAGCCTTTGGATTTTAGGGAGAGGATGTGGGTTGAGGTTTTGGGTAGGTTGTTGATGGATGAGGCTTTAAGGAGGGGGTATTCTGAGAGGGGCAGGTTGAGGGCCAAGGATTTTGACATCGATAGTGTAGTTAGGCAGTGGGAGGAGCTTTTTGCATCGTTGGATGGGGAGCGTTAAGATGCTTTACTTTTTGATAAACTCCCTTGGTGGCGGAGGTGCCGAGAGGGTTTCACTTAGGCTTCTTCCTATTGAGGAAGTTTAAAGAGGGATTTGGAGGATAGGCCTATGGGAGTGATACTTATAACCGGAGGCTGCGGTTATATAGGGGCGCATGTGAACAAGGAGCTTAACAGGAGAGGGTATCGCACGCTTGTTTTTGATAACCTCTCCCGCGGGCACAGGGAGTTCGCTAAGTGGGGTGAGTTCGTTCTGGGAGACCTTCTTGATATTAAGCATCTTAGGCTCACCTTCAGACGCTATTCCATAGATGCGGTTATGCATTTCGCTGCGCTCACCTACGTAGACGAGTCGGTTAAAGACCCCCAAGCTTATTACCTTAATAACTTCAAAGGTACGCTTAATCTTCTTCAGGTTATGCTTGAAAGCGGCGTTAATCGATTTATATTTTCGTCTACCTGCGCGATTTACGGAGTCCCCTTAGAGATTCCCATCACCGAGGAGCATCCTAAGTCCCCCATAAACCCCTATGGCAAGAGCAAGCTCATGGTTGAGGAGATCCTTAAGGACTATTCATCTGCCTATGGGCTGAGGTACGTTTCCTTAAGATACTTTAACGCGGCTGGTGCTGATCCTGAGTGTGAGATAGGTGAGTGGCAGGATCCCCCCGTGCGTCTTATCCCCAGTCTCCTTGATGTGGTTTACCATGAGGATAAGGTCTTTAGGATATTCGGGACGGACTATCCTACTAAGGATGGCACTTGCGTTAGGGACTTCATTCACGTTACTGATCTGGCTGAAGCGCACATATTGGCGCTTGAGTACCTGCTTAAGGGGGGCGAAAGCGAGGTCTTTAACCTTGGGAACGGGAAGGGCTTCTCCGTTAGGGAAGTGATCGAAGTGGTTGAGATGGTTACGGGAAGAAAGGTAAGGGTCGTTGAGGACGTTAGAAGGCCGGGAGACCCTCCGGTTCTCGTTGGAAGCAGCGAAAAGGCGAGGGGGATTCTTGGGTGGAGCCCTAAATATAAGGATATCTCGGTTATTATTAAAACCGCCTGGGATTGGCATAGAAGACTTTATGGAGAGCTTAAGAAGGATACTTGACAGCGGAAGCGCTTATATGATATATTAGGTTCGAAATTGTATAGGAGGCGATTCCTGAAGTGAATAGATTAGGAACCCATCTTCCCAAGATATGCTTGAAGCGGAACAAGCAATTCAAGAAGCCTAAGCCGAGAGGCTGGGAAGGTGGGTTTTTTGCTTCAGCCTTAGGCTGAAGCTGATTTTTAGGGGTTGTTTTTAAAGCCCCGCTCACCTTCCCAAAGGTGGGCGGGGCTTTAACATTTTAAACTCTTTCTTGAGGAGGGTGATTAAGTTGGGGAAGCGCAAACTTGGATGGTTTACTCTAGGTTAAGGGTTGAGGAGAAGATGCTGATTGAGGCCTTCGAGAAGGAGGGGGTCTCCTTAAACCTCATCCACGAGGATAGCATTTTGCTCCCTCTTTTTAACGATGGAGAGTTTCCCATAAGGCCGCCGGCTGTGGTCTTAAACCGCGTGATATCTGCCTCGCATGCCTTCTATGTCTCTCGTGCCCTTGAAAGCAAGGGCATAAAGGTTGTAAGCTCCTCTAAAGCGATAGCTAACTGCTTAGATAAGGCTTTGACGACCCTTCTTCTCGTCGAAAGCGGCGTTCCCGTTCCTCGCACCTATCTTGCATTTTCGCCGGATAAGGCGTTGGAGGCCATAGAGAGGGTGGGTTATCCTGCGGTGGTCAAGCCGGTCAACGGCTCTTGGGGGAGGCTTCTTGCTAAGGTCAACGATAGGGATGCTGCCGAAGCGGTCCTGGAGCATAAGTATACCCTTGGAAACGGGCTTCAGAAGATATTTTACGTTCAAGAATACGTCAATAAGCCTGGTAGGGATATAAGGAGCTTCGTCGTGGGGCGCAGGTGTATAGCTGCAATATACAGGGTTTCTCCTCACTGGATAACCAATACGGCTCGTGGAGGAGAGGCTCGCAACTGTCCCTTGACCCCCGAGCTTGTCGAGCTCTCGGAGAGGTCAGCGCGCGCGGTGGATGGCGAGATAGTTGCCATTGACCTCTTTGAGACTCCATCGGGGGAGCTTATTGTTAACGAGATAAATCACTCCCCTGAGTTCAGGAATAGCATAGCTCCTACGGGGGTGGATATTCCGGGGGAGATAGTGAGGTATATAAAAAGCTTTCTTTAATGGGGGTGAATCTTTATGATGGTTAAGTCTCGTTGTCCTGAATGTGATGCGCTTCTTGAACTGGAGGATCCTGAGATAGGGGAGATAGTTATATGCCCTGATTGCGGCGTTGAGCTTGAGGTCGTGAGCCTTAACCCTCTGGAGCTCGAGGTCGCTCCCGAGGTTGAGGAAGATTGGGGGGAGTAGCCTTGGGACGGATGGGAAGAAGGTTCTTTTGGTCTATACGATACTGAGGGATGAGGAGAGGATAATAGATAGCGCTTTAACTAAGAGAGGTATAAAGGTGGAAAAGGTCTTGGGGAACAAAACCTTATGGGAGTTGGGAAGCAGGATAGGTGAATTTAGTTTAGCCATAAATAGGACTTTAAGCGCTTCTCAAGCTACTTATATCTCCTTTCTGCTCGAGGGACAGGGAATTAGGGTTATAAACCCTTTTAGGACGTTGATAATATGCAATGACAAGGCGCTAACTACGGAGCTTTTGGCGAAGGAGGGGCTTCCTGTCCCTCGCACCTATCTTGCCTTTTCGCCAGAGAAGGCCTTTGAGGCTTTGGATAGGGTTGGTTATCCCGCGGTGGTCAAGCCGGTTAACGGCTCTTGGGGGAGGCTTCTTGCCAAGGTCAACGATAGGGATACCGCTGAGGCGATAATAAGCTACAGGTGGAATCTCGGAGGGATTCATCAGAAGGCCTTTTATGTTCAGGAGTACGTTAACAAGCCCGGCAGGGATATAAGGGTTCTGGTTATAGGTGGAAAGGTTAGATATGCGGTTTACAGGAACTCCTCGCACTGGGTTACCAACACCGCTCGTGGAGCTAGGGCCACCCCTTGTCCGATAAGCGAGGAGATAAAGAGGATATGTGAAAGGGTTGCATCGATAGTTGGTGGGGACTTCATCGCGCTTGATCTCTTCGAGAGCGAGAGGGGGGTATTGGTGAACGAGGTAAACTCCACGCCTGAGTTTGCGAGATCCTCTAGGGATGTAGGTGTAGATGTTGGAAAGCTCATCGCCGACTTCGTGGAGGAGGTGCTTTCGTGATTAAAGCCGTAGTCTTCGGAGGAAGAGGCTATACGGGAGGAGAGCTCTTAAGGATACTCTCCCTTCATGGCGGGATAGAGGTTGTAGCGGTTGCCTCGCAGGGAGCTGCGGGGGAGCCCATCTGGAGGTATCATCCTCACCTAAGGCCCTTCCTTAAGGGTAGCTTCGTTAGCTACGAGGAGGCCTTGGAGGGGGATTTTGACATAGCTTTCATCGCACTCTCTCATGGGGAGGGAGCCGATCTAGTTAAGGAGATATACGATAGGGGGAAGAAAGTTGTGGACTTGAGCGCTAACTTCAGGCTCAAGGATCCCAAAGATTATGAGAGGTGGTATTCTTGGAAGCATCCCTACCCGGAGCTCCTTAAGCTTTCGGTTTATGGACTTCCCGAGCTTCACAGGGAGGATCTAAAGGGATCCAGGCTTATCTCCGGTGTGGGGTGTAACGCTACGGCAATAAACCTGGCCCTCTTACCCTTAGCTAAAAGGTCACTTTTAGATAGCTTTCACGCGGATGTCAGGGTTGGGTCCTCGGCTGGTGGAGCTAAGCCCTCTGAAGGTGGGCACCACCCTGAAAGGAGCAGGGCCTTGAGGATATACGCTACCTATGAGCACAGGCATCTCGCTGAGGTCGTTCAGGAGACGGGGGTTGAGGGTGAGATAAGGATAACGGCGGTTGAGCTTGTCAGGGGTATACAGGCGGTGATAAGGTGCGAGCTTAAGGAGGCTTTAAGCGAAAAGGAGATCCTTAGCATATACAGGGAGAGATACTCCTCTGAACCCTTCGTTGAGCTTTGTCCATTTAAACCTGAGCATCTTCGCTTCCCCGATCCTCGATGGGTTACGGGGAGCAATCTGTGCATGATAGGTATGAAGCTACACCCCAACGGTAGAAGCTTAACCTTGGTGAGCGTCATAGATAACCTCGTAAAGGGGGCCTCAGGTAGCGCGATTCAGGCGGCTAACGTGGCGTTAGGGCTTCCTGAGGATATGGGGTTAAGATTGGTTCCCGTCTATCCCGTTTAGGGGGTGGTATATTTGATAGTTTTGAAAATCGGAGGAAGTTTAAATGGTAACTTTAACAGCGTATGCGGTGATATAAAGAGGCTTTATGATGCTGGGGAGAGGTTGGTAATAGTTCACGGTGGAGGGGAGACTACGAACGAGCTCTCTCGAAGGCTCGGCATAGAGGTTGAAAAGGTTACCTCTCCCTCGGGGTTTGAAAGTAGAAGGACCACCAAGGAGGTCCTTGAGGTTTTCGTTATGGCCTGCGCGGGTAAGGTAAACAGGTTTTTGGTTGCCGAGCTTCAAAGGGTGGGCGTTCAGGCTATAGGTCTTTGCGGTGCGGATGGTAGGCTAATAGAGGCGGAGAGGAAGGTTATAAAGGCTTTAACTCCCGAGGGAAAGGTGAGGATAATAAAGGATGATTACTCCGGGAAGATAACCCGTGTGAACTCTGAGCTCCTTGAGAGGCTATTAGATATGGGGTTAGTTCCGGTTGTTGCTCCCCTTGCATTAAGCCCTCTGGGTGAGCTCCTTAACGTGGATGGCGACACCTTAGCATCTAAGATAGCCTTGGCCTTAAGGAGCGAGAATCTCGTTATCCTTTCCGACGTTCCAGGGCTTTTAAGGGATTTAAGCGATCCCGGGAGCCTGATTAAAGAGGTTTCCCTCGATATGGAGGAGGAGATGCTCGCTTTAGCTAAGGGGAGGATGAAGAAGAAGGTTATGGCTCTTTTTGAGGCTATGAAGGGAGGAGTTAAAAGGGGAGTAATAGCTTCAGGTTATGATGAGAGTCCGGTATTCTCAGCCCTTCAGGGTAAGGGGACCCTATTTAAGGGAGGGAGTGAGCCTGATCTTGGAGTTGATAGAGCTAGAAGAGAAATATGGAAGTGGAGTATATCCCAAGGTGCCCTTGAGGTTAGTTAGGGGTGAGGGCGCTAAGGTTTGGGATTCCGAGGGTAAGGAGTATATAGACTGCGTTGGAGGGCACGGCGTTGGGGTTGTTGGGCACTCAAACCCCTACGTCCTCGATGCTATATTTAATCAGGCTAAAAAGTTAATAATATGCTCTGAGACCTTCTATCACGAGGAGAGGGCTCTACTTTATAAGGAGCTGCTTGAGGTTATGCCGGATTACATGGGTAGCGTCTTCCTCTGCAACAGCGGTGCCGAGGCCGTTGAGGCTGCCATAAAGTTCGCGAGGCTGCTTACGGGTAGAAAGAGGATCGTGGCTTTAAAGAGAGCATTTCACGGAAGGACCTTCGGTGCTTTAAGCGCTACCTGGAACCCGAAATATCGTGAGCCCTTTGAGCCCTTGGTCCCGGAGTTCGTTCACGTTGACCCTGAGGATAAAGAGGGGCTAAGGAGTCTCATAAATGAGGAGGTAGCTGGCTTCATCTTTGAGGTGGTTCAAGGTGAGGGAGGAGTCTATCCCTTAAGTGAGGATTTTCTGAGGTTTGCTCAGGAGCTTTGCAGAAGAAGCGGGGCTCTCTTTATAGCCGATGAGATACAGACGGGCTTTTGTAGGACTGGAAGGTTCTTCGCCTTTCAGAGATATGGGCTTTCACCTGATATGGTTTGTTTAGCTAAGGGTATGGCGGGAGGGCTTCCGATAGGTGCGGTTGTCTTGAGGGATTCTTTAGGCAAGCTTCCTCAGAGGGTTCATGGTTCTACCTTTGGGGGAAACCCCTTATCTTGCGCTGCTGCGAGGGCATCTATAAGGTTCATGAAGGAGAACTCGCTTGATGAGAGAGCTGAAAGCTTAGGCAAACTCTTTCTCGAAGGGTTGAAAGCCATAGACTCTCCCTTGGTGAAGGATGTAAGGGGTTTGGGGTTGATGATAGGTATGGAGCTTAAAAGAAGGAGCGCTCCATACCTTAAGGCGTTGGCGGAGGAAGGGGTTTTGGCCCTTCAGGCTGGCCCAACGGTTATTAGGTTTCTTCCCCCGCTTATCATAAGCGAGGGGGAGGTAGATTTTGTGGTGGAGAAGGTCAGGAAGGTGCTTTCGAGGGATGAATCCGATTGATCTTTTATACAGGATGGTTAAGATAAGGAGCTTTCCTGGAGAGGAGAGGGAGATAGCGGAGTTTCTGCTTGAGGCATCAAAGGGGATGAACTTCGATCACGCCTATATAGATGAGGTTGGAAACTTCGTGGCGATCAAAGGGAGGGGAGATAAGGAGATCTACCTTGTGGGGCATATGGATACTGCTTTGGGTTGGATAGAGCCGAGGATAGAGGGTGACCTCCTCTATGGGAGGGGAAGCGTGGATGCGAAGGGGCCATTGGCTGCCTTTATAGTTGCCGTTTCTGAGGCGGAGATCCCTGATTATTTAAGGGTGGTTGTGGTGGGAGCGGTTGAGGAGGAAGGACCTTCGACGGGCGCCCTTCACCTGCTTAAGAAGGTATCATCTTTTCCCTCTTACCTTATAATCGGTGAACCAAGTGGCGCCGATGGTGTGACGCTGGGATATAAAGGCTCTCTCTTCATAAGGAAGAGCTTCTTGTCTGATGTTTCCCACCCAGCCTCGGGTAACGATGGAGCTATAGAGGAAGGGCTAAGGAGCATAGAGAGGATAAGGAAGCTTTTAGATGAGCTTAATCGCGGCAAGGAGGGGTCCATCGATAGAATCGATATGAAGGTAAGGGAGATAACCTCCTCAAGCGATGGTTTGACTGAGAAACTCGACCTTGGTGTATCTTTCAGACTCCCTCTTTGGATCGACCCGGACGAGCTTCTCTCCCTTTTAGGCGATGGATGGGTGGCGACCTTTAAGGCGAAGGCCTATAGATGCGATAGAAATAACCCCTTGGTTTCCGCCTTCAATAGAGCGATAAGGAGAAGGGGATTAACCCCTAAGCATAAGGTGAAGAGCGGGACCGCCGATATGAACCTCCTTGCTCCCGTATGGGGTTGTCCCTCTGTGGCTTATGGTCCTGGCGATAGCTCCCTTGACCACACTCCCAGGGAGCACATAAGCTTGAAGGAGTATTTGCTTTCCATAGAGATATTGAAGGATGTATTGAGCTCCATTCCTCCCACCTTATAGATAGACGGGGTAGGGGATGTTTTCATCTCCTACCCCAAAGCCTCCTTCTGTGTTAAAATATCTTCGTGATGTATAAGGTCTTTCAAGTGGTTGAATCCTTCGGTGGTGGTGTCTTTCAGTCTGTTAAACAGATATGTAATAACCTCCCCCGCGACCTCTTTAAGGTCTATCTTGTGTATTCCTTTAGGAGGGAGACTCCTCGCGATTGGGAGAGGCATTTTAAGGAGGATGTTGTCAAGATATACCTGCCCATGACGAGGGAGATATCTCCGCTTAATGATCTTAGGGCCCTCTGGGGGCTTCTTAAGCTCATCAAGATGTATGACCCCGATATAGTTCACCTTCATTCATCGAAGGCTGGTTTCCTTGGGAGACTCGCTTGTTTCCTCGCTCGAAAGAGGGCAGTCTTTTACTCTCCCAGGGGCTTTTCCTTCCTCATGAGGGATGTCTCTTCCTTCAAGAGGGCTTTATTCTTTCACCTTGAGAAGTTGGCATCCCTTTTCGGTGGAACCATTCTCGCTTGCTCTCCCGGGGAGTTTGAGGAGTCCTTAAAGCTGACCGATCGGGCCTTACTTTTGAACAACGCCATAGACCTAAGGGAGATAGACGATGTTAGCCCTCATAGGTTTGAGGATAGCGATAAGGTTAGGGTTGCCATCTCTGGAAGGGTCGCTTACGCCAGAGCTCCTTGGCTTTTCAGAAGGATAGCCCAGAGCCTTAGCTCTCCTAAAGTCGAGTTTCTCTGGATAGGTGGAGGAGAGTTAGAGGAGGAGCTTAAGGGTTCTCCCGTAAAGGTTCTGGGATGGCTTGATAGGAGGGAGGCTCTCTCCTATCTTAAGGGCATAGATATCTACCTTCAGACATCTTTATGGGAGGGCATGCCTCTATCGGTCCTTGAGGCGATGGCCTGCGGTAAGCCCGTTGTGGCCACCAACGTAGTGGGAAACAGGGATGTGGTGGTTCACGGTGAGACTGGGTTTATAGGGAGGGATGAGGAGGAGCTCATCGCCTTCTTAAGGGAGCTTATAGATAAGCCTGAGCTTAGGCTCTCCATGGGATTAAGGGGGAGAAAGAGGGTTGAGGAGTTCTACTCCCTTGATGTTCTCATAAGGGATCTCACCTCTATCTATCTTAAGGGGGTGAGTGGATGAGGAACTTCACAGTGATCTTGTTTTTGATAGGGGATCTCTTTGCCATGACTCTATCATTCTTGTCGGGTTATCTTTTGAGGCACGAGCTTTTAAGCTTCTTATTTAAGGAAGCACCCGCTCCCTTAAGCCTTTACCTTGAGATACTTCCCTTCATCGCTTTGGTCTGGATACTGGCGATGGGAAGCGAAGGGCTATACGTTGAGTCCTTTCTGGATCCCCTTGATGAGCTGTTTTATATAGCTAAGGCCACGCTTATAACTGCGCTTATATTCCTCTCCTTTAGCTTCCTGTACAGGCTTCTTGAGTACTCTCGAGCGGTTGTCCTATTCTCCTTTTTGGTCTCTCTCCCGATACTCTTCTACGTTAGGTATTTTATAAGGTATTTGTCGCTTAGGTTAGGGTTGTTTGGCAGGAGGACCTTGATAGTTGGGGGAGGAGAGATGGGCAGGCTCATCCTCTCCAAGTTAAGGAAGTATCCCCTTTGGGGTTACAGGCCGATCGGTTTCCTAAGCGATGAGGAGGTCGGCGATGTAGACGGTTTGCCCGTTTTAGGTAGATTGAGTGATGCGGAAGCTTTGATCGAAAGCGGAAATATCGATATGGTCATAGTAGCTATTCCATCTCTACCGAGGGAGAGGCTCATGTCTTTGGCCTCAGGTTGTGGGCGTTTGGGCATCCCCGTGAAGATAATTCCCGATATCTATGGCTTATCCTCAGCTTCTGCTCGGCTTGATGAGGTTGAGGGGCTCTTTCTTATAGAGGTTAAGAGAAACCTCATAAGAGGTTGGAACGCGATTGTAAAGAGGGCCTTTGACCTTGCATTAGCCATTCCGGCCCTCATCGTCCTTTCCCCTCTTTTTCTTTTAATTTCCATTCTCATAAAGCTTGACTCTCCCGGACCGGTTTTTTACGTGGCTCCCCGCTTAGGAAAAGGGGGAAGCACCTTCCCCTGCTATAAGTTCAGGAGCATGTATCTTAACGCTGATGAGATACTTGAAAAATATTTTAGTGAGAACCCATCCGCTCGCGAGGAGTGGGATAGGTTTGCTAAGCTTAGGGGGCACGATCCAAGGCTTACCCGGGTGGGGAGGTTCTTGAGGAAGTGGAGCTTGGATGAGCTCCCCCAGCTTTGGAACGTCCTAAGGGGAGATATGAGCATAGTTGGGCCACGCCCCTATCTGCCGAGGGAGAGGGATAAGATAGGTAGCTATTTTGAAGTTATACAGGAGGTTAAACCCGGTATTACCGGTCTCTGGCAGATAAGCGGGCGTAACCTTACCTCCTTTGAGGAGAGGTTACGCCTCGATGCCTATTACATTCAAAACTGGTCTTTATGGCTTGACACTAAGATAATCATAAGGACCCTATTGGTCGTTCTATCAGGCAAGGGCGCTTACTGAAGAGCCCTTCTTATCATCAAAGCCAAGGGAGCTAAAAGCAGTAGGTTAGATAGCCCGCCTGGTATCCTTGATGCTTGGCATCCTCCCAAAGACCACCAGTCGCTTTCCTCCTTTCCGCTTCCCTTAAGGTATATGTAGCACAGGCTTTTTAATGGATCGTTGCTCTCGAGAATTATAAGGGCGTTAAGGGTTCCCTTCCTCTTAGGGGTGAAGTATACCTTCAAACTGGCTGATGCTCCGGGAGGAACCTCGAGATACGTTGGATTTATCAAGAAACTATCTAAGTCCTTTCCATCTAAGCTAGCTTCCACTCTCAGAATCGCCGTTCCCACGTTTCTTATCGTTATCGTCTCCTCCTCGGTTTCGTTTACCTTTACCTCACCGAAGTCTATTTCCTCGTGGCTTATCTCCATCTTGGGCGTTTCTTCAATTTCACCGAGCTTAAGAACGCCATAGTTAACGGGAGAGAAATAGCCGTAGTCGTTACCGCTTAAATCCTCCGGCCATCTTATGTCGTCCCCATTCTTTTTAGCGTCGTATGCGAATATATAAAGGTGAAGCTTACTTCCTAAGTGTGCCTTCCACCTCGAGGTGTAATCTATCCTTATCTCATACTGAAGGCGTCCTTGTGATAAAGAAACCGCGAAGAGAACCTCATCTTGCGATAGGGTAGTAGGGAGGCTGTCAAGGCTCGGTATACCTGAAGTTCCCCAGATGGCCCTGAATAGCCCCTTCCAGCTTCCTCCCTCGTATCTTATCCAGTAGTTTCCTTCATCCCCTTTGGTTGATGGCCAGCTCCAGTCCTCATCGGTGTCGAAGTATATTCCGACCTTGTCTCCCTCATCTATGGTGGAATCATTAAAGTTATCTATTCCTATATAAAGATATCTCTCATCGCACTTAAGGTATATCTTTACGTTGTCCCTTTCTATCTTGTAGGCATCGCTCCACTCATCATACCCTATATTTCCGTCGATGTTTGGCTCCCTTTCGCTTTGAGGAGCGGTTATCTTAGGAGCGGTGGCCTTAAGGTAGCTCTTTAGAAAGCTATCCCAATCGGAGTAAAGGAGGAAGTTCCTCCTCGTATCGCTGTAGAAGGGGTTGTACTCCCTTCCAGAGGGGAAGTATATGGATATCCCTGAGGCTCCGCTTAAGCTTGGAGAGTGATATTCCGAAAAGACCGCGCTTTCTATGGCCGAAAGTAAATCTGCTGCCTTAGAGAGATTCACGTTCTGTGAAAGGAGCCTGACGAAGTTCGCCAGGTCTATCTGGTAGCCGCCACTGAAGGCTAAGGCTTGAGATCTAATTTCTTTGACCGAGCTCCAGCACTCCTTTAAGGATATCTCCTCGATAAGATCGTTAAGCGTGTTTAGCACGTTAAGCAGTTTACTCATATCTATGGCTGAGAGGGTTACGGCGAGGGGGGAATTTTGGTAATAGTCTCTATATCTTTCTACAATTATCCGGCAAAGCTCCCTGGGAGTCATGGAGGGATTGTATAATAAAGCGTTCATGATGCTATCGTAGGGAAAGCCATATCCGGGCACTACCTCCTCTGAGGCCACGAAGTAATCGGCTATATCGATGAGCTCTGTCATCACCTCTATCGTTCCCATGAGGCAAGCGTCCATCGCCACTATGGATAACCTCTTCCCGTTGAGCGCTTCCCTTAACTCATAGGCGTATAGGAAGTCTGGGCTTGTGTAATCATAACAAACCGCTTTTGTCGGTTCCTCATTTTTCGCTTTCCACCCCTGTCCATGGTTCCATATAACGAGTAGGTAGTTATCGGCAGGGTAGCTTCTCATAGCCCACTCGACGAAATCTCTTAAGCTCGCTGGATCTCCCATGTTAACCTCTCTTCCACCCTTACCGTCTCCCCAATCGGCTATTGCCTTATCTGGCGTGGGCGTCATACCTTTGGTTATGCGGAATCTGTGAGTTATCGTCCACCATCCATAGCTTAGATCCCAACCACCCCTATCAAGCTGAACCAAGATATTGACGCTGCTACTTGACCCAACTGAAGATAGCTCCAGGAAGTCGCTTATAGCGTAGGGCTCAAGGTCGTTATCTGCTGCCATGTAGATCATGACCGTCCAGTTCGCTCCCCAGGCAAGCGTGGGAAGCGAAAGCAAAGCGACCACTAAGGCAGTTACGAAAAGCCTTCTCAAAGAGAACACCTCCTAATAGGTGAGGATTAACCTTTTACAACTATTACCTTTGTATTTAATCTCCACCTCAACTCCATCGGGCTTGTCTCCCACTTTCTCCCATGAGTCGAGGTAGCTTTTGCCCTTGATGAACCTAAAACTTATGGTGAACTCCTTATCTTCAACGAGAAGAGTTCCATTTCTTAGCATCTTCCCATCCTTAAACTCATACTCCACCCTCTCTAAGCCGTTTTTGCCCATCTTAAGGAAGGATAATCTAGTCTTTTCCCCGACGAAGTTTAATCCTTTTTCCGTCTGAAAGGATGTCCTTAAGTCGGAATAAAGCATCTCCAATACTCCCCTTATTATTTGGTTCTCTATCGTTGCGCTTTCAGAAAAGGCCCTCCCTCTTATAGTTCCCATAAGGAGTCCCAGGAGCGTTCCCCCTATGAGGGCCGCTATTGCCAAGGCCACGAGAAGCTCTATAAGCGTTAAACCCTTTCTCATCATATGAAGATTATATCAGAAAGGGGGTCTTATTGCTTTAAGTTGAGACTCATGTCAAGAGAAACTTCTAAGCACGTTAGGAAGCCTGTTTGAAAAAGCTTTAAACATATGCCCGCCTTGAAGCGAGGAGCTACCATTGCTTGTATTCGTGAACAAATATGTTTACAAAAAATTTATATATTTTGTTTCCAATCATTGTATTGACAGGTAGTGGATAAAGTGTTATATTAATGTTAGCATTTAGTATAGCCTTATGATTGTGGAGGAGGGAATGTTTATGTTTGATCGGACGAGAGCGTTTTTGAGAAAGCTTGGTTTGCCTGGTTCCGATGCGTGGGATCTACCGACATCTAACATGAGGTTTCCCGATGGGGCGCACTTTCGCATTGAGGTTCCAACCGTTAACTCAGTTGAGGCCTTGAGGGCTCTTTTGGACACGGCTAAGGATTTGGGGATAACCATAAATCGCGTCGATGATACGTATGGTATGATGCGCTACACAGCGAAGGAGATAAAGGAGTTCGTCGCCATCTGTAAGGATAACGGTATTGAGTTGAACATGTCAGTGGGGCCAAGGGCTACATATGATACAAGCGCCACAGTTTTAAGCCCCCAGGGGGTTAGAATCGGTTACAGGTTGAGAGGTACGGAGCAGCTTGTGAGGGCGATCGAGGACGTTTTGCGCGGTGTTGAGCTTGGCGTCAGAGGTATACTGGTTTACGATGAGGGTATGCTTTGGGTTCTGAACGAGATGAGGAAGGCAGGAGAGCTTCCTCAAAACGTCAAGTTCAAGGTTTCCGCTCACTGCGGTCATGCCAATCCTGCTTCCTTTAAGCTCCTTGAGCAGCTTGGTGCTGATTCTATAAACCCCGTGAGGGATATGCAGCTACCCATGATAGCCGCTTTAAGGCAAGCCGTTAAGGTTCCGCTTGATGTTCATACCGATAATCCTCCCGGTTCTGGTGGATTTATAAGGACCTTTGAGGCGCCTGAGATGGTTAGAATAGCTGCCCCCATACATCTTAAGACGGGTAACTCCGTTGTTAGCGCTCACGGTATAAAGACGACTGCCCAGAACGGTAGAGATATGGCTTACCAGGCTGCTATAGTTGTGGAGTTTGTCAAGCGCTACTATCCTGAGGCCGTACAGAGCAAACCCGGTGCTTCTGACATGGCGATCCCTGAGTAGGTTGGCTTTCAACGATTCGGTTGAGATATAGCCATTGAGGGGGTTAAAGGCGAGATCGGGTCTCCCCACCCCCTCCCCCCTCTTTTTATTTTTTAATGGTATAATAATTTTCATAAAGGGTGTGGAAAGTTGCTTTCAAGTAAGGAGGAGTGAAGGATGGAAAGCTCTTTCGGTGAGGTTAAGGTTAGCGCGGAAGCTTTAAGGGAGTTCTGCGTGTCTCTTCTTTCTTCCTGCGGTGTTCCTGACGAAGACGCTCGCCTTTTCGTAGATTCTCTGCTATTTTCTGAGATGAGGGGAGTTAAGTCTCATGGTATAGCTCGTCTTCCGATATATATAAAGAGAATAAGGGTGGGACTCATGAACCCCAAGACGGAGATCAAGGAGATCTCCTCTAAGGGGGCCGTTTCTTTGGTTGATGCTGGAAACGGGCTTGCTCCCGTTGTAGGATGCTGGGCTGTCGATAGGTGCGTAGAGCTCGCTCGCCGTTATGGGATTGGAGTTGTTGGGGTTAGGAACTCTAACCACTTAGGTAGCCTAGCCTTTTACGTTTTAAGGGCTACTAGCGCTCACATGATCGGTTTTGCCATATCCAACACCGCTCCGGCCATGGCTCCATGGGGTGGAAAGTCCCCCATGTTTGGTACCAATCCGATAGCGGTTGGTATACCTGCGAAGGATGAGTTGCCCATAGTCCTTGACATGGCAACGAGCGTGGTTGCGAGGGGAAGGATAAGGATCGCTCTATCTTGTGGGGAGAAGATCCCCTTGGGATGGGCTTTAGACGAAGATGGCTTACCGACTGACGACCCAGCTAAGGCTCTTAAAGGAACCCTCCTTCCCATTGGGGGGCCTAAGGGGTATGGGCTTGCCTTAGTTATAGATATCTTAAGCGGTCTTTTGACCGGGTCCTCTTTCTTGGAGGATGTGGGGGCGAACGATGACCTTTCCAAACCCATGAGGATAGGGCATCTTTTCGCGGCCTTGGATCCCGCCGTTTTCATCTCTGGCGACTTCGAAGGTCAGGTTGATGACTACATAAGGAGGGTAAAATCATCGCCTTGTAAGGAGGGGGAGAGGATATTCATGCCTGGTGAGATAGAGTTCTTGAAGATGCGCGAGGGTAAGGATATAAGTTTGCCATCTAATCTGATCGATGAGCTTAAGAAGATAAGCGACGAGCTTGGGCTTACCTCTTACTTTGATGAGCTCTTGGCTCGGTCGGGAGCCAGGATTTGTTACGGCGCTCTTGAACAAGAGGATTAACCCTTAAGGATATATCAGGAGGGGGGATATGGGGGATCAAGATGAGAAAGGGGAAGACTAAGTCCGCTAGTGGGGAAGCTCTCACCTTCGATCAGGTTTTCAACAAGGTCTATACCTCTTTGGTCACCGGGTATTTCCCCGAGGGAATGAGGCTCAGGGAAACGGAGCTCATGGAGAAGTTCGGCGTAAGCAGAAGGATAGCGAGGAAGGTCCTTGAGAGGCTGGCCTATGAGGGGCTCGCTGTTCTTGAAACGAGGAAGGGGGCTGTTATAGTCCCGGTTTCGAAGAGGACCATAACCGAGTGCTTTGAGGTTCGTGAGGGGCTTGAGGTAACAGCTGTAAGGCTCGCTTGCAGTAAAGCAAGCGACGAGGGTATAGCAGAGCTTGGTAGCATAGTTGAGGAGATGAAAGAGGCTTTAAAGAACTATGATTTCGTTAAATACTCGGAGCTGAACAGTAAGTTTCACGATAAGATAATACTTCTGGCCGATAACTCCGTCTTAAAGCAGCTTTATGAGCGTGCCAACGTTCACCTTATAAGATATAAGTTCCGATCTCTCCTTACCGCTGGAAGAGCTTTGGAGTCTCTGCGGGAGCACGAGAGGATCTGGTCTGCCATTAGAGAGAGGGACCTCACTAAGGCTGAGGAGGCCGTTAGGGAGCATATTCAGAATATCAAGAATAACGTGCTTTCCTTTCTTTGATTAAAAGGAGGGGTGCCTTTGGTTAGAGAGATTCATGTTGATCAAATAGTTTCCACTGTTGAGGGACTGTGCATCAAAGCGGCGAATATCTTGCCTCAAGATGTGATGGAGGCTCTTAGGCGCTCTTTGGAGAGGGAAGAGTCTCCTATGGGCAAGAATATAATCAACCTGCTCATAGAGAACGCTCAGGTGGCTTCAACTGAAGGCGTTCCAATATGTCAAGATACTGGCGTGACGGTCGTATTCGTTGAGTTGGGGCAAGACCTTCATATAGTCGGTGGTAATCTGTATGATGCGATAAATGAGGGTGTCAGGCGGGGTTACATAAACGGCTATCTTAGAAAGTCGGTGGTATCTGATCCGATCTTTGATCGCAAGAACACCGGCGATAACACCCCTGCGGTGATATATACCGATGTGGTCCCCGGCGATAGGCTTAAGATAACGGTCTTACCTAAGGGTGCTGGTAGCGAGAACATGGGAGCGGTTAAGATGCTCATACCTGCCGATGGTCCCCAGGGGATAAAGAGCTTCGTCGTTGAGACTGTTAAGGTTGCTGGGTCGAACCCTTGCCCTCCGATAATAATCGGTGTAGGAGTTGGTGGAACCATGGAGAAGGCAGCTCTTCTCTCTAAGAGAGCTTTGCTTCGTAAGGTTGGCGAGCCTCACCCCGATCCTAAGATCGCTAATCTGGAGAGGGAGATCTTGGAAGAGGTTAACAAGCTTGGAATAGGTCCTCAGGGGCTGGGCGGAAGAGTCACCGCTATGGCAGTTCACATTGAGCTTTGGCCAACTCACATAGCTTGCATGCCCGTGGCGGTTACCCTTCAGTGTCATGCCGCGAGGCACGCTGAGGCGGTTCTTTAGGGGGTGGATGCTATGGCTAAGAGGGTCTTAACTCCTTTGACTGATGATGTGGTTTTAAGCCTTAAGTCTGGGGATGAGGTTCTATTATCAGGAGTGGTTTATACCGCTAGGGATGCAGCTCACAAGCGCTTGGTGGAGATGATATCTAAGGGTGAGGCGCTTCCAATGGAGCTTAAAGGGCAAGTTATATACTACGTTGGTCCCTGTCCACCGAAGCCGGGGCAGGTCATAGGTTCGGCTGGTCCCACGACGAGCGGTAGGATGGATCCTTATACGCCCATCCTGATAGAGCGGGGTTTAAAGGGCATGATCGGTAAGGGATTAAGGAAGCCGGAGGTCATAGAGGCGATGAAGAAGTATAAGGCCGTCTATTTCTTGGCCATAGGTGGCCTTGGAGCTCTTCTTGCCAAGCGCATAAAAAAAGCCGAGGTGATAGCCTTTCCCGAACTTGGCCCTGAGGCCGTATATAAACTTGAGGTTGAGGATTTTCCCGTGATAGTTGGGATAGACGCCTATGGCAATGACCTTTACGTTGAGGGCGTTAATAGATATAAAGTGATCTAAAGGGGGGGTTAAATTAATGTTAACTAAGGAGGAGCTTTTGAAGAGAGCTAGCAAACCCGCTGAAGATGCTATGAAGCTTCACAAGTTTTACAAGGGCAAGATTCAAACGGGTTTAAGGTGCGTGGTAAGAAGCGTAGACGACTTCGCTATATGGTATACTCCGGGAGTTGCGGCTCCTTGCAAGGCCATACAGGCTAACAAGGAGCTAGTCTATGAGTACACTTGGAAGTGGAATGTGGTTGCGGTTGTTAGCGATGGCACAAGGGTTTTGGGACTCGGCGACATAGGGCCTGAGGCCGCTATGCCCGTTATGGAGGGGAAGTCGCTTTTGTTCAAGTACCTTGGGGGAGTTGACGCCGTTCCAATATGCCTTGACACCAAGGACCCTGACGAGTTCATAAAGACGGTTAAGTATCTTCAACCGTCCTTCGGTGGCATAAACCTCGAGGATATCGAACAACCCAAGTGCTTCTACATACTCGAGAGGCTTAGGAATGAGATGGAGATACCGGTTTGGCATGATGATCAACAGGGAACGGCTGCCGTGACCTTAGCTGGGCTTATAAACGCGGCCAAGATAGTGGGAAAGAGGATGCAGGATATGAAGATAGTGATAGTAGGTGCTGGTGCCGCTGGAATATGCACCGCTAGGCTGCTTATGGCTGGTGGGGTTCCCGGTGGTAACATAATCCTCTGCGATTCCAAGGGAACCCTTCATAAAGGTAGGGCTGACATAGAGAGAAACAGGGATAAGTTTAAGGAGAAGTGGGAGATGTGCGAGAAGACCAATGCCGAAGGTGTGGTTGGGGATGTGGCCATGGCCATGAGGGGCGCTGATGCCGTCATAGCCCTATCTACTCCTGGCCCCGATACGATAAAGAAGGAGTGGGTTAAGGGTATGGCTAAGGATGCGATAGTTTTCGCCTGCGCTAACCCCATTCCTGAGATATGGCCCTGGGATGCTAAAGAAGCTGGAGCCAAGGTGGTCGCTACCGGTAGGTCGGACTTCCCCAACCAGGTCAATAATTCTTTGGGATTCCCGGCCATATTCCGCGGTGCCTTGGATGTTAGGGCGAAGACCATAACCGATGAGATGTGCATAGCTGCCGCTAACGCCTTAGCTGAGTATGTTGAGAAGAAGGGGCTTCTCTCTGAGGATTTCATACTCCCAACTATGGATATGTGGGAGGTTTACGTGGAGGAGGCTCAAGCGGTGGGGGCTAAGGCGATTGAACAGGGCGTTGCAAGGGTCAGCTTAAGTCGCGATGAGCTCTTTAAGAAAGCTGATGAGTCCATAAGGTCTGCAAGAGAGATGGTCAAGGTGCTTATGGAGTCTGGTGTGATTTCTCAAGCTCCGTAAAGGGGGTGAAAAAAGGGGCACCTTAAGGTGCCCCTTTTTTTATACCTTGAACCTCTTTACAAGCTTCAGGAAGTTTTCCGCTATCGAAGCGAGCTCTTGAGAGGCTGCGCTTACGCCTTGGCTTGAGTCTGCCTGTTTCCTTAGGGCCTTGTTCATCTCCTCTAAGCGCTCGGCTATCGTCGTTACCGATCTCGTTGCCATATCCATGGCGCTACTTGCCTCCTCCGTGGACGCGCTCTGCTCCTCAGCTATGGCTGCCAAGTTCTCTATCTGTGAGCTCATCCCCTCTATCTCCTTAAGTATGCTTAAGAGCATGTCCCTGACTTTTGTGGAGCTTTCCATGGCGGTTTCTATGACCCTGGCTGTTTCGCTTGTTGCCAGACTCGCTCGCTCAGCTCCTTGCTGTATCTGGCCAAGTATCTGAGCTATCTTGCTTGTGGCCGATTTGCTTCCCTCAGCGAGCTTTCTTATCTCATCGGCAACTACGGCGAAACCGCGCCCTGCCTCTCCAGCGCGCGCCGCTTCTATCGCTGCGTTTAGGGCTAACAAGTTGGTCTGCTCCGCTATCGAGCTTATGGTTTCAACTATCTCACCGATGTTCTTGGCCATCTCCGCGAGCTCCCTTACCGCCTTTTCTGTATCCCTCGCCTTCTCCTTCGTCTGATTTATAACATCCGCTATAAGGTTTAATCCTTTCTCCCCTTCTTTCGCGCTCTTGTTAATCTCCCCTGCCCTTTCCGTTAAGTCCTGAGCGGATTTAGCTAAGTTCTGGGCGCTTGACGCTATCTCCTCCGTGCTCGCCGTAACCTCCTCTATGGATGCTGAGGCATCTTGAGCGGATTTGTTTATCTCCTCCATCTGAGCTGAGAGTTCCTCGCTTGTGGCGCTTATTTCTTCCGCGTTCTGAGCTAAGCTCTCCACTGAGGAGCTTATCTGGTTTGCCCCCTCGAGTATAGCTTTCGCCAATTCCCACAAGTTCTCCTTCGCGCGCTCTAAAGCTTGAGCTATTTGAGCAACCTCATCTCTTCCAGATGCCTTGAAGCTAACCGTGAGATCTCCCTCGCCGAAGGAGGCCACAACTTGAGCTAGACCCCTTATGGGCTTCGATATCGATGAGCTAACGAATAGTATTATCAGCGCGATTACGCCTGTCATTATAGAGAGCATAAGTATAAGGGTATTGGTTATGCTCTTAACCCTTCCGGTTATCTCTACTTCAGGAAGCTCTACGAGGAAAGCCCACCCCTTGGCATTTTGTATGGGTGAGTAAAATATAAGACTTACCGAGCCATCGGGAAGCGTTATCCGGGCCATGCCCGATTCTCCTCCGAGGATGCTCCTTGAGACCTCTTGAAGCCCCTTGAAGCCCGCCTTTGAAGCCTCCTTTATGTTTAGCTTCATTAAAAGCTCCTGTTTTGGGTGAGCCAAAACCGTTCCGCTTGAGTCAACTACCCAGGCAAAACCGTTCTTTCCGACCCTTACATCTTGAGCTATTCTGCTTATGGCTTCAAGCGTTATGGTTAGACCTAAAACCCCCAGGGTTTTCCCTTCCTTATCTTTCACGGCTGCTGCGATCACGAAGACGGGTCTATTGGTAGCCCTTGAAATCAAGGCGTCGCTTATGACTATCTCCTTTCCCTCTTGCATTATCTCGATGAAGTACTTCCTATCTTTTACGTTGACTACGTTTCCTAAGGTAGTTGGTGCGCTTCCATCGGGGTAAGCTATGAAGGCCATCTCGATGTGGGGTTTATCTTTAAGTTGGAAAGGGAAGTACTCCTTCATCAGGTAATCCCAGCTTCCGCTCTTTAAGGCGTCTATGACTGCGTTGGTTTTAGCAAACGCCTTAACTTCCCTTATCATCCCTGATAGCCACTCATCTAGGATGTCTGAGGCTTTTTGAGATATCTCTCCCAGATTTTCCCCCATCATGGAGGTTAAGGATGAGTTTAACCTGTTGAAGATTACGAATTCTATCACAACGGAAATGGCTATCAGAGGAACAAGTAGGAAGATAAGCATCTTACTTTTTAAACTTTTCACAATTGCCCCCCCTTTTTTTTGAAATAGATTTTATTAACGTAATTTTAGCTCATTTGGTGCTAAACTAAGCAAAGTTATTCTATCACGGGCCTATTTCTGTGTCAATGGAGTTTAAGTTGATCTTTAAAGATTGGTATTGTGATATAATGTCTAAGGGGGGAAAGAAAGTGAGTGAATGCCTTGCTTTTAGTGGAGGCTTTGATAAGTCGTATGATTTTTTAAATCTACTTAATGTTATAGTTCTGTCCCTCGATGTTGACGGAAGGGTGGTATTCATAAATCGCAAGGGGTGTGAGATTCTCGAGTGTAGCAAGGAGGATATCTTGGGCAAGGACTGGTTTGATAACTTTATACCTAAGAGGGTAAGAGGCGAAGTTAAAGGGGTTTTTGAGATGATAATGAGGGGTGAGCTTAAGCCCGTTGAGTATTACGTTAATCCCGTTCTTACTAAGGGCGGAAAGGAGCGCGTAATATCTTGGCGAAATACGATTCTTTATGATGAGTCAGGGAAGATCGTTAGGGTTTTAAGCGTTGGTGAGGATATAACCCAGCTTGAGCTTCAAAATAGAACCTTAAGGGTTCTTTACGAGTTAACGAGGGGGTTAGTTTCAGAAAAGCTGGAACCCTTAGCTCGGGCTCGCAAGGTGACCGAAATGTGCGTTAAGGAGTTTGGAGTAAGCTTGGCCTGGATAGGTCGAGCGGAGAGCGATGGTAGCGTTAGAATCCTCGCTTGGTATCCTGAAGATCACGACTACGTTAAGGATCTAATCATACGTTGGGATGACACCCCCTACGGCAGGGGATCTACGGGTAGGGCTATAAGTAAAAAAGAGGCGATAGTTATAGAGGATGTAACTTTAAATGGGGGGTTCTCTCCATGGAGAGAAAAGGCCTTAGCCTTCAAGCTTAGGAGCGTAGCATCCTTCCCCATGATATTGAAGGACGGGGTCTATGGAGTTTTGACGGTTTATAGCGACAGTGTTGGCTTTTTCAATGAGGATCTTAAGGAGATCTTTCAAGTGATGGCTAATATCGCTGCTTCGGCCCTGGAAAACGCCTTTCTATTTGAGGAGTCTCAGAAGAAGTTAAAGATGCTTCAGGCGCTGCGTAATATAGATTTGGCTATAACGGGAAGCTTGGATCCGAATCTTACTCTCAATGTTATTCTCAATGAGGTGATTCATGCGTTGGAAGTAGATGCGGCAACCTTCTTGAAGCTTAACACTTGGACGAAGGAGCTGGAGTATGTGGCTGGGAGGGGACTTATTGGTCATCGCATTAAGGATAGGGTTGTAAGACTCGGCGAGGGAATTGCGGGAAAATCTGCTTTAGAGAAGAGGATCCTTTGGTTAGAGAAGTTCGATGAGGCTGAACCGAGATTGGACGTGTTTGAGGAGGAGGGTTTCGTTAGCTACGTTGCTGCTCCCTTGATAAGTAAAGGGAGAATATTGGGTGTGCTAGAGCTTTTCGCCAGAAAGCCCTTGGAGATTAAGGAGGATTGGTTATCGTTTCTTGAGGCCTTGACTAATCAGCTTGCTATAGCTCTCGATAACCTGGAACTTTTGACGGATCTTGAGAAAGCGAACGTCAAGCTCTTTCAGGCCTACGAGTCTACCATAGAGGCTCTCGCCAAGGCTTTAGAGTTGAAGGATAGGGAGACCGAGGGGCACAGTGAGAGGGTAGTGGCCCTCACCTTAAAGATCGCTAAGAAGCTTGGCTTAGAGGGCGATGATCTTCTTAACATTCGCAGGGGAGCCTTGCTTCACGACCTGGGAAAGCTAGCTATACCCGATAGCGTTCTTCTAAAGCCCGATAAGCTTACCGATGAGGAGTGGGAGATCATGAAGAAGCATCCTGTATACGCTTTTGAACTTCTTTCGAAGATAGAGTATCTTCGACCTGCGCTAGATATACCCTACTATCACCATGAGAGATGGGATGGAAGCGGTTATCCTAAGGGTTTGAAGGGGGAGGAAATACCCTTGCCAGCGAGGATATTCGCCGTTGTCGACGTTTACGATGCCTTAACCCACGACAGGCCCTATAGAAAGGCTTGGAGCGAGGAGGAGGCCATCGAGTATATAAAGAGGGAGTCAGGGAGGCTCTTTGATCCTAAGGTTGTTAAAGCCTTCCTCGAGGTTATCGAGGAGAAAAGGAAGTAAAAGGTTAGAAAGGAGGGTGATTGCCTATGGCGGAGCTTCAAAAGCGGATCAGTTTCGCTGGTCTTGTTGCTCTGGGGGCTGCGGGAGTTATAGGAACTAGCTGGGTTTACACGAACAGCAGGTTCTTCGCAGCCTACGGAGCGGGAGGGGAGATATTTGGTTTCGTCGCGGCAACCTTCCTCGCCAGCTTAATCGCTTTAGCTTACGCTGAGCTGTCCACCATCTTCCCTAGAGCTGGTGGAGAAGTGGTTTACACCTACGTTGCCTTCGGTAAAACCACCTCCTTTATAGCAGGTTGGTCTTTGGTAGGTGCTTATTTGGCTTCTTTGGCCTTCTATGTGACAGCCTCAGGCTTGCTTCTGTCATGGATCTTTCCCCAGCTTGAGCAAGGTCCATATTACGTTATTGCTGGGACCAAGATACATTTGCCCGAGCTTATAATAGGTATCGCCATCACGCTATTGGTGTTTTTTGTGAATTATTACGGAGTACATTTGGCATCTGGGCTTCAGTTGGTCATGTTCGGTATAATGATAACTTTAGGGGCGATCTTGGCTGTCGTCGGGTTCAGCCATGGGAAGTTATCGAACTTCTGGCCAGCCTGGGGAAAGGATATGGATCCTTTCTTCTCCACGATTAGGTTTGTCTTGCCAGCTATGACATATCTAACGGGGTTTGAGCTTGTTGCCGTGTTAGCTGAGGAAGCGAATATGCCTCAGAGGAAGATCGGTATAAGCGTTATCTTATCTGTTGTTTTAGCAGGGCTATTTTATACTGTGGTCTTACTATCTTCCGCTTGGATTATACCTTGGCAAGAGACCGCTAAACTGAAGCTGGGGACGATAGATGCCTTTAAGGTGGCTGGATTCCCTGCCTTGGGGTGGGGGGCCTATTTCATATCAGTTCTTGGTTTGGTCACAAGCTTCCTTGGGCTTTTCGCCGCTACGCCTAGATTGATACTATCCTTAGCGCGTGCGGGGATACTTCCAAGCAGTTTTGCTAAGACGCATCCAAGATATGGGACGCCTACGAATGCCCTTTTCTTGACCCTCGCTTTCACTTTAGGTCTGGGTTGGTTAGGGAAGGGAGCTATAGTGTGGTTCTTAGATATGGGAGGATTCACAATAGCGATAGCGTGGGTGTTAGCCACCCTGTGCTTGGTTAAGATAAGGAAGGAATACCCGCATCTTAAGGGTGCCTATAGGGCTTCGACTACGGCTTTGCCTTTAATCGGAGGGGTAGTTGCGATTATAATAGCTTTAGCTACTCTGATTCCTGGGACATCTCTGTCTCTCGTGTGGCCTGAGGAGTACCTCATCTTGGGGGTTTGGGCTCTGGTAGGTGTGATACTTTACGCTATGGCTCCAAAGGGAGACAGGGAAAAGGAGCTAAGGAGCTTGTTGGGTGAGTATTATGATCTCATTAATAAGGCCAAGGCTTAAGGGGCTGAGGGTCGTATGAAGGACTTTAAAAAGATCCCCATATCTAATCCGATTGAGAGATGGGTCTGGGAAGAGGTGCGAAGAATACCCATAAGGGAAAACGGTGAGAGGTTAGTTCCGTTAAGCTTATACCCTGAGAGGATAATAGTCCATCCAGAGTACTTTATCCAAGGGATAAGAGGAGCCCTTCCTGAGTGCTACGTTAGGGAGAGCGTGTATGAGAAACTGGTTGAAGCAGCCGATCTTTTACCTCCGGGGTACAAGTTCGTCATCTTCGACGCTTGGAGGCCGATCCAAGTTCAGCAGTCTCTGTTTGATACATTGAAGGAGCGATTAAGAAGAGAGTATCCGTCTGAGTCGGAGGAGGAGATCGTTCGAAGAACCTTAACCTTCGTTGCCTTGCCCTCTAAGGATCCGTTGCGACCCTCCCCTCATAATACCGGAGGGGCTGTTGACCTTACCATTGCGGATGATAGGGGGAGGCTCCTTAACATGGGCACGGAGTACGATGATCCGACGGAAAGATCGAGAACCACTTATTTTGAGGAGCTCTTGGAAAGCGGTAAGAGGCTCTCAAGGGAGGAAGAGGAGGCCTTGGAGAATCGAAGGCTTCTTTTTAACCTTCTTGCCTCAGTGGGGTTCACGAACTACATCGATGAGTGGTGGCACTACGATTACGGTAATCAGAACTGGGCGTGGGTCGGTAAAAGGGAGCACGCGCTTTACGGTAGAGCTAAACCTCCGTTCATGTGGAGAGATGATATAGAGTAAAATAATTTCTTAAGATTATTGACAAGATAGAGTAGTCTCAATTACGATTATCTTAAAAAGCTTCTTAGCTTAGAAAGGAGGGAGAGCTTTTATGAGAGTGCGCGTGCCCCATACCTTCGTTTTACTCTTTTCCTTGGTTATCATTGCAGCGATATTAACTTACGCTCTACCCGCTGGAGAGTTTGACAGGGTAAAGGATCCGAAGACCAATAGGACGGTCGTGGTTCCTGGTACCTATAAACACGTTGATCCAAGTCCAGTTGGGCCTTTCAACGTCTTTATAGCTGTTCAGAAGGGGATGATCGATGCCGCTGAAGTTATATTCTTCGTCTTTATAGTTTACGCTGCCTTTTATACCGTGCTTAAGACCGGTGCCTTACACTCCTTCATAGGCTTTCTGCTTAGGAAGCTCGAGGGCAAGGAGATAGTGATGATTCCAGTTTTTATGTACTTCTTCGCCACCTGCGGTTCGGTCTTTGGGATGTTTGAGGAGACCCTTGGTTTTATTCCACTTTTCGTTGGGCTTGCCATAGCCATGGGGTATGATGCTATCGTAGGTTTGAGCATGGTTTGCTTCGGTGTAGGAATGGGATTTGCTGCTGCTTTTATGAACCCCTTTACGGTTGGCTTGGCTCAGAAGTTTGCCGAATTACCGCTTTTTTCAGGACTCGGTTTTAGAATAGTTAGCTGGTTCACCTTCGTTACCCTCGCCGTGTGGTGGACCATAAGGTACGCTAAGAGGATAAAGAAAGATCCCTCTAAAAGCTTCATGTATGGTGTGGATATGGGCATCCTGGCCTTGAAGCACGATGAGCTTATCGAAAGGGAGTTCACCGTGAGGGAGAAGCTCATCTTCGCCGTAGTTATCTCGACAATAGCTGTTCTTATCTGGGGGGTTATGAAGCTTGATTGGTATTTCAACGAAATGGCTGGGCTGTTTCTCTTGATGGGAGTCATTTGTGGGCTTATAGCGGGCTTCACTCCAAATAAGCTGGCGGAAACCTTTCTTGAGGGAGCAAGGGATATAGTCTTTGGCGCCTTGGTCATCGGTCTTTCAAGGGCTATATTGGTAGTGCTAAGAGAGGGGCGCATAATTGATACGGTTATATATGGCTTATCTCAGCCTCTTGAGGGGCTCCCTCCTTGGATTGGGGCTGAGGGGATGCTGGTCGTTCAGACGATAATAAACTTCTTCATCCCCTCGGGTTCGGGTCAAGCTTCCGTTACTATGCCCATAATGGCTCCTTTATCTGATCTTCTTGGGATAACCAGGCAAACTGCGGTTTTGGCCTTCCAATACGGTGATGGCTTCTCTAACCTTCTTTGGCCTACGACCCTTCTTCCCGTCATCTGTAGCATAGCTAAGGTTCCGATAGACAGATGGTGGAGGTTCTTCACTCCCTTCTTCTTGCTCATCTTCCCAGTTCAGATGCTTTTCTTAGCGATAGCCACCTTTATAGGTTATCAGTGATCCGGTCATGTTTGAGTCCGATCTTGTCATAAAAAGCGATAAGGTCTGGGATGGTGAGTCCCAGACCTTTAAAGAGGCTACTTTAGTTATAAATAAGGGAATTATAGAGAGGATAGAGGATCTTTACGCTCCTGTTAAAGGGAAAAGGGTCATAGACGCTTGTGGTTTGATCGTCTCACCTGGATTTATAGACATTCACGCTCACGTTGAGGAGGACCCAAGCGATACCCTTACGATACAGAAGCTTCTTCTCCTTCAAGGCGTTACCACAGCGATATCTGGCAATTGCGGTTCGGGCCTTCTCTTAGATGATGTGGAAGGCTCGCTTAGGGAGAGGTTTATAAACCTATGCTTTCTAACCCCCCATGCGGCCCTAAGGAGGGCTGTGGGGATAGCTGATGTTTACGAGAGAGCGACCCCCTTGAAGATTAAAGCGATGAGAGAGCTTTTGCGATCGGAGCTTGAGAAGGGGGCTTTTGGGCTTTCCTTTGGGCTTGAATATACTCCTAACGTTTCGCAGGATGAGATATATGGGTTAGCTCAGGTTCTTAAGGGGTTTGATAGGAGATTTATTTCGATACATATAAGGCATGATGGTCCTAAATGCATCGATGCCCTTAAGGAGGCCATTGCCTTGGCGGAAGATCTGAGGCTAAGGGTTGAGATATCTCATCTTGGGAGTATGACCGCTTTTGGTTATGCTAAGGAGGCATTAAATATCATAGAAGATGCCGTCTTAAGGGGTGTCGATGTCAAGTTCGATAGCTACCCTTATTCTGCCTTCTGCACTCATATAGGTTCGGCGGTCTTCGATCCGGGGTTTGAGGAGAGATGGGGCAAGGGGTTAGATTTCATAGAGGTGGCAAGCGGGAAGTTCAAGGGCATGCGTCTAAATGAGGATCTCTTTAACCTTCTTAGAAAGGAAGCCCCAGAGACCTTGGTTGTGGCGCATGTTATGAATGAAGAGGAAATGAGACTTTGTCTTTCTCACCCTATGTGCGCTGTGGCATCGGATGGGGTCATAAAGGGAGGTTGGGGGCACCCTCGCGCTGCTGGCGCTTTCCCTCGAGGTTTGCTATGGCTTAGGGAGGCTGGTTACCCTTGGGAGGAGGCGCTAAAGCACGTTGTAACTATTCCTAGGGAGAACGCCTTTCTCGAGGGAAGAGGAGAGTTAAAGGAAGGATCTTTCGCGGATGTGGTTATATTTGATCCCTTGCGTCTTTCAGATAGAGCTACCTTCAGTAATCCTACCCTTCCTCCTGATGGTATAAGGTACGTTATAGTAAACGGGGAGATATCTGTTGAAGATGGCAAGATAATTGGCCCTTCGGTGGGGTTCATATTGAGGAGGTAAGCGATGCTAAAAGGGTATTATGAGGAGCTATTTCGCTTGCTTGATGAGGCGGTTGACGAGAATGCAGGTGAAGCCATAGCCTTAAGCGATCGCTTGGCTGATAATCCTGAGGTTTCTGGCCAGGAAGAAAGCTCAAGCAAGATGCACGCTGATCTTCTTAAGAAGCACGGCTTTGAGGTTGAGCTTCCCTTTTTGGATATACCTCACTCCTTCTGTGCGAGGATTAAGCGTGAAGGTAAGGCTAAGGTGGCTCTTTTAGTTGAGTATGACGCTCTTCCCGAGATAGGGCATGCCTGTGGGCATAACCTTCATGGTGCTATGTCTACCTTGGCTGGTGTAGCTATCGCTCGCATCTTAAGGGATGGTAAAACGAAGGGGGAACTCCTCGTTATAGGAACTCCAGCGGAGGAGACGAACGGCGCTAAGGTCCTTATGGCCGATAAAGGGGTTTTCGATGATATTGACCTGGCCATGATGATTCACTCTGGAGGTGGGAAGTCCTTCGTCAAGTATCGCTCGCTTGCGCTGGATGCCCTTGAGTTTGAGTTTAGGGGGAAATCATCTCACGCCGCTTCTGCTCCATGGGAGGGCAGAAACGCCCTAAACGGCGTTCAGCTTTTCTTTCACGCTATAGATATGCTCAGGCAGCACGTTAGGCCTGAGGTAAGGATGCATGGGATAATAGTCAAGGGAGGGGATGCTCCCAACATAGTTCCGGAGAAGGCTATAGCGAGGTTTTACTTTAGGGCTCCATGGAGAAGCTATCTTAAGAAGCTCGTGGATCAGGTTTTGGATTGCGCTCGTGGAGCCGCTTTAGCTACCGCTACTGAGGTAGTATGGAGAAATTATGAGTATAGCTTCGACAATATGCTACCTAACAGCGTGGCTGAGGAGCTATTTGAAAGAGTGCTTCTTGATTTAGGCGTGACTTTATCTGAGCCTCCTGAGGCGATGGGATCTTCAGATATGGGAAACGTTAGTCAGAGGTGCCCTGCCTTGCAGCCCGTTTTAGACGTGACGGGAAGGGAGGTTCCCCTTCACACTCGGGAGTTTGCGGAGCTTACCAAATCAAGGAAGGCTCACGAGAGCTTGATCATCGGAGCCAAGGCTTTGGCGAGAGCTACCTTGATCGTCTTTGAGGATGATAAGCTAAGGGAGGAGATTAGGAAAGCCTTTCTTGAGGCTAAGGAGAGGGAGGCTAATATAGTTTAGGGGGGCTTTCAAAGCCCCCCTAATTGATTTTACCCCTTAACCTTCTGAGCTAACTCTACGAGCTCAGGTGGGTTTATAACCTTTCCTCTATCGGTTATCTGAAGGTCATCTATCCATACTGACGAGTTGAGGCATATGCCATCAGTGTGGGAGGATGCTGGCACTCCGCCAGGGATATCTGGTACCAAGCGAGGACCTATGTTTCCTATGCCCCACTCGGTCGCTCCCCACACTCTTTCATCCTCAACGATGTCCCCCGTTAGCCTGGCTCCAGGGTTAAAGCCATATGAGATGTGCGCCATCTGATACATATTTGGGTCGTTGAAACTCCTAAGCCATCCCTCGAACTCCTGAGCATCCTTTCCTCCCTCTATCTTGACTATCCTTCCCCTTTCTATGGTGAGCTTTATCGGATCTCTGAGAAGCCCTATCGGGGGGTAGACCGAGCCATCGAAGACTATCGTGCCGTTTATCGTCTCAAGCTTAGGCGTCCAGCTTATCTGTCCCGGGAGCATCCCATAGGTTCCCTTGGGGATATAGCCAGAGTGGACGATGGGAGGCCTTTGGGGATGGTTCTCAAACTCGACGTTCGTTCCAGCGGGTGTGGTTATCCTGACGCGCTTCCCCTTCATCGTTATCTCCGCGACCTTCTTAAGGAATTGAGCTAACGTCTTTATCTCAACCCTGCCTAGGGTCCTTATCATCATATCCGGGTTCATTCCAACTAAGCATATATATCTTAGATCTTTGTTTTCCGCGATTACCCTATCGAAGACGGTGGAGTAAAGGAGCCATTGATAGTTAAACTCTATCCAAACATCCACGTTGTTTAAAGCGCCTATGAGGGCCTTCTGGGGTAGATAGGGGTCTGCAGCCTTTCCAACGCCAAGGGGCGTTGATACCCATATCACTAAGGGCTTAGCTCCGGCCTCGAAGACCGCTCTTGCCGTTGCGTTTACCACAGCCTCACTGGATAGGGTATCGGCCGTTAAAGCTACAGTTTCTCCGGGTTGAACATCCATTATGTCTCTTATTAACTTCCTTGACGCTAAACCAAGCTCAAACTCGTAAGCTGTCATCGCGCTCTCACTTCTTTCCAAGCCTTAAGGTTGACCTGAAGAAGCTCACTAAGGTCGCTCCCGCTATAAAGCCAGCTCCCAAGACGTAAAGCACGTTTTGTCCCTCATCCTTGAACTTGGCGATTACGGCGAGCCTCACGGCTAAAGCTGCAAGAACCGTGAACCCAGCTAAAGGGTACATTATGAGCAGTCCCGTTGCAAGAAGGATCCCTATCTGCCTATCAGGTCCACCTATGGCCTGAATTATCGCTCCGGGGATCGCCCATAGGATCAAGTATTTAGCTATCTGGGGGTTAGCCCCTGCCTCTATGGTCTTAACGTATACCCTATCGACGGGTGGGACAAGATCCTGGACGAGATAGGTCTTCGCCAAAATCGCTACCATTACAGCTGCGATGACGAGACCGGTGAGCTCAGCTATATACTGCTGTCTTCTTCCCTCGATCTCAAAGGCTTGATCCTTTCCATATCCCCTTATTATCCATCCCGCCTTAAGATCGTATCCCATATCGGCGAAGGCTGGTCCGGTTGAGGCTGTATATCCGACAAGCAGCCCTAAGGCTATGGGTGGAAATCCCATAAGCATACCTATGGTTAAAAATATCAAGGCGGTTGCGAAAGCCGGGAACCATCCGGCGTGCATCGCCGATAGGCCAACCATGAGCTCCGATACTAAAGCCGCTATCGCTGCGAATATTATCCACCAGATGAACATCGTTCCGGACATCTGAGTGTAGAGCCCTCCGAAGACCGCTATCAAGAGCCCGATGGCTATGTAAAGCAGGAAGCCCCAACCTAAGCCGTAGCCGATCATTCTATCTGGACGGGAGGGTTCATAATCCATGTGTTCCTTCTTCAAGCTCTCCTTCTTCTTGCTTAAGATCAGGATTATCTGAACCAAGGCGGTGACGCCAGCTCCTATCATTATCCCGTGAGGGATGTATAGCTTGTTTATGTCGATCCCAAAGAGCTTAACGGAGTACCCTCGTATTATTAAGCCTATCCCGAACATGGCCAAGGCCCATATATTTCCTATCCATGCAACACCTGCTACATCAGCGGGTATGCCGAGGTAGGCGAGCGTTCCCCCTCCAATCATCCCATAGATGAGGTAAAGCGCTTTCTTGCCCTTCTGTGCAGCTGCGAGGATGGTTTCAGCGGTAGCGATTCCCGGAGGCCAGGCGCTTTTAGCTGGGAAAATCCTTGTGTCGAAGAGCCAGTATATTATCGTCATGTCTACCACAGCTCCTAAGAAGGCGCCTATTAGCATGGGCATAACCAGGTCTTGTCTCCCGAGCAGCCAGGGTATAGCTGCTGGAAGGAATATGGCGTTGGCAGCTCCAAAGGTAGCGCCAGATATCGTGGTTTGAACTAAGTTCTGTCTGTTTATATCCAAGAACCTTTGGAGAGCCATAATTGGTAACCTTGCAAGTATGATAGCCATTAAGGCGCCGATTATCGATGTGTTGGTTGATATCCCAAGACGCGTGATGAGCTCAAGCCCTATTATCGTTCCGAAAACCGCCATGGCTATGTTTAATATCAGTACGGAGGGCTCAAGCGCTGAGGGGTGTCTCTTTACTTCCATCTTTTTTCCCTCCTTTAAATAGCGAGCTTACCCTCTCTCAGGAGAGGTCTCCCATCGATCAGGACTGTGGGGCTTTTAATGATGCCGTCGAGGTGGATTGAAGCTCTGATCTTGCCTCCGAAGTCGTAATTGCTTCCTAAAGCGATGTGGACCGTCCCTAAGACCTTTTCATCCTCGAGTATGTTTCCGCTTATCCTCGCATTAGGGTTGGTCCCTATCCCCAACTCTCCTATCCTTCTTGACTCTGCGCCGTGCTCTTTAAGGATCTCCCTTAGCCTTTCAGCTTCATCACCTCCCTCTATCTTCCTGACCGCTCCATCTTCGATGACGAGCCTTATCGGTGACTTGAGGACTCCTATTCCCGCCATTGAGCCATCTATCACAGCTACGCCGTTAACTTCCTCCTCGATGGGCGCGATGAAGGCCTCCGCTCCAGGAAGGTTTCCGCACTCCCCAGGTTTTCTATATATGCCTGTGCTTCTTTTTGCCTTCCTCCCTTTAATCGATAAAGATAGGTTCGTTCCCAAGGGGCTCATTATTTCGACGACGCTTCCCTCATCGAGCAAATCCCCAATCCTGTTCGTTAAATTAAGCATCTCCTCATAGTTAGCGCTCATTGTTCTTATGAAGCTCTCCTCGGTTATGCCAGGAAGGGTTGCAACCCTCGTTCCATGTTCGCAGGCCTCCTTCTTAGCCATGGTGTGGGTTATCGATTTCGACGTGGGAGCTAAGACCACATCAGCGGTCTTCATGGCCTCCGCTATAGGTAAAGGTGGTTCCTCACCGTGCATCTTTCTGGGGATAATCTCCACGTATATGGCTTCGGTTTTAAGCTCCTTGGCTTTCTCCCAGAGGTGCAAGCCTATGTTTCTCCTTTCCTCATCGGTTATCACAAGGACGGTCTCCTCTTCCTTAACCCCCATGCACTCCCTTAAGGCTATCTCACAGGCATGAAAGAGCTTTTCGTCGATCTTGAGCTTCAAATAGGATCACCCCTCTGCTAATTCCCCTATTACCCTCGCCATGAGCGTTCTGGGAAGGATTACAGGTTTTCCCGTGAGGCTCGATAGGGTTCTTTTAACCTCAAGGCTGTAGCCTATGCAGTCTAAAACTATTAGATCACATTCTTTGAAGTCGGGCGCTACTTTCGCGAAGCTCTCCTTAGTGCTCTCGTAAGGTGAGAGGCTTCTTATAACAATCTCTTTAGCTTTTCCCCTCCACTTTTCAAGCGTCATCCCTTCTTGAGCTGGATCGGGTATGAGTATGCCTAAGGTAGCGGCGTTTAGCGACTCAACCACCTTGGTGAGGATTAAGGATGGCTCAACGAGGAGCTTTCTTGAGGATAAACCTTCGAACTTGCCGGTGCAAAGAAGCCCTATCAGGTCCACCCTATCTTCGATCTCTCTTATTAGGAGCTTCAACCTATCTTCTATCTTATCTCTTCTTAGCTTGACCTGTCTTCCATCCCTCAGCCTGCTTACCAGGACCTCGTCTTCCTCCCTCGGGTGAAGCGCTTCTATCTCCTCTTGGGAGAGCCCATCCAAAGCTCCAACCTCCAATATCTCCAAGTTTCCCAAGTAGGGCTTTATCTCTGGGACCACATCTACCCTCGGGGATTGCCCTATGGTCACTAAGGCAAGCCTTTTCATCCTGATCCTTCCCTTCCCTGAAGGTGGTTCATCGGACCGTAAAGCTCAACCAGTCTCTTAAACTCCTCCTCATCGTAGAACTTAACCTTTCCCCTCCCGAACTCCTTGGCTACCTCTATGCAAAACCTTCCGGCTAGTTCTATATCCACCGCCTGGCTCGCTCCAGTCGCGCATCCGGGAACGGGGACCTCCGCGGTTATGGCGACTCCAACCACCGGAGCGTTCGTTGACGTCGCCGGCTGAAGGATGCTGTTTAAGTGATAAACTCCGTTACCATAGGGGGTTATATCCTGCATGGTTATGGGGACCACCGCGGGTAATCTTCCGGTGACATATTGCATAATGTTAAGAAGGTCGTCGCTGACCTTGAGTATCCACCCCTCCTTTACCGTTGGCGTTATCGCGAATCCTCTTGTGTTTATTATCCTGTTGCCTCTCGTGGTATCGATGGAGAGGATGGCATCCATCGCTGGGTCTACCTCGTACCTGTTCATCGTTGCCATGTCAACCGGTGATCCCATGAAGGGGACGGGATCGTGAGGTTGCGTTGGCGCGTTTGGGCAGATGTGGGTTGCGATTATGACGTCTCCCTCAAGGCTGTCTCCGTTTCTAATCATATCCCCGAGCTTGAAGGCTACCGCTATAGCGGCTATCGCACCATCGGCATCTGACACTAATCCTATCCTCTCAGGCCTCGCTCCTATGCCTCCTAGTCTACCTATTATCCCTAAGGTAGGAGCCCTTCCCCCCGAGGTCTTCCCTTTAGCTCCAGGAATTACCACCTTTATGAAGTCCGTCGTTCCCTTATCGCCCTTTATGGTCTTAACCTCTACGCTTTTAAGCCCTCTTCCTATCAGCGCCTCCCTTACCCTTTCACCGTTTACGTAAGCGCTATCAAGTAGGTCATAGGCCTCTATAACCTGCTTTAACAAGATGTTTCACCTCCCAAAAGACTTTTGCCTATCACCCTTCCCGCCTCCTTAAGAAGCTCAAGGTCTTTAACCCCCTCGCCCAGTATTATCCTGCTTTTTGGGATCAAAAGAAGTATGACTTCCATTCCTTTCTTAGCCTCCGCTGATGTTAATGGGAGGGAGCTTTCAAGCTCTATCATGGAGATAAGGTCGGGGAAGGTGCCAAATCGTTTTCCTTCAAGGTTTTCAAGCGTCATGAACTCGTTCCAGAAGGCAATTTCATAGCTATCTTTTTCTCCATCTACCAGTATCTTTCCAAGGTCGAAGCCCCCCTTGGTCTCTAAGGATACCTCCCTTATCTTGCCCCTATCGACTATATTCCCTTCGCCAAAGTATTCTATGAGCTTCTCCGAAAGTTTATAAGGATTACCCTTGTATTTTTTCATAAGCATTCCGACCTCGATCGCCTGAGTTATGGCTCCAACTGCTCCATTTTTCCTAACGTAGTCTATGCCAACAGGGTTTCTAGCTACCGCAACCAGTCCTCCTGCCTGAACAGCAGCCTCCCTTACCATCCTCGATGCCTTCTCCAAGGAGCCCTTGATCACGATCTCTATGTATCTTCCTTCTTCCTTATTCCCTCCAACAGCGCTTTGTATAGATGTATAATCCTTGACTTTGTGCAAACCCATCGCTCCCATGACACCCGTCGGGTGGGCTCTTCCATCGGCAGGGGCATCTACCATCGGTATGCCTAATATTGATGAGGCTATCCATCCGTTTATCGTTGAATACCCTCCGTTTTCCGAAGAGATGATCCCTTCGACCTTGAGGGAGTCCACCTCCATTAAAAGCTCAAAGGATTTAACCATATGAGATGGTAGGACGTACCTCTCCTTAGCTGCTGGGGCTCCAACCATTGAGGCTGTGACGATGTAACCGTCACTTGGGATGGAATCCAAGTCAACTATCTCTACATCTCCTAACTTCAAAGCCATCTTAGCGTGCTCAAGCCCCAGATTAAGATCTCCTCCACCGCCTCCTCCTAAAAAGGCTCCACCTAAAACTGCGCACTCAGCCATCTCTTCGTTTACCTTGAGCCTCATCTTTCTCCCTCCCATGCTCTTTTTCTCCTAAGGGCGTGAAGGGTAACCGCTCCAGAGGCTATAACCGCATCTATCACCGGCAGTCCCACGTCCCTCTCTAAGATGGTAGCAAGCCCTATAGTGGAGTATCCCGTGCAGGCGAAGGCTATCACCTCGGCGCCCTTTTCCTTTAGTCTTTTTGCGGCTTCCCTTGCCCTTTCCTGCCCCCATTGCGTCATTAGATCTAGCGTGTTTTTGACCCCTTCAGGAGAGTCTTCAGCTATAAGATTCTCGCCCAAAACCTCCTTAAAGGCCCTGGGGGTCCTCTCCGTTAGATTGAGAACTCCAACCCTCCTGCCATAGGTTAAAGCCAAGCTCGCTGCTGCGCTTCCAGCCCCTATGACCGGTATCTTTAACATCTCCCTCGCTTCCTTAACTGCCGGGTCTGCTGCGCAGCTTATAATTATCGCTTCAACCCCTTCTTTCTCTAACCTCTTGGCCAGATTAACTATCTTCGGTTTAGCGATCTCTTCGCTTTCTTCGTCATATATCCCCTTAGGTTGGTCCTCTATGCACCTGCTTAAGATTTCCAGTTCTGGAAAGGCTCGCTCCAATATCCTTCCATGAGAACTTAGAATCTCTTCGCTTTCCACGGTTAAAACCCTTATCAAACCCACCTTGTGTTTTTTCAAGGGCGAACACCTCCGATATTTTTATTTTATCATAATGAATGCCCTTCTATGAAATCTCTAATAGTTCCAAATTGAAACTTAAGTAGCAATTTAAAGAGACCTTCGTTAAGCTTTGGATCTTTCTTGAAGTAAAGTAGGTGACTTTGGCAGTCGCAGTCGCTGCAACCGAACCCGGGTATAACGTCATCGGCTATGTCCTGAAGCTCCCTCGCTATCCGGCATTCCATCCTAAGAGGGCTTCTTATGCTAAAGCTCCCTATAATATTCATATATTTCTTTATATGGTCTATGTGCCAGAAGGCTTTCCCTCCCTTCCTTAAGTGCCTTTTAATGCGAGAGGAGAGCTTCCTTAACCCTGAGCCCACATATATGTAAAACCCCTTTGGAAGAAGGAAGATTTTACCACTGGGTAAGCTTAAGCTCCTATCCTCATCGTTAAATAGGGATATCAGGTATGCTCCCTTATCCTCAAGCAGGATTTTCGCTTCATCCCAGGGTATTTTCACCTCTTTCACTGAGCCCTCCTTTAGGTTCAAGCTTTCATCCCACTCTAAGGATATGGCTTCTATCAATATCCTATCCTTGGCGCTATATAAAGCTCTTGCAAAGTCCGGGTCTTTGTGAAAGTTGGGCACGAGGTACTTAACCGGTCTTTGAATGAGAAAGAGGACTCCTCCAAGGGCCTCGGTGCCCAGGGCTGAGAGGGTTTCGATGTGTCTTCTTCCCCTTTCAGTGGGTGCGTCGGGGAAGGATGCTACGCCCTCGTAAAAGAGCGTGCAGCTTTTCACCTCAAGGAGGAGGTGTCTTCCGCTCTCCTTTTCCTCAAGAAGGAAGTCGAACCTGGAGCTTCCATAGCTTACCTCTCTTCGCACGATGGTATACCCCTTAAGCGATGGGATGCTTTCGATAATAAGGGGTAAAAGTTCGTTCGATTTTATGGAGTCGATCATTATTGGCTTTCCCTCTAAATCAAGGGTTCCTACGGCCCTTAAGGGAAGCTTACCCTTCGGGTTCGGTACCACCATCAGGTCCTTTCCCGGTAAAAGTAGCTCCTCTAAACTGCCTGAGTTGGGAAGGTAGGCCTTAAGGGTGAGCCCCTCATCTTCAACAGCCAAGGTAAACCTGTTTAATCTGCTTAAGAATCTTACCCTCTTAACTTCCTCAAAGAGCCTCATTTAAATCCTCCTCTTACATACCACATCTTCGATCGATTTCCCTTATTATCCCTTTTTCTTTCGCTATTGAGTTCTGGAGTTATTAAACCTTGAGAAGGGAAGAGGGTGGGGTTTCAGATGAAAGTCAAGCGTGGCCCTCTTAAGTTGACAGCGAACTTTAGATCCTTGAAGTTTTACAAGACTATTGCTATTATGATTATATAATTTCATCTTCGGAAAGGAGGTTGGACTTTCCTTGAGGCTAAAAGGTTTTTTAATACTGATTTTGGTAGGTCTTGTTCTGGAATTTTTAGTTGCATCTTATTGCTTAATGCGAGGGTCTTTAAGGGAAACTGGCTTTTTTATGGTTCTGGTCGCATCGGGCTTGGCGTTGGGTCTTTTGGGGGCTTTGGGGGGAGCGAGGGAGGTTATCTCCTTAGAGCAGATCGGGGAGTGCGCGAGGCTGTTTGGTAAGGGGGATATCGTCGGAGCGGATCTTTATTTAACGAGGAGGCGTGGAGTCCCATCGAAAGCGCGCGATTTGATGCTTCCCGCTTTAGATGCCTTCTTTAGGCTCATTGGTAGCGTTCAAAGAAGCTCAGAGGAGCTCAATCACTTCATAGCTCTTCTTGAGGATGGGATAGGGGTTCACAGGAAGGGGTTGAGAGAGATATCTCATGCTATGAATGAGGTTGCTTCCGCTGCTGATGAGGAATCAGGGGTAGCTCAGAGGGTGGCCAACGGTATAGAGGCCCTAAACTCTTTAGCTCAGGAGATAGTGGGTGTGGCTTCGAAGGTTATGGGGTTAGCTCAGGATGCGGGTGTTTTGGCCTCTCAAGCTTTGGATAAGGTAGATTCTCTTCTAGGCGATATCAGGCAGGTTGCATCCTCTAATGATGAAACGGCAGATAAAGTTTTAAAGCTTTCGGAGGAGATGGAGCAGATAAATCGCTTCGTTGAGACCCTGACGGAGATAGCTGAGCAAACCAATTTGCTAGCCCTGAACGCTGCGATAGAGGCAGCACGTGCAGGAGAATCTGGACGTGGTTTTGCTGTTGTGGCTGAGGAGATAAGGAAGCTGGCTAATAGGTCTACCTCTTCTGCGCTGGAGATTGCGAACCTGGTGAAAGGCATAAGGGAGAGGGGTAAGGAGGCCTCTAACGATGTCGTTAAGGGGGCCGTCCTGGTTCGTGAAAATGTCAGGAAGGGAGAAGAAGTGGTATCAGCTATCAGGAGTTTCTCCGATGCCTTTTTAGAGGTTAGGGATTCTCTAGCCTTAATAAGCGATAGGGTGAAAGAACAGGTCGTTAAGATAGATGAGATAAGTCAGGAGGCGGGAAGGCTCGCCGCAGCCTCTCAGGAGACGGCAGCCAGTGTAGAGGAGATAACAGCTTCCGTGAGCGAGCAAAGCAGCGCAACCGAGGAGATGGAAAGATACGTAAAGAGGCTGGTTGATATGGCTACGCGCTTCAGGAATATAGCTGATCAATATACAAGGGGAACGTGGAGTGAAGATGCTAAGGAGCGCATGGCTAAGGAGAGCTTAGGTACACTTTTAAAGCTGGCTGAACTGCCTGAATTTAAAAGCTTGGATCTTAAGCGGCTTGTTCCCATATTTGATAACGCCTTCAAGGGGCATCCTTACATAAAGACGCCCCTTCTCGTTGGCTTAGATGGAAAGATAATACACGCTGACTCTAGGCTCGATAGAAGCGTAGATTGGTCCTTTAGGTCTTGGTTTAAGGGAGCCTTGAAGGGTAGCCCCTTCGTTGGTGATACCTACGTTAGCCTTGGGACAAACAGGCCGGCCTTCGCGATTTCCTGCCCCGTTAAAAACGATAGGGGAGAGATAGTTGCGGTTTTGGCCGCTAACGTGGATGATAGAGGAGTAGGAGCTTAAGGTAGTAAAGGGCCTCCCATCATCCGTAAGGGAGGCCCTTTATGTTTAAGGTCATCTCAGGAACTTTCTAGGGCCCTTTTGATTGTCTGAAGGGCTTGTTCTGTGTCCATATTTCTTATATCGATGCCGATGTGCTTTGTTCTGTCGAACCCAGCCTTTTCAAAGGCATCTCTGAACATCTTAGCTTGCATCTTGGGATCGCATCCAGCTACATATAGCTTCTCTATATCCTCGTTAGCCTTAGATAGTATGGATAAGAAGATATCGCCATCATCGGCACATAGTTGAGGGTGAAGGGCCACAAACTCCACTACCCCCTCCCTTCTTAGGGTGTTTAGTATTTCAAAAATGTTCATCTTTTGAAAAGATGGGCATGTTCCTTGACACACGCACATCAACAATCCCTTCATCGAATCTCACCTCCAGTGATCTTAATCTTCTTCTTGTCATCGCCTACGAAGCTGATGGCACTTACAGGGCAAGCGGCCTTTAGGCAACCTTTGCAGAAGTCCACACACCCCTCTGGGTTCACAACTTCGGGTTTTCCATCGCTTACCTCAAAGACGTCATGTGGGCAGAACTCAACACAAGCGAGACAACCTATACACTTCTCATAATCTATGACTGGATACCAGCTTTTAGACATTGGAGTCCTCACTTCCTATTCCCATTTCCTTTATTATTTCCAGCCAACGAGGATCCTTTACCCTTACGGTGCACTTGCCTTTCTCCCGCAGTGAGAGCCTTAACTTCAAAAGATGAAGCTCTCTTTCGATACAGGAGTCAGGTATGCTTAAAATCGCATCATGTATGCATCTTAAGAACTCGTCATCTGATGGTTTAACTGAGTAAAGTGTCCCTTTTCCTAACTTTTTCTCTTTTACCAATCCTTCTCTTTTAAGGTCGTTGAGATACTTAGAGATGTTGTAATGTGACTCTAAGAGGGCATCGGCTATCTCGCACACATAACACTCTTCACCTATCTTTAAAAGCAGGGTAAACACCTTTAGTCTCTTTTCCTGGGAGAGGGCCTTAAAAACCCTTTCATACCTCTCCATGCGTCCTTAAAAATCACCTTGTTTCAATTATGAACCCCTCATCGTAGTCTATCGTTGCCTCGGAGAGCTTCTCGTAAGCTATAGGGTCGAGGAATAGTTTAAGTCCCTTTTGCTCTACCAGTACGTCTCCCTCCTCTCCTTCCTCAACTATCTTGAGGTGATAGTGTCCTCCGCAGCAACAAGATGATTCAGCGAGGTATATCCTTATCGCGAAATCTTCCATATCGCTTTCTACAAGAAGCTTCTTAAACTCTTCTACCGCTCTGTCAGTTACCTTTAGCATCTTCTACCCCTCCTTTTATATGCCTAGTTAGACAGTATAGCATATGAGCATATGATCGTCAATGATGGTTTTAAAGTGCTCTAAAAGAGGAATGCTTTAATCGAAGCAAATTTCCTATTTATTTGTATTTAAAGTTTGAGGAAGCATAGTAAGACTAGAAGGTCTTCAGTTTTTAGATTGTAACGTTAAAGGTTTCCGTTCTTGAAAAGCTTTGATAAGTAGTGTAAAATTTATTCTAAGGCATTTAAGGAATGGGTACGGTTTTGAATTTTTTTAAAGGGGGGGAAAGAGGTGAAGTCGCTTAAGCTTAAATACCTGCCCATAATTTTAACTATAGTGCTTATTGTTGGGTTTACGGTTATTTATGTTTTAAATCAGAGGTTTTCACAGCGTATCTTTGATCAGTGGACTAAGAAGGTGCAGGAGTTAATAGCTTTTAATATTGGCAACTTAACTCGCACGACCAAGATTTTGGGCATAGTTGTTGATGACGTTCTAGTCGATAGGACTGCAATTGAGTTGTTTAAGAATAAGAACAGAGAGGGGCTTTATAACCATCTCAAAGAGGTCTTTGAAATGAACAAGAAGCGCGGTGTAAATCAGATGCACTTTATAAATGCTGATTTAACATCTTTTCTAAGATTTCACGCGCCGGGAAAGTACGGTGATAGCATCGCCTTCAGAAAGATGCTTAGAAGGGTTAAGGAGACGAAACAACCCTTGGAGGGTGTAGAGCCAGGCATGGCTGGTCTTGTTTTTCGTTCGATAGCTCCGATAATCGTCGATGGAGAGTTTATTGGCATCATTGAGGCAGGAATCATATATAATGAAGCATTCCTAAAAGAGTTGCGAAATTATCTTGAAGGCCCTGTTGAGCTTGCTGTTTTGTTCGATGAGAAAGGTAAACTGGAAAAGCCAAGGATTTTTAAGAGCGATGAGGGTTTTAACGTTATAGGGGAGGTCAACTTCGATAGATTTCTATCCGATGAGAACCACTACGAACTTAAAGGTGGACACCTATACGTATCGAGTCACTTTAAAGATATAGATAATCAGACGGTTGCGGTTTTGCTTTCTAAGGTTCCACTTACTAAGATCGTCGAATACGAGAAAAGGTCTGGTACCATCAGTATCGCGGTTCAGATAGCGGTTGTTACAATTTTAGTTACTTTGGCATTGGTTCTGCTTAGGGGTGTTAACAAACAGATCTCTGCTGCCCAGGAGGGTATCTCTAGGTTTGAGAGAGGGGATCTGACGGTTAGGTTTGATGTAACTGTAGCGAACGAGGTGGGAGATCTCGTCAGGTCGCTATCGCGAGCGGTTGAGAAGCTTAAGGAAGTGTTTTCCAATGTTCAAAGTGCGCTTGTCTCAGTAAATCAATCTGTGGACACGTATACGACGGTTATTGATAATGTTAAGGATGTTGTTGAGAGGGCGAACTCTGCTGTTGGGCACGTTGTTTCGATGGCGGAAAGTGTTTCCGCTGCGGTGGAGGAGACGAACTCTGGTATAGAAGAGATTGCGGCAACAGCTCAGGATGTTGCTCAGAGCGCTCAGGAGATCTCCTCGCTTACAAGCTCGACCTTTGCCGAGATCAACAGCTCTTTGGGGCTTGTTAGGGATCTAGTTGAGAAGATAGAAGAGACGATAAAGTCGTCAGAGCGCTCCATGAAGGTGACTAACTCCCTCGTTAGCTACTCTGCGCAGATACAGAGTATAGTTGATGCGATAAATTCGATAGCGGAGCAGACCAACTTGTTAGCCCTAAACGCAGCGATAGAAGCGGCGCGCGCTGGGGAAGCGGGGAGAGGATTCGCAGTCGTTGCTGATGAGATAAGAAAGTTGGCGGAGCAAAGCAGGAGTTCTACGAATGATATACGGAACATATTAAAGAGCATAAAGGATGGAGTGGAGCAAGTGGACGAGATGGTTAAGCAGAACGCAAGCGTCTTAAATATGTCGAGGGAGGGCGTTAAAAGAACGCAGGAGGCCTTTGAGAGGATTTACAAGCTTGCGGGGGAAATCAACTCTAAGGCGGAGTCCCTTGCGGCGGCGAGTCAAGAGCAGAGCGCGTCGACGGAGGAGATGAGTTCGGCTATGCAAAATGTGACGAATAGCGTGGGTGAGATAGTGCGGGAAATGAACGAATTGGTGGAGAATATGAGAAACCTGTCGAAGGTGATACCAGAACTTGAAAAAGCGAACAATGCGGTGGAAAGTGCTATATCGAAGTTTGAAGAGACAATGAGGTTCTTTAAGTTATAGGAATAATATTACAAGTTAAATGAGGCCCCTGTGTCTAAACAAGGGCACAGGGGCTTTTTATCTCGATTAAACCTTTGGTGTGGGAGGGCAAACTAGATAGGGTCGAAGGCCGTGAAGAGAGGCTGGGTCAGTAGAAGTGAGGTTTAATTAGCCTAAAATGGAGTTTATAAGTCGGTTTTCTCTTTAAAAATATCTCTTGATTTTTTAAAGGGCATTGTGTATAATACATTAGAATAACTTAATAGGGTAAAGGCTGTGAAGGGGTGAAGTAGGCTTCACCTTGCCGACAGAGAGGGGGCGTCACGGGGCTGAGAGCGCTCCTCGGATTTAAGGGAAGCTGAAACGGGCCCCGGAGCTGAGGCTCGAAGAAAGGCTTCTTTAAAGCCAATGTAGAGCTTCCGGGTGGCTCCGTTAAAGGCCGCTGAGTGGGTAGGAGAAGGTATCTTTTCCTACCAAGAAGGGTGGCACCGCGAGGCTCCAGAAGACGAG
This sequence comes from bacterium GBS-1, assembly GCA_001443005.1. Lineage (GTDB taxonomy): Bacteria > Synergistota > GBS-1 > GBS-1 > GBS-1 > GBS-1. The sequence continues at coordinate 57,723 of LEKQ01000009.1, forward strand.
CCCCGCCCCTTAGCGAGGGGCGGGGCTTTTTTACGGGGAGGTGTGAGGATGAAGGCTCTCCTGGTTTTAGAGGATGGGACCGCCTTTGAGGGGTGCTCTTTTACCGGTCGCGGTGAGGCAATTGGGGAGGTGGTATTTAATACCAGCATGACCGGATATCAGGAGATAATAACCGATCCATCCTATAAGGGGCAGATAGTTACGATGACCTATCCTCTAATTGGGAACTACGGCGTTAACGACGAGGATGTGGAGTCCTCTCGGATTCAGGTTGAGGGGTTGATAGTTAAGGAGTATTGCCCATTCCCAAGTAACTGGCGGTCCAAGAAGAGCTTAGCTGAGTATTTAGCCGAAGCTAAGGTTTTAGGGGTTGAGGGCGTAGATACAAGAGCCTTAACGAGAAGGATTCGTCTTTATGGTGCTATGAAGGGGATAGTTTCGACTGAGGATCTGGATCCCAGCTCTCTATTGGAGCGTCTTAGGTCCTTTCCGGGCATGGAAGGAAGGGATTTGGCCACACCCATATCTACGAAGAAGCCCTATCTCTGGCAGGGTGGGAAGATGAAGCCTGTAGATGATCTTAAGCCTAGTATCTGGGTAGAAAGGGAAAAACCCTATAAGGTCGTGGTTTACGATGGTGGCGTTAAGTTCAATATACTAAGGGAGCTTGAAAGGAGAGGATGTGAGCTCCTGGTGGTTCCCATATGGACTAAAGCTTACGAGGTTTTATCCCTTAAGCCCACAGGTGTTTTCCTCTCTAACGGTCCCGGTGACCCTGCGGCGATCAAAGGGATAATAGGGGAGGTGCGCGAGCTTTTGGGCAAGATTCCCATCTTCGGGATATGTTTAGGGCATCAGATAATCGGCTTGGCCTTGGGAGGAAAGACCTTTAAGCTTAAGTTCGGGCATCGCGGAGCTAATCACCCGGTTAAAAACCTCGATAACGGTAGGGTTGAGATAACTTCGCAGAACCATGGTTTCTGCGTCGACGTGAATTCCTTGGCTGGTTCGGGTATGGAGGTAACCCATGTTAACTTGAATGACGGTACCTTAGAGGGGATGAGGCACGCGAAGCTTCCTTTATTCTCGGTTCAATATCATCCTGAAGCTAGTCCTGGTCCTCACGACTCGAAGTATCTGTTTGATGATTTCATTAAGCTGATGAGCTAAGGGGTGAAGGGTAGGATGCCGAGGAGGAGCGATATAAGTAGGATCCTGATAATAGGGTCAGGGCCGATAGTTATAGGACAGGCCTGTGAGTTCGATTATTCAGGCAGTCAGGCGTGTAAGGCACTTAAGGAGGATGGCTTTGAGGTTATCCTGGTTAATAGTAATCCCGCCACGATAATGACCGATCCTGAAATGGCGGATCGCACTTATATAGAGCCTATAGTTCCCGAAATTGTAGAGAGGATCATAGCTAAGGAGAGACCCGATGCTCTTTTGCCTACCTTAGGTGGACAGACCGCTTTGAACACGGCTATAGCTTTAGCTGAGTCTGGGGTCCTTGATAAATATGGCGTTGAGATGATAGGTGTTTCAGTTGAGGCTATTAAAAAGGCTGAAAGCAGGGAGCTCTTTAAAAGGGCGATGGAGAAGATAGGGCTTAGGGTTCCAAAAAGCGAGATAGCGAGAAGCATAGAGGATGTTAGAAGGATAGCTGAGGAGATAGGCTTTCCCATAATCATAAGGCCGAGCTTTACCCTTGGTGGGACGGGTGGAGGCGTGGCTTATAACTGGAAAGAGCTCGAGGCTTTAGCGAGCGCCGGGCTTTCGGCGAGCATGGTTCACGAGGTGCTCTTAGAGGAGTCCGTTTTGGGGTGGAAGGAGTACGAGCTTGAGGTTATGAGGGATAAAAAGGATAACGTCGTTATCATATGTTCCATAGAGAACTTTGATCCAATGGGGGTTCACACCGGCGATAGCATAACAGTTGCTCCCGCTCAGACGCTTAGCGATAAGGAGTATCAGAGGATGAGGGATGCAGCGATAGCTATAATAAGGGAGATAGGCGTTGAAACTGGCGGAAGCAATATTCAGTTTGCTGTAAACCCAGAAAATGGCGATATGGTCGTTATAGAGATGAACCCCAGGGTATCTCGTAGCTCCGCTTTAGCCTCTAAGGCTACCGGCTTTCCTATAGCTAAGATTGCGGCGAAGCTCGCTGTGGGCTATACCCTTGATGAGATACCCAACGATATAACCAGGGAGACTTTGGCCTCTTTTGAGCCCACGATAGATTACTGCGTTGTTAAGATCCCGAGGTGGGATTTTAAGAAGTTTCCTGGCGCTAAGGATGAGCTTACCACTTCTATGCGCTCCGTAGGGGAGGTTATGGCGATAGGTAGGACCTTTAAGGAGGCCCTTCAGAAAGCCATTCGCTCGCTAGAGATAGGAAGATCAGGTCTCGGAGCTGATGGCAAGGATCCTGAGGGCTTGACTGATGAGGAGATAAGGAGGAAACTTTCCCATCCTAACTCCGAGCGCATATTCTACATAAAGTATGCCCTTCAGAGGGGCTTTTCCGTGGACGAGATATATAAACTTACAGGCATCGACCCCTGGTTTTTAAACAACATAAGGCAGATAGCTTTACTTGAGGAGGAGCTTAAATCTTACGCATCGTGCTCCTTAAGCGAGGTTCCTGAGGAGTTGTTTAAGAAGGCGAAGTCCTATGGTTTCTCCGATAAACAGCTTGCCTATCTCTGGGGTAAGACCGAGGATGACGTGAGGAAAGAGAGAGAAAGAAGAAAGCTATTCCCTGTATACAAGCTCGTTGATACCTGTGCCGCTGAGTTTGAAGCCTATACTCCCTACTACTATTCAACCTATGAGGTTGAAAACGAGGGGAAGTCGTCTGATAAGAAAAAGGTTCTCATATTGGGAGGAGGACCTAACAGGATAGGTCAGGGGATAGAGTTCGATTACTGTTGCGTCCACGCCTCCTTCGCCTTGAGGGAGGAGGGTATAGAGAGCGTAATAGTTAACAGTAATCCTGAAACGGTTAGCACGGATTATGATACATCAGATAGGCTTTACTTTGAGCCCTTGACGCTTGAGGATGTCCTTCATATAGTTCGCCAGGAGAGGCCTTGGGGGGTCATAGTCCAGTTTGGAGGACAGACCCCCCTTAATCTTGCCCTTCCGCTTTATAAGAGGGGAGTTCCAATAATAGGAACGAGCCCGGTTGACATAGATAGGGCGGAGAACAGAGAGGAATTTAGAAGGCTCCTTGAAAAGCTTGGCTTGAAGCAGGCACCCAGTGGAACTGCCTTAAGCTTTGAGGAAGCCTTAAGGGTCGCTCGAGAGATCGGCTTTCCCGTCCTGGTGAGGCCATCCTACGTGCTCGGTGGTAGAGCTATGGAGATAGTTTACAATGAGAGGAGCTTGAAAAAGTTTATAGATATGGCCATGGAAGTGGCTGGTAGGGCACCGATTCTCATAGATAAGTTCTTAGAGGGAGCCATTGAGGTGGATGTGGATGCCGTGGCGGATGGGGAGACCTGCGTCATAGCGGGAGTCATGGAGCATATAGAGGAAGCTGGGGTTCACTCCGGTGATAGCGCTTGCGTCATCCCTCCTTATACACTTCCAGAGCATATAGTTAATGAAATAAAGCGTCAGACCAAACTTTTAGCTAAGGAGCTCAACGTCATAGGTCTGATAAACGTTCAATTTGCAGTTAAAGGTGAAGAGATTTACGTTCTTGAGGTTAACCCTCGAGCGTCGCGAACGGTGCCCTTCGTGAGCAAAGCTACTGGCGTGCCGTGGGCTAAGATAGCCACCAAGGTTATGATAGGTAAGAAGCTCAAGGATTTGGGCATAGTCGATGAGGTAAAGATAGAGCATGTGGCTGTCAAAGAGGCGGTTCTGCCCTTCTCGAGGTTTCCTGGAGTTGACCCGAAGTTGGGGCCGGAGATGCGCTCGACGGGGGAGGTTATGGGGATAGATTACAGCTATCCCATGGCTTACGCTAAGGCTCAGATGGGAGCGGGTATGAGGCTCCCAAGGGAGGGCAAAGTTTTAATCGGTGTTGATGAGGAACTGCTCTTGAGGGTGATACCCTTGCTTCAGAGGTTGATGAGCATGGGCTTTGGAGTATCGGCGCCATCTAACTTAGCTAATAATCTCAGGGGGAATGGAATTGCTTGTGAAAGCTTAAGGAACTTGGATAGCGTGAATCATGGTGAGTACTCACTGATATTAGGGATAGGATCCTCCGAGGAGTCATCTAAGGTGAGAAAACTCGCGATTCGCCTTAACCTGCCCTACGCTACGACGATCGCTGGAGCCAAGGCTGTGATCGATGCGATTGAGGCTCTGAGAATGGAGGAAATCGATGTCAAGCCTCTTCAGGACTACTATCTTCGGCGTGCCCTTTATCGTAGAGCAGCCCAAAGGTGTGTATAATATATAACATGGAATACACGTACATAGTGATTAAGCCTAATGCGGATGAGTTCGCGGAGAGAATAATAGGTGAACTTCCCTGTGAGGTTGAGGTCTTAGCATCTCACGTTATTCTTCCTCCCCAATTTTGGAGGAGCTTCTACGTGGTTCATAGGGGTAAAGCCTTCTTTGAGGATCTCGTTAGCTTCATGTCAGGGGGGAGGACGACTCACCTAGTTGGCTATGGTGAGGATGTCATAAGGAGGGTCAGGGAAGCGATAGGTGCAACCGATCCCGCCAAGGCAGCGCCTAACACCATAAGGGCGAGGTACGGTAGAAGCGTAACTGAGAATGCCATTCATGCTTCTGATAGTCCAGCTTCTGCGAGATTTGAGCTTTCTTGTGGCTTGACCGGACTCCTGGATTATGGTTATATAGATCTTAAGAGGTTCATTGAGCTAAAGGATAGATTTCTTAAAGACGAGGGGATGGAAGATGAATAAGCGGTTGATAGTCATAGGGGGGGTAGCGGCTGGTCCGTCGGCGGCCTTTAAGGCGAAGAGGACCAACCCTGAGCTAGAGGTTATCCTGTTCACCGATGAGGAGGACGTTTCCTACGGAGCTTGCGGCCTTCCCTACTTTATAAGCGGCAAGATATCCGATAGGGGCAAGTTGGTGGCTAGGGAACCAATCCACTTTAAGAAGGCGGGTATAGACCTTAAGCTTAAGTCTCACGTTGATGAGATAGATCTGGCGCGCTCCTTAGTTATTTCAGGGGGAGAGAAATTTAACTATGACTATCTGGTTATAGCTACCGGTGCAAGACCCATCGTTCCTCCGCTTGATGGAGTTAACCTTGAGGGAGTTTTCGTATTAAGAACCCTTAGGGATGGAGAAAAGATATTAGATTATATAAAGAGAGAGAGTCCGAAAAAGGTGGCGATAGTCGGTGCAGGGTATATAGGGGTTGAGATGGCTGAGAGCTTCTATTCCCTTGGCATGAAGGTTTTCCTGATTGAGCTCATGCCTCAGATACTTATAAATATGGATGAGGATATGGCTGGTATAGTTGAAAGATATCTTAGGGAGAAGGGGATTGAGGTTTTAACCTCCACCAAGGTCTTGGGCTTTGAGGGGGTAAAGAAGGTTGAAAGGGTGGTAGCCGATAAAGGTAAGATTGATGTGGATATGGTTCTGCTCGCCATAGGGGTTAAGCCTAACTCCGAGATAGCTAAGGAGGCTGGCTTAGCCTTAGGTCCGAAGGGTGCTATAGATGTGAATGAGCTTTCTGAGACATCCGTCCCCGGCGTATATGCAGCAGGGGATTGTGCCGACGTGGTTCACCTAGTCACGGGTAAGAAGGCTTATATCCCATTAGGTAGCACGGCTAACAAGCAGGGTAGGGTTGCGGGAAGCAACGTTGCGGGAGAAAGGTCGGTTTTCCCAGGAGTTGTTGGGACGGCTATAGCTAAGGTGCTTGACCTCGAGATAGCGCGGACGGGCTTAAGCTCGGCTGAGGCTAAGTCGGAAGGTTTTAGCTTTAAGGAGTCGGTGATAGAGTCTCATACGGTAGCTGGATACTACCCCGGTGGCTCATCGATAACCGTCAAGCTATTAGCTGAGGATAAAACGGGAAGGATTCTGGGTGGGCAGATAGTCGGTGGGCCTGGAAGCGGGATGAGGATAAATCCGGTAGCGGTAGCAGTTTCAAAGGGCATGAAGGTTTGGGAGTTCGCCTACGTTGATTTGGCTTACGCTCCTCCCTTCGCTCCAGTATGGGATCCATTGCTTATTGCTGCTCAGAACCTGCTTAAGGAGTATTAGCTATCGCGTCGTAAACGAACTGTGCCAGCGATAGAAAGTCGAATACGGGTAAGCCTAGCTCCCTCTGAATCCTCGGAGTATAGGGAGGGAGGTTGTGACATTCGAGAACTAGCCCTTTGATATCGGGGTTCTCTTGAAGTAAGCTTCTTGCCGTTTCAATGACCTCCTCCTCTATTATCGTGAAGTCTCCATCTAGGGCGTCTTCCAGTATAACTTTTCTGAACTCCTTCTTATTTTCTAACCCCTTTATCGCTAGGGGTATGTCTTTTGCCCCTGCGGATTCAATGTGGGCTTGGGAGAGCGAACCCGCGTTTGCGGTTATAACCCCTATCTTCCCGTTAAGAAGCCTGTAAGCCCACGGTATCATTATTAGGGATGATGCGAAGACAGGAACCTTGACCGCTTTAGCTAACTTATCTTGAAAGAGCACGGTGAAGCCACAGCTTGTCGTTATCGCCTTTACGCCTTCTCTCTCAAGCTCCTTCGCTCCCTTAACGAAGGCATCCTCAAGGGCTGGGTCTGTTTTCCAAACCACCGTCCTTAAGTTAGCTCCCTTTATCTTCTTAAGCTTGACTGGAAATGGATAGGTTTGCGGGTTTCCCACATCTCCGACGATCCTCGGGAAACGGGTTTCAAGCATCAGGATACCCAGAACTGCCTTTTCTTCGCTCATATTCTTACTCTCCTTTCATCTTTCTGGGGCGCTTGCTATAAGGAGAAAGCGCCCCTTTAATTCTATCACAGATCCTTCCTGAAGGGTTTGTAGGCCAAAAGCTCTAGCAGGACCTCCGCGAGCAACCCCGGAACCCTGCCTATCGCGAATATACCCCTTCCCGTGAGGTATGGGAAGCCCATGTCGCTTAATATGGCTCCGGAAGCTCCATCTATATTCATGTGTATCCCCTTCGTCTCGGATAGGATCTTCTCTATCTCTACTGCTAACCTAAGATGGGGGCCGTCGACCTCTAAGCTTCGTGCGAGGGATATGAGCGCGGGTGGGCGAGGGTCTCTCTTGTGATATCTGTGTCCATAGCCGGGGATTTTCTTGTCCCTTTGAAAGTGATCGTCCACTATCGCTTGAGCTGCCTCTTTAAAGGATAGGCCTCTTTCCTCTATAAGCTCTTCAACACTCTCTTGGAAGAGCTTCATCGCTAGCTCTATGGCGCCAGCGTGATGGTCACCGAAGGCTAGTATTCCGCCAGCGATCGCCGCCTGAATGGGCGAGCCCGCTGATACTATTAACCTCGCGGCCTTAGTGCTCGCTGGCGTTGGACCGTGGTCGCACATGGCAACGAGTATCGCCTCAAGCATCCTTGCCCTTTCGGGGGTGGGGCGCTCTCCCTTTATCAGAAACCAGACCACTTCGGAGAAGTTCCACTCTCGGATGAGATCCTCTATTTTGACGCCCCTAACCACGATGGAGTTCGGCTCTATCCTCGTTATCTCCCTCTCCAAGGGAATAGGAATCTCCTTCCTTATCGCCATGATGTTTCCCACCCTTCTTTGCTCTCGTTTGACACCTTCCTTGGGAAATTTCCCCTCATATTAAGCCCCCCTTTTAAGTTTGATATAAGTTATTAATAAAAAAGCCCGCTGAGATCTTTTCGACCTCAGCGGGCCAGGAAAGTCAAAAACAGGTCAGCTCAGGGACTCCCCCGAGCTCTCCTGGCCCCTATTCGCTTCTTCTCCTTCTTAAGACTAATGGCGCTGGTTAAGTTAAACCTCACCATATTTCTCCCTCAAGTTTAGGCTTAGGCATATTTTAACCTACGATAGTTTAATAGTCAAGGATCTTGGAGATATTTTGTGAAACGAAGAGCGCTTATAAAGCTTAAAGTTGCTTACTTTCGTTCCCATCCCTCCCCTTGAAGACAACCTCATCGCCCAAAAAGAAACCTCTATCCCTTCCGGTTAAAGGCTCTCCCTTGAAGACCATGTTAAGGTGGTTTGGGAAGTGAGTTTCATCAAAACCAAGTAATACCCCAACCTTAATCCCACCTATCCAGAGCTCATCCCCAACCTCAACTATTCCCCCTCTTGAGACCTCCCAAAAGCCCACATAAGTAGCGCTATTTACCTCCCCTCCGGGGGAGGCCTCCTCTTGAGTGACTATGATCTCGTGAATCTCTCCCTCCCTTATGGCCCTTGAGCGAGGGACTATAAGCTTTAAACCCCTGCCCTCGAGCCTAAGGTCGAGGATGGCAACGAGCTCTCCCTTGGGACTTCTCTTGGCGTAAAAGGGGCTTCCCTTCAAGCTCTTGTACGGTTCTGACAAGAATCTCACCCTCCTTTCCATACCTCTCGATGTAAGCGAAGGCGTTTCTCACATAATTCTCCTATGCTTCTCATGCTCCATACATCCATTATAGTATACCAACTTGAATGCAAAATCTTTTCTATGGAGTATGAAAGGGATTTGTAGACCGTCTATGATATATGCTCAATGTGTTTGGAAATATCTTCTTGAGTCAGATATAAATGTTAAGAATGTGAGTTTTTATGTTTGGAGTATGAGCTACGAAGATATCATGCATTCACAAGTTAATGTATTATATAGCTTATATTTTTTAAAATTATGTTAAACCCTCTTGACTCTTTTATGGTGTCAATATAGAATGAAGGCGTAGGTTTTTAGCGATGGGGGAGCAAGCATGGACTATAACCCAGGCGTTCCAGGAAGACTAAATGCTCAACAGCTTAATAGGTAGATTAATAGGTAGAGGGAGGGTTTAAGCCCTCCCTCTACCTATTTTATTGCATCTTTAAGAGGGGTGATATGATGGGAGGATGGATAAGGGAGCATCCGATCCTAACTTATCAACACGGTAGGAAAGTGAAGTTTTACGTGGATGGTAAGGAGTATGAGGGTTATGAGGGGGAGCCTATAGCTGCGGCGCTTCACGCTAACGGCATAAGGGTCTACAGGAAAAGCATGGTTTTGGAAAGACCACGTGGCTTCTTCTGTGCGGTTGGAAAGTGTTCGTCCTGCTTCATGGTTGTGAATGGAACTCCTAACGTCAGAGTTTGTATAACTCCATTGAAAGAAGGCATGAGGATAGAGACACAAGTTGGAAAGGGTGAGATACGTTGAAAGAGACGGATATACTGGTTGTAGGTGGAGGACCTGCGGGTTTGTGTGCTGCCATAGAGGCGGCTCGGGCTGGAGCAAGGGTATTGATAATAGATGATGGTTTGAGGCTTGGAGGTCAGTTAATCAAGCAAACTCATAAGTTCTTTGGTTCCAAGGATGAATATGCTGGGACGAGGGGCTTTAAAATAGCCGATGTGCTTCTTTCAGAGCTTGAACGCTATGGCGATAGGGTTGAAGCTATAACCAATACTACCGTTACAGGTTATTATACCGATGATGGCGTTTTCGGCGCTCTTACGGGTGAGGAAAGGTACTTTAAGGTGAAACCCAAAAGAGCGATAATCGCTACCGGAGCCTATGAGAAGACCATACCCGTTCCTAATTGTGATCTTCCTGGCGTTTATGGGGCTGGTGCTGTTCAGACGCTCATGAACGTCTATGGGGTTAAACCAGGAGAGAAGGCTCTGATGGTTGGAGCGGGTAATATCGGTCTTATAATAAGCTATCAGCTTGCCCAGGCGGGGGTTCAGGTTCAGGCTGTAGTTGAGGCTATGCCCAAGATAGGTGGCTATTTAGTCCATGCTTCCAAGATAAGAAGAATAGGCATTCCCATATATACTTCCCATACGATTAAGGAGATTCATGGTAAGGAGCACGTGGAGGGGGCGACCATAGTTCAGATAGATGAGAGATGGGAACCCATATCTGGGACTGAGAAATATATCGAAGCTGATCTAATATGTCTTGCAGTTGGGCTTTCTCCACTTATTGAGCTTCTCTGGCAGGCTGGCTGCAAGATGAGATATGTGCCTGAGCTAGGCGGTTACGTTCCCGTAAGGAACAGGGAGATGAGGACATCTCATCCCGATTTCTACGTTGCCGGTGATGCTGCGGCTATAGAGGAGGCTTCTACCGCCATGATAGAGGGAAGAATAGCGGGATTGTGCGCTGCGGCAAGCTTAGGTTATAGACCGCCGGACTATGAGGAGAGGTTAGAAGGTTTTTGGGCACAGCTTGAGAGGCTCAGGAGAGGGCCTGTTACGGAGAAGATAAGGCAAGGGCTTCCGAAAGCCATGAAGGAGGAGTGAACCATGCTTGAGAGGACAGGAGTTCCTACACCTGAACAGATAAGAGAGGTAACGCCTCCAGAGGAGATAATGAAGGCTAAGCCTGTGGCTATAATAGAGTGCTTCCAGAAGATACCTTGCGATCCTTGTCATACCGCTTGTCCTACGGGGGCTATTCTTGAGTTCGAGGATATAAATGATCTTCCCAAGATCGACTGGAGTAAGTGCACGGGGTGCGCTCTATGCGTGGCGAAGTGCCCGGGATTGGCTGTATTCGTCGTTGACATGACTTACTCCGATAGGGAGGCGATAGTTAAGCTTCCCTATGAGTTTCTTCCCGTTCCCAGTAGGGGAGAGGAAGTCGAGTGTCTAAATAGGGAGGGGAAGGTGGTTTCTAAAGGTAAGGTGCTTCAAGTCTTTGAGCCCTTTAAGGATGGGACGAAGGTGATTTCCGTGGTCGTTCCCAAGGAGTTTGCTATGGAGATCAGGCATATAAGGGTGGTGAGAAAAGATGGCTGATGAGAAGGATATCGTGATCTGTCGTTGTGAGGATGTTACCCTAAGCAAGATAAGGGAGCTTATTGAGAAGGGTTATACTACTCCTGATGAGATAAAGAGGATAACTCGCGCAGGGATGGGTCCCTGTCAGGGAAGGACCTGTAGGGATCTGATCATAAGGGAGATAGCGCGCATTACTGGGAAGAAGATAGAGGAGATTCCGATGACAACCTTTAGGCCTCCCATTAGGCCTATAAAGCTTGGAGTTTTGGCTGAAAGCGAGGATGATGAGTGATGCTCGTTAAAACTGCTGATGTTGTCGTTATAGGTGGCGGTATACAGGGGTGTGCGGTTGCCTATAACCTCGCTAAGATGGGTTGTAAGGATGTGGTTCTGTTAGAGAAAGATACCATAGCGAGTGGTTCCACTGGAAGATGTGCTGCTGGCATAAGGGCGCAGTGGGGTACGGAGATGAACTGCCGTCTGGGCATAGCTTCTATAGAGATCTTCGAGAATTTATCTGAGGAGCTCGGTGCTGACATAGGGCTACATCAGGGAGGATATCTGATGATAGCCTATAAGGAGAGCGAGTTTGAGCAGCTTAAGAAGAACGTCAAGCTTCAGAACAGTTTGGGGATAAAGTCTAAGGTAATATCAGCTCAAGAGGCTAAGGAGATATGCCCCCTTTTAAACACCGAGGGTGCCGTTGGCTTTACCTTTCACCAGAGAGATGGGCATGCTGACCCGCTTTTAACCACCTTCGCTTACGCTGAGGCCGCATCCAGGCTTGGCGTTAAGATATACGACTTTACCGAGGTTATAGGTATAGACCTTGAGGGGGATAGAATAAAGGGAGTTAGGACCAATAGAGGGTATATATCGACGAGGGTTGTCGTTAACTGTGCTGGTCCCTACGCTAAGAGAATAGGGGAGTTCGTTGGCGTAGACCTACCCATCTATCCTGAGAGACATGAGATACTTGTCACTGAGCCCATAGAGAGGGTTTCGCACCCCATGCTCATGTCCTTCTCGGGCAACTTTTACATTCAGCAGAGACCTCATGGGAGCTTCATAATGGGCTACGGTCCTAAAGAGCATGAAAAGACGCACGCGGTTAACTCCACATGGATGTTCCTTGAGGAGATGGCGAGGAAGTTCGTTAAATTGCTTCCAGCTTTGAAGGAGCTTAGGGTTGTTAGGCAATGGGCAGGTTCCTATGAGATGTCTCCTGATGCCCAACCCATACTTGGTGAGGTCGATGAGGTGGAAGGGTTCTACGTCTCGGCTGGCTTCAGCGGCCACGGCTTCATGTTCGGTCCGATAACTGGGAAGCTTATGGCTGAGCTCATCTTAACCGGTGAGACCTCCATACCGATTCAGATGCTTAACTACAGAAGGTTTGAAAGGCATGAGCTTATAAGGGAACCTGCGGTCGTTTAAGATTCTCTTGAAAAGGGGGTGGTTCTTGAGGGAAAGGGAATATCTTAAAAGGCGACTTTAACCTGGAAACCAAGCTAAAGGGGGGAGTAAGCTCATGGCACAGGAAAGGTGGAAGTCAAGGTTTGGTCTCATAGCTGCAGCCATAGGTATGGCGGTTGGAACTGGTAACATATGGCGTTTCCCTAGGATAAGCGCGGCAAATGGCGGCGGTTCCTTCGTCCTTGTTTACATAATAGCCTTCATAGTTTGGTCAATTCCTCTGCTTATGGCTGAGGCTGTGTGGGGCAAAGCTACGAGGAGAGGCGTCATCGGTTCCTTCAAGGAGTTTCTGGGTGAAAGGTATACCTGGATGGGAGGGCTAGTGGGTTGGATCTCCTACGCTATAGCCTGTTACTATGCTGTGGTGATGGGATGGTGTGTCAGATACTTCGTTTACGCTCTTACCGGTGTCATATCTCCTGGGGTTAACACCGAGGCTTTATGGAATAACTTCATAAACTCCCCAGCCCAGGTTATGACCTTCCACGTGATTTCCATGATCATAGCTACGTTGATAATCCTCGCTGGGGTTAATAAGGGGTTGGAATGGGCTAACAAGATAATGATCCCAACTCTGTTTGTCATGTTAATAGTGCTTGTAGCGAGAGCTCTAACCCTTCCGGGAGCTTCAAAGGGGCTTGAGTTCTTCTTCACTCCTCATATGGATAGGATTTTAATGGGTAAAACGTGGCTTGAGGCTTTTACTCAGGCCGCTTGGTCAACTGGAGCCGGTTGGGCTCTACTTTTGACCTACTATGTTTACGCTAGAGATGATGAGGATATAGCTTTAAACTGCACCTTGACCTGCTTTGCTGATAGCGGAGCTGCGCTTTTAGCCGCTCTAGCTGTTATTCCAACCATATTCGCGCTCTCTCCTGACCCGATGAAGGCGGTTGGGTCTGGTAACACCGGTCTTGCCTTCATACACTTAACAGGTCTTTTCTCTACGATGCCCGGTGGAACCATCGTAGCCGTGATATTCTTCCTCGCTCTGATATTCGCTGCTTTATCCTCCTTGCTCTCAATGCTTGAGCTTGCCACTAGGGTGCTTATAGATTCGGGTTGGGAGCGCACTAAGGCGGCCTTGGTCGTTGGTATTGTAACGACCATCCTTGGGCTTCCATCTTCTGCTAGGCCCTATTTCCTCGAGAATCAAGACTGGGTTTGGGGCGTAGGTCTACTTTTAAGCGGTATGTTCTTCTGGTATGGAGCTATAAAGAAGGGTGTTGACAAGCTTTATGAGCAGTATATCCGTCCGGTATCTGATATAGATGTTCCATTGTTCTGGAAGCTAATATACCTATTCCCCGTTTGGTTTGCGATTATATTCGGGTGGTGGGTCTACCAAGCTATAACCTGGTATCCCGGTGAGTGGTGGAAGCCCTTCCCGTTAGATAAGTACACCTACACCGTTGGAACCATGCTCTTCCAGTGGGCCATAGCCTTTATAGTGATATATGCGCTTAACAATAAGCTTGCAAGCTGGGTTAAGCCTCTTCCTGGGTCTTCAAGCAATCCTGGCGAGTCCCAAAAGAAATGAGGTGAGAGAAGATGTGGGTTATAATGATGGTTGTAGTGCTTCTGCTAGTCTTCGGTGGCTTTGGGTGGTGCATAAAGAAGTCTATCGACGCTGAGGAAAAGAGGGCTTCAAAATAGAAGAAAAAATTTTGGGGCAGGGGTTTTCCCCCTGCCCCAAAATTTTTATACCACATCATGTTCCGTTCTTGCGATTATCTCCTCCTGTAGCCCTTTGGGCAGATTAACGAAGTAGTCGCTATAGCCTGCCACTCTAACCATGAGGTCTTGGAAATCTTGAGGTCTTTTTTGGGCCTCTCTTAGCACTTGGGCAGATACCACGTTGAACTGGACGTGATGTCCACCGAGCCTGAAGAAAGCCCTTATTAGCTGTGCCAGCTTAAGGAGATTTTCTTCGGTTTCAAAGAGGTCAGGCGTCAGCTTCTGATTTAAAAGTGCCCCTCCGGTCTTGTTCCAGTCGCACTTTGCGACGCTTCTAAAGACCGCTGCGATTCCCTTCCTATCCATGCCTTGGACGGGAGATATCCCTTCCGATACGGGAAAGCCGGCGTCTCTTCCGTCGGGAGTCGCTCCCGTTACCTTACCGAAGTAGACGTGAACGGTCGTTGGGAGGAAGTAAGCCCTTCTTTGAGCCCTTCTTGAGGAGGAGGGAGGATAGCTCTCTATCATCTCTACCAAGACATCAACCAGTCTCTTTGCTATCTCATCGGCGTAGTCATCGTCGTTTCCGAACTTTGGCGTCTTCTCGGGATTTTTTAAGATCTCTCTGACAAGTTCATACCCTCTCCAATTGTTATGAAGGGCTTTAAGAAGGTCTTCCATCGAAAGAGTTCCCCTGTCGAAGACATGATACTTGATCGCTGAGAGGCTGTCGGTCACCGTTCCAAGCCCCACAAGCTGTATATACTGGGTATTATATCTCGCTCCTCCGTTGTTGTAATCCCGAGCCCTTTTAACGCAATCCTCTATCCATAGGGAGAGGAAGGGGACTGGGAATAGCTTGGCATATAGACTCTCTATTATGTCATTGCCCTTCATCTTTATATCCATGAAGTGTTTAATCTGGGCTAAGAAAGCGCTCCAGAGGTCATCAAAGCTCTTGAAGCTCCTTGGATCTCCCGTTTCTATGCCTATCTTCTTTCCTGTTATAGGGTCTACGCCGTTGTTCAGCGTTATCTCGAGAATCTTAGGTAGGTTAAAGTATCCCGTTAATATATAGCTCTCCTTTCCAAAGGCTCCCGTTTCCACGCATCCGCTTACGCCGGATGTCCTGGCATCCTCTAAGCTCTTTCCCTGCCTTAACATCTTTACTATGACGTCATCGAAGTTGAAGAAGGGCGGTTCTCCGAAGCCGCCCGAGGCCACCTTAAGCGCCTCTATCAGGAACCTGTCTGGGTTCTTATCGCTTATTAAAACTGCGGTATTTGGCTGAAGCGTTCTCATCTCTCCTAAGACCTCTAGTATAAGATAGGATAGCTCGTTAACTCCATCGGAACCGTCTTCCCTTAAGCCCCCGAGGTTTAACTTGGAAAAGTCGTTGTAGGTGAAGCTTTCCTCAGCGGTTACCCCCACCTTCGGAACAGCTGGTTGATTGTTGAACTTTAGCCAAAAGGCTTGAAGGAGCTCTTTGGCTTTCTCCCTCGTTAGCCTTCCTTCCTCTATATCCTTCTTGTAGAACGGGTATAGGTGCTGATCTATTCTACCAGGGTTGAATGAGTCCCAGGGGTTAGTCTCGTAGGTTATACCTACGTGGATGAACCAGTAGTGCTGTAGAGCCTCCCAGAAGGTTCGAGGAGCGTGAGCTGGGACCCAACTACATATCTCTGCCATCTTTTTAAGCTCCTCTTTTCTTGACGGGTCTTTTTCCCTTTCGGCAAGTTCATTTAGCTTTTCGGCATAGCGTTTAGCGTATATCAGAATTGCATCTGCTGCTATATCCATGGCCTTTAGCTCTTCCATCTTTTCATAATATTCTGGGTCGCTAACCCTAAGCTCGCTCATCTTCTTCCTTATCTCTTCCTTTACATCGAGGACGCCCATCTTGAATATTCTTTCTCCTCCAGCGGTGTGTCCCGGTGCCCTCTGCTCCATGAACTCGGTCCATATGCCGGCTTCATAGGCGTCGATCCATTCCTTCGGAAGGCTTTCGAAGATTATATCCCTCATCGCTCTTCCCTTCCAGTAAGGTATGATCTCGTCCCGATAGAGATTCCTTGTTTCCTCATCCACCCTGTAAGGCATGTTTTCTCTTGAATCTAATATCTCCAGGTCCTCTAAACTATGGACACATATCTCAGGGTAGGTTGGAACCTCCTTAACTCCTGTTCCCCTTATCCCAACTATTAGCTGGCCATCCTCGATAGGTAAACTGCAATGCTCAAGTAGATATTTGAAGGCTAAAGCCCTTTGAACGGCCATGGACTTACCCTTGGTAAGCTCACTCTTATAAAACTGGGTTATGAGATTTGCCCTTTCAGAGGAGACCTTGACCTCCTTTTCTACGCTTTCTTTCCTGAGCTTTGCGATCCTCTCATTGATGGGCCTTATGAATGACCTACGCCTGCTTATCTCCTTTTCTACTCTTTCCATAACCTCCATCTTCATTACCCCCCAATCTTAACTTTTAAACCTATGCTCTCAAACTCCTCCTTTAACCAGTTGAGGATTTCCTTAGTCGGTGCTTCTTGCGTTTCCATTCTGTAGGGCCTGTTCAGCCTTTTATACTTTTCTTCAACACTGTGATATGGAAGAAGGTTTATCTCCTTAAGCCCTTGAATCTTCGAGATGAAGCCCATCCATCCCTTTACGTTCCATAGGGTATCGGTCACGTTGGGGATTACGGGGAACCTTAGGATTACTCTTTTTCCTGACACAGAAAGCAACTTTAGGTTTTCCTTTATCACGTCGTTTGAGACGCCAGTATACTTCTTATGTTCTTCGGGATCAAAGAGCTTTATATCATATAGGAAGAGGTCCGTGTAGGGAATTATCATCTCCAAGACTTCCGGTGAGGAGTATCCGGAGGTATCCAGGGCGGTATGGATGTATCTCTTTTTAAGCTCCTTAAGACACTCAAGGAGAAACCCCCATTGCATTAACGGCTCTCCACCGGAGAAGGTGACTCCACCACCTGAGCCATCATAAAGGACTCTATCCCTCTCTACCTCTTGGATTAGCTCATCAACGCTTATCTTTCTTCCGATGGCCTTTATTGCATTAGTCGGGCAGCGCTCGGCGCAGATTCCGCAACCATCGCATATGCTTCTATCTATATTCCTTTTACCATCCTCATCCACAGTGATGGCTTTCAAGGGGCAAGCTATGACGCAGCTATTGCATCCGATGCACTTATACTCGAAGTAAGCTATCTCCAGTCTTCTTGTTATTCCCTCGGGGTTATGACACCAAAAGCAGCTCAAAGGACACCCTTTCATAAAGACCGTGGTTCTTATGCCCGGGCCGTCATGAATAGTATACCGCTTGATGTCAAAGATCATTCCCTCCGTAGCAACTTCACCTCACTTTTTATGTCTAAGCAATTGTATTATAGCATGTAAGAAACTATCTTGCAAAGCTTAATCTTTTAGGAGTTTCACCCTGTTTTTAAGGATCCCAATTTTTTCAATCTCTATCTCCACGAGGTCTCCTTCCTTGAGGGTGAAATCCTCGGGTGGGACTATTCCCGTTCCGGTTAGGCATACGCTTCCCGGGGGAACAGGGTTATATTTGCAGAGATAACTTCTAAGCTCTTCCAGGCTCCTTCTCATATTTCCAGTATTTGTTTCCCCTTCGAACATCACTTCTCCAGACCTGTATATTCTGCATCTTATGTTCAGTTTCGGTTCAGAGCCCACCTCATCCACCGTTACTATCGAAGGACCTATTGCACAGCACGCTTCAAAGATCTTAGCTTGGGGTAGGTAAAGGGGGTTCGTCCCTTCAATATCCCTTGAGGATACGTCATTTCCTCCCGTGAAGCCTATGATCTCACGCTTTGGGCCTAAGACGAAGGCCAGCTCCGGCTCAGGCACGTTCCACTCCGAGTCTCCCCTTATCCCTATCTCATCATCTGGGCCAACGCATCTGTGGGCGGTCGCCTTGAAGAATATCTCAGGTCTTTTGGCGCTGTAAACCATTCTGTATATTCCCTTGATGCCGGTCTCCTTCTCCCTCTCCTCCTCGCTCCTCTTATAGGTTACCCCACACCCCCATACCTCGGGCGGTTCGATCGGTTTAAGAAGCTTTACCTCCTCCAAGCTATATCTTGGCAGGTCGTTTAAGTTGCGAGCGACCATTTCCTCTATAAACTTTCCGAGTTCTTCACTCTCCGCCTCGGAGGCCAAATCAAGAAAGCTTCCAAAGCGCTTTCCTTTAACCTCAGTTATATCTACGATGTTATTCTCTATCCAGACACCTAACCTCTCACCGCTTTTGGACTTAAATCTGATTACCCTCATATCTATCATTATAAGCTGCCTTGAGAAAGAAAGCAATTGGTGCTATAATTTAGCTAAATCGTGCTACAAAGGAGGGGTTTTTCTTGAAGGCGAGGGAGATAACTCAAGTCGCTTTGCTTGCTGCGATGGGTGTAGTTTTACCATCTATCTTTCATCTGTCTGGGATCCCGGGGAAGGTTTTCCTTCCCATGCATATACCCGTGCTCTTAGGTGGGTTTCTTTTACGTCCACAGGTTGCGCTTCTTTTGGGTCTAATTCTTCCCCCTTTAAACTTTCTACTAACTGGTATGCCGCCCTTTCCAAACTTCATAGCCATGATGTTCGAGCTGGGAGCCTACGGGTTTTTCTCCTCCCTTCTTTATGGAAGGGTTGGATGGGGGGTGTTAGCATCCCTATTATCATCGATGCTTTTAGGTAGGTTGGTTTCGATATTGGCTAACTGGGCTCTCTTTATAGCCTTGGGAGTCAAGTTTAACTTGAAGATCCTTCTTCAAGGGTTATTTATCGTCTCTTTGCCAGGAATCGCCATTCAGCTTATGGCCATTCCGACGCTTCTCGTCATAATATGGAGGTGGGGCAAGATTGAGGGAAGAGCTCCGCGCTTTCTTTAATGAAAAGGCTTCCGTGTGGGATAGCCTTCAGAAGGTTTCACCTCAAAGAATAAGAAACTTGCTTGAGCCCCTTCCAGTAGCTAAGGGTGGCTCGATACTTGACGTGGGGTCCGGGACAGGGGTCTTGATACCCTTCTTGAGGGAGCTATTCTCCCCCTCCTTGATAGTTGAGCTTGATATCGCGGAGGAGATGCTTAAGATCGCTAAGGAGAAGTTCGATGATGATGGCATAATTTATGTTTGGGGTGATGCTGAAAGCTTCGTCTTTGATAAAACCTTCGATGCCATAATATGCTACTCCTCCTTTCCCCACTTCAGCGATAAGGAAAGGGTTGTGGTTCACCTCTCTAACTTCCTCAAAAAGGGTGGGGTATTTGCTATACTTCACTCATCCGGGAGAGAGGCGATTCACAGGATTCACGCATCTAACGAGGTTACACGGGAGGATCTTCTACCTCCGGCATCAGAAGTTGCGTTAATCTTTAAGAAGGCGGGCCTTGAGATTATAAGAAGCGTTGACGATGATGACGAGTACGCTTTAGTCGGAGTTAAAGGTTGATAGGAAGCTTAAGCCTTGCGAGGGGGTCGTTGCGCCCCCTCGCAAGGCTTCGTCTCACTTAAGCTCGAAGGTTAAGGTTGAGGATAGCGATAGTTTGTCAGCGTAAGTCTTATCCTCTAAAGGTATTTTATAGCTTGCTACTATAACGTTGTAGCCCTCCTTTAGCTCGCTTATGATGGCTTTTCCGCTTTGGTCGGTCTTGAAGGTCTTGTCTACGCCCATGACCTCGACCGTCGCTTCTGCTAAGGGCTTTCCCTTGTATAGCACTTGAACCTCAAGATCCTTACCCTTCGATGGCTGAGATAAGGGCACTATCTCAAATTCAAGACCAACGGGCTTGAAAGTGGATTCCGACCAGCTTAGGATGAGCTTAGTGTACTTTAAGGGGTGCGATGAGTCCTCAACGGGCTTGCCATACTCAACCTTAGATAGGTTCTTCCATCCTTCGGGCGTCTTAACCCAGTAGCCGTTGTCAAAAGAGGCAGTTAGTATGGCTAACTCCTTTGAGGCATCAGATGGGATAACCTTAATCTCTCCATCTCCTTCAACTATCTTAATAGCAACCGCTTCCCCGTTCTTTGATAGGGCCTTGATCTCCTTTACCTTCTTGGTATCGTATTTTTCAAGTTCATTTCCATGACCGTAAGCTAGAACGAAGGCACCGTCTCCCTTGATGAACCATACGTCGTGGGCTAAAGCTAATCCGCACATCAGTAACACCATCGCGACTCCCAACGCTAGATACCGCATGCTCATACCCCCTTTGTAACACGATTTTTAATTTTTGTGTTATCAAAGGTTAATTATAAGGGGATTTTGTGGTTTGTCAAGGGGGGTGAGTTTTAAAGTGGCGCTTTCACCTTGTCTTATTAACTTTGAAGGGTTAAAATAAAATTGAAGCTCTTATTGGGGGTTATGATATGTGGGGTAGATGGCTTTTAAGGAGAGTTCTTCTTTTAGTTCTTATTGTTCTGCTTTTTGCTAGGTGTTCTGAATCCAGGTCCGTGGCGAATCCTTTTCCCTTCATAGCCTCCTCTTATTTAGTTAAGATAGATGGGAGGATAGTTTGGGCGGGAGATCCTCATAGGAGGCTTCCTCCGGCGAGCTTAACCAAAATAATGACCGCTTTAATAGCTCTTGAGAGAACCAGACCGAACGATGTGGTTAGAGTAAGCAGAATGGCTGCTAAAGAGGATGGCTCTAGGATAGGTTTGAGGGAGGGTGATAGGTTAAGGGCGGTAGATCTCGTATATGCTACGCTGATTCATTCGGCTAACGACGCTTGTAGGGCTCTCGCGGAGCACATAGCTGGAAGCGAGGCTAGCTTCGTGAGACTCATGAACCTTAAGGCTAGGAGGATGGGGCTTAAGGATACGCACTTTGCGAACTCCTGCGGGCACGACGAAGCAGGGCACTACTCAACTGCCTACGACCTCGCAATTCTTGCCGAGGTTGCCATGAGAAACCCGGTCTTTGCCAGAATCGTATCTACCCCGAGCATGGTTATAAGGACGGTTGACGGCAAAAGGCACTTTAGGTTAATTAACAAGAACAAGCTTATAGGGCGTTATCCTGGAGTTATAGGTGTTAAAACCGGATTCACTGATAGGGCGGGGAAGTGCCTGATAGCCTTGGCGGAAAGGGGAGGGAGGAAGGTTCTTCTGGTTCTCTTAAACGCTCCCAATCGGTGGGAGGATGCCCAATTCATCTTAGATATGGCCTTTGATTTTTAGAAGGGCGGTGTGAGGTGGAAGATGCTAAGGTGTCAAGCTTGTGGTAAGGTTTACTCAGGCTTTCGCATAAGGTGTGAGTGCGGTGGAGTTTTGGATCTCCTTTCGGAGAAAGAACTCTCCCTAAATGGGCTTTTAAGAAGGGAGTTTTTGGATTCAAGGAGATACGTTAAGCTTCTCCCTATTAGCGAGGAGCTTCTCCCTTCCATCCACCTTCCGATAACGCCAATCGTGAGGAAAAGCATAGGCGGTTTGGATCTCCTCTTTAAGCTTGAGTACCTAATGCCGAGCGGTTCCTTCAAGGATAGGGGAACCTACGTTACGATGGCGAAGCTCAAGGAGGAGGGGATAAGGGAATTTACCTTGGACTCTTCGGGAAACGCTGCGATAAGCTTGGCCCTCTTTGCGAGGAGCGAGGGGTTAACTGCCCATATCTTCATACCAAGTTATACGAGTGAGGGTAAGAAGAGGTTGCTTAAACTTCTTGGAGCTGAGGTACATGAGGTGGAGGGGTCAAGGATGGAGGTTCACGAGAAAGCGCGCTCCTTTGAGGGGGGAACCTACATCTCTCACTGGTATAACCCTTACTTTCTTGAGGGGACTAAGCTCGCAGCCTATGAGGTTTGGGAGGAGATAGGTAGCGTTGATTACGCCCTGAGTCCTGTGGGAAGCGGTAGCCTATTTATCGGCTTATACAAGGGATTCAATGAGCTCGCCAAGCTTGGTAAGACTTCGATTCCTAGAATGATCGCCGTTCAGGCTAAGGGTTATGAAAGCTTGCGTGAAAGAAGTGTTGAAAAAAGCGAACTTGCCGAAGGTATAGCCATAACCGATCCTCCAAGGAGGGAGGAGATGAAGCGCATATTGAGTCAGACCGGTGGAGTTTGCGTATCTGTGGGGGATGAGGAGATAGAGAGAGCGCTCCTTGAGCTAATTCACATGGGGTTTATCGTTGAACCTACATCCGCTTCGGTCTACGCAGGCTTTAAGGTTCTGGCGAATGAGGGGTTCTTCAAGGAAGGCTCAAAGGTTTTGCTCCCTCTGACCGGTTCCGGTCTAAAGTGGGTTGTGAAAAAAACTTGAATGGGGGTGGGAAATATGGATGTGAGGAAGGCCATCGATTTAAGGAGAGCCTATAGGTCGCTTGAGAAGGTTGAGATATCTTCTGAGACTTTAATTGATTTAGCTCAGTGTGCCTCTTTAGCTCCATCTTGCTTCAACAATCAGCCTTGGAGGTATATCTTCGTCACCTCCGATGATAAACTCCGCGCTCTTAGGGATGCCTTAGCTAAAGGAAATGAGTGGGCCTATGACGCTTCAGCTATAATAGCTGTTTGTTCGAAGCCAGATTTGGATTGCGTCTTAAAGGACGGAAGGAAGTACTACGCCTTTGATGTGGGGATGTCCGTTGGCTTCGTCATGCTTAGAGCTACCGAGCTTGGGCTTGTAGCTCATCCAATAGCGGGATACTCCCCAGACAAGGTTAAGGAGATCCTCAGTATTCCTGAGGATTATGAGGTCATAGTCCTAATAATAGTTGGCAAGCGCTCTGAAAGCATTAACCCTATCTTATCTGAGAAGCAAAAAGCTGCCGAGATGGAAAGACCACCTCGCCTTCCCTTAAAGGATTTCGCCTATCTCGACTACTTCGGTAACTCCTTAACCTAAAGCTTTAAATCCTTTAGCTTCATCTGAGCTCTAACAACTGAAGAGATAGCTCTTGATAGGGTTTCAAACTTCTCCGTTACCTGCTGCATGACCTCCATGGCTCTATCGAACTCCTTCTTTTTCTCTACCAAGTTATCCCTCGTTCCTGAAAGAAGCACAACTATATAGGAGAGAAGTTGGGAGTTCTCTTTCGTGAAGTCCATAAGTTGCCTTAGGGAAGTTTGAACGCTTGAGAATATATCGCCAATCAGCTTTATGCTTTCTAAGGCATCGCTAACTGCACCCGATAGCTCCTTAACCTGGTCGGTTATGCTTTTGGCGACCCTATTTGATTCTCCGGCTAGCTTCTGGACTTCCGATGCGACTACGGCAAAGCCGCGTCCTGCCTCTCCCGCGCGAGCTGCCTCTATTGAAGCGTTAAGAGCGAGAAGGTTCGTTTGCTTCGCTATCTTGGTTATCTCCACCGCCATCCCCTGAATCTCATTGAACATCGATAGGGTCTGAGAGGTCTTATTTATAGATGACATAACTACGTCGTTTATCTTCGATATGTCTGCTCCTGACTTTTTTAACTCTTGAACTATTGAGTCGTTCATCTTCTGAAACTGCTCTATGCTATCAACGAGCTTTTTCCCCTCTTCCTCGAACCTCTCTGAGAGCTCTCCCATGCTCTTTAGCATCTCTTCAAAGGAGGCTTCAAGATATTTGACGTTTTCTTGGGCTTTTCTAACCCTCGAAAGCAAAGCTTCATCAAGTTGGGACATGAAAGATATCATTAGGTTTTCAGCGAAGAAGGCCGATACTATCTTCTCAAGTGTATCTTTCTTTATATCTGCCATAGATCATCACCTTCCATAGATATCGTCAAGCACGTCTATCCCGCATCTTAAGTCCCTTAACCAGTTGAAGAACTTCTTAACGTTTTCCCCTTTAAATATCGCTCCATGCTGTGGAGCAACTATATCTATCTCCTTTTTCTCAACTATGCTCAGCCATTTTCTCAGGACAGCGTTTGAGGCTATATATCTTCTGTGGAAGCCTTCCATGATCTTAACGTGGCTGTTGAAGTCATCAACGAAAAGGTATCTTTTCCCCCTGTCGAATATGGCTGCGCCTATATCCCCTGAGAAGAGGATTTTTGCTCTTGGGTCGTAGATGTTGAAGTTCCCCGTTGAGTGGAGGTAGTGGGCGGGTATTATCTCGAGCTCCGTTCCCGAGGACAGCCTTATCTTGTCTCCCCTATCTGGTATGGCCGTAACTCTTCTCTGATCGTATACACCGAAGTGAGGTAGAAACCTCGTCCAGAGCCCCGAGATGTATATCCTGGCGTTTTCGGCTATCGATAACCATAGGGTTATCCCAGAGGTCACATCGGGGTCCTGATGGGAGAAGAAGATGTACTTTATTTTAGCTGGCTCTATCAGCTCAGAGATGTTGGCTAGCACCCTCGAGAAGACGTGAGCTCCTCCTGGATCGATAAGGACGCCATCTCCATCGTCAAGTATTAAATACTGATTGGTCTGAACTATTCCCTCCTCTTCTCTCTCCTCCCATGCGAGGAATATGAACTTATGCTTGCTGTCCTCATACAAGTTTACACTCTCGGTACCAGAAAGCCCTTGCACTCTGAACACCTCCTAAATAAGTTAGCTTTATTTCAATTATAACATTTATCAAGCTATTGACTAAGCCTATGAGAGGTTATATTATCAGCTAAAAGTTTAGAAGATGGAGGGGTGATTTATGGCTAAGATTAAACCCTTTAAGGCCATCAGGCCGCGTGCGGATCTTGTCCACCGCGTTGCTTCCCTACCCTACGACGTATTAAGCGTAAGGGAGGCTCGAAAAATAATCGAGATTAACCCTTATTCCTTCCTCAGGGTTGAGAAGTCCGAGGCGGAGTTCGCCGAGGAGGTGAGCGTCCACGATAGAAGGGTGTATGAGAGGGCTAGGGAGAACCTAGATCGGATGATTAAGGATGGCATTTTAATTCAGGACCCCAAACCCTGCCTTTACATCTACAGGCAGATTATGGAGGGAAGGTCGCAGACTGGCTTAGTTGCGTGCTTCTCGATAGACGATTACTTAAACGGCCTGATAAAGAGGCACGAACTTACTCGAGCCGATAAGGAGCTTGAGCGCGTGTATCACATTGACCTTTGCGATGCTAATACGGGACCTGTCTTTCTGGTTTATCCAGTTTGCGAGGATATAGATAGGTTAGTCAAAGGGTGGGCAAGCTCAAATCCCCCGCTTTATGACTTCACCTCCGAGGATGGCGTCAGGCATAGCGTATGGGTTATCGACGATGATAAGGTAATAGACAAGATCGTTGAGCTCTTTAAGGGTGTAAGCTCGATATATATAGCTGATGGACATCACAGATGCGCCGCTGGAGTTAAGGTTGGGCTTGAAAGGAGAAGGAGTAAACCTAACTATACTGGTGAGGAGGGGTTCAACTACTTTCTCGGCGTTGTCTTTCCCCACACCGATGTATACATAATGGAGTATAACCGCTTGGTCAGAGACTTAAACGGGCTTAGCGAGGATGAGTTCTTAAGCAGGGTTAAAGAGAACTTCTATGTGGAAGATTTAGGCGGGGGTTCTACCTATCGCCCTGAGGGAGAGCATATCTTCGGTATGTACTTTAAGGGGAGATGGTTCAAGCTTATCCCTAAGCCTGGGACCTTCGATGATAATGATCCCGTTGGCAGGTTGGACGCTAATATCCTCCAGGAGAATCTGTTGAGGCCCATCCTCGGTATAGAGGATCCACGGACCGATAAGAGGATAGACTTCGTTGGAGGTATAAAGGGCCTTGGGGAGCTCTGTAGAAGGGTTGACTCCGGGGAGATGGCGGTTGCCTTCTCACTTTATCCAACGACTATAGAGTCCATAATGGCGGTTTCCGATGCCGGCAAGGTGATGCCTCCTAAGTCAACCTGGTTTGAGCCCAAGCTCAGAAGCGGTCTGTTCGTTCATAGATTGACCGGTTAGAGGGGGGATAGAATGCGCGTCGTGCTTTGGGGTTTCGGTGCTATGGGAAGGAGTATAGCGAAAGCCTTGATCGAAAAGGGATCTTTCCGCTTAGTTGGGGTCGTAGACAGAAGCCCGCTTTTACGTGGAAGGGATGTGGGGGAAGCTCTTGGTGGCCCCCCCCTGGGTTTAAGGGTGGAGGATGATGCTGGCTTAATCGAGCGGATGAACCCGGACGTAGTTTTAATCGCTACGACCTCTTTCGTTAAGGATGTCTTGCCGCAGGTGGAGCTGGCGGTTAAGGCTCACTCGAACGTCATAACGATAGCTGAGGAGATGGCTTACCCCTTCGATACGCATCCGGAGGAGTCCTATTATATCGATAGTTTAGCCAAGCGCTATGGGGTTACAGTTCTGGGAACAGGCGTGAACCCTGGCTTCGTTTTAGATACCCTGATAATCGCTCTTACTGGCGTATGCTCTAAAGTTGATAAGATCGTTGCGCGCAGGGTAAACGACCTTTCTCCCTTCGGTAAGACGGTTATGGAGACGCAGGGAGTGGGTAAAACCCCCGAGGAGTTTGAAAAAGGGGTCAAGGAGGGTAAAATAGTCGGACACATCGGTTTTCCTCAGAGCATCGGCATGATCGCAAGAAGTTTGGGCTGGAAGATATCTAGAATAGAGGAGGAGAGAAGACCTATAATATCGAAAGTTTATAGGGAAACCCCTACCGTGAAGGTTGAGCCTGGGATGGTTGCAGGGTGCGAGCACTCCGCAAGAGCTTACGTTGGGAATCTTTGCGTGATAGAGCTTCATCACCCTCAGCAGATTCATCCTCACCTTGAGGGGGTTGAGACCGGAGACTATATAGAGATTTATGGCGATATAAATATAAATCTGGCCATAAGACCTGAGATTCCCGGAGGCAAGGCTACCGCAGCCATAGCCGTTAACATGATACCCTCGGTTGTAAAGGCTGAGCCGGGCTTAAAGTGCATGGCTGACTTACCTATACCCAGAGCCCTGCTTTCTGATATCAAGCGGTCTCTTTAGCCTTACAGTTATAGAAATAAGCCTATTGCAGTATTTTCTCTTTTAGTTTATAATTTTATAAATCTCTTTAAGAAGGTGGTCTGACTGCGTTTTTTGTTGGGAGGCATGGGTGTGCTTCTTATTCTTTTCCTTTCATTCCCTGTTTTTGGCACCTCCCTTTCGCTGGACTTAGATAGCGATGGGGTTAAGGAGGAGGTCGTTTTTTCGCCGGAAAGCGGCCTCCTTTTGATCCTCAGGGGTGGCAGAGAGATTTGGAGTGGCCTTCCATCCCATTGGGGGGCTTGGAAACTGGTCGTTGCCGATTTAGATGGGGATGGTTTTAAGGAGCTTTTGCTTGGTGTGAAGATTAAAACCCGCTTTTTCCCTGAGAGGCATAAAAGCTTATTCGTTTTGGGGTGGAATGGGAACTTCCTTTACGCTCGCTGGCTTGGCTCGCACATGTCAAAGCCCCTTCTTGACTTCGTTGCCTTTGATCTGGACGGCGATGGCAAGGATGAGCTTATAACCCTGGAGTTGGGGCGGGAGGGGAAAGGGCATCTTCTTGTCTATCGATGGATAGGTTTTGGCTTCGGCTTTCTTTGGGAGAGCGAGGCTTTCTTCAATGGTGTGCTATTTAGCGATGGCTCTAAGGCTGGCTTGAGGCTATCTGACGGGAAGACCTACATTCTTTCAATCTCAGATGGAAGCTTCACTTTAAGGCGTTGCCCTTAGAGGCAACGGTAAGGTTTTAGGGGGGATTAAGGTGAGATGTTTATCGCTTTTAGCGGTTTTACTTATGCTTGGCCTTTTCCCCTTCAGCTTAGCTTTCGCTGATCTTAATGGTATCTCAAACATCGATAGGTTCTCGATCCCTGAAGATGCAATGGCCATTTTAGATAAGAATCTCTTTGTCGTTTGTCCTGCCTCTCACTGGCAGCCCTTCTTCGTTTACGAGGATAACGCTTATCAGAGGATACCTAACTTCGTCACGGTTGACAGCGTCCTTCACCTTTATCACATCTTCTTTAACTTCGCTTTAAGGAGGTTGGAAGAGGAGAGGCTCATTCCCTTGACCGAGCTCTTTACGAAGAGGCTCATCTCCCAGGCGCTAAAGACCTACAACTTACTTGGGCCGGGCATACTTAAGGATGCTTCCTTGCGCAACTTGGCCTATTTGGGCGTGGCGTCTAACCTCCTTAAGCTGAAGGTTAACCTTCCTCCTGAGGTGCAGGCTATGGTCCAAAGGGAGCTTGATCTCATAAGGGGGAGGAAGGGATTAGTCGTCGGAGCCATTTTTCCTTATGCTATAGACTACACTCAGTTTGCTCCACGTGGTCACTACACGCGAACCGAAAGGCTTAGAAACTACTTCATGGCTATGACCTGGTATGGCTTGGTTCCCTTCTCACCGGCCTATAGGGATAGGGAAGGTAAACTTAAAGTTAGCTATACGGTTGCCCTTCAAGCAATCTTGATGGTTAGGGATGTTCGCTCAGCTAAGCTCTTTCAGGATTGGGATACGCTCCTAACTTCTCTTAACTACTTCATTGGGTTCGCCGATGACCTTGATCTGCGAGAGGTGGAGTCGCTGATGGAGGAGGTCTTCGGCAAAGAGGCTACGCTCTCCGACTTCGTTAAATCGGAGAGGCTTAAGAGTTTCACCGAGCGCTTCGTTAAGCTTAGGGCTCCGAAAGTTAAGCCCAAAGTTGCTTGGCTTGTCGGAAGGCTTCCTAATCTTCCCGATCCCGAATCCTCTCAGCTTCGCTTACTGGGGCAACGCTATACCCCTGATAGCGAGGTGTTGGAGGAGTTAACCGATCCGGAAAAGCGCCCGATACCATGTGCTTTGGACCTTGCTGTAGTTATGGGAAGCGATAGGGCTAAAGATATAGTCGATGCTGGTTATCGGGTTTACGGTTTGCCTGAGAGCTTCTCTCTGTTGGAGTGGGAGGGTTATCGGGCTAAACGTGATGAGCTTTGCAAGCGCTTCAGTCGTTTGGGGGAAAGGGAGTGGACATCCAACCTCTACTGGAGCTGGCTATGGGTCCTTAAAAGCCTCTTTGATTTTCCTGATGAAAGAGCCCCGGCCTTCATGAAGACGATGGCCTGGAAGGATAAGTCGCTTCAGACCGCTTTGGCGTCCTGGGCTCAGCTCCGTCACGATACTATTCTTTACGTCAAGCAGTCTCTTGCGGTTGCCGAGGGTGGCGATGGTGATGAAGAGGTGGTTAAGGGTTACGTTGAGCCTAATCCGGAGGCTTGGAGGCGCCTGCTTAAGCTCGTAGTTCAAACTCGAGAGCTTCTTGGCTCGCGCGGGCTTTTGGTTGAATCTGTGAAGGATAAGCTTGAGAGCTTCGATGATATGGTTAGATTTCTGCTTAAGTGCGCTGAAAAGGAGCTTGAAGGGGAACCCTTAAGCGAGGAAGATTATAGGAGGATTCAGTTCATAGGTGGGGATATGGATTACATGGCCTTAAGTATAGTAAGCGATGGGAAGGCGCTAAGTTGGGCTGAGGTCATTCACCCATCGGATAGAAATATGGCTTGTATAGCTGATGTTCACACCGCTGATATAAGGTTTGGTGGCTTAGGGCATGTGGCTCTCGAGGAGGCGGTTGGGCACGCTCACGAGATATTCGTCGTGGTTCCGATCGAGGGGAAGCTTTATCTGACGCGGGGAGCGGTCATGAGCTATTATGAGTTTCTGCAGCCTGCTAAGGATAGGTTAACCGACGAGAGATGGCAGAAGATGCTTGCCGAGGGGAAGGCTCCCCCTCAACCTCCCTGGGTTAGCTCCTTCACCTCGGCGAGATCGATAGAGGTTAGGAAGCTCCCTATACGCTAAGATTTATACAAGGAGGTGGCTTTCTTTCCTTGGTTAAGGGTCCTGGGCGGGCTTTTTG
The DNA here is from genome assembly GCA_001443005.1 of bacterium GBS-1. Classification (GTDB taxonomy): domain Bacteria; phylum Synergistota; class GBS-1; order GBS-1; family GBS-1; genus GBS-1. The sequence continues at coordinate 87,543 of LEKQ01000009.1, forward strand.
CATCATCCTTCTTGATTTCGATGGCATTTACGCAAATCAGAGCGAGCTCTGCTTAAGGGCTGATATAGTGATTTCCAGCGAGATCAGAGAGGTCAAATATATGTGCTCTCCTTCTAAGTTGAAGGAGATAGGCACCCTTATACCTTCGAAAGGTAGATTTATAGCTTTCCTCGGTGGTGGGGAGTATCATCATCTTTCCCTTTTATTCTTAAAACGGGTTAAGATTCCCTTCTTTCTTCTCCTCTTCGACAAGCACCTTGACGCTCTTAAAAAGGGCGGAGAGTTTATAAGGTGCGACTCCTGGTTGAACTGCGCCCTTGAGCTTAAAAACCTCTTAGGCGTGATATTTATAGGCAGGAGGGAAAGAAGGTTTGGGAAAATACATATTATGCCCCCTGATGGGCTCAAAATAACTAGAGCGATAAAAGATAAGGCGGTTTATATAAGCATAGATAAGGATATATTAGATGTTCCCTTGACTCGCTGGGGTAAGGGGTGGCTGCCCTTAAGCGAGCTATTAAGAACCCTGAGCTTCATACCCAAGGATAAAGTGGTGGGGGTTGATGTGTGCGGGGAGCCCGAGGAACTTTGCCTCTGGAAGATGCCTGAAAGCGAGAGAATAAACTTAGAGATAGTTAAGGCGCTGGAACCTGACCTTAGGGGCTTAAGGAGCTTTGGCCACGGTAGGTTCTTTTTCTTGCCTGTCTCTATACCATAAGCCTGGGACATTCTGACGAGAATTCTGATTAGGAATAATAGGGTATTTTAAAAGGGATATTTTATAAAAGATGATTGCTTAAAATGTTTCATCTATCTGGTATATTTAATACGTGATGGTCGTAAGCTTACGATTTAAGCTGTTTTTCTTTTAGTAAGGAGGGGAACAATGGTAATGGACAGCCTTCAAAAATTTCAGGATTTACTTAAAAAGCTTTTTCAATTTGAGGCTTCTGATCTGGACTTTGGGATTTATCGTATTCTAAACTACAAACGGGATAAAATTGAGAGGTTTATTCAAGAAGAGCTTAAGAAAAAGGTAGAAAACGCCTTCGCTAAACATAAAGACGAAAGGCTAACTGACATAAACCAGAGATTTGAAGAAGTAAAACAAAAAATTATTCAAAATTTTGGACAAGAGGCTCTTACCCCTACTGGCGAACTTAAAGAAGAATTTAAAAACACACCCTTAGGTAAAGAATTTCTCTCAATAAAGGCTCAAAAAGATGAAGTGAAAGCTATTGAAGAGATCAAATCACAGGTTTTCAATGACCTTTATAACTTCTTCTCCCGCTACTACGAAGAAGGCGATTTTGTCCCCCAATACAGGTATTCCATAAAAGGGCATAAGTATGCCATACCTTACAATGGCGAAGAGGTAAAACTTTACTGGGCAAATTCAGATCAATATTACATAAAAACAGGTCTTCTTTTCCGTGATTACACATTTAAAGCGGGAGATTATAGAGTTATTTTCCGCATTGTTTCTGCAAAAGAAGAGCTTGGTTCAAACAAAGCCACAAAGGAAAGGTTTTTCATCCTTGACGATGAGGAACCGCTAAAAATTGAAGATAAGACGTTAATCATCCGCTTTCAGTATAGGGAGCTAACTGAAGAAGAGGTAAAACACTACGATATAGAAGGTGGAAGTAATACCGCAAAGCAGGAAAAGATTAACCAAAAAAGTTATGATGAGATTTTTAAAGAGATTGAAGATATCACACTAAAGGGATTTTTGGGACAAATGAAAAACGAAAAACCTCTTCTTCTGTATCAACTAAACAGATTTACAGCCAAAAACACAAAGGATTACTTCATTCACAAAAACCTCAAAAAGTTTCTCTCAGAACAGCTGGACTACTTCATCAAATCTGAAGTTTTAGACATTGAAACTCTTGAGAAAGAGAAATTTCTTGACAAACACATAACGCGTGCCAAGGTCGTCAGAGAAATTGGTGAGGATATCATTGACTTTCTTTCCCAGATAGAAGATTTTCAAAAGAAACTGTGGGAGAAAAAGAAGTTTGTTTTGAAAACTGAATATGTAATCACCACTGATAGACTTCCAGAGGAATTTTATGATGAAATTTTAAAGAACGAATCGCAATTAAAGGAATGGCAAGATTTAGGTTTTGAATTGCCAAAGAATAAAGAAGAGCTAAAAAACAAGAAGCTTCCTATTGATACCAAGTATTTTAGCCAAGAGTTTAAAGAGAAACTTCTTGAAAAGCTTACTGAGAATGCAGATTTAGACGATTTGCTTGATGGCTTGCTAATCAAAAGCGAAAACTGGCAGGCTTTGAACTTGTTATTAGGAAAATATAAAGAGAAAGTACAGACAATTTACATTGACCCTCCGTTTAATAAAGAACAGGATGCGGATTATCTTTACAATGTGAAGTATAAAGATTCTACTTGGGTTTCTATCTTAGAGAATAGATTACGACTGGCAAGGGATTTGCTTTCTGACAGGGGAAGCATTTTTGTTAGATGTGATTATAACGGCAACATGTATGTGAGATTGTTGATGAACGAAATTTTTGGGGAGGAGAATTTTAGGAATGAGATAATTGTAAAAAGAGGGGCGCCTAAAGCTGGTTTGCTTTCTCAGTTTAAAGTTATTAAAGCGATGACAGTTGCTTATGACAACCTATACTGGTATACCAAGAAGGAAGAAGTAAGATTTAGAGGCTTTTATAAAGAAGCACCAGAAAAAAAAAGGAAGTATGGTTTCTGGGCTGATTTTCAAAAAGGTGAAGCATATGATAGACCAACAATGAGATACGAAATTTTGGGAATTAGCATAGACAAAGGTCAATGGAAGTGGAGTAAGGATAGAGCATATAGAGCAGTAGAAAATTATCAAAAGTACTTAGAAATTTCTAAAATAACAAGAGAAACTTTAGAAGAATATTGGTTAAGAACAGGAAAACAACTTGAGTTTATAAAAAGAGAAGAAAATAAAATCAAATATTGGGTCCCACCAAGGGATGAGTTAATCTTAGACAATAATTGGTTAGACATTCCAGGGTATTCTTTTGAATGGGATTTTCAAACCGAAAACTCCGAAATCCTCTTAAAGCGTGTTATAGAATCCACATCCAACGAAGGCGACCTAATAATGGACTTTTTCCTTGGTAGTGGCACAACAACAGCAGTGGCGCACAAACTTAAAAGAAAGTGGATCGGCATTGAGATGGGAGAGCACTTTTGGACAGTAATTTTACCAAGGATGAAGAAAGTTTTAGCTTATGACAAATCAGGGATTTCAAAAGAGAAGGATGTTAAAGAAAAATACAACGAAAAAACAGCAGGTGGCTTCTTCAAATACCAAATCCTTGAACAATACGAAGACACCTTAGATAACATTGAACTTAAGGAAAATCAAAAAGCAAT
>LEKQ01000010.1 GCA_001443005.1 bacterium GBS-1
ACCGTAGGGAAGCCCCAATACCGAGCACTTCCAGGTCATCAAAGCGGAAAGCCCCATAACCTCCTCAAGGGTAACCTTCGAATGGTAGCGCACGCCACCCTTATAAGGGCCCAAGGCATTGTTATGATGAGAGCGATAAGCCTTAAACACCTTTATTTCGCCGTCATCCATCTTCACAGGAAGATGCATGACCAAAACCTCACGCGGATACTTAAGCGCTTCAAGGAGACCATCCTCAACGCCAACAAGATAGGGACGAGCATTTTCGACCAGCTTCAAGACCTGATCGAACAAAGTCTCTTTAATCTCGCACATCAATAGCCCCCCCTTTTTAGAATAGGATTAGTAAAGCTAACACAGTACATTTACTTTCTTTAATTTTAAGGTATTTTTACAAAAAAAGCAATATCCTCAGAAGGAGTTGACCTTAAACCTAAGAAACTGATATACTCTTCAAGGAGGTGGATAAAATGAAGGATCTACCCTTAATAGGTATTACCATCGGAGACCCAGCGGGAATAGGGCCAGAGATATGCGTTAAGGCTCTAATGAAGGAGGAAATATACAAGATATGTAAGCCGGTGTTGTTCGGAGACGAGATAATAATAAGACACTACTTGGAATTACTTAACTTAGATTGCGATTTAAACCTCATAGAAAAGCCCAAAGATGGATTGTTCGAATACAAAACAATAGATCTAATTGACCTTAAGGAATTAAAAAGCTTGAAGGACATAGAGATAGGAAGTATAAGCGCCAAAGCCGGTAGGGCGAGCGCTAGATACATAGAGGAAGCAGTAAAGCTTGCGCGCGCGAAGGAGATAGACGGAATAGCAACCGCTCCCATAAACAAGGAGGCGTGGAGCTTAGCGGGCGTCCCCCACATAGGGCACACCGAAATGTTAGGTGACCTCTCGGGGGTAAGCGAGCCCCTAACCATGTTCCAAGTTAGAAACTTAAGGATTTTCTTTCTCTCAAGACACGTATCATTAAGAAAGGCTTGCGATCTCGTGAAGAAAGAAAGAATCCTTCTTTACATAATGGAGATGGAAAAGGCCTTAAGATCGCTCGGCATGGAAAAACCAAGGATAGCGGTCGCAGCCCTAAACCCCCACGGAGGGGAGCACGGGTTATTTGGAGACGAAGAGGAGAGGGAGATAAAGCCAGCAATCAAGGAGGCTCAAGAAAAGGGATACAACGTCCATGGCCCCATTCCAGCTGACTCCGTATTCTGGGCGTGCCTAAGCGAAAAATACGATGCCGTTTTATCCCTCTACCACGATCAAGGACACATAGCTGCTAAAACCCTTGACTTTCATAGAACGGTCTCGGTAACTTTAGGTCTTCCCTTTATAAGGACATCGGTTGACCATGGAACGGCAATGGATATAGCCGGCAAGGGAATAGCAGATCCCATAAGTATGATAGAGGCCATAAAGGTCGCCGCTCAATATGCAAAGAGCTATAGGATAAACTTGAGATAATCCTCCTTGAAAAAATTATAACTATGTATTAAAATAAAATCTATGGAAAAATTGAAACTTTTAAGAAAGTACTTATACCTAAAGCGAGAAGTTGTGATTTCGCTTCTTGCAATAGTTTTTCTATACCCTTTAGCCAAGCTAAACTACCTGGTTTTCCATACGATAATCGAGATGCTTGCCGTTATAACTGCTTCAGTTTTATCGATCTTTAACTTTTTAATTCCCAAAAAAACCAGACCTAAATTCTTAAACAACGTTGCGATAGCTTATCTTAATGTTGCTGTAGTTGATTTCCTACACACGTTAGCCTATAAGGGAATGGGGGTTTTCCATACCTTTTCCGCAAATCAGCCTACCCAATTCTGGATACTGGGAAGGACCTTAGAAACCATCGGGCTCTCTTCAATAATCTTCAAAAGGATAGGGACAATACCAATTTTTATTATTCTTTCAACGCTAAACTTCCTTGGAACGCTTGCGATATTTAAAGGAACCTTTCCAGACTGCTTCATAGAGGGAAAGGGCCTAACCCCCTTTAAGATAGCGATGGAATACACGATCATAGCAATCCTGCTTCCTCTTGCTGTGAGGATACATCGTTCCGATGATAGAAACCTGATCCCCTATAAAGAGCCACTGATATCCGCCCTGATTTTCACCGCTTTAGCCGAGGCTTCCTTTACCCTTTACACCGATGTTTACGGCTTTTTTAACGCCCTTGGACATCTCTTTAGGTTCATCTCTTACCTGGTCATACTAAGCGGAATAGTGAGGATAAGCATCTTGACACCTCTAAGGACGATTTACTTCGATCTGTGCGAAGAGCTAAGAAGAAAGGAAGAATCTGCAGTTAGGGACGCTTTAACCGGCCTTTACAACAGAACTTTCTTTGAAGAAAGGATTAGGTATACCTTGGAAAGGCTTATAAGTGAGAGGGTACCCATAGTTGTTGCCATGGCTGACGTAGATAATTTTAAGAACATAAACGATAAATACTCTCATCTAGTTGGAGATAAAGTTCTAAGAAGGGTTGGGGAGATCTTAAGGAGCTCACTAAGAGCAGGCGATATAGTTATAAGATATGGAGGGGATGAGTTTTTGATATTTTTAACCGATTGTAAAGTTGACCAAGCCGAGAGGATCCTAAAAAGGCTTGAGGATAAACTTTTAAAGCTCAAAGGGGAGTTTGGCTTTGACGTTAGCCTCTCCATCGGCTTCATCGAAGTTTTAACCGAAGGAACAGAAAGCTTAGACAAGCTTATAGAGACTGCTGACAAGAGGATGTACCAAACTAAAGCAAGGAAAGCTGAATCCCGGCCTCAAGCCTCTCCCACTTAATGGACGGAAAAGCCCTGTCTCCGAAGTATCTCCCCTTTATGGTTATGAAACTTCGAGCCCTTTCTACCACTACCCCAAAGCCTTTAAGAACCTCAAGCGAAAGCGGAACTTTCCCACGCTCCTCAACTATCCTCTTGGCCGACTTGGGACCTATTCCGGGCACCCTTAGGAGTTCCTCGTAGGACGCTTTAGTTACTTCCAAGGGGAAAAGGTGAAGGTTTCTTAAGGCCCAGGAAAGCTTGGGGTCTATATCTCGATCGAGAAAGCTTTTCCCCTGAGGTAAAATCTCCTCAAGGGCAAAGCCGTAAAGCCTAATCAGGAAGTCGGCTTGGTAAAGCCTACGCTCCCTAAGCGATGGGAAGAAGGGTCCAAGAGGAGAGGGAGCATCGGCGTTAACCTTTACATAGGCTGAGTAGTATACCCTGCTCACCTCAAGCTCCCTATAAAGCCAAAGGCTCGTTTTAAGAACGCTTAGGTCGCTCTCCCCTGTTGCCCCAACGATTATCTGGGTGCTTTGTCCCACTTTACCCTTAAAGCCACGCTCCCTTGCCTCCCTGACGATACGGCTGAGCTTAATCGTATCCGCTAAGAGGCCGTCGATCCTCTTTTCCGGCGTAAAGAGCTTAAAGGAAGTTTCCTCGGTGAACTCGATGTTTAAGCTCACCCTGTCGGCCAAAGTCACAGCCTCTCTCATCAAATCCTCAGAAGCTCCGGGCAAGACCTTAAGATGAAGATAACCCTTAAAACCGTAGTTATTCCTCAATATCTTAACCGCCCTTATCATGAGCTCCATGGTGTGGTCAGGGTCCTTAAGGACGCCGGAGCTCAAAAAAATGCCATCTATCGCTCCCTTCCTATAAAGATCATAGGCCAATTTCGCGAACTCCTCAGGCCCAAAGGTGACCCTGGGCATATCATTCTGAGCTCTATTAACGCAATAAGCGCAATGATTCTCGCAGTAATTAGTGAAAAGAGTCTTTAATACGGAGAGGCATTTCCCATCGCGCGCGAAAACCCGACATATCCCGGGATAGGTGGGCTTCTTGAAACTCCCTTGCGGACTTAAAACGTCGTACTCCGCTCCCCTTGAAAGAAGGGAGAGCTTCTCCTTTGGATCATCGAGGCGCAATCCTAAAACCACCCCCAAAGCTATTTTAGCAAAAAGAGGAAGGAAGAAAGAACCCTCGTTTATACTAAAAAAAATACATGCAATATAACCCCTTCTTCCTATATTGACAAGCAGATCAACTCTCAATATAATATAAGGAATAGTTGTTAGCAAAGTTTTACAGGAGGTGCCATTTTTATGTTAAGAAGTGTTAAGGGAAGGATAATATTAATCGGGATACTTCTTTTAGCTCTAACGGGGGTGCTTTTCGTTTATCAGTCAAGCTCCTTGCTTGAAAGAAATCTAATGGATGATAGGAAGCTCAAGGCGCAGGATCTTGTGGAAACGGCATACTCGTTGATAGCTCTAGCCTATAACGAATATAAAGCAGGGAAGGTCAACGAAGCTGACGCCAAAGAGCTGGCTAAGAAGCTGGTTGAGGGGCTAAGATACGGTAAGGATGGTTACTTTTGGATCAATGACATGAACTTGATAATGGTTATGCACCCTATTCAAAAGCAACTTAACGGAACTGACTTAAGCGGATACAAGGACCCTCAAGGGAAATACCTTTTTAGGGAGATGGTAGATGTATGTAAGAGGGAGAAGGGTGGCTTCGTTGACTACATGTGGCCCAAACCTGGATTTGACAAGCCCGTCCCAAAGCTCTCCTACGTAAAGCTGTTTGAACCTTGGGGGTGGATTATTGGAACGGGATTCTACATAGACGACGTAGCCGCAGCTTTAGCCAAACAGAGAAACGAAGCCATAACGATGTTTGCGATCGCGATAGCCGCTTTGGCAACTGTCCTATACCTCTTTTTAAGGAGCTTCTTCGCTAAACCGCTGGCCGTACTGGTTCAAGCTGTAGACAGATTAACTCAGACCAAGGACTTGACGCAGAGGATATTGGCTAAGGGAGGAAGCGAATTTGAGAAGCTGGCTAAGGAGTTTAACACCATGATAGAGGCCTTCTCTCAAGCGATCAGGGAGATTCAGTCGCAGGGGAGTAAAACTAACGCCGTAGCCCAAAACGTCGCAGCATCGGTTGAGGAAACGAGCGCTACATCAAGCCAGATAGCGAGCTCTATCTCCCAAATAAGGGAGGAAATAGAGAGCATAGCAGCATCCATAGAGGAGCTTAATGCAGGAATCGAGGAGGTGGCTAGCGGAGCCCAAACCGTAGCAGACCAGGCAGAGAGCGTCGCTCGGGACGCAGAAAACATGAGGTCAGCCGCCATAGAGGGAAGAAAGGGAATGCAAAAGGTCGTGGAAGCCATAAGCTCGGTGGAAAGCATAGCTGAGAAAACCGTCAAGGTTATGGGAGACCTCGAGAGCGCCTCAAGCGAGATAGGAGAGATAACTAAGACCATAACGAGCATAGCTGAGCAAACCAATTTGCTCGCCTTAAACGCAGCAATAGAGGCCGCTCGCGCGGGAGAAGCAGGGCGCGGCTTCGCTGTGGTAGCCGATGAGGTGAGAAAGTTAGCCGAGGAAACCGCCAACGCTGCGAAGAGAATCGCCTCGATTATAAGCAAGATACAAGACATGACGAGGCTTGCAGCGGGAACTGTCAAGGAGGCTCAGAGTTCGGTCAGGGAAAGCGTCAAGGTGGTTGAAGATGTAGAAAAACAGATAGAGACGATAGTCAAGGCCATAGAGAACACAGCATATAGGGTCAAAGATATATCTACCGCAGTTGAGAATCAATCGGCATCCACAGAGCAGATGGCAGCGGGAGTCGACAACCTCGCTAAGACCATAACCAAGGTTAGCGAAAGCGTTAAAGAGATAGATGATAGCTTCAGGGAGCAAGCGAAGGCCATCGAGGAGATAGCAAACAACACTGAGGAGCTTGCTAACATAGCAAACAAGCTTGAAGAAGTAGCCTCCATATTCAAGATATCAAAAGAAGTCACGGCAATAGCCCCAGCTTGAGGAAAATTCTTAAAGAGGGGGGAAGTTCTTAAAGGAGCTTCCCTCCTCTTTAAGATTATTCTAATCCCTCAGCTTTCCTAAGCCTATCCATTATAGCCCTTCCAAGCCCCACTTCGGGAACCGCCTCGGCATATATCACGTCGAGGCCAGCGCTATCAAGCCTGTGTAAGGAGCGAAAGAGATTACAAGCTGCCTCCCTTAGATCCCCTGAAGGAGAAAGCACCTCTACGACATAAAACCCTTCCCTGCGCGGGGAACCCTTGAAGGCAAGCAAACCTGCCTTAACTCCTATTGGGATAACGAAACTCTCACCCCTTATTATTCGCAACGGGGTTCTGGGCGAGTAGTGCCGCTTAAGCTGTCCAGGAGAACGAGGCCTATCGCTTAAGGTCAAGATCTTAACCTTACCTATAACCCTCTCTATCTCCTCCAAGGGGAGTCCACCGGGCCTAAGAAGCGTGGGTTCCTCTGAGAGGTCCAATATGGTGGACTCAACCCCGATGGGGCAAGGTCCCCCATCTATTATAAGATCAATCCTGTCACCCAATTGATCCTTAACGTGCTCAGCCTGCGTTGGGCTAAGGAAACCGAAACGATTAGCGCTCGGCGCAGCTATAGGTCCTCCAAACTCCCTTAAGAGCGCCAAGGCAACAGGATGGGATGGCATCCTTATAGCGACGGTCCTTAAACCAGCCGTAACTATATCGGGAACGATATCGCCTTTCGGAAGAACGAGTGTGAGAGGACCAGGCCAAAATCTGCTCATTAAGAGCCTCGCTCTATCATCAACCCTTGAACACAACCTTTCTATATCCTCAAATTTCGCTATATGAACTATCAAAGGGTCGAAGTAGGGCCTCTCCTTAGCCTCGAATATCTTAGCTACCGCTTCAGGATTAAGAGCATCCCCTCCGAGACCGTAAACCGTCTCAGTGGGGAAAGCTACAAGCCCCCCTTTTCTCAATAGGGAAGCCGCTTCCCTTAGGACCTCTTCTGTGGGCTTAAGCACCCTCACCATAGCTTTCAAACGCTCCCTCTATCTCCTTCAATATCTCCCTTAGTGGTGGAACATCGAACCAATCCCTTCCCGTTAACTCATTGGCATAAGCCATATAAACCTGAGATATAAGCTTAGCGAGCCTTTCGGGAAGCTTAGGTGGGGATACCTTAACCAAGCTCTTCCAGTTAACTCTATCCTTGCTTTTCGCGTCCGCAACTTCCTTATACCAATCAGTTTTACGATAGTATATCCTAGCTATCTCCTTGCTAACTGGAACACCTTTATAGCTGAACCTACACTCATCCAAAGTCCCCAGCGCATCAACCAAGACGAGGTTCCTACCTTCATCGAAACCGAACTCCACCTTACCATCTTCGTTAAACAACCCTAACCTCTCGACCTCTTTAGTTATGAGAGCATCTACCGCAAGCGTTATCTCCTTAATATCATTAAGCTCCATCTCGCTTAAAGCGCAGATATCCATAGCCTCCCTCCAGCTTAGGTACCTATCGGTCGCCTCAAGTTTGGTTGAGAAGTCAACTATAGGTCTTTCCAAGATCCTGCCGGGTTCGGGCATCTCCTTAAACCCTAAATCTTCAAGCCTTAAGCTTCCTTCCTTAAGCCTCCTAAACACAGAGGAACCCTCAGGCAAAGAGTTCCTATATATAACTTCAAGGGGTATGAGAAAGTTCCCCCTTTCCGATCGATAGATCGAATAGTCGTACCTACCAGAAACAAGCTTAGGCCTTAAAACCCTCAGGAGCTTGAACTCTAAGACATTCTGGGGCTCCTTAAGATCCTTAAGCCTCTTAACCTTTCCATCCTCAACTACCCCAAGGTAGTGGGTCTTGATGCCCATATCCTCAAGCTTCTCGAAGAAGTAAGCGGTGGCGATACAAAGAGACTTCCCCTTTCCCAGAAGGTGGTCCGGCATCTCCCCCCAATCGAAGACAGAGTACCTATCCGAAAAGATGAACCTCCCCACGCCCGGCTCTGAAACTCCGGCTTCCCTTAAGACAACTACATCTTTAACGCTTCCCAAAGAACATCACTCTCCTTAACCTAAAGGATTAACTACCCTCAGCTATATAATAGCACTGGTCAGCGAACCTTCTGACGAAAGACGCAAACTCAAGCCAATCCCCCTTATCAACCAACTCCTCCTTCAAAAGGAAATCCTTCACTCTCTCTTCTATCCTTCTCCTCAACCCCCCAGCCTTCCTCACCATAAGCTTATCCGACAAAGCCAAAGCCCCCAACGACATCTTAAGTAGCTCGGATAACTCCTCTAATATCTCCTTAACCCTCTCCTTCCTCAAGCTCACCACCCTCTTGAACTCTCCATGATTTAAGTTATCGAGGGAGTCCTTCAAGATATCGCTAGCTTGCTTTATATCCCCTAAAACGGTTAGGATCTTGAGCTTCTCCTCCGCCATACCGCTAACGCGCTCAAGATAAAGCGCTATTTCATCAACGAGGTGATGTATAGAGTCCCTTAGGACCTCAACCATGGAAGCCTTACTCTCCTCGCCCAAGATAAGCCTCCTAGCTCTTAAAAGCTGATACTCCAAGATACTCCCAACCCTTAAGGTTTCTTTAACCGCAAGATAGCAAGCCCACTCTGGAAACTCAAGAGCGCTATCCTCGAGGAAAAGAGGCTCAGATAGGTCTTCGATCTCCTCCCTGGAGAAAACAAACCTTAAGGAGATCCGCGAAAGGAAGTGCAAGAATGGCATGAAAAGGATGGCGTTTATCAATACCACCTCCAGATGAAGGATGGCTACCCTCATGGAGGGAGAAAATCTTGAAACGGACAAGCAAAGGGGATAACTTAAAATGGAGATGAAGAAGGATCCAAAAAGCTTATAAATTAAGGAAGCCCAAGCCAAAGCCTGAGCCTCCCTCCTCATCCCAAAGGATGCCAGTAAAACCGTAAAGGAAGTAGCAAGATGAGCTCCCAGGACCACCCAAAAGGAATCCTCAATTCCCAACAACCCCTGTGATGCCATCGATATAGCTATTCCAAACGTTAAAGCACTGCTCTGAAAAAGGATGGTGAGAAGCACGCCTCCGAGAAAGGGGTAATATGAAGAACTTAAAAGCCTATAAAAGAGAGTCGATTCCTTTAGGGCAGATACGGAACTCTCCATAAGAAACATGCCGAAGAATATCAATCCCATCCCTAATATAATCCTGCCCAAAGCCCTTCCCTTGCCTCTAAAGAGATTAAAGGCTATATACCCTAAAAATAGGATGTAGGGGGAGTAAGAGGTGAGCCTTAAAGCGAGGAGCTGAGTCGTGATAGTAGCTCCAACGCTTGCACCCACCATCATGCTTAAAGAGCGAGATAGGGACAAAAAGCCCGCGTTTATCATACTCGAAAGAAGGGCGATAGCAGCTGTGCTGCTCTGGGTTAAGGATGAGAGGATAACTCCAACGATGAAAGGGAAAAACTTTCTACACTCAAGGGAGGTAATAAAGCTTTTAACCCGTCTATCTAAGACATCCTTAAGCCCCTCACCCAAGACCTTTATTCCATAGAGGAAGATCACCAAACCAGATAAGAACATCACAGGGGACCCCAAGGCTTAAATCACCCGGAAGTAGGAAATATGGGAAACTCCACACTTAAAACTACCTCTTCATCGGAGCTCTCCCTAAAACTAAAGCCTCCACCGCATCTTTTAACTATATCCTCAATCATAGTTAAAGCTACGCTATCTTCTTTAAGCTTTCCCTTCATGCAGAGCTCCATCGAGACAACTGCCTTATCCCTCACATAGGATGTCCTAATCCTTAACGCTCTTCCATCATAGGCCATCAAGATAAGGGTTAAAAGGAGCTCCTTAAGGTCAGAAGGTTTAACATAAGGCAAGGGAAGTCTTTCATCGAGATCAAGCTCAAGTCTATCAAGACCCAAAAGATCCTTGATCTCCAAGATGAGCCCATTCAGGTCAGCTCTCCTTTTCTCCTCACGAGCTTCATCGAAGTCAAAAAGAAACTCCCTAAAGCGATTAAAATCCTTAGCTTTAAAGAGAAGCTTTCCTACAATAAAGTTTCTCCAGCTTTCGCGAAGCATCCTCTCAATGGTGCTCTTCTCGGTAAAATCACAACCTAAAAGTAGATGTCTACCCTCGCCCAACGAGGTCATCAAAAAGAAATAAACGCGGTCACCAAGCCTGATTTCCCCCTTGCGTTGGTTAATCAAGTTTCCAAGTTCGTCCTCTGGTAAAAGCTCCTTCAAGCTTTTACCGACCATCTCTTCCGCCGTTAAGGGTAGCTTGTCCGTCTTACCACTGAATCTCAAGACCTCAAAGGCATCGTTAAGCTCTATTAAAATGCCAGGGTAGCTCTTCCTAAACTCCTCAAAGGAATCCTTAACCGAGGACCCGCTCTCACCATGCTCTTTAGGCTCCTCAAGCTCCTCCACAACTTCCTTTAAAGCCCGATCACGAGCCTCATCTTTCCTTCTCCCCCAGGGAAGAGGGACCACAAATGAGAATAAGCCTGCAAGCGAGATCACCAGAAACTTAACCATAGCCAAAGGGTATTTCACCTTCCCTAAGAGAAAGTCCTGAGCCGCGTATAGCAGTATATACCAGGGCTCATCCCTCTCAACAGATATCATCCTATAAAGAACCAGGGTCTTCACCCCTCCGAGGTCGATAACTTTCTTCCCCTCCTTGCCTAAGTCACTTAAAAGGTGAGCCGTGATCCTATCTCCCCAGACAACGCCATCTTTACCCCTCAAGACCGACATATTCCAGAGAGAACCAAAAGGCTCATGCATCCTTTTAAAATTATCAACCATCATACCGGGATCAAGGAGATAAAACAGAACCCCTCTGAAGCTTCTACCTCTATCGAAAAGCGGAGCATATAGACCTATAAAACTCCTCTCCCCAAGGCGTAAGGGAAAGTCCATAACCAAGCCTATGGGCCCAGCTTTAATGAGCTTGAAGAAGGGCGCTTCAGCCACCGATTTCCCCTTTAAGGTAGGCTCATCAGGATAGATCTCAAGGATTGTGCCATCCCTTCCGATAAGGCCACTCATAGAAACGAAAGTCCCCCGAGTCTCATGAAGACCACGTAAGCTATCGCTTAACTCCTCATCGCCAAGGTCACCTAGCAAGGAGAGCTTGCTTAGAGCGTAAAGCGTGGATTTAAGGCTAAAGACCTCTTCCTCAAGATACCTACACAGCGCGTTTCTTAGGGCCAATCCCTTTTTAACTTCATCGTCTATAAGGCTATCCTCAAGCCTCTCAATCAAGTAAAGAGCCAGTGATCCTAAAAGGATCACAACCCCTAAAATTAACACCTTCAACTTAAGGCTCCTAACTATCATGGGCGCTCCTGAGCTTTTCCACCAACCTCCTTCGCCTTAGATTTACCCAGCTTCTGGATTTTCCCATTATCCTCGATATATTTTCGTCATTATACCCCCAAAGGTAATAAAGCTCAAGTAGACGTCTGTCCTCATCAGACAAGGGTATATCAACGAGGTCGTTCGCTAAAGGGGGCTCAGAGGGCAGTTCATCGCTTAAGATAACCCCTTTCTTCCAGTTAAGCTCCTTGAGCCAATAGCTTCTGATGTGCGCTTCCAAGCTTCCTTTGATATACCCTTCAAGGCGGACCTTCCCTGCCCTATATCTGCGTATAAGCTTTATAAGCGTGAGATATCCTTCCTGCCTCAAATCCTCATAGGAGCCACCTTTAAGGGAATATCTACGCGCAATAGATTCAACCAAGGGACGAAAACTAAAAACCAGATCCTTTAAGATCTCCTCACCTATACTCTCCCCTGAGAGCAGAGACTCAAAGGGCAACCCCATCACCTCTCTATAGTAAAAATTTTTACTATAGAATAATAAATAGGGTTGCCCTTTTCAAACTTCGCTTATTTTAAAATAGACCTCTAAAGGACCAATTGTGTATATATCCTTTTTGGTAATCACCTCTAAACGTACGCTTTTGCCTATTTCCTTTATCTGATTTAGCGTTTCATAAAACTCAGCAGCACTTATCACACCTATTCTATGATAAAGAGGCTCAGGCAATACCCCCTTTTCCACAGCTATCTCCCTAACCTTGCTTAATACTAGCGTTAACCTATATTCTAACTGATCCTCAGGCAAGGAACCATCTATCTCCGTTACATATATTCGCTCATCCTTCTTAAAAACGAGCTTGTTGGGATGAACCTCTATTATCACGGGAACCCACTCTCCCACCACCACATTAGCTGCCGCTATAAGCCTAACCACCGCCTCATCCTTTACACCCTTCAAAAGGGATATTGCCTTATTTAAATCATCAGGGTGAACTAAGAGAGCCTTCATGTCCTTAAGGGGCGGCTCAGCTCCCCTTTCCCTCACTATAGGATCAGCCTCACCTAACAACTTCTCCAGCTCTCCTTCGAGGTATTTCTCGTCCCCTTTCACCTTCACAATCTTCTGATAGACCAACTCCCCTGCCCTATAAATTATTGCCCTTCCCCTTATTGCTGATATGCTAAGATCTAATCGCCTAGCTATCTCTCTCAACTGCGCAATCCTATCCTCAAGCTCCTTGAGCTTGGCGGTCTTTTCCTCAAGCTCAGAGCTCTTCTCTTTAAGCATGTCTGATAATATCTTTATCTCCTCCTGAAGGCTCCTCATACCCAAAAGCGCCCTCTGTACTGAAGGAATGGTGAAGGATAAAACCGTCATAGTGACGATCGCAACGGCAAGGCCGGTAAATATGGTTATCAAGCTCGTGGTATGCCTCGGCCTTAAACCCCAAAGGGTCAGCTTCTTCTTTCCCAGCTTCCAACCAACCTTATCCCCAACGAAAGCTATAAAGGCGCTTAGGCCAATGATTATAAAAAAAAGCGGCCAATTTAGCTCCTTAAAAAATCCCATCTTATCCCTCCCGTTCTAAATGTTCCACGTGGAACATAAACCCCATCACCATAAACTCTTGCCACAGCTTATTAAGGGTTGTTACTTTCCTTCGATGATGTCTCTCCTTTCCCCCCTTTAATGACCTCATAAGAGAAGGTCTCCTTATTCTCCTGAGGAAGGACCATCTCGCTTCTTCCTATAAATATAGCACCATCCGCTATAACGAGGTTCGGTGTCTTTATGTCCCCTATAAGACGACCTGTAGCAACCAGCTCTATCCTTTCCTTAGCCTCGACATTCCCTTCGACTCTTCCCGCTATAAGTATGTTTTTAGCCATAAGTGTGGCCCTCGCAAACCCTTTCTCCCCTATTACCACATCACCATCCGCATAGATCTCCCCCTCGAAAGTCCCATCGATTCTCACAGAACCATCCGCCTTCATCGTCCCCTTAATCTCCGTCCCATTCCCCACTATGGTCTCAGACTTCTCCCTTTCAGCAAGCTTAACCTCTGACCTCCCAAAAACCAACGCGCCCACCCCCTTGCAGCATATTTTTAAGCCAAAAGGAAAAGAGACGAAATTTTTGCATGCCAAAAATTTGGCCCTATTACCCAGGAAATTTATCTTGAGGAGAAAATCTCCTCAAGAGATCGAAGAAAGCTTTCCATCTCGTCTTCATCGTCAAATAGCACCTCTACGCTATTAACAGCCCCTCTTTTTACTCTAACCCTAACGTGGTAGAGTTCCGCAAATCTCTTTTCCGCTTCTTTGTCTCTTTCAACTGCTCTTCCCCTCTTAGAGACCTCCCTCTCAACATCTCTAACTGAAAGGGAATGCTCCAAGATTTCCTTTGCTACCCTTCTTTGTTCCTCAGGATCATCAAGAGAAAGTAAAGCCCTTGCATGTCCCATCGTTAAGCGCCCATCCGAAACCATCTCCTGGATATCTTCTGGAAGTTTCAAGAGCCTGAGAAGATTTGCAACGGTTGATCTCTTCTTACCTATCTTATCAGCAACCTCTTCCTGCGTTAAGCCAAAGCTTTCCATAAGCTTCCTTATAGCATAAGCAGCCTCTATTGGGTTCAAATCCTCCCTCTGCAGATTCTCTATTAGGGCATACTCCAGTAGCTCCTCATCCGATACCTCCTTGACCAGAGCAGGGATCTTCTGTAGGCCCGCTTTCTTCGCTGCACGATATCTCCTTTCTCCTGCTATTATCTCATACCCCTTTTCCACTTTACGAACCACAATGGGCTGAAGGAGCCCATGTTGCTTTATCGAAAGAGCAAGCTCCTCCAAGGAGTCTTCATTCATAGTCTGGCGAGGTTGATAAGGGTTAGGAGCCACCTCGTCTAAGGATATTTCCATAAGCTTTTCCTTTCCAGGAACCGAGGGGATAAGGGCTTCTAACCCCCTACCCAACCCCCCTTTAGACTTAGGGGGCATTATCTATCCTCTCCTTCCCTTAACAAACTCACGTGCCAAGGAGATGTAAGCCTGAGCTCCGTTTGATTGTGGGGCATAGTATATGACCGGCTTCCCATAGCTTGGTGCCTCGCTTACCCTAACGCTCCTCGGTATTATCGCTTTAAAAACTTTTTCCTTAAAGTAATTCCTAACCTCAGCTGTAACCTGTTGCGCAAGCTTCGTCCTTGAATCATACATAGTCAATAAAACGCCAAAGATCTCAAGACCAGGATTCAGATATTCCCTTACCAGATCTATGGTTTTTAGGAGCTGTCCCAACCCCTCAAGGGCGTAATATTCACACTGGATAGGGATTATAACCCCATGAGCCGCGGTTAAAGCGTTTATAGTCAACAATCCCAAAGATGGAGGACAATCCATGAATATGTAATCATAATTGGAAATTAGGCTTTCCAAAGCCCTCTTAAGGCGTGTTTCACGTGAAACAGTATTAACCAGCTCTATCTCAGCCCCAGCCAGATCTATATTTGAAGGCATAACATCCAGATTTTTATATACATTCTTTATTATAG
This sequence comes from bacterium GBS-1, assembly GCA_001443005.1. GTDB lineage: Bacteria > Synergistota > GBS-1 > GBS-1 > GBS-1 > GBS-1. The sequence continues at coordinate 14,752 of LEKQ01000010.1, forward strand.
CATCCTCGGCTTTAACTCTCCCAGAGATGACATCGTACAAACTATACTTCACATCCTCCTTCTCAATCCCTAATCCACTTGTAGCATTCCCCTGAGGATCGACATCAATGAGCAAAACCTTCTTGCCAAAGGAAGCAACTGCAGAAGAGAGATTAACAGCTGTAGTGCTTTTACCAACGCCACCCTTTTGATTAGCGAGAGCTACCGCCTTGCCAACCTTCATAACCTTCACCTCTTAAGAAAGATATCCTCAACTCCCCGCGCTCTTCATCCAAAACCACGTTGAAGCTTACACCCTGTTTTTCAAACTTAGAGAGCGTTTTACATATAAAACCATACAAATCTTTCAGATTTTGGGGTGGCCTGTTGCCCTTATTCTTCATTTCCTGGGAAATTAGACCGAGCATTTTATCGACGAGCTCTTCGGTCTGGCTAACATTAAGCTTCCTCTGCTCTATCTGCTTTAAAGCCTTCATTATTTCTGTTTCTGAGGGAAGCTTGAGTAAGGCTCGGGCATGCCTCTCTGTTATTGTGCCATTCATTAGTTTCTCCTGAACTATGACAGGAAGCTTAAGAAGTCTAAGCTTATTTGCTATTGTAGACTGTTTCTTTCCCACCATCTGAGCGATTTCCTCTTGAGTTAAGTCAAACTCTTGCATCAGCCTCTTATACCCATAAGCCTCCTCTAGGGGGTTAAGATCGCTTCTTTGTAGGTTCTCTATGAGGGCAAAGGAAAGAGCTTCTTTCTCCGTGGCCTCTATGACCATAGCAGGAATGAGACTTAATCCCGCGAGTCGAGCAGCTCTCCACCGCCTCTCTCCCGCTATTAGTTCATAGCGTTCCTCGCCAATCTCTCTAACTATTATAGGTTGAAGGACTCCTACCTCCTTGATGGAAGAAGCTAACTCCTCCAAAGACTCGGGATCCATATTTTTCCTGGGTTGATAAGGGTTTAACACAACAGAGTCAATGGGGATCTCTCTAACCTCCTTCTTTTCCTTAGTCTCAGGGGGGTGCGGCAACTGTTCTAAAACTTCCCTCTTCTCCTGCTCCTTAGATTTTCCAAACCACAAAATCTTTCACCTCCTTATAGCGGTCTCTTAAAGGGGATCCCAGACCTCCTTGGGTATTTTAGGGGTGTTTCCTCCTTTTTCCTAATAAACACCAAATACCCTTTAAAGTCAATCCCTTTTATGTGATATTCCTCTACTCTTTCTATCTCAGCCCTTAATTCCCTTAGGGCATTCCCTGAAGATTCGATTTCGTCGAAGACCCCCTTTCCTTTGTAAGCGACCATCAGCATTCCTTCTTTTAAGAAGGGAATGGTAATCTCAATCAGGGTTCTCAAGGGAGCTACAGCTCTCGAAACAACGATATCCATCTTTTCCCTAAGATTTGGATCCCTGGCAAGATCCTCCGCTCTTCCAGGTAAGACATAGACCTCGTCAACAGCAAGATTACTAATCACACTTTTAAGGAAGTTTACCTTTTTCAAAGAGGACTCGAGAAGAAAGAGCCTAACATGGGGAAAAGCTATCTTCAGAGGTATTCCTGGGAAACCTCCTCCTGTGCCCACATCAAGCAGGTTCTCGAAGTGCTGAAAATCAATAAACTTTAAGAGTTCCAACGAATCTATAAAGTGCCGATAAACTATCTCCTTGGGGTCTTTTATAGATGTAATATTAATAGGAGAACTCAGAATGAGAGATACATACCTTTGAAACAGAAGCTCCTGATTTGGGGTTAATGGGAAACCTTCGCTTAAAAAAATCTCCCTCATTTACCTATGCAGAACTGCGAAAAGATAACGTCCAAGAGGTCCTCAGTCCATTCCTCCCCGGTTATCATGCCTATGGAGCTCAAAGCCTCTCGAATGCCTAAAGCAACCACATCGTAAGGCATACCATCTCTTAAAGAATTAAGAGAATCTCTCAAAGACAAAAGTGCCTCCTCCAAGCAAGTTATGTTTCTTAAAGATGTCATCCAGACCTCACCGCTTAAATCTATGCCCTCCTGAGCCTCTTCAACGATTCTATCCTTGAGATCCTCTATGCCTTCTTCAAGAAGCGCTGATATCCAAACCTCTCTGCTTTTCGGAAAGGCCCTTCTAACGCTATCCGCATCTATCCTTGTGGGCAGATCCCTCTTATTAAAAACAAGGATAACCTTTCTTCCTTCAAGTTTACTCATCACTATGTGATCCTCCTCGGTGAGAGGAGAACTCGAATCCAAAACAAGCAGAACTATATCTGCATTCTCAATTTGATATAGGCTTCTTGACACTCCCTCTCGCTCTATCTCGTCCCAAGCTTTTCTTATACCAGCTGTATCCACCAACCTTATGGGAACTCCCCTTACATTCAAAACTTCCTCTATGATGTCCCTTGTAGTTCCGGGGATAGAGGTAACTATAGCTCTCGCCTCCTGAAGGAGAGCATTTAAGAGAGAGGATTTACCGACATTAGGCTTACCGCAGATAACCACCCTCACCCCATCTCTGTAGATAGATCCAGCTTTAGTTGAGTTTATAACTCTCTCTAAATCGCTTAATATCTCCTTAAGCCTATCTTCGATCTCCTCGAGGGTTATGAGAGGTAGATCCTCCTCAGGAAAGTCTAAGGAAGCCTCAACCCAAGCTGAGAGGGATAGAAGCTTACCCCTTATGGATGAAAGCCTCTTACCAAACTCCCCTTTAAGCTTACGATTAGCTATCCTTATCGCCTCTTCGCTCTTCGCTCTAACTATCTCAAGCACAGCCTCAGCCTGCGTTAGGTCTATTCTTCCGTTTAAAAAGGCGCGGCGGGTAAACTCGCCCGGCTCAGCGAGGCGAGCACCCGCCGCAAGGATGATTTCTAAAACCTTACGGGCAACGAGCGTTCCTCCATGACAGTTAATCTCTACCACATCTTCTCTCGTATAGCTATAAGGAGCCCTCATAAGAGAAAGTATAACCTCATCTATCTCTTCCCCCGTTAAGGGGTCTATCACATGACCGTAAGCTATAGTATAACTTGACATATCAAAAACGCTCTTTCTCTTCCCCCTAAAGACTCTCGCGGCAATCTCTAAAGCCTGAGGGCCACTTAGCCTGACTATAGCAATTCCGCCCTCTCCCCAAGGCGTAGCTATAGCGGCAATGGTATCTCCTTCCCTCACTTCGGAGCTATAACTACCCTCCTATAAGGTTCTCCACCTACGCTAATGGTGTATACACGAGGGTGATCCTTAAGCGTCATGTGAATCACCCTTCTTTCCCACGCTGCCATCGGTTCCAAAGTGAAGGCCTTCCCCTCCTCCTCCACCTTTCGAGCTATCTTAAGAGCCACCTCACGAAGCTTCTTCTTCCGCTTCTCCTTATATCCCCCCGCATCAAGCTCAACTCTCTTAGGATAGTGCTCTTTGGATATCGCCATGTTAACCCACTCCTCAAGGGCCTTCAGCGTTAAGCCCCTTCTTCCTATGAGCAGGCCAGCATCCCTTCCCTCTATAACTATGGTGTTACCATTCGCAACATTGATTGATGCTTCAACCTTCATGAGTTTTAGCAGATCCCTCAATAAAGATTTAGCTTTAACAACATGGAGCCCCACCTTAGGCCTCCCCCGAACCTTAACTTTTTGCCCTAATAAACCCAAAAATCTCCTTTCCTCCTCTACCACTTCCCACTCAACCTCCTCCTCGCTCATCCCCAGCTTTTGAAGTATTTTCTCCTTCGCTTCTTCCAAATTCTTCCCCTCTGCTTCCAACCACTCCTTCATCCTGCTTCCCCTCCTTCACCTTACGAGGCGGCTCCTTATAAAGCTTCACCTTCGTAGATCCTATGCTTTCTAATCTTCTCATAACATAAAGCTGGTGAGCTAAGCCTATCAAGCTTGAGGTGAGCCAGTAAAGCAACACTCCCGCTGGCAGGTTATAAGCTATAAGCAAGATGAATATGGGCATGATCCAGTTCATCATCTTCGCTTGGGGGGTGGTCTCTACGGTGGTGGTGAACTTCTGGTGCAGGAAGGTCTCCGCAACCACAAGTATAAGAAGGATTATATCAGGCTTACTTAGATCCTTAATCCATAGAAAGGACGGATTCTCAAACTTATACCTCATGAGAACGTTAAAGAGCAATATCAGAACCGGCATCTGAGCCAAAAGGGGCAAGCATCCAGAAGCAGGATTAACTCCCTCTTCCTTGTAAAGCTTCATCAGCTCCTGATTTAGCTTTTCCTTATCATCCTTATACCGCTCCTGAAGGCGCCTTATCTTCGGTTGAATCTTTTGCAGTTGCTGCATAGACTTAAGCTGCTTGTGCGTGAGGGGATAAAGAAGCAGCCTAACTATTACGGTCAAAAGTATTATAGCTAAACCGTAGTTGCCCGTAAGGTGATAACAGAACAAAAGAGCGCTCTGCATGAAATCACTAGCAGAATTCCATAAGCTTCCCAAAACCTTCCCTCCTTCCTAAGGAACTGGGTCATAACCACCAGGATGAAAGGGGTGACACCGCAATATCCTTTTTAAAGCGAGATATCCTCCCTTTAAAACACCGTACTTTTCAATTGCCTTATAGGCGTAAGCTGAACACGTGGGAGTGAATCGGCAAACGGGGGGATAAAGGGGAGAGATGAACCTCCTATAAAAGGTCAGAAGAAGAAGGACTGCCTTCCTCATCCTCCCTCATCACCCCCGCTTCTCTCCAAACCTTTTCAAGCCTTTCCCACCAAGATCTCAAACTGTCACCTTCCGCCCCCTGCTTAACCAAAACTATCATCCAAAACCCCTCTTTTAAACGCCCTCGGTTAAGCCTGAATACCTCCCTCACCAACCTCTTTATCCTATTCCTCTTGGGAGCGGTTCCAACCCTCTTAGGGACTATGCAGCCAAACCGCATTGGCCCTTCTCCCTTAAACAGGAGAAAGAGCGAAAAATCCCTTTCCCTGAAGATTTTACCCTTTCTTATAACTTCTACTATTTCAGATGACCTTCTTAACCTCACCTCCTTTGGAAAGCTTAGACCGCGAGACGCCAACGTCCCTTCTTTCTCCTTCTCTTTAAAATTCTGCGACCGCTTGGCGTTGCCATTCTCGCTAAGAAACCGTGAGTTCTCTTTCTGCGCAAATTATGTGGTTGGTAGGTTCTTTTCATACCATTATCCCTCCTTTCTCGCCTTTTAAACTATACCTTTTTACTGCCTCCTTGTCAACGGGGAGAGCTTTTGCTATTATAAGGTTGGTTTTATCCACATGTGGATAGTTTTGTGGATAAGTAGAAGGGGAATTCCTCTTATTTCACGGAAAAGTTATCCACAGAGGAATGTGAATATTGTGGATGGTGGTTGAATATGCCCGATATGGAAGAGCTATGGCAAAGATCTTTAAGAAAATTAGAGCAAGTGGTCTCAAGGCCGAGTTTTGAAAGCTGGATAAGAGCATTAAAACCCTTAGAAATTAAGGGAGAAAGCCTCCTTTTAGAGGCTCCAAACAGATTTACAGCTGAACAGATCAAAAGAAGGTTTATCAAGATAATAGAGAACGTCATCTCAGACTTGATGGGAAAGAGCTTAGAAATAAAGGTGGTTGTTTCTGAAGGAGTGAAGGAAGTAGATAATCCACCTGAAGAAGAGGTAGTAGAGGAATATGTGGATTACAGACAATATGGTTTAAACCCAAAGTATGTTTTTGAGACCTTCGTTGTGGGAAAGTGCAATAAGCTTGCTCATGCAGCGGCCTTAGCGGTAGCAGAGTCGCCGGGAAAAGCCTATAACCCCCTTTTTATCTACGGAGGGGTTGGTTTGGGAAAGACTCACCTTATGCATGCTATAGCTCACTTCGTACTTAAGAGAAACCCAAAGACCAAGGTCGTTTACGTGTCATCGGAGAAGTTCACAAACGAACTTATAAACGCCATAAGGGATGACAGTACAAACGCCTTCAGAAGAAAGTACAGAAACGTCGATATCCTCCTCATCGATGATATACAGTTTCTCTCAGGTAAAGAGGGAACCCAAGAGGAGTTCTTCCATACCTTTAATACGCTTTACGAGGCAAATAAACAGATAGTTATATCAAGCGATAGACCTCCCAAGGAGATCCCAGACCTGGAGGATAGATTGGTGTCAAGATTCGAGTGGGGACTTTTAGCTGATATACAGCCTCCGGACTTTGAAACCCGAGTAGCCATCCTTAAGAAGAAGATGGAACTCGAAAGAATCTCTCTGCCAGAAGATGTGGTTATATTCATAGCTGAGAACTTCACATCAAATATCAGGGAGCTTGAGGGAGCTTTAATAAAGGTGGTGGCTCACTTTTCCCTTCACCAAGATGAGGAGATAAGCATTTCTAAGGCTGCGGAAGTGCTGAAGGATATATTACCCATTAAGAAGAAAACGATAAGCATTGAGGATATTAAGGATGCAGTAGCAACAGAGTTCAACATAAGTATGAGTGACCTACTAAGCGAAAAGAAGGCCCAAGATTTCTCACTTCCTCGTCAGATAGCTATGTATCTAGCAAGGGAGTATACCAACCTATCCCTTCAACAGATAGGTAAGGAGTTTAACAAGAAGGATCATACTACCGTGATACACGCCCATAAGAAGGTCTCCCAGATGATAAAGAGCAATCCTGATATAAAAAGAAAGATAGAAAGGATCTGTGGAAAGTTAGGTGTTTAGGTTGTGGATAGCTTTCAAGAAAGGTCAATTTTGTGGAAGATGTGGATCAAAGAGTAGTTTCTTTCACAGACATCCGTGGAAGTGAAAGTCCATAAGAGAAAGGTAAATAACTTCCTTTTCACTTTTCCACATTCTCTACTATTAAGACTTCTAACTTAAGCTTTAAAGATAGGAGGGAAAGGGAATGAAGGTTATTGTGGAAAGAGAGGAGTTCTTAAGAGGGCTTCAGCTTGTAGCAAGAGCGATAAATCCAAAGAGCTCAATAACTATTCTCTCAGGGAGCTTGATGGAAGTTTCAGAAGATAAGATCAGCTTGAAAGGAACAGATCTCAAAATAGGTGTTCAGACTGATGTTAAATCCATAGAAGTTAAAAAGGATGGAAAGGCGATAATACCCCTTAAGAACTTTTACGATATAGTTAGGAAGCTGCCGGAAAGGCCAATAGAACTTGAAACTAAAGAATCGGTTCTATTTTTAAGGAGTGAGGGGATAGAATATAGCTTTTCCACATATCCTGTGGAAGACTATCCGGAGTTTCCGAGGGTTGAGGAATCTAACCTTATATTTGAGACGGAGTGTGATCTTCTTTCCAAGATGATCAGAGAAACTACTTTTGCGGGATCTCCTCATGATGAGATACCTCCCTATCTTTCAGGAACTCTTTTTGATGTGAGGGAAAACGAAATAAGATTGGTTGCTACCGATGCTAAAAGGCTTGCCTTATCTAAGATGCCTGCTTCCATTCGCAAAACAGGAAAATATTTAGTTCCCATAACTACTTTGGAAGAGCTAAGAAGGATAATGACTTTGGGAAAGATAGAAGTTTATGAGTCTAAGGGTGAAATAACTTTCAAATGGGAGGATGCTATTCTCTGGAGCAGGTTGATAGATGCGGAGTTTCCTCCCTATGAGAGGGTGATACCTACCACGTGGACTACAAAGATTACGGTTTCGGCAGATGAGATTGAATCGGCTATGGAGAGGTTAAGCTATCTGGTTAAGGAAAGAGGGAATATAGTTAAGCTTGAGATAAATAAGGGGGAAATCATCTTAAGCGGAGACGTTCCGGAGTTAGGAAGTGGAAGGGAAAAGATTCCAGTGGAGTTCGAAGGAGAACCCCTCAAGATAGCCTTTAACGTAAGGTTCTTCTTAGATATGATGAAGCATGTGGATGCGACTCATTTCACGATGGCTTTCAGAGGTCCCTTAGAGCAGGCTGTCATAACTCGTGAGGGAAGGGATGATTTCCTTTACATCCTTATGCCTGTAGCTGTTCCTGATGAAGATTGATAAGCTAAATATAGTTAACTTTAGAAGGTTTAAGTCCCTTGATCTTTCCTTTGATGATAGAAACCTTATCGTTGGTATAAACGGTTCCGGCAAGACTACTCTCTTAGAAGCTATATATATGCTCTGCTGGGGAAAGTCCTTCAGAACGACCAAGGATAATGAGGTAATACGGTGGGAAGAAAGAAGCGCCCTTTTGGAAGGAGAGTTTAGCGGGGAGGATATATATAGTTTAAGGCTTCTCTTATCTTCTTCGGGGAAGAGGATAACCTTAAATGGTAAGGCGATCGCGCGAGCTAACCTTATAGGAAAGATACCAGTTCTTTTTGTTTCACCTGAGGAGTTATCATTACTTTCTGGTCCCCCAAAGGTGAGAAGAGACTTCCTTAACAAGCTTTTATCTCAGTTAGACAACGAGTATCTAACCAAATATAGGCTCTATCTTAAGTTGATAAAGGAAAAGAACTCAGCCCTATCGAGGGGAGAGAAAATCGGCAAAATATTAGATTTCATCAATGAAAGACTTTTCAACGTTTCCTTTTATATATGGAAGAAAAGGGAGGAGGTTCTTAATCTTCTAGGAGGTGAGGAGATAAAGATAGTTTATAAGCCCTCAGGCTTGAACGTTGATCTGGATCGCGATGCTCTTAAACGAGTTATGATATCATTAAAAGATAAGGAAATAAGTAGGGGTTTTGCCTCATTTGGGCCTCATCTTGATGAGTTTGATATACTAAGAAGGGAAGGCTTCTCCTTTAGGAAGTTTAGCTCAAGAGGAGAGAGTAAATTGATCATATGGAGGTTCTTCATGAGAGCTTTAAGCCTCTTTAAGGAGAAGAAACCGATACTTCTTATCGATGAGCTCTTCGCTGAGCTGGATAGCTCTAAAAGATCAATGGTTCAGGAAGACCTTAATGGATTAAGGTCTCAGATTTTCATAACGGCCTTGACTCCCTATGTGGAGCTAAAAGACTTTTCCCTTTTCGAGGTGAGGGATGGAGAAGTTAGGAGATATAATAGCTAAAGTACTTAAGAGATATGGGAAAAGATTAGCGGAGGAAAGGGTTAAGGTAGAGTGGGTTAAGATAGTTGGAGAGGATGTGGCGATTAGGACGGTTCCCTTGAGCTTAAGCGATGGGGTCCTGGAGGTAGCCGTTCCTGATGGAGCTTGGGCTAAAGAGTATCAGTTTAGGGAGGAGATCTTCCTTGAGAAGCTTAAAGATTATGATGTTAGAAAGATAAAATTCGTTCCTTTACCGAGACTTTTCTTAAGGGGGAAGAGATGAGATGTATGTAATCTTAGGTGGAGGAAGGGTGATATCCTCTGATGATATATTAATGATAGTGAACCTTAAGAGGTGTAATTTTTTGCTGCCTGAAGGTTTGAGGATCGAGGAGGATGAGGAGGGTATCATCCCGAGAACACTGATAATAACGGTTGATGGTAGGGGTATATATACCAACTCCATGACTTCCACTATAGTAAACAGAATCAAGAGGTGGGGGGATAAGGAGGATGTCTAAATATACTGCGCATGAGATAGATGTCCTTGAGGGTATAGAGGCTGTAAGAAAGAGACCTGGTATGTATATAGGGGATACCGGAAAGCGGGGTTATCATCATCTTCTCTTTGAGGTTATAGATAACTCCGTTGACGAGGCCTTAGCCGGGTATTGTAATTTCATTCAGGTTTTCCTTAGAAGGGATGGAAGGGCTACGGTTCTTGATAACGGTAGGGGTATCCCCATTGACGTTCACCCCAAGACGGGAAAGAGCGCCTTAGAGACCGTCTTAACCTATCTTCACGCTGGAGGTAAGTTCTCCAAGAAGGTTTATAAGGTCTCTGGAGGGCTTCACGGTGTTGGGATATCGGTGGTTAACGCCTTAAGCGAAGAGCTTGAGGTTAAGGTCTTTAGAGATGGCAAGATATACACGCAGAGGTACAGAAGGGGAAAGCCGGTTGAAGACCTTAAGGTCGTGGGTCTTTCCGCTCAGACTGGAACCGAGGTAACATTCAAGCCCGACCCGGAGATCTTCGAAAGAGGAATTTCCTTCGATTACGAGCTTATAAGTGAGAGGCTTAGGGAGATATCTTTTCTCGTTCCTAAGCTTAAGATAAGCGTAAAGGATGAGAGAACGGGATATGAGGAAACCTTCTACGAGGAGGGCGGCATAAGGGAGTTCGTCAGCTTCCTTTGTGGAGAAAAGGAGAAGGCTTATGACGTGGTTTTGCTTTCGGGTCAAAAGGAGGATGTAGAGGTTGAGGTAGCCTTCACTCACGTTGATGATATAGAGGAAAGGGTTTATGCCTTCGCTAACCTAATAAGGAATGTGGAAGGAGGAACTCACCTTGTGGGCTTTAAATCCGCTTTGACCAAGGTGGTAAACGATATAGCTAGGCTTCACGGATTGCTGAAGGCTAAGGACCCTAAGCTAAGCTGGGATGACATAAGGGAAGGAATCGTGGGGGTGGTATCGGTCAAGATACCTGATCCCCAGTTTGAGGGGCAGACCAAAACCAAGCTCGGTAATCCAGATGTTAGGTTCATTGTCGAAGATATTCTCCGGGAGAAGCTTACGCTCTATCTTGAGGGGAACCTTAAGGTTTTGGGAGAGATAGTTTCAAGGGCCTTAAGAAGCCATCAAGCCAAGGAAGCTGCAAGAAAAGCGCGTGAGCTTGTCAGAAGAAAAAGCCTTCTTTTCAGCGATTCTCTTCCCGGTAAGCTAGCGGATTGCCAAACGAGGGACCCTCAAAAGGCGGAGCTCTTCATAGTTGAGGGTGAGTCAGCGGGAGGGTCTGCCAAGCAGGGAAGAGATAGGGCTTTTCAGGCTATACTCCCTCTGAAGGGTAAGATCTTGAACGTAGAAAAGGCCGCTTTCTCCAAGATATTGAACAACGAAGAGATAAGATCACTAATATCTGCTTTGGGGACTGGGATAGGGGAAAGCTTCGATATAAACAAGTTAAGATATCACAAGATAGTTTTGATGACTGATGCAGATATAGATGGCGCTCACATAAGGGCACTACTTTTAACCTTCTTCTTCAGATATGCCAGACCTATCATAGAAAATGGCTTTCTTTATATAGCTCAACCCCCTCTTTATCATGTAAAAGTTGGAAAGGAAGAAAGCTACCTTTATAAGGAGGAGGATTTGCAGAAGCTCCTTAAGGAGTATAATGGAGAAAAGATAGTCGTTCAGAGATATAAAGGTTTGGGAGAGATGAATCCTGAAACCCTGTGGAAGACCACTATGGACCCATCTTCAAGGGTTCTTTACAGGGTAAGGGTTGAGGATGCTATTGAAGCTGAAAAGCTTTTAGAGATACTTATGGGAGATAGAGTTGAACCTAGGAGAAGGTTCATCCAGATGCATGCAAAGGAGGTTAGAAGTCTCGACATATGATGGGAAAATTGATTAACCTCGCCTTTGAGGAGGAGCTTAAATATAGTTATCTCGATTACGCTATGAGCGTTATAGTTGGAAGGGCTATACCCGATGCGAGAGATGGACTGAAGCCCGTCCAAAGAAGGATCCTTTACGCCATGAAGGAACTTAACCTCAAGCCGGGTTCTCCCTTTAAAAAGAGCGCGCGTGTAGTTGGAGAGGTCTTAGGTAAGTATCATCCTCATGGGGATGCTTCCGTTTATGAGGCTCTCGTCAGAATGGCTCAGGACTTCTCTTACAGATACCCTCTTGTAGAGGGGCAGGGTAACTTTGGATCCATCGATGGGGATCCCCCCGCTGCCATGAGGTATACGGAGGCGCGATTATCTTCCTTAGGGATGGAGCTTTTGGGAGAGCTCGAGGAGGAGACGGTAGATTGGGGACCTAACTTCGATGGCTCGTTGGAAGAGCCCTTGGTTTTACCTGCCAAGTTCCCTAATCTTCTAGTTAACGGGACATCTGGCATAGCTGTGGGAATGGCCTCTTCGATACCTCCTCATAATCTGGGGGAGGTAGTAGATGCCCTGATATATCTCTTGGATAATCCCAGAGCTAGCTTGGAAGAGATAATGAGGATTATTCCTGGTCCAGACTTTCCAACGGGAGGGACGATATGCGGAACCGATGGCATAAGGGAGTATATGGAGACAGGTAAAGGTAGGATCATCCTAAGAGGTAAAGCTCACATAGAGCGGGGTAAAGTTAACAGGGTCGTCATAACTGAGATCCCCTATAACGTGAGCAAGTCTCAGCTTGTAAAGAGCATCGCTGATCTCGCGAAGGCTAAGAAGATAGATGGCGTGAGCGATCTAAGGGACGAGAGTGACCGCAGAGGGATGAGAATAGTTATCGAGGTGAGCAAAGGAGTGCCCCCCGAAAGCATCTTGGCCGCCCTTTACAAGCATACCCAGCTTGAGACCACCTACAGCGTTATAAACCTGGCTTTAGTCGACGGTGCTCCCAAGGTCATGGGGATAAGGGAGATGATGGAGGTATACATAGGTCACAGGAAGGAGGTCATCAGGCGTAGAACCACCTTTAGGCTCAAGAACGCGGAGAGAAGAGCCCATATACTCCTTGGCTTTAAGATAGCCTTAGATAACATAGATTTGGTTATATCCATCATAAGGAGGTCTCAGAACCAGGATGAGGCTAAGGGTAGGCTTATGGAGGCCTTAAGCTTAAGTGAGCTTCAGGCTGAGGAGATACTCAAGATGCCTTTAGGGAGGTTAACCCACCTTGAGAGGAGCAAGATAGAGGAGGAGCTTGCTGAGAAGACCGCTATCATAGCTGAGTTGAAGGGGATACTTGAAAGTGAGCTCAAGCTCATAGAGGTGATGAAGAGAGAGCTTCTGGAGATAAAGGAGAGATACGCTGATGGAAGAAGAACGGATATATTAAGAGATAAGCCTGAGGAGGTGAAGTTACCGCCCAGAAGGTTTATAGTTACCCTCTCTAAGGAGGGGTATCTTAGGCTTAGGGAAGAGGGGGATCGCAGAGGCAAGATGAAGCTTGAACTGATAGAAGGCGATCTGCCCTTGATGGTGACTAGCGCTGAAAGCGACGACAGGCTACTACTTTTTACCGCCAAAGGAAGGGTTCTCTCCTTGGAGCTTGACGATAATGTTCCATCGCATGCCTTCAGCGGTAGGGGGGTTAATCTTCGCACGATATTCGATCTTGAGGATGATAGACTCGTTGCCTTCAAAGTGCTTAAAGAAGGGGATTACATATATCTTTTCACGAGAAAGGGCTTGGTCAAGAAGGTGGAGCTGAGCCTTCTGGGGGACATGCGGAGAAGGTCTGGCAGAAAGCTTATAAAGCTCGATGAAGATGATGAGATAGTTAGGGTTAGGTTTGGAAGGGATAGCGAAGAGGTGGTTCTCCTTTCGAGCGGAGGCAAGGGGTTCAGGTTAAGCACATCGCATATTAGGGCTACGAATCCTGCAACCGGTGGGGTTAGAGCTATGCTGCTTGATGGGGAGGAGCTCGTGGGAGCTGACATAATATCTGGAAAGGAGGCGGTTATAGTTACCTCTAAGGGGTTTGCTAAAAGGGTTTCCCTTGAGGAGATTCCCGCAAGGGGTGGAGCGAGCAAGGGGGTGTATCTATATCCGCCGAATGATAGGCATGGCAAAGTGATAGGATGCTGGGTTTTAAGCAATGATGCTGAAATTTTAGCGCTAACCAGAAGGGGTTTAATCCTTAGGGTTAAGGCAAGCGATGTGCCTCTGTTACCGAGGGAGAAGAGGGGGCAGGAGATATTTGCCCTTGAGGAAGGGGATGAGATAGTAGATGTTCTCGTTAGCTCCTGAAGGTAAAAGGGTTATACTCGCCTTTTTTCTCCTTTCCATACTCCTTTCTCTTTGGTTTCCCTGGTTGTCCTTGCCAGCTTGGGGATTTTTCGTGGCCCTACTTTACTTTTTCAGGGACCCTGAGAGGTTTCCTCCGCTGGAGGAAGGGGCTGTAGTTTCTCCTGCTGATGGGAGAATAATAGATATATCTGAGGCTTTTGAGAACAAATTTCTCAAGGATAGGGCTAATAGGGTAAGCATTTTCATGAGCTTGTTTGACGTTCACGTTAACAGGTCTCCCATCGAGGGGAAGGTCCTCTTCAGGGATTACCTTCGAGGGGCTAAAAGGATGGCCTTTGGTGCCAAATCTTCTCTGGATAATGAGAGGAGCTTTGTGGGAATTCAGGGGGATATCCCAGTTCTTCTCGTTCAGGTTGCTGGTTTTGTAGCGCGCAGGATAGTAACCTATCCGAAAGTTGGGGATTTCCTCAAGAAGGGGGAGCGCCTTGGCATAATAAAGTTTGGCTCCCGTGTAGATCTTTATCTTCCTACTTGCGTTGAGCTATCGGTTAAGGTGGGGGATAAAGTTAGGGCGGGAGAGACTGTTTTGGGGGTGATTAAGAAGGATGAAGAAGGAAAGATGGCCGAACTTTCTGACGAGCGGTAATTTAATGTGCGGCGTATTAGCTTTGATCCTCCTCTCTCGGGAGCATGTGATGGCCGCTGCTTGGCTTATAGGTGTTGCTATAGTTTTCGATTTCCTGGATGGAAAGATAGCGAGGCTTTTAGGAGTCAGTGGTGAGTTTGGAAAGGAGTTTGATTCTTTGGCAGATATAGTCTCCTTCGGTGCTGCGCCAGCCTTGATGATGTACGTTTACGGTCTCCATGAATATGCTCTCTTTGGAGCTATGGTTGGGGTTATATACGTCCTATGTGGTGCTTTAAGACTCGCAAGATTTAACTTAATGAAGTCAAAACCTTATTTTTTAGGGTTGCCTATAACTGCTGCTGGAGGTTTCCTGGCAAGCCTTGTGCTATCAGGTATTTCCTTCCCTGGGCCGGTCATAATTGCCATAATGTTCGCTCTATCCTACCTTATGGTTAGCAAGATAAAATACGGTAACCTTAAGAGGATATCTAAGGAGAACCCTCTTAATAGGAAGGTTTTTATCTTCATGGTTTCGGGGTTTATCGGGCTCGTGATTCTATCTTCACGAGTAGCTCCCTTTATAGCTATGAGCATCTACCTCTTAAGCGGGCCATTGGGTATAGATTGGGGTGAGATATTGGCTAAGAAGAGAGAAGGGGATGAAGAAGATGAAGAAAGCGAAGAAGCTTGAGGAGTTAACGTGGGAAGATGTGGAGAGGGAGGAAGAGGGGATTATCATTATTCCCGTTGGTAGCGTTGAACAGCACGGTAGACATCTCCCCTTGGGGACCGATTCTATGGTGGCTATAGCGATCGCTGAGGAAGCTTCAGCTCGAACTGGCGTTCCAGTTGCTCCTCCCCTTTGGTATGGTTGGTCTCCTCATCATATGGTTTTGCCTGGTACTGTTAACATTAGGCCTGAGGTTTTGGAAGAGCTTCTCTACGACATAATCGCTTCTCTTTCTGAGCACGGTTTTAAGCACTTTGTGGTAGTGAATGGGCATAGGGTGGTTAACATTCCCTGGATTCAGCTTGCTGCATATAGAGCTAAAGAGGACCTTAATGTTAACGTTTACATATTTGATCCAGCCTTCGCTTCAAAGGAGCTTAAGTTAGGAAGGATGGGACATGCGGAGGAGATAGAGACGTCTCAGATGATGGTTATTAGGCCAGATTTGGTTAGGAAGGATAAGATAGTTGACTCGCTGGTTAAGGAGGAGTTTCTCTATCACGTTGACCCTTCTGACCCTCGGGATACGCTTTGCTATCTTCCCTCTAGGGAAAGGATGGAAGAGCTCGCTAAAGAATCTGGTGGTGTTAATGGAACTCCTTCTAAATCTTCCTTGGAGTTAGGTAGAAAGTATCATGAGCATGTGGTTAGCAGGCTGGTTGAACTAATAGAGCATATAAAGGGGGTGCGCTAATGAGTAGGCTAGTTTATATCAATGGGGAGTTTGTTCCATCAGAAGAGGCCAAGATCTCCGTCTTTGACAAAGGGTTTTTATTTGGCGATGGTGTTTTCGAAGGTATAAGAGCTTATGAGGGTAGGATATTTCGCCTTGATGAGCACCTTAAGAGACTCTATAACTCCGCTAAGGCTCTTTTGATAAATGTCCCACTATCCTTTGAAGATATGAGAAAGGCGGTTATAGAAACCGTGAAGAGGAACAACCTCAAGGACGCTTATATAAGACTCATAGTCACGAGGGGTATAGGGGATTTGGGTCTGGACATAACTAAGTGTAAGAACCCGAGCGTAGTCATAATAGCTGACGAAATAGCTCTTTTCCCAAAGGAGATATACGAGAAGGGCATAGAGGTTATAACTTCCTCCATAAGGGCTTCCTATGGCGATGTGCTTCCTCCTCAGATAAAGAGCCTAAACTACCTATCTCATATACTGGCTAAGTGGGAGGCCACAAACGCTAAGGTTCAAGAGGCCATCCTCTTAAGCAGGGAAGGTTATGTTACCGAGGGCTCCGCTGAAAATATCTTCATAGTTAGGGATAAGTGCCTTATAACCCCTCCATCTTGGGTTGGTATATTGGAAGGGATAACGAGAAGCGCTGTGCTTGAGATAGCTTGGGAGATAGAGGAGGTTGAGGATATAATAGAGGATGTCTTCACAAGGTACGATTTATACGTTGCCGATGAATGTTTCCTTTGCGGGACTGCGGCGGAGGTTGTGCCGGTTGTTAAGGTGGATGGTAGAGTTATAGGGGATGGGGTTCCCGGTCCTATTACCCGGGAAATAATGAGAAGGTTCAGGGAGTTAGTTTCTACTGAAGGAGTGGACGTTTACGCTTGAGGATATTGGTTATAAACCCTGGCTCAACCTCCACGAAGATAGCATCCTTTCTAAATGATAGGGAGCTTTGGCGGGAGACGATTTATCATCCCGAGGAGGAGCTTTCGCGATTTAAGAGTTTCATAGATCAATACGAATATAGGGTGAAGAGCGTTCTGGATGTTTTGAAAAGGAGGGGGGAGGACCCCTCCTTTTATGATGCCTTCGTGGGAAGAGGGGGGATAGTGGATCCCGTAGAAGGAGGAACCTACCTTATAACTTCTGAACTTTTGGCTGACCTAAAGAGGGGGAAGCCTTGGGAGCACGTTTCGAATCTCGGCGGCTTAATCGCCCATGAACTTGCTAAGGAGAAGAGCCTTCCTGCCTTCATAGTTGATCCTGTGTCGGTGGATGAGTTTGAGGAGGTCGCTCGCCTAACAGGTTTGCCCTTCGTTAAGAGGAGGAGTTTAGTTCACGCTCTTAACATTAAGGCTGTATCTAGAAAGGCTGCTAAAGAGATTGGTAAGAGCCTTGAGGATTCCAAGTTCGTCGTGGCCCATCTTGGAGGTGGATTCTCTATAGCTGCGGTTAAGGGTGGAAGGATAATAGATGTGAACGTTGCCAACGATATGGGGCCCTATTCCCCGGAGAGATCTGGAGGACTTCCTCCCCTTTCCCTCATAAGGTATGTTTCGGAGAGGGGGCTTTCTTTCACCGAGACAAGAAGGATCCTCGGGGGTAGGGGAGGGCTTAAGGCCTATCTTGGGACGGCTGATATGAGAGAAGTAAGGAGGAGGATTAATGAGGGAGATAGCTATGCTGATCTGATCTACAGAGGGATGGTATATCAGGTGGCGAAGGAGATAGGGGCTATGGCAGCGGTTTTAGGAGGGGAGATCGATGCCATAGTCTTAACAGGTGGGGTAACCTATGATGAGGGTTTCATAAAGGATATAAAGGAGTATATAGGTTGGCTTTCTAAGGTGATGGTTTTTCAGGGCGAGTTTGAGATGGAGGCTTTGGCCTCTGGAGCCTTGAGGGTTTTAAGGGGGGAGGAGAAGGCGAGGATTTACAAGGGGGAGAGAGGTTTTTGAAGAAGCTCAGGGAGTTAGTTAATATGGCCAGGGATAGCGGGGTGAAGACTCTGGCTTTGACTTCCGCCGAAGAGAGATCCGCCTTAGAGGCCGTTTATTTGGCGGTTAAGGAGGGGATAATTCGAGCTTTACTAATCGGTGATAAGGAAAGGATCTGGAGCATAATCAAGGATAGGGGGTTTGATGTTAGGGGAATGGAGATAATCGATGAAAAGGATCCCGTAGTTGCGGCTCAAAGGGCTGTTAAGATCGTCAGAGATTGCCAGGCCGATCTACTGATGAAGGGTCTCGTCAAAACTGCGGATCTCTTCAAAGCGGTCTTAGACAAGGATATAGGCTTGCGCACGGGGAGGCTCTTAAGCCACGTCTTCTTAGTAGAGATTCCAAGAAAGAGAAGATGGTATGCTCTATCTGACGCGGCGATAGTCATATCTCCCACGCTGCCAGAGAAGGTTCAGATAATAGAAAACGCTGTAACCTTAATGCATCTTCTTGGGGTTAACGAGCCTAAGGTTGCCGTTCTTTCGGCGATTGAGACGGTTAATCCCGCAATACCCTCGACATTAGATGCGGCGGCCTTGACCCTTATGGCTTCAAGGGGGCAGATAAAGGGGGCGATAGTGGATGGTCCGCTGGCGCTTGACGTTGCCATAAGTAAAAGGTGCGCTCAAGTTAAGGGTGTAAAGAGCCCAGTTGCTGGAGATGCTGACCTTTTGATAGTTCCTAACGTGGAAGCGGGGAACCTCATGGGTAAGGCTCTATTGCACGCTGGGGGAGGGGCTGTGGCTGGGGTGGTTATGGGGGCGCGCAAGCCCATAGTTTTGACATCTCGGGCCGAGGGGCCTGAGGGTAAGTACCTTTCCATAGCTTTAGGGGTATTTTTAGCAGGGAGGATGAGCTAAGAGTATGATTGAGGAGGCGCGTCTTTCCGGTCTGCCTGGTATAGAGAGGGAGCCCCTATATCATAAAGAGCATCACCTTCTTTTGAAAGAGGTTAGGGAGAGGTTTCCGAACGCCCATAGGGTTATAACCGTCTATCTAGGCTTAGAGGTTTCCATAGCTGCGTGGTGCTGCGAGAAGTTGATAGATGCCGATAATTATCTCACTGGCGATTCTCCTATGGGTGTTAGGTCATCGGGCTGGCTTCCCAATATGGGAACATTATCTCTTTACTATGAGGATGGAAGGAGCTTAAAAGAGATAGAGAAGCTCATCTCAGGTGAGGGGGGGCTTAAGTCCTACTACGGGACTGAGGATTTAGAAAATCTCTCTCGCAGAGTTGAAGATCTCCCCTTCGAGGCCTTTTTATATTGGATAGCTAAGGGGATAGGGGGTATGGCAGCCATACTTAAGGGAAAGCCTGACATCGTCATCTTAGGGGGCCCGTGGGTAAGATATGAGGCTGTTATCTTGAAGCTTAAGAAGCGGCTTTCTTATCTTCCGCTTATTGAAAGCGATAGAATAAGATGATAAAATTGAAAAGGTGAAGCGTCTATGAAAGAGATCTTTTACAGTCCCACGAAGGGGACTCTTAGCTTTGAAGAGATGGTAAACCTAATAGTGGATTACATCTCAAGGAATGGAGGGCCCTATCGCTTGATAATCGGAACGGACTCCTCTGAAAGTGAAGGGGAGACGATCTTCGTCACCGCTGTGGTGCTTTACAGGGTGGGTAAGGGTGGCATATACTTCTATAAGAGAATGAGGGATGAGGGTAAGCATGGCTTTAAGAAGAGGATATTTTACGAGACTCACCTTAGCCTTGATGTCGCTAGCAGGATAAGTTACGCTCTGTCTAAGGTAGACCTTGAGGAGATTCCCCATTTAGAGATTCACCTGGACGTTGGGGAGGAAGGTAGGACGAAGGAGATAGTTGCGAGCGTGATATCCTACGTGAGCGGAAACGGTTTTGAGGCCAAGATAAAGCCCGAGTCTTTCGGGGCAACGAAGGTGGCTGATAAATATGTTTAGGGGGTGTTTTTGAATGTCTGCTATATCGCTTGAGGAGCTTATAATCGCCTTCAGGTTGGGGGAAGAGGAGTATGGGGTTGATGTTTCTCAGATTCAAGAGATAATAAAGATGAGAGAGATAACCAGGGTTCCTAAGGCACCTTACTATATAAGGGGTGTCATAAACTTAAGGGGTAATGTTATTCCGATCATAGACCTTAGGAAGAGGTTTAACCTTCCCTTCAAAGAGGTGACGGATCAATCAAGAATAATAGTTTTCGACATAAAGGGGGTTAGGTTCGGTATAATAGTTGATGCGGTTTCTGAGGTTATAAGGTTGCCTCGGGAGAACATAGAGCCGCCTCCACCTATCGCGATGGGTGGTATAGAAACTGTCTATCTGAAGGGGGTTGGCAAGGTTAATAACAAACTTATAATCTTACTTGATTTGGAAAAGGCTTTGGGGCTTGAGGAGCTTATAGGGGAGGAGGTGGCAGAATAAGGGATTGTCAACCATATTTATAGCGGCCTACGCTCACCTTCCCCATGATATAACCGCCTACGAGCTTTACAAGGTTCTCGGCCTTTTCCTCGAGGTTGATGAGGAAAGTGGCCTGATAGTTGATGTTGAGGTTAGCTTGACGAGTAAAATCGCTCAAAGGATTTTAAGCGAGTGTATAAAGGGAAAGAACTTAGTTAGCGAAATCGATGTGATTAAAAAGGAGCTTTATAGAAAGTATCATGGTGAGGCGCGAGGAGCGGTAATATCGGCTTTAAATGCGGCCCGCCAGCGCTACATAGATAGAAAGAAAATCGTCGCTGAGTGAGAAAGCGCAACCTGAGAATAGCTTGTATGCTTGTTGGTCCCCGTAGTGAGGGTTATCCCTTTCTTAAGATTTTCCCCGCAAGCTTTCCTTTCGGGCTCCTTTATTTTAACAAAATATTTTTTGATATTGACGAGCAGATTTTCGATGTTATAGAGGCAGTCAGCAAACATAGGGGAGATCGTTAAAACTGTGGCAAAAATAGCCGATCAAACTAACCTTCTTGCCTTCGAGAAGCACACTCCTATAAGGTTTTATGCGCTTAGGAGTCGTGGTGCTCTTGATTACAAGCTTCTGGCGGATGAAGTTTTGAGTGAAATAGGAAGAAGAGGGATTTGAAGAAAGTCGGGATAAGCTATCTTTAAAATTCTTGTATTGACCATAAAAGATGCTTTATGTTATAATTATAATTGCTGTCTCTTAAGGTGTGCTTATCTCAGTGGGAGGGAGGAATGAGGATGCGAGGAGTGAGGGTGTGGGGTTTAGCCGTTGTGGTTTTCGTTTCACTAGTTTTTGGTATGATCTTCGCCGCTCAGGCTCAGACCTTCAACTTCAAGATGGCGACCTTCTACGTTGCGGGTGACCCTGCTTTTGACGTAGCGAACCATTTTGCAAAGCTGGTTAAGGAGAAAACCGGTGGGAAGGTTAACATTGAGGTTTTTCAGGCTGGGGAGCTGGGCTTTCCTGTAGTGGAGATACTTGAGGCCACCTCTAGGGGCGTTATTGAGACTGCTATATTCTACACGAGCTACAAGGCTGCGCAGGATGCAGTTATGGCTTTAGCTGGTGGAAGACCGGGACCTGTTTTTAACTTCGATGAGCAGGTTAAGTATGTAAAAGCCGTTGAGGATATAGTAGCTTCTGCCTTCAAAAGATTCGGCGTTACCTACATAGGGCCGATAGTATACGGTGAGCCTGAGATATTGGTATCTACTAAGCCACTCACCGGAATTAAGGACATTAAGGGAAGGATATTCAGAGCTTCGGGCATGGCTGCTGAGTTCTATAAGGCATTGGGAGCTCAGGCTGTGATGTTGCCTGCGGGAGAGCTTTACCAAGCCCTTCAGCTTGGAACGATAGATGGGCTTGAGTGGACTGATTTCACGGCTAACTATAAGCTTGGATTCTATGAGGTAGCTAAGCATGTGCTTGAACCTACGAAGGGCGTTAACCTTCATAGCGAGGCGGCGGTCCATGCCTTCCTGGTCTTTAATCCGGCGGTTTGGGATAAGCTACCTAAGGAGTATCAGGAGATAGTGAAGAGCTCCTGTGCTGAAGCCTATAAGTGGGGTGGAGAGTTCATAGCTAATCTGAATAAGGAGTATAGGCAGAAATGGATAGATGCTGGGGCAAAGGTGGTGCAGCTGCCTCAGGAGGACTTAGACCAGATTATAAGCGTTGGTGCCAAGCTTATCGCTAGCTATGCCGCTAAGTCTCCCGATGCTAAGGATTTCTGCCTTAAGCTCATTCCTCTTTGGAAGGAGCTCGGCTATGAGAGGTGGAGTAAGGCTCTAGAAGGGGAGTTGAAGTAATCTCGTGTTTGCCTTATAGAAGTCATTAATTTCTTAAGCTGCGTAGCCACCCCGGGTTTAAGCCTCTCTATGAGGCCCCGGGGTGGTTTTATAAGTTCATAGAAGGGAGTGAGTTTCTTGAGCTTCATAGATAGGCTTAACGTTAGATTGGCTCGCTTTTTAATGTATCTTACGCTGGCAATAGTCCTGGTGGTCGTTTACGGCGTTTTTACCAGGTACTTCATCGGCAGGGCTGATGCGAGGGTTATATTCGTCTCGGTTTGGCTTTACGGCTCCCTCTTCGCCCTGGGGGGTGGTTTCACGCTGCTTGAGAAGGGGCACGTCTCGGTGGACATAGTTTATAAGAAGCTGCCTTCGAGAATCAAGAGGGCCTTAGATATCATCAACCTCCTCCTTATAATCTTCTGCGGAGCGGTGATAATCTACGTGAGCTTACCCTTAGCCTATGAGTCATTCCTTAAGAGAGAGGTAGACTCAAGCCTTGGGATAGTTTTCGCTCCCCCCATATGGTGGTTTAAGTGGGTGCCGGTTATAGCGGTTATCCTGATTGTGCTTCAGGCGCTTTCTCTCTTGAACAAGATTCTTAAAAACAAAACGATACGGAAAGGAAGGGATGAGAAGTGAGCGTAAGCTATATGCCTTTTGTGATGTTTGCTGTTCTCTTTGGGATGATTCTCATAAACCTACCCGTAGCCTTTGCGCTCTTTTTGGTGTCTATAGTCTTTGGTTTCCTCTTCTGGGGTTGGGGAGGGCTTTACGTGGTCTTTCAGGGCATATGGAATCTGATGAACAACTGGGCTTTAGTGTCCTTACCTCTTTTCGTCTTCATGTCGGCTCTACTGGAGAAAAGCGGCATAGCCGAGGAACTCTTCACGACGCTTTACAACCTTCTCGGTAAGGTTAGAGGCTCTTTAGCGATTATAGCTGTGGTCTTCGGTTACCTTATAGGTGCCATGTCGGGTGTCATTGCTGCCGCAGTTTCCGCTTTAGCTCTGATAATCTTTCCCGCTATGGAGAAGCACAACTACGATAGAAGGCTTTCTATAGGCTCCATATTAGCTGCCGGCTGTCTTCCCCAAATAGTTCCTCCCAGCTTTAACATGATAGTATACGGCTCGGTCGCCGGTGTTTCGGTCGGAAAGCTGTTTGCGGGTGGCATAGGCGCGGGATTGGTTATGGCCATATTCTTTATAATATACATAGCCCTATGGAGCTTGTTTAATAAGGATAGGGTTCCGGTAATAAGGGAGGATATCCCCTTGAGGGAAAAGATAGCCTCCCTAAGGTTTATCATAGGGCCCTTCGTGATAATAATCGGTGTTTTGGGTTCTATATTCACCGGAATGGCTACACCGACGGAGGCCTCAGGGGTTGGAGCTCTTCTTAGCCTTATATACGTGGGGTTTAGGAGAAGGCTTAGCGGGAAGGTTCTGGCCGAATCCCTGTTGGTCACCCTCAAGGTCACCTCCATGGCCTGTTGGATAATGTCGGCGGGCTCAGCCTTTAGCTCGGTGTTTAACGGCATAGGTGGTAGAAGGATAATGATAGGCTTGCTTTCCTCTCTTCCCGCTGCCGAGATAACCGTTTTAGTCTTTTCCGCTGCGATAATATTCTTCCTCGGAATGTTCATCGATCCGGTTTCCATAACGATGATAATGACGCCGATATTGACTCCTGTTGTCGTGTCCTTCAAGTACGATCCCATATGGTGGGGCGTTATCTTCTGCTCCCTCCTTCTGCTTTCCTACATCACGCCTCCAGTTGGGCTTGGTCTCTACTACTTTAAGGGGGTAGCAGAGCATGTGTCCATGGATGAGATCTACAAAAGCGTCTTGCCCTTCGTTATAATCATGTTTTTAGCCATAGTCATCGCTATGATCTTCCCAAGCAGCATATTGTGGTTCGTTAGGGTGCTGGGAAAGGTTTAAGGGGTCGGCCCTTAGCCAAGTCCTAGCATGAGCCCGCCTTGATATACGATTACCGCTACAAGCCATCCAAGGATGAGGCTGTAGCTAACGGCAAGGGCCGCCCACACCCAGGAGTTGGTCTCTCCCTTGATTACGGCGATGGTAGCGATGCATGGGATATAGATCAGGCTCATCACCATGAAGGCGTAGGCGGAAAGCGGCGTCCAGTTTTGGCTGATCGCCTCTCTAAGCCCAGATTCCTCAACGCCGTAAACTACGCCCAGCGTGCTGACCACGACCTCCTTAGCCAGTATGCCGAATAGCAGCGCGACAGCTGCTTCCCAGCTGCTGAATCCCGCAGGCTTAAAGATTGGGGCTATGAAGCTCCCGATGCGACCTAACGCGCTTTCTTGACTCGCATACTCAACGCCTATCGGCAGATTCGCCAGCACCCAGATGAGCACCGTCACCATGAAGATTATAGTCCCGGCTTTACGGATGAAGTGGCTACCCCTTTCCCACATGTGGATGAAGGTACTTTTAAGGGTCGGCATGCGGTAGGGAGGAAGCTCCATCAGGAAGTGGGAGGACTCTCCCTTAAATAGAAAGCTCTTAAATATTACTCCCATTAAGATGGCTAGAATTATTCCCAATAGGTAGAGCGAGAAGGTTACCAATCCCTGATGTGAGCTGAAAAAGGCGCTAGCAAATAGAACGTAGATGGGTAGTCGGGCGCTGCACGACATGAGCGGGATTATCAGGATGGTGATCAGTCGGTCGCGCTTGCTTTCAAGGGTTCTTGTGGCCATGATGGCTGGCACGTTGCAACCGAAGCCGAGAAGAAGGGGGATGAAGGACTTACCGTGTAGCCCAAATGCGTGCATGAATCGATCCATGATATAGGCCGCTCTGGCCATGTATCCGCTATCCTCTAAGATCGAGATGGCGAGGAATAGTAAAAAGATGTTTGGTACGAAGACCAGGACCGATCCCACGCCGTTGATGACGCCGTCGACCAGCAGCGACGATAGCAGCTTAGGTGCTCCAAGGCCCTCTAACCACGCTCCCATTAGTTCACCAAGCCGCTCAAAGAGGCCCTCGATCAACCCCGTCAGCGGGTCACCCAGCTTAAAGGTGAACTGAAACACCATCCACATGGTTAGCAGGAATATGGGGATTCCCAGGTAGCGGTTTGTAACGATGCGGTCGATCTTATCGGATATCGAAGCCTGATCTTCGGTCGCTTGGTACCGCCTTATCACCTCTTTAGCCACGCTCTCGATGAAGCCGTATCGACGATTGGCGATTAGGGATTCGATCTCCTCTCCAAAGATGCTCTCCAATCGATTTAAGGCCGCTTCGCGCCTAGTTTTGATCTCATCTAAATCGCAGAATCCCCCTATTACTCTTAAAAGATCCTCGTCACCCTCTAGTATCCTGATAGCTAGCCATCGGGGGACGAACTTTTCCGCTAGCTTCGGACAGGAGGAGAGATACCTCTCAATGTCGCTGATTTCGGCCTCTATTTCTCTGCCGTAGTCTATCCTCAAGGGGCTTCGGCCCTTAGCCTTGGCCGCCTCAAGCGCCTGGGATATGATCTCCTTCATCCCTTGACCGCGCGTGGCCACCGTTGGAATCACTGGTGTGCTCAATAGTTCCGATAGTCTGGCCGTATCTACGTCCGCACCCTTGGCCCTTAGCTCATCGTACATGTTTAAAGCGATAACTACGTTGGCGCCCATTTCCAAAAGCTGCAGGGTTAGGTATAGGTTTCGCACAAGGTTTGTGGCATCAACTATGTTGATCACCACATCAGGCTTTTCAAGGAGAATGTAGTCGCGGGCGATCGCGGCGTCCTCCGAGTGGACCCCGAAGCCGTATATCCCAGGTAGGTCTACGACTTGGATCGTTCTTCCCTCCCATAAAAGTTCCCCTTCCTTCTTTTCCACGGTTACGCCGGGCCAGTTCCCCACGTGCTGACGGGCGCCCGTTAAATTATTGAAAATCGTCGTCTTTCCCGAGTTAGGGTTACCGATCAAAGCCAACACTAACTTCTGCTCATCCTTCGCAACTTGCTTCGCCTTCATCGATGGCTTCACCCCCTAAGTTAGTTTGTCCTAACATTTGGGCAAGATTTTCGCCTCTTTCGAGTTCCTCTACCAGGATCTTTAGAGCGATTCCACGACCGATAAGCAGCTTGCTCTCTTTTACCGAGATGATCATCGGTCCGACCATGTCGTTTCTCACGACCTTTACCTTAGTACCGCAAGTTAAGCCTAGCTCTGCCAGTCTCTGGGATAGACCTCGACCACCGTTAAATTCCTTTATGATCGCCTCACGCCTCGCTTGTAGAAAGCTTAACGGGAAAGCTCCGTTTCTCATGTGGCTAAAGCACCTCCACCATGATGTAAGATGCCTCCTCTTTCCTGAGGCTTAGGCGGTAGCCCTTTATCATCACCTCGATGGGGTCACCCAGCGGGGCGATGCCCACAATGCTGAGTTCGCTCCCCGGTGTTACTCCCATCTCTAGGATTCGGCGGCCGATGGAGCCCTTCGCGGTTATTCGAGTCACCCTGCCTTTCTCTCCAATACCTAGATCGCTAAGAGGCTTAGCCTTGATCGGCATCGCTGTTCCTTGCTCTTTTCCCTCCTCTGTGGCGCCAGGCGTCTTTTGAAGCGACTCTAGGAAACTCATGAGTTTCTCCATGGTTTGTGGGCTGACCGCGTGCTCTATAAGACAAGCATCCCTTTCAGCGATCTTGGGATCGACCCCTAGAACCTCGATGAGGAACCTCTTAAGCATTAGGTGTCTTTGTTGAACCTTTGAGGCTATCTCCCTACCCCTCTGCGTTAGCTCGATAGGTCCATACCTCTCCTGCTTTACGAGCCCCAGTTCCTTAAGGTTAGCGATGGCCTGTGCGACGCTGGCCTTGGTTATGCCCAGCCTTGAAGCGATGTCGGTAACCCTAACTATGCCTGACCTTTCGGCTATGTTCAGGATGGCCTCCAGGTAGTCCTCCATAGCTGATGATAGGGCTGCCGCATCTGTCATAGTGACACCTCCCTTCGACCCCTAAGTTAGGTTAGCCTAACATTTGATTGGTTAAAGTATATCATGGCGCTGGTCATTTGTCAATTAAAAGCGTTATTATGGCGGATGTGATCGCCGTAAGCGTTATGCAAGTTTCTATCGTGCGAGAAAGTCCTTCTCTATCTTCCTCATCTCCTTAACGCGCAGCAATTTCTTTATATTTATATTATGATATGATATAATAAAAAGGTGATGCTCTTCCTGAGGTAAGAGGTGGATTTAGGTGTTTGAGAGGCTTGAGAGGGATAAAAAATCGATATATGTCGCTAGGCAGATTATAAAGGGTATACAGGATGGGAGGTTCCGGCTTGGAGATAGGATCCCTCCAGAGCAGGTCATAGCTGAGGAGATAGGGGTTAGTAGGACGGCGGTAAGGGAAGCCCTGGTGGCCCTTGAGATGGCTGGGGTCCTGGAGAGGAGGGCAGGAGATGGAACCTACATCACTGGGTTTCTTCCGGTTTCATTTGCTCAAGCCATCGAGATCCTTCAGGAGGATGGAAATACCATTGAGATCATTGAAGCTAGGGCTCTCTTAGAGCCTTGTATAGTGGATTTGGTCTGTGAGCGGGCTTCAGAAGCAGAGATAGCTACCCTTTACCCTTTCGTTGAGAGGATGGATAGGGCGGTTAAAAGTAGCGATGTCGATGGTTTTATAGAGGGAGATTACCTATTTCATAGCCAGCTTGCCAAGTTAAGCAAGAACTCTATCCTTGAGGGCATCATGGAGCAGTTGCTTTTCCTGATGAGGAAGCATCTGTGGAGGTATATAAAGGAAAAGTGCCTTAGGGAAAAGAAAAGGTGGGCAGAATCAGCAGAAATTCACAGGGTCATAGCTGACGCTCTTAAGGCTAAAGATCTATCCGAAGCTAAAAGGGCCGTTTCAAAGCATTTTGAGGATATATTCAAGCTACTTTAAAAAAAGCGTTTTTTAAGGACCTAAATATCATACATATTATGTATGATTAGGAGGTGAGATAGGTGAAGGTTGTTGATGTGAAGTTTTTTCCGTTGAAGTGTAGGTTGGAGAAGCCGGTCAAGTTTTCCTTAGGGGTCTTAACTCATAGAAACTTCGCCTTGGTTAAGGTTGAGACCGACGAGGGAGTCTCAGGTTGGGGGGAGGCCTTCGTTAACTTTCCCGCATGGGCTCCGATGGAGCGCGCTATTACCATCGAGCATGGTATCAAGCCTCTCCTAATTGGCGAGAGTCCCTTGGAGCCAGACGTTGTGAGCGAAACCATAATCTCAAAGCTTTACAGGTTGGGGCTTCAGTGGGGTGCGAAGGGTTGTATCTATCAGGCTGTGAGCGCCATAAACATCGCCCTTTGGGATATAAAGGGAAGGATCGAGGGTAAGCCCCTATACCGTCTCCTTGGGGGAGAGAAAAAGAGGATCCCTCTTTACGCCATAGGCATGGATATGTCTCAACTGGAGATCTCCCTTCCAGCGTGTCTGCAAGCTGGCTTTAAGGCCTTGAAGATAAGGGTGGGCTTTGATAGGGAGGGGGATTTGAGCCTCCTAAGGAGGGCTAGATCGATCGTCGGAGAGGGGGTCAAGGTATACGTCGATGCTAACCAGGCATGGGGTGAAAAGGAGGCGGAGGAGATGGCGTTGAGGATGGAGGATGCTGGAGCCGACTGGATAGAGGAGCCGACGCTGTGCGAGGACCTGGAGATTATGGCTAGGATAGCCGAGAGGTTAACTATACCCTTAGCTGCAGGTGAGAACTTCTTTGGGATCAAGGATTTTAAAAGGGCGGTTGATCTTAAGGCTATCGATGTGGGTATGCCGGACCTAACGAGGGTTGGAGGCTTTGGTGAGATGAAAAGGGTTTGTGAACTGCTTAAGGAAAAGGGGCTTTTCTACTCTCCTCATCTTTACGGAAGCGACGTGAGCTTTGTGGCCACGCTTCACTTCGCCTGTGCCGTTCCAGGTCACCTTGAGATCCCGAGGGACGTTTCTTCCACTCCCTTGAGGGAAGAAATCCTTAGGGAGCCTTTGGCTTTAGTCGATGGCTATGCTATCCCGCCTGATGGTCCAGGCTTGGGGATAGAGGTCAATGAGGAAGCGCTAGAGAAGTATAAATTTTAAAAGGAGGTGTTTTAGGTATGCTTGTGCTTCACCTGATTATATCTATCGGTATAGCCCTGTTTCTGATAATACGTTTGAGATGGTCTCCTGTCTTTGGCTTGGTCCTAGGAGCCTTATATTTTGGTATTGCCTCTGGTCAAGGAGCCTTAAATACGGCTGCCAATATAGCTAAGGGATTTGGGGCTACCATGACTGGAATAGGGCTGGTCGTGGGCTTCGGTGTGATAATAGGGCAGCTTTTGGCAGACTCGGGTGCCGTTGAGAGCATAGTTAGGTCCCTTCTTAAGGTTTTTTCTCCGAAAAGGACTCCCGAGGCTTTGTGCACCGCATCTCTTATCGTCTCAACTCCAGTTTTCTTTGACGTAGGGTTTATAATTCTTGCCCCAATAGCGAGGAGGATAGCCAAGGTTACAGGTGGAAGCTTGGCTATCCTGGTTTCTTCGCTCATAATAGGTCTTGGCACGGCTCACATGCTCATTCCTCCAACTCCTGGTCCTCTCGTCGTAGCTGATACCTTGAAGGTCCCTTTGGGAAGCATGATAATGGGCGGCTTTCTGGTCGGTGTTCCCGGCGCCTTTTTGGCTCTCTTCATCTACAGGTTTATAGCTAGCGCGAGAGGTTTTTGGTCGCCCGATGATGAGGATGCCTTCTTCAAGGAGGTAGCCTATGAGGATCTCGCGAGTAAGGGTAAGCTTCCATCCCTTGGGCTTTCTCTCCTGCCCATAGTCACGCCGATAGTCTTGATCCTCTTAGCCTCCCTGGTTAAGGTTATATCTGGCTCTAAACCCGGTCCTATTGGCAATTTCATATCCTTCCTGGGAGACAGGACGATAGCCATGCTTATAGGTGCCATGCTGTCCTTATGGGTTGGTTACCTCTTTATGGATAGGGATAGCTTGTCTAAATCGGTCGATAAGGCCTTAGCTAGCGCTGGGATAGTTCTTCTGATAACTGGTGCCGGAGGCTCTCTGGGGGCGGTCTTGGGGGGAAGCCAAATAGGCAAGGTTCTGGCTGAGGCAATGAAATCCTATGAGATTCCTATGATTCTTTTGGCTTGGATAATAGCCTCGGTGATAAAGATAGCTCAAGGTTCTGGAACCGTCGCCATAATAACCACGGCTAACCTCATAGCTCCCTTAGCCTCGCAGATGGCTGTTCCCGGGCTCTGGCTGGCTTTAGCCATAGGCTCAGGGGCTTTGCTTGGTTGTCACATAAACGATAGCGGCTTTTGGGTTGTGGCCAAGGTTTCAGGACTCACGACGAAGGGCGGCTTTAAAACCTATACTCTAGCTACCGCCGTAAACGCGGTCACAACCCTTGTAATGATCCTAATTCTTAAAGCTATGTTTTAATTTCAATAGGAGGTGTTTAAGGCTATGCACAAAGTAGTGATAAAGAAAAGCGAGTTTATAGGTGGTGCTCCGATGGAGAAGAAGAAGGGTGTAAGGGATTGGAAGGTCATCTATCCTGAAACGGGCTTCCCCACTAAGTCTTTGGTTGTGGGTATAGTGGAGATACCACCTGGGGCTCACTCTCCCCTTCATCGTCATAACTGCGAGGAGATATATTACGTCCTTCAGGGAAAGGGTGAAGTGGAGGTTGAGGGGCAGAGGTTCCCCTTCGAAGCCGGAGACGCGATATATAATAAGGAAAACACCTGCCATCGCGTCTTTAACACCGGAGAGGAGGATGTGAGGCTTCT
>LEKQ01000011.1 GCA_001443005.1 bacterium GBS-1
TACTTTAAGCGAGCCTGCTTAAGGGGTGGACATGAGCCTCACCTCCTTGAGGAGGCCTTAAGCTGGCACGTTCGCTTTCTTACCAAGGGAAGCATGCGAGAGGAGGGGGGTGAGAGGGGGAAAAAGATTAATTGAAACCTTTTTAAAAATTTCTTAAATCTTGGGAAGGGAGGGACACATTATGAAGATGTATGTGGGTCCGTTACTTAAGCGTATTGAAGGACCAGAAAATGAGCAACCCTATATTAAGCTTGGGATATTCAAGATTAGGCTTCCCTTTATTCACTATGAGTGGGAGTGGCCTGAGGCTATATCCGCTTTGATAATGATGGCTACTTGCTTAGGTGCGGCTCCTGTGCTTGAGGAGACCTTAGGTTGTTCCTTTGAGGTTGCCGTTACCATGGTGATAATAAATGGCTTCCTATATATGTTACATGCCCACCTTGGGGATCCTGTCGTTCCGGGTTGGGTCACCCCAGCGATCCCTCTTGTTGTGGCCTATCTTAGCCAGTATCCTATGGGACCTGCTAGAACTCAAGCCCTTGTTGCTCTTAACCTCTCCTTTGGTTTATTGCTTCTGATCCTTGGAATAACCGGATTGGCAAAGAAGTTTGCCGATATGATCCCAGTGTCAGTTAAGGCAGGAGTTATCTTCGGAGCTGGAATAGCGGCGTTTAACTCTATTTACGCTAAAGGTGGGCGTTTTGATAAGGCTCCGATAAGCGTTACCGTCGGTGTGGTTGTAGCTCTGATAACTTTGTTTGCTATATGGTATAGACGTAGGTCGGAGAAGATCCCTCTTTTGAAGACCATAAGGAATTTGGGGATGGTCCCAGCGATAATCTTTGCTCTGATAGTTGGACCGCTTGTGGGTGAACTTAAGGTTCCCGAGATAATATGGAGCATAACTCCCCTTAAGATTAAGGAGCTTTTCTCCCTCTATTCTCCATTTTCGATAGGCTTTCCGTCTTTACAAGTGATAATAAATACACTACCATTAACATTAGCAGTATACATAATTGCGTTCGGTGATTTCGTGTTCGCTCAGACAGTCATAGGAGAGGCTGATAAAGCTAGGGGGGATGAGAAGATAGAGTTTAACGTTAACCGTTCTAATGTAATAAGTGGTATAAGGAATGTTGCTTTAGGTTTATTTGCTCCTTATACCCAGAACGCTGGGCCGTTGTGGGCTGCTATGACTGTTGCAGTGGCTGAAAGGTATAAGGAAGGAAAAGATGCGATGTACTCCATATGGGGTGGCGTTGGAACTTTCAGAGTGATGACCTTCTTGGGGCTTTTCATTTATCCTATAGTGTGTATCATGAGACCGGCTTTGACCATCGCTTACTCGGTTACCCTCCTTGTTCAGGCCTTTGCCTGTAGCTATATCGCTATGGAGGAGGTTATGGGAAAGAGGAACTCTATAGCAGTAGCGGTTTTAACGGGTGCGATGATAGCCTTAAGAGGGGCAGCTTGGGGGCTTTTGACAGGTATCCTATTGTATCTTCTGGTTGAAAGAAACGGAAAAGCTAAGGCGGGCAATAAATAGGCTTTTTTATAAAAATCCCTTAAGGAGGGGAGAGAGTATGTTAGTGACCTTTAATTTTAATGTACCTCCGACACTGGTCTTTGGCGTGGATACGGTAAACCAAACCGGTCAATACGTTAAAAAGCTCGGTGGGAAAAGAGCGTTCATCGTGACTGACCCCGGTGTGGCCAAGGCTGGGATACTCGAAAAGGTTATTGATATCCTTAAAAGCGATGGTATCGAGGTTGGTTATTATGACCAGGTTATCCCTGAACCTCCAGAGAACATCGTCGATGAGATCGTGGATAAGGTTAAGGAGGGAGGGTACGAAGTAATAATAGGTCTTGGTGGCGGTAGCTCCATGGATACCGCTAAGATGGTGGCGGTCCTGGTAACCAATGGAGGGAGGGTGCGCGATTATATAGGAATTGGTAAGGTCCCGAAGCCTGGCTTGCCAAAGATAATGATACCTACCACTTCTGGAACCGGCTCTGAGGTGACGCAGATAGCTATATTCGCTCTTCTCGAGGAGGAGGTTAAGAAGGGAGTGGTGAGCCCTTACCTTCTTGCGGAGGTAGCCATAGTGGATCCCGCTTTGACATATAATCTTCCTCCCAATATAACTGCCTCTACAGGGATGGATGCTTTGGTTCACGCGATTGAGGCTTATCTATCAAGAAGAGCTAATAAGTTTACCGATGGATTGGCTTTGATGGCCATGGAACTAATAGCTAAGAATATACGTACCGCTGTGACCGATGGGATGAACACTGAGGCAAGGTATAACATGTCCCTGGGAAGCTTAATCGCTGGCATAGCCTTTGGTAACTCAAGCACCGGTGCGGTTCATGCGCTGGCTTATCCTCTCGGTGGGCAGTTCCGCATCCCTCATGGGGTTGCTAACACTTTGATGCTTCCCTATGTGATGGAGTATAACTTGGTTAGCAGAATGGAAAGGTTCGTGAAGATAGCAGAGGCTCTTGGGGAGAAGGTTGATGGATTACCCGTTAGGGAGGCCGCCTTTAAGGCCATCGATGCGATGGTGAACATAGCGAAGGATATAGGGGTTCCAATGCGCTTAAGGGATGTAAATATACCCAAGGAGGCCATACCTAAGATGGCAGCGGCTGCGATAAATGAGACGAGGCTCCTTTCTCAGAACCCGCGTGTCCTGACGCTGAAGGATATAGAGGATATCTACAATAAGGCGTGGTAAAACTGGTGAGTGAGGGGGGAAGGAGCTTCCCCCTCACTCATATATGAGGAGGTGCTTAGGAGAGATGCCTTTCGGTTACGTGGGAAAAGTTCTTCGCGTTGACCTAACCGCTAAGCGTTTGGAAGTTGAGGAGCCAGCCGAGGAGTTTTACAGGACCTACATGGGGGGCTACGGCTTCGGTAGCTATTACCTTCTTAGAGAGATGAAAAAGGGTGTGGATCCTTACTCTCCCGATAATATTCTTGTTTTCGCTTCTGGCGTTATGACTGGTGTCCCTTTGTCTGGGATGTGTAGGTATGTGGTTTGCTCTAAGTCTCCTTTGACTGAGGCTTTTGGAGAGTCTGATGCTGCTGGGTATTTTGGACCAGAGCTTAAGAGATCGGGCTTCGACGCCATAGTTATAACCGGTAGGTCGGAAAAGCCGGTTTACCTTTACATCGAGAACGGTAATGCTGAGCTTAGAGATGCTTCTTCCATCTGGGGGCTTGAAACTAAGGAGGCTTACGACAAGATAAAGGAGGAGACCGCTAAAGGGACTAGGATAGCGCTTATAGGGCCTGCTGGAGAGAGAGGGATAAGATACTCTTGCATAACCAATGAGCTTAGGCACTTTAACGGTAGGAATGGTCTTGGAGCTGTTATGGGGTCGAAGAGGTTAAAGGCGATAGCGGTTTGCGGAAGCGGCTCTATACCTTTGCGCGACCCAGAGGGGATAAGAAACCTGGTTAAGCGATTTGAGGAGATAAAGAAGGATCATCCTATAACCAAGACCCTTTATGAGTTTGGGACATCGGCTACGGTTTTGGCTAATAACGCCGGCGGAATTCTGCCGACGAAGAACTTCAGAATGGGAGTTTTCGATGGGGCTGAGAGGATAAGCGGTAAGGCCATGAACGAGTCCATCTTAATAGGCCGCGAGAACTGCTACGCTTGCACCGTGAAGTGTAAGAGGGTGGTTTCTGTTCCAGAGCTTGGCGTTATCCCCGAGTATGGAGGGCCTGAGTATGAGACGATAGGGGCTATGGGTTCGCTCTGCATGGTAGATGACATTAAGGTTGTGGCCTTGGCTAATCAGCTCTGTAATGCCTATGGCCTTGATACCATAAGCACAGGTGCTACCATAGCTTTCGCCATGGAGTGCTATGAGAATGGAATAATAGATCGCAAAGATACCGATGGTATAGAGCTTTACTTTGGGAACAAGGATGCCTTGATAGCTATGATACATAAGATAGCCAAGCAGGAAGGGTTCGGTGCTGTCTTAGCTGAGGGCGTTATTCGAGCCTCTAAGATCATAGGTAGGGGTGCGGAGAGGTTCGCCTTCGCCGTGAAAAAGCAGGAGATACCCCTTCATGAGCCCAGAGGCAAGTATATGATAGGGCTTGGTTATGCCGTTTGCGAGCACGGTGCTGATCACATGACGGTCGGACACGATCCAATGCTTTCCTCCAAGGAGCAATATACCTTTAAGGGGATAGCTCCCTTTGGTATTCTTGAGCCTACGAGTCCCGTTCAGTTCGTTCCTCAGAAGATAAGGACCTTCTGCTATCTTTACGCCTGGTGGAACTTCTTCGATGCTGCTGGAATATGCAAGTTCGTCGTGGTCCCAAGGAGCGTGATGCCGGTTAACATGGTCATCGAGGCCTTGTCCTGTGCTACGGGTTGGGAAACGAGCTTATTTGAGGTCCTCAAGGTGGGAGAGAGGATAGCGGTTCTATCTAGGCTCTTTAACCTTAGGGAAGGGGTAACCGCTCAAGAGGACTCCTTGCCCGAGAGGTTCTTTGAGCCGCTTGAGAACGGTCCTCTCGCTGGGCAGAAGATAAATAAAGAGGATTTTGAAAGGGCTAAGCTCCTTTATTACGATATGATGGGTTGGAATGAGAAGGGAGTGCCAAGAGAAAGCAAGCTTTATGAACTTGGTTTAGATTGGGCCGTTCCGACGCTGAAGGATATTTAAAACTATATGCTTACTTTCGCCCTTGGAGTTGTCACCCATCTCCTCTAGAGATGGGTGACAATTTTTTTCCTTTCTGTTAGAATTTCCTTGAAGGGGTTGAAAGGGAGTGATGCCTTGATATGGAGGAATACCTTAAGGCTTTAAGCAAGGTTAAGCTTCTTGAGCCTGCCGAAGAGGAGGAGCTGTGGAGGAGGTTTAAGCAAGAGGGTGATGAGGAAAGCAGGTTAAAGATAATAGAGTCCTATCAGCCTTTGGTCTTTAAGGTCCTTTCCAAGATAGGTCATCCCTCAGATCTAACCTTAGATCTACTTCAGGAGGGGATGGTTGGGCTTATAGAAGCGGTGGACAGGTTTGAGCCCGAAAGGGGATGGAAGTTTTACACCTTCGCTTACTATAGAATAAAGGGGTGCATCCTTAACGCTTTGACCAGAAAGATGC
The DNA here is from genome assembly GCA_001443005.1 of bacterium GBS-1. Classification (GTDB taxonomy): domain Bacteria; phylum Synergistota; class GBS-1; order GBS-1; family GBS-1; genus GBS-1. The sequence continues at coordinate 5,140 of LEKQ01000011.1, forward strand.
CATCTTGGGAGCTAGTTGAGGATGTGGAGTTGGGTAAGGACATTGAGCCAGATTATGGTTTGCTATCTATGGAGATCGGGGTTTTATCCGAGGATGATAGGAGAGTAATAGAGGGGATATATTACGAGGGTAAGGGGCTTAAGGAGATGGCGAAGGAGCTAGGGCTTTCCCTAAGCAAGATCCAGAGGATTCATAAGAGGGCTCTGAAAAAGCTTAAGGAGGTTTTGGGATAATAATAGATGCTATGGGAGACAAGAAAGTAGTTAAAAAGATTAAGTTTGCTAAGAGGTGGCTTGAGAAGGCTGAGGAGGCCTACCTTCAGGGTAGAAGCGAGGAAGGCTTCTTAAGCTTATCCTTAGCCGAAGCGGAGATAAGGACGCTTCAGAAGGGGGAATGGTCTAGCCTGTTAAAAGGTAGAAGGTCGTTCTCGATGAGAGTTATGGAGGTCTTCCTTCTGGTATTCTTAATCCTTATTTTGTTTGTCTCCTATACATCTATTGAAAGGGTTCCGCTTCTTAACCCTAAGGGGTATACCTCCTTTGCTTCTTTAGAGGAGGGAATCTTTAAGCCAGGCAGAGGTGAAACTTTCTCCTTTTCTGTTCAACTTCCTAACCTTAGGTTTAGCGTTCACGGTAAGATGGAGGGAAGCCTTAGCATTACCAAGGCGTTAGACGCTCACGTTTTATACGTGGTTCAGAGGGAGAAGGTTAAAAGCAGGGAGGAGCTTAAGGTTAAGGGCTCGCAAGAACTCACCCTTTCAGCGGACGAGTTAGTCCGTTTGATAGAGCTTGGCAAGAAGGAGTTGAAGGTTTATCTTACAGGAGGGAGGTAAGACCCGTGAGGAAGGTCTTTGCTATGATTTTTTTCCTCTTTCTGTTTTCGGGTATCTGTTTAGCAGCTCCTGTGATAAAGGCTATAGATGTGGAAGGAAACGTCACTGTAGTTAAAGAGCGTATTCTCAGTGTCGTTCAGAGCAAGGTTGGTGATCCTCTTGACGAGGATAAGATAAAGGAAGATTTAAAGAGGATCTATGATCTCGGCTTCTTTAAGGGAGTCTCCGTTAGAGGCGAGCCCTATGAGGATGGTGTGAAGGTGATATTTGTGGTTGAGGAATTCGAGCAGATAAAGGATGTAGTTATTGAGGGGAACACGGTCGTTCCTACGAGGAAGATAAGGGAAGTTATGTTTTTAACTGAAGGGATGCGCTTTAACGCTAACTTCTTTAAGCGCGACATAGATAGGATAGTGGACCTCTATAGGAGAGAGGGGTATGGATTTATAAGGATAATGGATGCGGGCTTCAGCAGGGGCGTCTTATTCATAAAGATCCTTGAGCCCAAGGTGAGGGAGATAATAGTTCAAGGTAATAAGAAGACTAAAGATTATGTTATAAAAAGGTACATATACGTTAAGCCGGGAGAGGTGCTTAACACTAAGAAACTTAGGCTTTCGCTCTCAAGACTAGAGGCTACCGAGTTCTTTGAAAAGGTAGAAGCCTATCCTGAGCCGACGGAAGATGTGGCTTGGATAAACTTGGTCTTCAACGTTCAGGAAAAGAGCGCTACTCGGCTTATGTTGGGCGTAGGTTATGGTAGCGTCACCGGTTGGGAGGGAGAGGCAGCCTTTGAGGACCTTAATTTCTTAGGTAGGGGCATTCGCTTTAGCGTAGGGTTAGGTTTAGGAGAACAGGAGAGGCAATGGATATCTTGGGAAGACCCTTGGATGGATGAGAAGCACTTCGCCTATAAGGTCGGTTTCTTCAGGAGGGATTATAACGATGTTAACTGGTATGATCGGGAGACGGGCGAGGTGAAGGGGACTTACGATGAGAGTGCAGAGGGTTTTTACATTGGTTTTGGTAGAAAGCTAAACGATAAGTTGTCCTTTTATCTTACCCTTACTCATGAGAACGTTAATGTAACTCCAACTTCCGGTGAACCTCCGGATAAGGAGAACGTCCTTCAAGGAGAGGTTAGATATTTAACCTTAACCCTCTCCAGGGACAATAGGGATCCTTATCTTCCTTATTCCATTGGGGATGTGGAGAGCTTGACCGTTGAGCAAGCGGGTCTGTTTGGTGGAGATTATGACTATACGAAGTATTGGGGTGAAGTTAGGTTCTACATCCCCTTCGAACTTAATAAGTGGCTTGGTATAGAGCTTGCTTCCGGAGAGGAGGATAGGCCTTGGACCCTCGCTGGCAGGGTGAGGTATGGGGATTCTAGTGGCACCTTACCCTACTTTGAGAAGTATTCCATCGGTGGGGCGACCACCTTGCGTGGCTACTCGAGGGGTTACTTCGTTGGTGAGAAGATGTTTTTGGCAAATCTTGAGTTAAGGGTGCCCATTGAGAAGGGGCTTGAGATAGTCGTCTTCAATGATTGGGGGTATGCTTGGAGGAGGGATGAGAGCCTTTCCTTCTCAGATGTTAGGCGTAGCGTTGGCTTCGGTTTAAGGATAAGGACGCCCTTCGGCATGATAAGGTTTGATGTGGCTGAGAATGAGGAGGGGGAGAGCCAATCTTACATAGGCTTCGGTCATATATTCTAATAGCCTTTTCTTTGACTCTTTTTTTCTCCTCTCCAACTCATGCTATTGTTAAGGTTTCCCTGGAAGGGATGCCTGCCTTTTTGCAAGATGCGGTAGCTGCGGTCTTAAGAAGGATCGCGGAGGAGATCAAGGATAATCCTGCAAGGGAGCCTATAGTAAAGAGCGTTTCTTCTAAGCTTTTCCCCGGTTATGGGGTTAAGGAAGTATCCTTTAGGGATGAGCTTAAGGTTGTTTTTTTTCCAATTTACCCCTTGGTTGATCGCGTTTCCGTTAGCTTTTCTCCTGAAAGGTTCCCAGAGGAGCTTGAGCCCCTCTTTAAGGTTAGTCTTGACAGGATATCTGGTAAAGTCTCCTCCCTGTTTAAAGGGCTTCCCGTTGATTCCCTCGACTGGGTTCAGGAGGTTGTTGCTTTAAAGGTAAGGGAGATCGTTTCGGAGGAGCTTCCAGGTTTTGGTTCATCCATTTCACTATACTTTTTTCACGAAACTTTGATGGTAAAGGTTTCCTTGAGAGGGGAGGATCCATTGATTTTGACGGTTGATCTCACCTTGAGGTCTGGAACGGTGCCTAATATCGTCCTCCGTGGCTTAAGAAATGAGTTCTTGCCGAGCGTTAAGCTGATGGAGGGGCTCCCCGTAGCCTTCGTTAAGCGTCATGAGAGATTCTTCAAGGATATGGTTGTGAAGAGAGCCTCTATGTCAAAGGCGCTTTCCTTCTACAGGGTTGATCTTTTGCCTGAGCTTAATCTTGGAAGGATATCGAGCATGATATTATCCCTTGAGTCTAGAGTTTGGTCTATAAGCGCTGAGGGGAAGGTCCCTGTAGGACTTAAGGGGGCTGAGCCGGAGGGGACCCTTCACTTCGGTAAGGTTTTCAAGGAAGGGGAAATATTTTTCGAGCTTAGGGCCATGCTCGAGAGTGTAGACTTTGAAAACTTTTTAGGGATTCAGCTTAAGGTTGGACCTAAGCTTTGGATAGGTTACAAAAGAGAGCTTTCTGAGGGTGATAATGTGTTCTTCCTGAGATACTCTAATCTTCAGATTAGCTATTGGGATGAAGATGGAGGGGTTGAGCTCTCCTACTCTTACTGGTTTGGTTCTTGGGTTAGGGTTGAGTTCACTTACTCTACTCATGAGGATAGGCTTTTCTTCCTCAGGGTAGTGGGTAGACTATAAAAACTTCAAAGGAGGGGATAGTTTTATGAAAGGTTTGAAGCTCATCTTATGCATGCTGTCTCTTGTGGTGCTTAGTCTATCATTAGTCCAGGGAACCTGGGCTCAGAGCGCCATAAAGATCGGGGTGGTTGATGTGGATTATCTCTTGAACAATCACCCCAAAGCTGAGGAGGTAAGAGCGCAGATCAGAAGCTTTATACAGAAACAGGAACAGGAGGTGAAAAGCCAGGTAGAGAACGCTCGCAAGACCATCAAGGATGAGAATCAGCTCAAGCAGAAGGAAGCTGAGATCTTTAGGAGCGCTCAGGCTCAGTTTGATAAGTATAAGAAAGATCTCCTGGATCCCCTTATGAAGGATGTGGATCTGGCCATAAGAGAGGCGGCTAAGAAGCAGGGGATCGAGATCGTCTTTCTTAAGGGCGCCGTTTTCTTTGGTGGGATCGATATAACGCAGGATGCTTTAAACATCCTGAAGAGCAAGTATGGCAAGACTAAATAAGCCTTTAAGGGCTTCTGAAATAGCCGAGTTAATAGATGGAAGCTTTATAGGGGTTGATGTGGAGGTTAAAGGGATATCCCCCCTAGTCGATGCGGAAGAAGGGGATGTCTCTTTCCTCTGGGATAGGTCTTCCTTGAAGGATTTGGATCGTTCTAAGGCCTCCGTTTTGGTTGTACCTGAGAGCTTCCCATCGATAGAGGGTAGATCTGTGATAAGGGTTAGGGATGCCAAAAGGGCTTTGGCTTGGCTTTTAAGAAAGCTTTTTAAAAGAGAGCACCCCTTTAAGGAAGGGGTAAGCGAGCTTGCCTGCGTTGAGGAAGGCGTCCTTTTGGAAAGGGGTGTGAGGATCGCTCCCTTCTCCTATATAGGCAGGGGGTCGAAGGTGGGCTCGAACACCGTGATATACCCCTTTGTTTTTGTGGGAGACGAGGTTGAGATAGGAGAGGATTGTGTAATATACCCGATGGTTTCCATAAGGGAGGGTGTGAAGATCGGAAATAGGGTAATAATTCACAGCGGAGCGGTTATAGGGAGCGATGGATATGGCTTTATTCCCAGTGAGGAGGGTGCAGAAAAGATACCTCAAGTGGGGATAGTAGTAATAGAGGATGATGTGGAGATAGGGGCTAACGTGACCATAGATAGGGCTACCATAGGGGAGACGAGGATAGGTAAAGGGACTAAGATAGACAATCTCGTTCAAGTAGCTCACAACGTGGTTGTGGGTAAAGATGTCTTAATAGCAGCCCTCTGCGGTATAGCTGGTAGCTCGAGGATAGGCGATAGAGTTATGATGGGTGGGCAAGTCGGCGTGAAGGATCATGTATCTATCGGGGAAAGAAGCGTCATTGCGGGAAAAAGCGGCGTGACTAAGGATATTCCTCCGGGGAGCTTCGTTTCCGGATTCCCAGCCATAGATCACAGGGAGGACCTGAGGATAGGGGCTTTCATAAGGAGGCTGCCCGAGCTGTTCGAGAGGGTATCAGAGTTAGAAAGGAGAATTAAAGGTGAGGATGCAGAAGACCATATTAAGGAGCGTTAGACTTTGTGGTGTGGGTTTACATACTGGTGAGGAGGTCGAAATCACCCTTAATCCCGCGCCTCCGGATACGGGGATAGTCTTTAAGAGGGTGGACGTGGATGTGGACGAGCCTATAAAGGTGTCTTTAAAGGAGTGTAGGGCTGATGCGATGAGGGGCTCAATCCTGATTAGGGATGGCGTTAGGATACTTACGGTTGAGCACCTTCTTTCAGCTATAAGAGGGCTTGAAATAGATAATCTCCTGGTGGAAGTAAGAGGTAGTGAGATTCCTGCCTTAGACGGTAGTGCGCTTCCTTTCGCTGAGAAGCTCCTTGAGGCGGGCATAGTTAGTCAACCATCCTTAAAGAGGATATTACGCCTTGATAGACCTGTTTGGGTTTCCTCGGGTGATTCTTTGGTGGCTGCCTTCCCTTACCCCACATTTAAGGTTAGTTACACAATAGCCTATGATCACCCCTTCCTCAAGGCTCAGTTCCTCTCCTATGACTTCTCTCCGGAGAGCTTTTTGAAGGATATAGCTCCAGCGAGGACCTATGCCTTTAAGCGGGATGTAGAGCAGATATTGGAGAACGGCCTTGGTAAGGGGGGGAGCTTGAGCAACACCATCTTAATAGGTAGTGAGGGGGTTTTAAACCCTGAGGGTTTAAGGTTTGAGGATGAGTTCGTTCGCCACAAGATCCTCGACCTCATAGGCGATATGGCCTTTCTTGGGAGCTGGATATACGCTCATATAGTCGCTATAAAGGCAGGACATGCCCTTCATCTTAAGCTTGTCTCTAAGATAGTTGAGGAGGTGGAAGGAAAAGTTGCTGAAGATAGATGTTATAATGAAGGCTTTACCCCACCGCTATCCCTTTCTTCTTGTGGATAGGATATTGGAGTTGGAAGAGGGTAGAATCGTGGGGGTTAAGAACGTCACGATAAATGAGCCCTTCTTTCAGGGACACTTTCCAGGCGAACCTGTTATGCCTGGCGTTTTGGTTTTAGAGTCAATGGGGCAGGTTGCGGCAGTCATGATAATCAATAGGGAGGAGCTTAAGGGTAAGTTCACCTATCTCGTGGGTTTGGATCGAGTTAGGTTCAGGAAACCGGTATTACCTGGAGATCAGCTTGTGACGGAGGCTAAGGTGAAGAAGGTTAAGAGAAGTATGGGGGTTGTGGAGGCTAAGGGGATGGTTAACGGAGAGGTAGTCGCCGAGGCTACCTTTCTATTCGTGATAAGGGATAGGCTCGTTAAGGAGGAAGGGGACTATGGCTGTGAAGATAGATCCGATGGCGATAGTTGATCCTAAAGCCGAGATAGAGGATGGAGTTGAGATAGGTCCTTATTCGGTAATAGAGGGGGGGGTTTATATATCCTCTGGGACCAGAGTAGGCCCATACGTTAATATCAGGAGGGGGACGAGGATAGGGAAGAATTGCATTATAGAGGCTCACTGCGTCATAGGCGCCTCTCCCCAGCATTTCGCCTATAAGGGTGAGGAGAGTTTTGTGGAGATAGGGGATAATGTTGTTTTAAGGGAGTATGTGACGGTTCATAAGGCTACGGGATTAGGAGAGAAGACCGTGATAGGTGATAACTGCTATATAATGGTTGGCTGCCACGTGGCTCATAACTGTAAGATTGGAGTAGGAGTTATCATGGCTAACCTAGTCGGGCTTGCTGGGTACGTTCAGGTTGGGGATGGAGCGGTCTTCGGTGGGATGGCTGGACTGCATCAGTTCGTCAGGGTTGGGGAGCGAGCGATGATAGGCGGTTTAAGCAAGGTTGTTAAGGATGTTCCTCCCTATCTTCTCGTTGATGGGCACCCCGCGAAGATACGTGGTTTGAACGTCGTGGGGTTAAAGAGGGCTGGCTTTTCCGCTGAGGAGCGGGAGGAGATAAAGAGGATATATAAGTTCATCTATTTTAGCGATCTTTCCTGGAAGGATACTCTTGAGGCTCTGCTTGAGGCCTTTCCGAACTCTAAGTTCGCGGAGAGGATCAGGGATTTCATGATTAGCTCTGAGAGGGGAGTCTTGCGTTGGAAGCCTTGGAAAGAGTGAAGATGCTGATCCTAGATGTGGACGGTGTTTTGACGCAAGGAGAGATAGGCTGGGATTCCGAGGGGAGGGAGTTTAAACTCTTTAACTCCTTAGATGGTATGGGGTTGAAACTTCTCGAGGAGAAGGGGATAAGGGTCGTGGTTATAACGGGGAGGCCCTCTTCGCCAACTGAGTTCAGGTTTAAGGATCTCGCCTTGGGTGAGCTTTATGACAATGTTAAGGATAAGCTTTCCTTTGCTAAGAAGTTAGCTGAGAGGTATGGCATCTCTCCTCAGGAAATCTGCTTTGTGGGTGATGACCTTAACGACCTTCCTCTTTTGCTCTGGGTTGGCTTTCCGGTTGCAGTCAAAAACGCCGTTAAGGAGGTCAAGCGCGTGGCAAAATACATAACCTCCCTTGAGGGGGGTAAAGGAGCGGTTAGAGAGGTTGTTGATCTCATTCTTGCATTTATTAGATAGATATATATTAAAGCTTCTTTTACCCCCTTTTCTGTTTGGCATAGGCATTTTCACAGTTCTCCTCGTTGCGGGAGATGTCTTGTTCTATCTTGCCAATCTCGTGGTTAACCAAGGCTTAAGCCTTTGGGTAGCCATAAAGATATTCCTCTATAAACTTCCTGAGGTTGTCATTATGACATTCCCCATGGCTGTTCTTTTAGCTACCATCCTCGCTTTCGGCAAGATGTCATCTCACGGGGAGATAATTGCCTTAAGAAGCGTGGGGGTTAGCTTTCGGAGGAGCTTGGTACCCGTTATCATTATGGCTGTTGGTGTTGCCGTTTTCTCCTTCATCTTTAATGAGAGCGTGGTTCCGATCACGAGGAGGGCGGTTTCCAACGTTCTTGAAGCGGAGATTGGAAAGAAGAAAGCCGTTTTATTAAAGGAGGATGTTTTCTTGAGGGAGATGGAGGGAGAGGAGCTTAGGAGGGTTCTTTATATAGCTCAGATGAACCCGAGGTCCGGCTACTTCAGAAGAGTTATAATTCAGGAGTTTGAGAAAAACAGGCTTTCCAGGATTATAACTGCGGAAGATGGTTTCATTGAGGGGGACTCTTGGGTCCTGAATGACGGTAAGATCTATAACATAGATAAGGATGGTAGCGTGAGCTCAGTCGCTAAGTTCAAGAAGCAGATAATGACCTTTTCTTTTTCGCCTCAGAAAGCCGTCTCTATGGCTAAGGAGCCCCAGGAGATGACGTTGGTTGAGCTCAAGGAGCACATAAGCATGCTTAAAGCCCAGGGGGCTTCCTCGAAGAGACTCGAGGTTAGATATCATCAGAGGTTGGCGATACCTTGGGCGGGTGTTGTTTTCGTGTTGATTGGTGCACCTTTGGCTATAGTTCCTCATAGGGGTTCTTCATCTATGGGGGTTGGCTTGAGCGTTTTGATAATTTTCATTTATTATGTTTTACTTTCCTTTGGGCAAGCTCTGGGCGATGCGGGGGAGATACCTCCCCTTTTAGCCGCCTGGCTTCCCAATATGGTTTTGGGAGGGGTGGGAACGATACTATGTTTGAGGGCACCAACTTAGGTTTGGTAGCGGGAGAGGGAAGGCTTCCCTTAGCGATTTACGATAGGCTTTATCCCAAGCCCTTGGTCGTCGGCTTGGGAGAGGTGCAGGAGGGGTTAAAGGTAGACCTTAAGCTCTATAGCGCGGACATAGAGAGGGTCATATCCTTCTTTAAGGAGAATGGGGTCAAGGGTATTTTTTTGGCTGGAAGGGTTCCTAAGACTTGGATATTTGATCCCTCTAAGCTGACCTCGAAGAGCTTGGCTTTCTTAAGCTCCCTCAAGGATAAGAGCGACCATGAAATACTTGGGAGACTGGTTGAGCTCTTTGAGATGGAGGGGTTTAAAGTTGTGGAGTATAGGCACGTCATAAGGGATATGCTTGCTCCTCGAGGCTCCTTCGGTTCGAGGGAGCCGACGCCGGAGGAGTGGCGGGATATATCTTACGGCTTTAACATAGCTAAGAGGATGGCTGCCATGAGCTTTGGGCAGACGGTTGTAGTCAAGAGGGGAGCGGTTTTAGCGGTTGAGGCTATCGAGGGTACTGATGAGGCTATAAGGAGAGGAGCAAGGTACGGTGGGGAGGGAGTGGTTGTAGTTAAGGTTATAAAGGATGATCAGGATCCGAGGTATGATCTTCCCACCATAGGAGCTGATACCCTCAGGTTGCTTAAGGAGGTTAAGGCTTCCTGTCTTGCGGTTGAGGCAGATATGACCGTTTTGCTTGATAGGGATGAGATTTTGAAGATAGCCTCGGAAAGCGGAATAGCTCTGGTGGGGGTTTCCGGTTGAGGGTAGCTCTCTTCACGGGTGAGCTCTCAGGCGAGCTTTATGCCTATCACGTTATATCCGCATTAAGTGATCTTTTGGGGGGAGAGCTAAGCGTTATAGGAATAGGTGGCCCTAATCTGGAGAGGCTCTCCTTCTTCAAACCCTTGGCTCACATATCAGACCTGAGCTTAATAGGAGTTGTGGATGTTCTTAAGGAGATAGGCAAGCTCCTTAAGCTCTTCGATCACTCCGTAAAGGAGACCCTTTCCTTTCTCCCCCATCTCGTTCTTTTGGTGGACTCTCCCGACTTTAACCTTAGGCTGGCTAAGGCTTTGAGAAAGATGGGATTCAAGGGTAAGATAGTTTACCTTATACCTCCGACTGCCTGGATATGGCGAAAGGGTAGGGCTAAAATACTAAGGGATTTTTGTGATCTTGTTATAACTCTATTTGACTTTGAAGCTGAGTGGTATAGATCTAGGGGGGTTAAGGCTCACTTTCTCGGTCACCCCCTTATCGATATACTTCCGGAGAGCCCTGATATGACTTTCGAAAAGCCCTTGAAGAAGCCGGTCCTGGCTTGCTTTCCTGGAAGCAGGAGAAAAGAGGTAGAGTATCTCTTACCGGTGATGAGGGAGGTTGCGTCAAGGTGGGAGGGGAGCGTCCTCTTTTCCAGGGTTAAGAGCTTGCCCTTGGAGCTTTACGGTGCGGTTTCTCCCCTCCTTGAGGAGCCATCTTACGTTCTTTTAGGTAGCTGTGATTTCGTTTTAGCTGCTTCCGGGACGATAGCGGTTGAGGCTCTCGTATATGAGAAACCTGCCGTTATAATATACAAGGGGAGCATCATAAATTATATACTTTATAAGATACTTGTTAATGCGCCTTTCATATCTATGCCTAACATAATGCTTGGGAGGGAGGTTTATCCAGAGCTGATCCAGGGGAAAGCTAACGCTGATGAGATTATGGGGCGCTTCTTAAGATGGCTTGAGGATGAAGAAGCGGTCCATAAGGTTAAGGAGGTTTTGAGGCTTTTGAAAGGGAGGCTTGGAGAGAGGGGAGCTATAAGAAGGATCGCTTCCCTTATATTGAATGAGGTTGCTTCTTTTAGTTAACGGCCCGGGGGAGCTCTACTCCTGGGGTATCCCTCTTTCAAGATATCTGATGAATAGGGGGTGGAAGGTCTTCTTGAAGCTTTTGCCCTGTCAGTTTTCAAGCGGGCTTGAGGAGAGGGTAGCTCAGGATGAGGGGTTTGACCTCGGGGGTGCGGAGGATGTCGATATCATACTTCAGCTTGGAGGAGATGCCTTCTGGGGGTGGAGGGAGAAAAGAAAAAGAAAGGTTCCGCTTTTGCGATATGGCTTCGGAACCGGTGGGTTCTTCAACTTTGCTTACGATTCTTATCTTTTGCCACATCCGAGCTTGAAGAAGATCTTTGATGGAAGGAAAGCGGTTGTGGTGGGTAGCCTTTCCTCCGACAGGGTTAATACCCTTCCCTCCCGAAAGGAGGCTCGCGAGATTTTGGGCTTGAAAGACGAGTTCCTTTTAGGTATATTCCCAGGAAGCAGGCTTCCCATATGGAAGAGAGCCTCTTTATTCCTGAAGGAGCTTATTAAAACCCTTCCTAAAGATGTCGTCGTTAGGGTTGGGAGGTCGCCCTTCATCCCTCGCGAGGAGCCTTCCTTTCTTCCTGAAGCTTCTCCCGAGCTTCTTTTGGTGGCCTCTGACCTTCTTTTGACCCTTCCTGGAACTAACACCTTAGAGGCAGCGGCTTGTGGGACGCCCATGCTTGTAGTTGCGCCCCTGTCTTTCTTAGACCTAGCTCCTATGGCTGGCTTTTGGGGTTCCCTCTCATCCCTTCCTATCTTCGGTAAGTCCTTAAGGCTCTTCATCTTGAGGTCCTTCTTGAAGAGGGTGGGTTTCATATCTTGGCCCAACAGGCTTATCGGTGAGGAGCTCGTTCCGGAGATGGTGGGGGAGGTATCCCCGAGGGATGTGGCTCGAAGGATAAGCTCCTTGATAGAAGATGGGGGGGAGATCTTACGGAGCATGAGGGAGAGGCTACCTAAGATCGTCGGAGGTCCGGGAGCATCATGGAGAATAGAGGAAGTGCTAAGAGAGTCGCTAAGCTGCTAAGACCTTACCTTTACCATATAGTCTTGGCCTTGATATGTATGGTGGCCGTTTCGGGACTATCCTTAATCCTGCCTTGGCTGGTTAAGGAGATAATAGATAAGGTTCTGATAAATAAGGACCTAAGGATGCTTAACCTCATATGCCTTCTAGCCATAGGGATTTACTTCCTTAAGGGGGTCTTTTCCTTCGGGCAAGAGTATCTAATGGCCTATGTGGCACAGAGGGTCATCTTTGATTTAAGAAGCAAACTCTGGCGGCACCTTTCCCGCCTCTCCTTAAGCTTCTTCGTGAGAGAGAGGGGGGGAGAGATAATCTCTCGCTTGACCAATGACATATCGATGATAGAGCAGACGCTCACCTATGGAGTGGTTGATCTTGTGGTAAGGAGCGTTACCGTCATTGGGATAATAGCTTTTATATTCTACATAAACTGGGAGCTCTCCCTAATATCGCTATCTTTACTCCCATTAACTGCTCTATTGATAGATAAATACAGCAAGAAGATGAGGAAGCTTGGGAGGAGCGTTCAAGATAGCCTGGCGAGCTTAACCACAATAGTCAGTGAGGTGATCGGGGCGATAAAGGTGGTTAAGGCTTTCGCCGCTTCCGACAAGGAGGTCCAGAGATTCGAGGAGGCAAATCTAAGGAGCCTAAGGGTCTCTCTTAAGGGTGCTAAGCTGAGGGCTTTCCTATCTCCTTTAGTTGAGATTGTTGCAGCTTTATCAACCATATTCCTGCTTTGGTATGGTGGGAGAAAGGTCATAGCTGGGAAGCTTACTCCTGGGGAGCTTGTGGCCTTTTTAGGCTACGTAGCCTTTATAGTTACCCCTCTTAAGGGGCTTTCGGGCATCTTTAGCAGGCTTCAGCAGGCTTTAGCCGCCTTAGACAGAATCTTCGAGGTTATGGATCTACCGCTTGAGGTCCCGGAGAGGGAAGATGCCATGGTCATGCCGAGGATAGAAGGGGAGGTAGTCTTCGATAATGTTAGCTTTTCCTATGATGAGGAGCCTGTGCTAAAAGGGATAAACCTTAGGGTTAAGCCGGGTGAGGTTATAGGTGTAGTTGGACCAAGCGGCGCTGGTAAAAGCACGCTTGTGGACTTAATCCCAAGGTTCTATGACCCTACTGAGGGAAGCGTCCTTATAGATGGCGTTGATATAAGAAGGGTTAGGCTTGATAGCTTGAGGAGACAGATAGGCATAGTTTCTCAGGAAACTGTTTTGTTTGCCGCTACGATAAGGGAGAACATAGCCTATGGAAGGCCTGATGCAACTATGGATGAGATAGTGGAGGCTGCTAAGATAGCCAACGCTCACGACTTCATAGTAAAGCTACCTAATGGTTATGATACGATTGTGGGAGAAAGGGGTGTTAACCTCTCGGGGGGTGAAAGGCAGAGGATAGCCATAGCGAGGGCGATACTCGCTAACCCAAGGATACTCATCTTTGATGAGGCTACCTCTGCTCTGGATAGCGAGTCTGAGAGGATAGTTCAGGAGGCCTTGGAGCGTGTCATGCGGGGCAGAACGACCTTCTTCGTTGCTCATAGGCTCTCTACCCTTCGCAACGTTGACAGGATAGTGGTTCTTAACGATGGTAGGATAGTTGAGGAGGGAACTCACGATGAGCTTTTGGAAAGGAAGGGGCTTTATTGGAAGCTTTACATCCTTCAGGGAGGGAATGGAGGGATTTAGGCTGTGTGCGGTATATATGGCATCTGTAGGTTTAACGGCGGCTTAGATTTAGACCTTGAGTTCTTCAATGAAACTGGAGAGCATCTCTCCCATAGGGGACCAGATGCTAAGGGGTTATTCTTCGACGGTTTCGTCGCCCTGGGGCATAGAAGGCTGTCTATAATAGATCTATCGGAGGCTGCTAATCAGCCCATGAGCGACGATGATGGGAAGTTATGGATAGTTTTTAACGGTGAGATCTATAACTTCCTTGAGGAAAGAAAGAGACTTGAGAGTAAAGGGTATCGATTTAGGACGAGGAGCGATACCGAGGTCGTGCTTAACCTCTATAAAGAAAGAGGCTTTTCTCTTTTGGAGAGATTAAGGGGGATGTTCGCCTTCTGCATATATGATAAGGAAAATAGGTTGCTTTTTCTCGCTCGTGACAGGGTCGGTAAAAAGCCCCTTTACTACTCCTTTAAGGATGGGGTTTTCTCCTTCGCCTCAGAGCCTAAGGCTCTCCTTAAGTGCGGTTCTTTAACACCTGTGCCCGACTTTAGATCCCTATCTTACTACCTTTCCCTTGGCTATATCCCCTCTCCCTGGAGCGCCTTCGAGGGGGTGAGGAAGCTACCTCCCGCGAGCTTCATCGTGGTCAACGAGAAAGGTGTGAGCGACCCTCAGCTTTATTGGGAGCTTGATCATAGAAAAAAGGATTACCTTTCTGAGGATGAATGGTGCGAGATAATAAGGGAGAGCTTGAGGGAGGCGGTTAAGCTCAGGCTTATAAGCGATGTTCCCATAGGGGTCTTTTTAAGTGGAGGCATAGACTCAAGCGCTGTTACCGCTATTATGAGCGAGTTTTCCTCCGATGTTAAGACTTACTCCGTTGGTTTCACTTGGGGGGATTATGACGAAAGGGCTTACGCAAGGGTCGTAGCTCAGAGGTTTTCGACAGACCATCACGAGTTCGTGGTTTCTCCTACCCTTGATGAAGCTCTTCCCTGGATAGTCAGGTATTATGATGAGCCTTTTGGCGATTCCTCGGCTATTCCTTCTCTTTACGTCTCAAAAGTGGCTTCAAGTTCCGTTAAGGTCGTGCTTAACGGTGATGGTGGAGATGAGAACTTCGCCGGATATGAGAGGTATAAGGGGGTAGCCTTGGCTGAGAAGGTGCTGTCGATTCCGGGTAGCCCGCTTTTAGGTAGATTGGGTGGGCTACTTCCCTTTCCTAAGAGAAGGGGTTTCATGCGGAAGGTGAGGCGCTTCCTTGAGTTCCTCTCCGGGAAGGATCTCTTCAGCTTTTACTATGGGACTATGTCCTACTTTAAGAGGGATGACCTCGAGCCCCTTTTAGGTCCGTCATGGGAGAGTAAAGACTACCTGGGTGAGGGGTATTTAAGGGGGCTTTATGACAGGTTCTCTGACTTGAAGAAGGTGGATAGGTTCCTTGCGGTTGAGATAAGGTCCTATCTTCCCGAGGACCTTCTGGTTAAGATGGATAGAGCTACCATGGCCTTTTCCATAGAGGGCAGGTCTCCCCTTTTAGATCACCTGTTTATGGAAAGGATGGCGCGCATTCCACCCGAGCTTAAGCTCAAGGGCTTTAAGAGCAAATACATATTTAAAAGGGCCCTTAAGGGTATCCTTCCCGATGAGATACTTAATAGGGGTAAGATGGGCTTCGGTGTCCCGCTTGAGCACTGGTTTAGGGGTGAGCTTGCTCCCTTCGTAAAGGAAAACCTTTACGGGGGCGCTTTAGTGAAGGAGGGTTTGCTTAGCTTAGGCGGTGTTAAAAGGCTGGTTGAGTCTCACGTTGAGGGGAAGAGTAACGAGTGGCATAGAATATGGCTTCTGCTCGTTTTAGAATATTGGTGGAGGGAGTGGTTCCTTGGTTAAGACTGCCTTATCTAAAGTTTACTCCCTCGCCTCAAGGGCCTATCACTTTCTATACGATGTTCAACTTTTTTCGGCGGAGAAGCTCCCCGCGAAGGTTATATCCGTCGGGAACATAACGAGCGGGGGGACAGGTAAGACTCCTTTTGTTTTATACCTTGCGCGCAGGCTCTCATCAAGGTACAGGGTTGCCATACTTAGCAGAGGTTATAAAGGGAGGAGAGAGGATAGCTTCGGTCTTGTAAGCGATGGGAAGAAGATCTTGCTTAATGTTCTGGAAGCTGGAGATGAAGCTTATCTCCTTGCCAAGTCCTTGAAGGGCATTCCCGTTCTGGTAGGTAAAGACAGGGTTTTCTCAGGGAGCTTCGCCATCAGCTTTTTGAAGAGTCAGGTTTTGATACTGGATGATGGCTTTCAGTATCGCTCCCTTCAGAGAAACCTGGATATAGTCTTAGTAGATGCAACCGACCCTTTCGGTGGAGGTAAGCTCCTACCGGCGGGGTTTTTGAGGGAGGGTCCGGAAGCTTTAAGAAGGGCCGACATAATAGTTATAACTAAGTCTTCTTTGGTATCGTCGTCTTTTCTGAGGGAGCTAAAAGAAGGTTTAAGGTTCCTTAACTCTCGTGCTCCTATATTCACGGCGGATTATAGATCTACCGGCTTCAGGGAGCTCTTTGGCTTCAGAAAGCTCTGGCTCGAGGGCGGGCCAGCCTGCGCTCTCTGCGGTTTAGGCAATCCCGATTCCTTCATAAGGCATCTGGAGAAGTTAGGGATTAATGTAGTGCTCGCTAAGGTGTTTCCCGATCACCACAGATACAGTGAGGAAGAGCTTAAGGAGATTGAGAGGGAGGCTTTATCCGTTGGTGCGAGGTTCGTAATTACCACATCTAAGGATGAGGTTAACATGCCTACCAGTTTTAAGCCTTCCATTCCCTTCTGGGTTAACGAGGTCGATCTTGAAGTTAACGAGAGTGAGAGTTTCTGGAGAGAGGTAGAGAGGGCCTTAACCTGTAGGGTGCTCGTTCTATCCAACGGTCATGGAGAGGATGCCATAGCGGTTAAGCTCTGCAAGATGCTTGAAAGCGAGGGGTTTAAGGTTTTCGCCTTTCCCCTCGTGGGGGATGGAAAGGTTTTCAGTGTTCCTGTTTTATCCCCTCCCGCTATCCTCCCAAGCGGGGGAATAGTCAAGTATTATCTCTCGGATTTGATTAAAGATATAAAGGCAGGGTTGCTTAAGGTTCTCTGGAGGCAGTTTAAGGCTCTAAGGAGGCAGAAGGAGTTCGATAGATACATATGCATAGGAGACTTCTTCCTCGTTGCTTTCACGAGGCTCGCGCTTAAGGTTAAGCCCATATTCCTGGGGGTGGCTAAGACGGTGTATCTCAGCGGCTATTTTTCCTTTGAGAGGCGCCTTTTGAGAAGATGGTGCGAGCTCGTTTTAACCAGGGATCCTGAGACTGCCGAAAGCCTTCGCAAAAGCGGTGTTAAGGCTTATTACTGGGGCAATCCTATCATGGATGCCCTGGATATTCGGGGGATATCCTTACCCTTGAGTTCCCCCATAGTTGCCATTCTTCCCGGTAGTAGGGAGAGGGCCTACGACGACCTTCCTCTTCTTCTTGAGACTGTCCGTCTTTTAAGTGAGTCCAACGGTAGGGTTAACTTTATCCTGATACCCGCTTCATCGCTTAAGCTTGAGAGGGTAAAGGAGATAGCTCTCTCTAAGGGGTGGCAGTTCACCGAAGAGAACCCTCCCTTCTGTGGGGTGCTGAGGAAGGGAGATGCCAAGATATTTCTAACCACGGAGTTGGGGGATGCTCTTTCCTCCTCTACCGTCGTTCTTGGACTTGCGGGGACCGCAAATCAGCAAGCTGCTGGTTTAGGTAAGCCGATTGTGAGCATCGATGAGAAGGGTAAAAGGGTTCAGAAGAAGCTCCTGGGGAACGCTGAGGTTTTGGTGCCCTATGACCCGAAGGCTTTGAAGGATATGCTTTACAATATATTGAAGGATAAGGATTTATATAAGAAGATGAGCAGTGAGGGTAAAAGGAGAATGGGGAGTAGGGGGGCTTTGGATAGACTTGTTCAATACCTTAAAGGGGAAAGGGTGATGGAAAGTTGAAGGCTGTAGCCGTGATACCTGCGAGGTTTGGTTCCACGAGGCTTCCTGGAAAGCCTTTGGTTAAGCTGCTGGGCAAGGAGTTAGTTCTTCACGTAATAGATAGGGCTCGTTCGAGTTCTCTTTTGCATGAGGTTCTTGTTGCCACCGATGATGAGAGGATCAAGGCCTTGGTTGAGGGTTACGGGGTAAGGGCGGTCATGACACCCTCAGATTGTCCATCTGGGACCGATAGAGTTGCCATCGCGGTTAAAGATATATCCTGCGATATAGTGGTTAACCTTCAAGTGGATGATCCAACCGTAGATCCCAGAGCTATAGACTTAGCCATCAAGGCCTTGATCGATGACCCCCTAACTCAGGTTTCTACCCTTTGTAAAAGGATAGAGAGGGAAGAGGAGATACACTCTCCTCACATAGTTAAAGTTGTATTTGATAAAGGTTATAACGCCCTTTATTTCTCTCGCTCACCCATACCCTATGAGAGAAACAAGGGGGCGGTTTATTACAAGCATATAGGGCCTTATGTTTTTAGAAGGGATTTTATATTCCTCTACACCTCTTGGGAGCCAACCCCCCTTGAGAGGGTTGAGTCCTTAGAACAGTTAAGGATCCTTGAGCACGGCTATAGGATAAAGCTGGTTGAAGTTGACTATGATAGCGTTGAGGTTGACGTTCCAGAGGATATACCTTTGGCCGAGGAGAGTTTGAGAAAGTCGCTTATGATATAATAACTTTTGTGATGAAGCTTCATTGGGAGGGATGGCTTTGGCTAAGAAGGTAAAAAGGGACAAAAAGTTCTTAAGTCTTGAGGAAAGCTCCTCCTTTGATAGAGGAGTAGTCTTTATCCTATTTGCCACCTTGGTCCTTATATCTTTGGCTTATTCTCCCTACACGTACTATTATGATGGCATAAAGTACTACCTCTTTGTGGGGGGAGGAGCCCTTTTAGGGGTCTGGGTATCCTTGAAGTTGATCTACAGGAGGGAGCTCACCATCCTTTTATGGAAGGATGACCTCCCCATACTTGCTCTTCTTTTCTTTTCCCTCCTTTCCTTAGTTAAGACCAACGACCTTATGGTTAGCTTAAGGCAGGGTGTCTTTTTTTTCCTTTATATCTTTATCTTCTATGTATGGAGGGGGGAGCTAAGAAGAAGGGAGGAGCTCTTTAGCAAGCTTGAGACCCTCATAGCCATCTTGGGCTTTCTCGTCGGAGGATATATAATACTTCAATACTACGGCATATACATATGGATAGGCAAGGGCGATGGTTCTCCTCCGACGCTTTATTCCACGATGGGGCATCAGAACTTCGCTGCTGGATACGCTGCGACCGCTTTCCCATTTCTCCTTTTAAAGTACCTTAAGGCGAAGGGCAAGTTTAAGTGGATTTGGGCGAGCTTTACGATAGCTCAGAGCTTGGGTATATATCTAACCCAAAGCAGAGAAGGGTTTGCAGCTTGGGGTATGGCGATCATAGCCCTGCTTTGGTTCTCTTGGAGGGGAGGCTTGTTCCAAGTGGCTTTCGATCTAAAGAGGAGAGTTGGAGCGATAGTTGCCATCACCTCTATTCTATTCGTCATATACTACTTTCCCTCTCCGCTGACTCACGGGGTTGGGGTTGGGAAGAGGATCTTCGGCACCGTTGAACAGTTAGCTGAAGGTCAGGTCTATCAGGCTACAAGCGGTAGAAACCTGATATGGAAGGCCACGTTGAGGATGATAAAGGAGAACCCGATCCTCGGTGTGGGGTTGGGCAGGTTTGGGTATCACTACCTCTTCTATCAGGCGGAGTTCCTTAAGGACCTTAAAGGTGGTGTCCCATTAAACGCCAAGAGGACTCATAACGAGTATCTTCAGGTTTTCGCGGAAACTGGGATAGGCGGCTTCCTCTCCCTAATGCTCTTTCTATACTTCCTATATAGGAGGCTCGTCCTACTTTTAAGGGAGAGGGGGAGGGAGAACCTGGGCTATTTGGCCATCGCTTCAGGTATATCCGCTGGCTTAACGAGCGCCTTCTTCAGCTTTCCCTTTCATCTTCCGGCCCATGGGCCACTCATTGTGGTGATATTTGCTACGGCCTTCGGCTTGAGTGATAAGCTCCTTCCCGTTTGGAGAAGCTTCAGCTTTAGAAACAGCTTAGCCCTGGTCGCCGTGTCGTTAGCGATGTTTGCCCTTTCCTCCTGGCTACTTTATTACGATATAAACTCCTTTAGGTCTCAGGTCCTTTCTGCTCGCTGCATCGTTTACATGCTTAAAAACAAGGACCCAAAATTCATAAACGAGGTCGTCGGTCCCATGGCTGATAAGGCCGTTCAGTTAGACCCAACGGAGAGGATGGCTCAGTTTGCCTTGGCGAGGGCCTATATGCTCGTCGGAAACTGGCCTATGGCTGAGAGGGAGTGGAAAAGGTTTTTCCAGATAGAGAGCGATTGGAACGCGATGATAAACTACTCTGCCGTCTTGGTTCACTTAAGGAAACTTGATGAGGCGGAGAAGATCGCTCGTGATGTAGTTAAGGTCCAACCTCAGCTCGTTGATGGATATAACATAATGGGCGGAGTTCTCATAGAGAACGGGAAGCTCGATGAGGCGGAAAGCTACCTTAAGAAGGCTATAGAGATCGACCCTGAATATCCGAGGCCCTACTATAACCTTGCCTACCTTTACTTCAAGCGGGGGGATATAGAAAAGGCTAAGGAGTATCTCAAGCATGCGGAAGATAGGAATCCTCCTGAGGACCTCGTTCCTAAGATAAAGAGCCTTAAGACTATGTTGGGTAGCGAAGCTCAGCCATCTCCCTCGGGAGAGGCGAGCTCACCAATACCTGGTGTTCCTCCTAAGGTCATCGAGGAGCTCTTAAGAAAACGGAGGATGTAGTTTGCCTTTTATAGTTTTCGAAGGTATAGATGGTTGTGGTAAGACCACACAAGCGAGCTTTCTTGAGAGCTTTCTCTCCTCCAAGGGGGTTCCCGTCCTAAGGGTTAGGGAGCCGGGGAGCACCCCTTTGGGTGAGAGGATCAGAGGTCTTCTCTTGGACCCATCGCTTGAGATCGATGGCTGGGTTGAGACCCTCCTTTACTTCGCTTGCAGAAGGTCGCTTTCAGAGAGCCTTTTAAAGGGCGCTTTGGAAAAAGGGTTTTACGTCCTATTGGAGAGGTTTACCCTCTCCACCTTCGCCTACCAGGGCTATCTTCGTGGTGTTGATTTAGGCTTCATAGAGGATCTTGAAAGAAGATTGATTAAGCTACCCCAGGATCCGATTTATATACTTCTTGATCTTCCTGCCGATCTCGCTTTATCGAGAAAGGCGAGGAGTGATAGAATAGAGTCTGAGCCTTTAAGCTTCTTTAGAAGGCTTAGGGATGCCTATCTTGAACTCTCCCTTAGGAGGAAAGATGTTAGGGTTGTGGATGCTTCAGGAAGTCCAGAGGAGGTCTTCAGCAGAGTTCTGGAGCTCTTGAGGAGGGAGGGACTCCTTTGAGGATAGATGGCGTTTCAGATAGGGGTAATGCTCCTGATAGAGAGGTCAAGAAAAAGCGACGGGTTTCCTTAAGCGTCTCTCCCTTTCTTGAGAGCCTGGTTGAGGCGGAGCTATCCTTTGATGGGGAAGAGGAGGGGGAGAAAAGGAGCCTCGATGAGATATTGAGGGATTTAGACGAAGCGGGCAAGAAGCTTAAGGATGATCCTAGCTTGGAGAACTTGAAGAGATATAAGAGTTTGGTCAAATCTTTCCTCAAGGGAGCTCTGATGAGGGCCTACAAGGTTAGAGAGGTCATGAGTAGGAGAACGGGTAAGCTCTTCGTTTTGGTTGAGAGGGTCGATAGAGCCTTGGAGGAGCTCGTTGAGGGGGTTTTAAAGAGGCAGGTTGACGCGCTTTGGATAGCTTCTAAGCTTGAGGAGATAAGGGGGTTGCTGATAGACATATACCGATGATAATGAGGCTTGAGGAGATAAGGGATAAATGCCCTAATGTGGTTGAGCTCTTGAAGAGGGCTAAGAAGACTGGAAAGCTATCCCATGCATATATGTTTTACGGTGAGGGGAGCTTAAAGCGGGAGTTGGCCTTGAGGCTCGCTCAGGCTCTATTCTGTAAGGTCCTTGATGATGATGCCTGTGGTGAGTGTTCTGATTGTCAGAGGGTCGCTCAGGAGGTTCACCCTGACCTTAAGGTGATTCGCCCCGATGGGGCTGTGTTCAAGATATCCCAGGTCAGGGAGCTGAGAGGGGATGTCATCTTAAGGCCCCTTGAGGGTGATAGACGCGTCTTCATACTTGAGGATTGTGAGAAGATGAACCTACCTTCTGCTAACGCTCTTTTAAAGATCCTCGAGGAGCCACCGAGCTGGGCGTTGCTCGTTCTTCTTGTTTCTCATCCCTCAGCTCTTCCTCCCACGGTTGCTTCAAGATGTCAGGTCTTTTACGTTGGTGAGGAGGTAGTCTCTCAAGCTTCGAGGGATCTCCTTTTGAGGATCCTTGAGCTGAATAATAAGGGTTGGCGAGAGCTATACGAGCTATCCTCTAAGCTCGGGGAGATGGATAGGGAGGAGGTTGCTGTCCTTCTCGATTCCTTAGTAGACCTTTTACTTGAGAGAGGGGAGAGGGTAGAGCTAATCGATGAAATTTCATTTGTGAGGGAAGGGGTTTTGGATAGGTTCCTGAACGTTCAGATGGCGGTTGACAGGATACTATTTAAGATCAAGGGGGAGTGGTAGGGCTTTGAGGCTTGTCTGGGTTAAATATAGCAAGTGCAAGAACATAGAGCCCTTCAAGATAGATGGCTTTGATCTTGAGCCGGGGGAGCTCTGCATTCTGGAAACGTCGAGGGGGGTTGAGCTTGGCAAGGTCCTAAGTCGCCCTTTCGAGATGGAGGTTGAAGGAGAGCTTTGCTCGGTTTTGAGAAAGGCTCAAGCAGAGGATGTTGAGGCTTACAAGAAGAACATCGAGGATGAAAAGGAGGCCTTCGGTATAGCTAAGAGGAAGATAGCTGAGCATGGTCTTCCCATGAAGCTCGTTGAGGTTGAATATATGCTCGATAGGAAGAAGATATTCTTCTACTTTATATCTGAGGATAGGGTGGACTTCAGGTTACTTGTTAGGGACCTCGCCTCCATATTTAAGACTCGAATAGAGATGAGGCAGATAGGGGTAAGGGATGAGGTTAGAATACTTGGCGGGTTGGGAATGTGCGGCTGGCCGGTCTGTTGCGCCAACTTCTTAAGGAAGTTTGAGTCGGTTTCCATCAGGATGGCTAAGGAGCAAAACCTCGTTTTAAATCCTTCGAAGATATCGGGTGTCTGCGGTAGATTGCTCTGCTGCCTTTTGTACGAGTATCCAGTTTATAAGGAGCTTTGGAACGGGCTACCTCCCGTTGGTACCAAGGTGATAACTCCCGATGGTGAGAAGGGGGAGATAGTTGGGATAAATCTCTTAAACAGGAAGCTTATGGTTGAGCTTGATAGCGGACGATTCCTTAACTTTTCGATAGAGGAACTTGAGATAAAGGAAAAGGGAGGTCCTCCTAAAGATGAGCTGGTGGAAGAAATTCAAGGCGATATTCTCCCTGAAGAAGATAGATGATGATTTCTGGGCGAGCTTAGAGGAGTCTCTAATAGAGGGGGATGTAGGTGTAGATTACACCTTAAGGTTGATTGATGAGCTTAAGAGACTTAAGCCTTCCTCACCTGAGGAGGCTAAGGAGCTCCTCAAGGAGAGGCTTTTATCCCTCTTTAATTACGAGATTCCCCCTTGGGTTTTCGAGCCCTCTTCTAAACCCGAAGTTATAATTTTCGCTGGGGTGAATGGGAGCGGTAAAACTACAACCGTTGCGAAGGTTGGTAGAATGCTCTCTCGAAGGGGCTTTTCCGTCATCCTCTCTGCCTGCGATACCTTTAGGGCTGCTGCTGGAGAGCAGCTTGAGATATGGGGGGAAAGACTTAACCTTAGGGTCATAAAGGGCGAGCCAGGGAGCGACCCCGGGGCTGTGCTTTATGATGCTCTATCCTCAGCCTTAAGCAAGGGGGTTGATTACGTTCTCGTCGATACCGCTGGTAGACTCCACACCAAGTATAATCTCATGGAGGAGCTTAAGAAGCTTGGAAGGGTTGCTCAGAAAGCGGTTGGTAGGTCTCCGCGGGGGGTGCTTGTCCTTGATGCCACAACTGGGCAGAACGCTCTAAGACAGGCTCAGGAGTTCTCGAAAAGCGTTCCTATAGAAGGTGTTGTCTTAGCTAAGTACGATTCCATGGCGAAGGGGGGGGTGGTTATAACCCTAAGGGGTGAGTTGGGGTTGCCCATAATTCTCGTGGGGACCGGCGAAGGAGAAGACGATATTGAGACATTCTCCCCCAATGAGTTCTTAAAGAGGCTCCTATCATGAACATAGCCTTCTTCACCGAGAACTACTTTCCCATGGTTTCTGGCGTCTCCATATCGATAAAGCTCTTCAAGGATGCCTTGGAGGAGGAGGGGCATAAAGTTTATATTTTCGCTCCATCCTATGGTAAGCTTAAGGATGCTTGCCTCGATGAGAAAAGGGTTATAAGGCTTCCTGCTATACCTCTTAAGATTCACCAGACTCCCATAGTCCTTCCAGCTACATCTTGGAAGCAGTTTTTACCTCCTCGTCTGGGAATCGATATAATTCACGTTCATCATCCTTTCTTCCTAGGTAGAGTAGGCCTTTTCTGGGCTCGAGTCTTGAGAGTCCCAATAGTCTATACCTTTCATACCCTTTATGAGGCCTACGTTCACTATGCTCCTTTGAAGAAGGAGTTCGCTATAGCCTTCTTAAAAAGATACGTTAAGAAGTTCGCGAATCAGGTTGACCTAATTATAGCCCCTTCCTTTTCCGTTAAAGAGCATCTTAGGGAAAGAGGCATAAGGAAACCCATAAAGGTTATACCGACGGGTATAAAGTGGCGTGATTTTCAGGGGAGTGGTTCAAGAAGCGATTCCGAGAAATTGCTTCTTTTCGTCGGCAGGATAGGTCAGGAGAAAAACATTCCTTTGCTTCTTAGGGTTCTTTGTAAGGTCAGGGATTTAGGGTGGAAGGCGGTATTCGTCGGAGATGGACCGGAGAGGGTGAGGTTGGTTAGGGAGCTTGGAGAGTTGGGTTTGGGGGGTAGGGTTTTCTTCGAGGGAATCCTTCCACAGGACGAGCTGAAAAAGCTTTATCAGAGGGCTTACCTTTTCATCTTCTCATCTCTCACCGAGACGCAAGGTTTAGTCCTTATTGAGGCCATGGCTTCAGGACTTCCTGTTGTGGCACTTAAGGCGATTGGGGTTTCCGATTTCATTCACTCAGGTTATACCGGCTTTTTGGCCGAGGATGAGGATGACTTTGCTTCTAAGCTAAGGCTCCTTCTCCTCGATGAGGAGCTTCGGCGGAAGATGTCTCATGCAGCGAGAAATTGGGCCAAGCTATGGGACATATCTTTAATGGCATCGGAGCTCATCTATACCTATGAGAGCCTTAAGGAGAGCTTCACCCCCCCTACGCGCTTACGTGCAATAGAGGCTTTTAACTTCCTTTAGGATTACCCTCCGAATATCTGTGGTAGTGCATCCTTTATCCCGTTTATTATGAACTGAGTTCCTCTGACCGCTATAAATAACCCCATTATCCTACTCATTACCCTTAAACCCAGTCTTCCTAAGGCTTCCGCTATCGGATTGGCTGATATCATTATGGCGTAGGATAAAAGAGAGTTTATGATTATAGCTATAAGTAGAAGTAGGTGTCCCTCTATTGTATGCTGTTTTCCAGCGAGTATCATCACCGTGGTAAATGCACCTGGTCCAGAGAGAAGCGGTATTCCTAATGGCATTATTCCCGTCTCTATTATCCTTCCTTCAATGGTTGCTTCGTCTCTTTCTTCATGTGAGAACTTCACGCTTGGCGTTTGCCCTCTAAGCAAAGGTAAGGCTATTAAGACCACGAGTATTATCCCTCCAGCGAGTTCAAAGGAGGCTATGCTTATGCCGAAGAGCTTAAGGAGAGATCTTCCCAGGAAGTGAGCGATGAATAGGGTTATTCCACAGGTTATGGAGGCCACCATACACGCTTTTCTCCTCTGCTCCCAAGATAGGTCCTCGGTTAAGCTTAAGAGCACAGTTAAATTTCCTATAGGATTAACTATTGTGAATATGGATACTAAAAAATCTAAGAAATCGCTCATCAAGGCTATAACACCCCCTTTATCATTTTAGCTTAACTCTATAAAAATTAAAAGCCCCCTAACAGATGTTAGGGGGCTTTTGGGGGTGGTTAGAGCTCTTTAGAGCTTTTTATAGCAGAACCACCAGTCGAAGCACTCGTATTGCTTAACCCTCTCCTGAGCGGTCTTTACGTCTCCCGCTGGTGGTATTATAACCTTATCACCTATAAGCTCGTTATTCGGCCAGTTAGCGGGAGTAGCTACTTTATATTCGTCAGAGGTCTGAAGCGCCTTAACCGCTCTTAATATCTCGTCGATGTTTCTTCCTATTTCCTGTGGGTAGTAAAGAACAAGTCTCAAGACACCCTCAGGATCTATTATGAAGACTGCTCTCACCGTGTTTGTCCCCTTAGCTGGGCTTATCATACCGAGCGATTTTGCCATCTCTCCCATATCGTCAGCTATTATGGGAAAGGTTATCTCCACACCTAACTTTTCCCTTATCCATTCTATCCATTTTATGTGAGAGAACACCTGGTCTATAGAAAGGCCTATCAGTTCGCAGTTAAGCTTTTTAAACTCGTCCATCCTCTTTTGGAATGCTACGAACTCAGTTGTGCATACTGGTGTGAAATCTGCAGGATGGCTGAATAGGACAACCCACTTTCCTTTGTAGTCTCCAGGGAAGCTTATGACTCCTTGCGTGGTCTTAACCTTCCTATTTTCCAACCTTTCTCCCAGCAGGGGCATCCTGAACTCCATCTAAAACACCTCCTAATTTACAACTATTTTAAATCTGAAATTATTATAACATAGCCTTTTTAGAAGGTCAAGGGTATGCCCCTCTGGGTTTTTAGCCAAGGAACCTTCTTATGTGGGCTGCCCTTAATATGTATTTATCTAAATCCTCGGTCTTGTTTTCCTCTAACCTTTTAACTATGAAGCTTGTTAGCTCTTCATGCTCTTCGTTTTCCCTAAAGTCTATACCGAGCCTTTCGATCGCTTTTAAAAGCTCCTTTGGAAATAGCTTTGTGTTGATGTTTGAGAACTCAAGAGCATCTTTAAGGTCGTTTTTAAGGTTTAAATAGACCTCCTCAAGGAATTCGAGATCCTCTTCTTTTAGGGCGTTTAAGCCTAAGATCTCTGGGGGAACCCCTACAGAGTATAAAGCCGCCGTGAAGGTTATGGCCCTCGGTAAGCTTATGTCGCCGACCTTCCGGGAGTAGCCAAATAGCCCTATGTGGAGCTTCCTCTTTCTCCTTTGAGGGATGAATTTTGCTACTCTGTTTATTAGCGGAGCAAGCTTCATTATCCAATTTTGATACTCCATTATATATCTCTTCGATATCTCTAAAGCCTTAGCTTCATCTATATCTTGTGGGTCCTTTGGGGATGATCTTTTTATCTTCTTTATGCCTCTTCTAACCTCTTCAGGGCTGTGATCGTACTTGAAAGAAGATTGAATCGTGAAGGTATAAGCGCTCGGATACTCCTCGACAACCCTCTCTGCCGTTTGAGGTCTAAGGTTTCCCCTGAAAGGGGCCGACCCAACGCCGACTATCGGGAATATCTTTACGTCTATATCCTGCGATAGCTTGTGAAGTCTCTTTAAGGCTATCTTGTTGAATATCACTGCATTTATGAGACCGTAGTTCATGGCTGGGTCAGATCTCGCCAGGAATACCCTTTGATAGTTTAAGCTCTTATCGCTTAAGTAATCTCTCACGATTTCATCGGCCCTTAACATGCTTTCCATGTTTTCAAAAAGTGGAATGACGTTTATAACGTCAGGCCTGAAGTCTCCGATCCACTCTCCCACGGTGACATCGCTTTTCCCTATCTTTTTCTCCCTTTTGCCTATGATGAACTCCTTGTAGTAATAATAAATCCTGTTTAGCTCCTCTGAGGATGTGGTCATGGGGAGGATGACCTCAAATATGGGTGCGATATCTTCTTGGTAAAATAGCTTTGCAACATCGAAGGATCGAGGGATGCTTTCTAAGGTTTCAAGCAGGATTTTCGCTTCCTCTCGCTCTATGGATGGATTGGGGACCCGAAGGGTTATGAAGACGTCTCGCCCAAGGACCCTTTCTTTAAAGAAGCTTTCATATTTCGTGAGGAGCTTTTTAACCACGAAGTTATCGACCTCTTTGCCTTCATAATCCCACATCTGTTCATCGCATCCAAGATGGGAGAACACATAGAAAGCTTCCTCTATCTCATCTTCACCACCCAGTATGGCGTTATTCGTGAAGAACGGAGATGTGACGTTGTCGGGGTGTTGTGTGCTCATACATCTCGGTATCTTCAATTCGACCACCCCCACCTCTTAGGAAGGTATTTAAAGTAGTATTTTAATGAGGTCTTCTTTTCTTGTCAAGAGCTTTTACGTATAGCCTAGGCTTTAGTGGAGGAGTTCAGAGATGTTCTTGAGCTCTCCCTTTAAGTAGAGCTCTATAGCTTTGTCTACATCGGTTTCATCCGTCACATAGACCTCTATTCCGGCGGAAGTTAAATCCTCATAGAGCCTTCTTCCCATTCCATGAGATATAACGACCTTGCAATCCCTTAGGTTCTCGATTATTGCTGCATGGCTATCATGTCGATGGTGAGGCTCCCTTTCGTGCATCCCTCTCGCATGCCCAGTGAATGTGTTTGGGATGTAGCTTCTGCTCTTTATCTCCCCATTTTCTATCTCGAGAATCACAAAGCCCCTTGCCCTCCCAAAATGAGAGGAGATGGTTTTTCCATCATCAGAAGCGACCGCGATCTTCATGATATTTGCCCTCCTTTCACTTTTCCCCCTCTATTAACCTATGGTGATAGTATCCTTCACTTAAGCTCATCCAGGCGTCTTTTTATATCCTCGAGCTCCGCTTCAAGGTTTTTCTTCCAGGCTTCAAGGAGGTTTCTTTCCTCTTCCTTTGTGAGCTCAGGGTAGGGATTGTATCCAAATCTACGGCCCCAGTAAGACCATGGGCACCACGGGGCTCCTAAACCGCGAAACCCCCATGCACGGCCTCTTAACCATCTCCACATAATCTACACCCCCTTTCCTTCGGCAAATCCTAGAAATTTATCAATCCTATCTCTCATTTCCTTTATGTAATTTATTAATTCCCTTTTTACCATCTCTCCCTCAGGGGTTATAGAGTAAACCCTCTTTGCGGGTCCTTCCCCCGTTTCCCAGCGTGACCTTATGAGCCCTTCCATCTCAAGCATTCTTAGAACTCTGTATCCCGTGCCCATCCCTGAAGGGCCCCTGCAGAATTGAAACTCTGGGAAATGTTCATCAAGCATGTTTAAAAGCTCGTATCCGTGAAGCTCTTTTTTAGATAGAACCAAGAGCACAAAGGCCTTAAGCCAAAACCCTGGAGCGAATCCTAGCCCTCTTCTTCCTCTACCGCACCCGTGACCCCCCAACGGCTTCACCTCTACACATATATGCTAATTACATATATATACCTAAAATATATAAATGTCAAGATTGATAGGTTAAGTAAGAGCCGCATTTCCTCTGTCTTCCAATGTTTCAAGAGTGATAAAATTAATATTGAGGTGATGATGAATGGATTTAAGGGAGCTTTTAACCTTGCTTGCTTGTCCCAAGTGCAAGGGGGATTTGGATCTTACAGCAGATGAAAAGTTTTACATATGCAAGAGCTGTTCCTTGGCTTATCCGATCGAGGATGGTATTCCGGTTATGCTGATAGATAGGGCCATCTCCCTTGAGAAGTTTTCGAATCGGTAGGTTGTTCCAAATACCGCTTGCTGGGGTTGGAACGACCTTAGTTTAGGCGGACTATAAATACCCCAGCTATTTAAGCTCCTCGAAGACTTAGATAAAGGAGGGTTTGTTGCATGAGGGTTGGAGTCTTGAGTGATACCCATGGAGGACTTAAGGCTTGGGAAGATAGCCTGAGGGTTTTTGATGGCGTGGATCTTATCATTCACACGGGGGATATATTGTACCACGGTCCAAGGAACCCCTTTCCAGATAAACATGATCCAAAGGGGTTAGCTCAGGCGATAAACTCTCTGAGCGTTCCACTTCTTGTAGCTCGCGGCAATTGCGATGCTGATGTGGACCAGCTAGCCATAGATTTCCCAATTCTGAGCCCCTATCTGATATATGATCTTAATGGAATTAGGCTTTTCGCTCATCATGGACATCTGTTTAGTGAGGAAGAGGTTCTTAAGTTCGCTAAAAAACTTGGTGTTAAGCTTGTTTTAAGCGGGCATACTCATTTAGCCACTCTGGAGAGGAAGGAGGGGATATGGTTTTTCAACCCGGGTTCTCCGAGCTTGCCTAAGGGTAAGGATGGGCCGACCGTTGGTTTGATTGAGGGGAGCATCTTGAGACTCATTTCTCTTTCCGAGGGAGGAGTCCTTAAGGAGGTGGATTTGCTTGGTTAAGATAGGTAAAACTGTGATAAGGCTTGAGAAGGGAGATATAACCGAGATGGATGTAGATGCCATAGTTAACGCTGCCAATAATCATCTCTGGATGGGAGCCGGCGTTGCTGGCGCCATTAAGAGAAGGGGAGGGGAGGAGATAGAAAAGGAAGCGGTTTCCATGGGACCGATACCTGTAGGTGAGGCTATCGTCACCAAGGCTGGAAGGCTTAAGGCTAAATATGTGATTCACGCTGCGGTTATGGGACAAGACCTTAAGACGAGCGAGCGCATGATAAGGGAAGCTACCTATAACTCCCTTTTGAGGGCTGATGAACTTTCCTTAAGAAGCATAGCTTTTCCCGCCTTTGGAACCGGCGTCGGCGGGTTCCCCTTCGATAGGTGCGCTAAGGCTATGCTTGATGAGGTAAGACTTTACCTTACGGAGGTTAACAATACCAACCTTGAGGAGATAACCTTTGTGCTTTATACGGATAAGATTTTTAAAGCTTTTGAAAAAGAACTGAAAGAATTAGAGGAAAAGATTAAAAAATGACCTTTTTCGGCTGTCCAAGTTTGGCTTTCTACTGTTATAGACCTATTGACATCTTCTTATTAGGCTGATAGAATAAGCTTTGCCTTCAGTGAGAGGCACCTTGAAAAGAGCATAAGGCATCACATGGGTCACCCAAGCATAGATTTTCTGGAGAGTTTGATCCTGGCTCAGGATGAACGCTGGCAGCGTGCCTAACACATGCAAGTCGAGCGC
>LEKQ01000012.1 GCA_001443005.1 bacterium GBS-1
AGGCACAGAGAATTTCAAGAGGCACTCGCTAAAGCCATTGAGGAGTTACGGAAGCACCCAGCCTTTGAATGCGAACCTGAACAAGCAGAAAATCTCTTGCAACCGCTCAAGCGACTTCAATGCGACGGAGAAGGAATACCTTCCGAGCCAGACTTCGCTTGCCAAAATTGTCGCCGTCCGTTCAGTCAAATGAGCGTTGAGACAGTAAAGGCAAAGTATTGGGAAATAGCGAAGCAACTGGACAATTTGCTTCCAAAGCCTGAAGAACTGCCAACTGTTGAACCATTGCACATTGAGCAAACCGTTAAAAGCGACGATGAAATTGAAGCCATCGCAAGTGAAGTCCGAAGATACTTCGTGAAAGCAGGAACTCCCATTAAGGTCAGAATCAAAGCCGAACCAACGACTTAGGAGAGTGAAGGCTAAATGGCTCTAAGTAGAGAGCAAAGGTCGCAAATTCGGCAAGCAGTGCTAAGGTGCAGGCAAATTTTGACTGAAGAATTTGACCAATTGCTGAGGCAACACGGGATTCTCCCTGAACGCATCATCTCCGTCCCGCAAGACCGTCAGGAAGTCCAAAGGAGACTTCAGGAAGCGATAAGCCGTGAGGCTCCTGATTTTCGGGAAGCAAGAGAGCGTTACCTTAAGCATGCCCTCTTCACCTTTCTCAATCGCCTTTTGGCTCTGAGAGTTGCGGAAGCCAACGGGTTGATCGTTGAAACTGTCGCTACACGCCCAGAATACGGAGACCGTTCCCGCAGAGAAAGAGACTTGTCAGATAAGCATCCTGACCTTGCAATTCAACCTGAGCGACTGGCACATGAAGCACTGAGACTTGCCTTCTCTGAGATGCAGGAGAAAATGAACGAGCATTTGCTTTTCCGCAGCGATAGCCCATATGCCATTTTAATGCCAAGATTACCTGCTTACCGTCAAATCCGTGAAGTCTTGATGGGATTGCCTGAAGATGTCTGGCATGAGTTTGAGTTGCTCGGCTGGGCTTATCAGTTTTTCAACAGCGAAGAGCGAGAAGAAATAAGGCGGAGGCTCAGGCGCAACCCTAATCCTGATGACATCCCGCCACTCAACCAGTTTTACACCGTTGGTTGGATAGTCAAAGCGTTAGTTCAAAACACTTTGGGACGACTTTGGCTTGAAACCCATCCAAACTCTCAACTCAAGGAAAAACTTGACTATTTTGTGCCTGTTCAAAACAACTTCAGACCACCTAACCGCTCCCTTTCAGTTCAGGAGATCAAGGTTTTAGACCCTGCGTGTGGAAGTGGTCATTTTTTGCTCGGCGCTTTTGACCTGCTTTTTGAGATGTGGTGTGAGGAGCGACCTGACCTGCCAAAGTGGCAAATCCCAGCCCTCATCTTGGAGCATAACCTTTACGGAGTGGACATTGACCTTAGGGCTTGCCAAATCGCTGCCCTTGCCCTTTGGCTCAAAGCCCGAACTGCCTTTGAACGATTGAAAGGCGATGACCCAAACGCAAAGTTTGAGCCAAAAAGAATCAACATCGTCTGCGCTGACATCCGTTTCGTTGACAGCAACCGCAAATCTCAATTTTTGCAACAGTTTGACCACGACCCAATCCTTAAGCGCATCGTTGAGCAAACCATTCAGGCATGTGAAAACGCTTTTGGAATCGGCTCGCTTTTGCGAATAAGACAGCCCTTTGAGAAACTGTTCAGCCAACGGATAAAGAGGGCAAACGAACTGAGACGCAAGCAAGAGCAACTTCAGTTATTCGTCCTACGGGAAGAGCAACTTTCACTGGGCGATGTCCCGATAACTGTCCCAAAAGAACTGACTGTCGCCGAAATTGTTGACCGCATCAAGGAATTCGTCCGCAGGGCTTCTGACGCTCAAGATATGGGCTCTTTGCTTTTCGGCATGGACGCTGAATACGCAGTCCAACTCGTTGACATCCTGACAGAACAATACGATGTTGTGCTCATGAATCCGCCATATGGAGCAATGCCACCTCGGTGCAAACAGTATGCTCGGCAGCATTACCCGAAAACTCACAACGTTTACCACGCAACCTTCATTGAGCAGGCAATCAACCTTAGCAAGGATGGAGGCTATGTCGGTGCGTTGACGGGACGGACTTTCCTGTTTTTGAAGTCCTACCGAAGGTTGCGAGAGGAAATTTTGAGGTCTGAAGCGCTCCCAGAAATTGTCTGGGATTTGGGTTTCAATGTCCTTGACGAGGCGACAGCAAGGTATGCAGTCTTCACCCTACGGAAGCGTTATTGGAATGACGGCGTTGACTGGAAGAAGCACCCTGTCACTTTCTTCAGGCTCACCGATTGGGACTGGGACGAAAAAAGGGTTAAGTTTGAAGAGGCGCTTTCAAATATGAAACAATTTTTTGAGGTGGTCTGAGATGGCGAAAAATCGGGTTGTTTTCACGGTGACGCTCGGTGAACTTGCGGAAGTTCCTGGAACGCCCTTCGCCTACTGGGCTCCTAAATCCCTTCGGGAACTCTTCCAAAAATACCCGCCCCTTGACCGAGATGTGGCAAGGATGCCCGATAAGCCGAAAATTGCCGATGTTAAGCGAGGTCTTGCAACTGCCGATGACCTTCGTTTCACCCGCTTCTTCTGGGAAGTTCCCGTTGAGAAAATTGGGACAAGCAAAGATGAAACTTTTCAGGGCAAAAAGTGGGTTCCGTTCGCCAAAGGAGGCAAACCCTTCTACCACGACATCCAACTCGTCGTAAACTGGGAGAAGGGTGGAGAGGAAATTAAGCGCTATATCGCTGAGCGCTATCCTTACCTTCAAGGGAAATGGGAATGGGTGGTCAAAAACGAATCCTTCTACTTCCGCGCTGGGCTTACGTGGGCATTGATCGCGAAATCTCAAAAGCATACTTTTGATATGTTCGCTAAACCTGCTGGCACAATTCATGATAAAGTATGCTTTGTGGCTTCTAATAGCATTTTCATAACAGAAGAAAAAACTTTATGGTCGCTCCTGGCATGTTTCAATTCATCGCTTCTATGGCAGTGTTTTGTTCTTCTTGACCCAACAGCGCACAATAAAAACATCGGGTATGTTGCCAAGATTCCTGCCGCTCCTTTTATTCTGCAAAACCGAAATCTTTCCCATCTCTCCCGCGAAGCCCATGACCGTTTGCGGGAGTGGGCAACGGGAGATGAGACGGCGACGGTTTTTGTTGCCCCTTGGATTTTGCAGGTCTTTGATGCTTTAAGGTCTGGAACTTTACAGATGCCAAAAACTGGTCATCCGCTTGCCCGTGACTTTGAGTGGCGATATGGCATCCCTGAAGTTGCTTTAGAACATGCCAGAAATTCCCTTCAAAACAAGTTTTCCCTTTATGCCCTTGCTGAGGCTTGCGTCATCTGGGAGGGAGAACTTAGAAAGCGCATTGAAGAAATCCAAAGGCAAATTGACGATGAAGTCTATCGGCTCTACGAAATCTCCGATGAAGACCGAGCAATCATTGAAGCCGAAATGGGAAAGCCTGTTGAAGCGGAGGAAGTTGAAGGCGAGGAGACAGAAGCAGAGGGAGAGCCCGAAGAGGAAATCAAACCTGAAGGTGTTTTAACAGCGGAGGAACACATCAAAAGGCTCATCCATTACCTTGCCCACCAAGTCATCAGAGAAGACCCTGACGGCATCGTCCCGCTCCAAGATTGCTACCCTGCTGGAAGGAGCAAACTTGAATTGGGCTTGGTTTCCCGCGTCCGCAAGAAGTTGCAGGAAATTTTCGGCGAAGAATTGATGCCAACTGTTGAACGGGAACTGCAAGAGGCATTAGGCAAACGGCTTGACGATTGGTTGGCGACGGACTTTTTCGGCTACCATGTTGGTCTTTATCGGCTTCGCCCAATCATCTGGCAGATTACTTTGCCGAAAAGCCAAAGGAATCAAAAGTCACGCCGACGGAGTGCAACTCAAACTGTGGCAACTGACTTCAGCGTTTTCCTTTACTGGCACGAACTTGACTCCGACACTCTCCGAAAGGTCCGCCACATCTACCTTCAACCCTTCTTGGATGCAGCGGAGCGAGAAGTCCAGCAGTTGGAGCAAAGGGTTGCAGCATTGCGAAATAGCAATGCACTACTTAGGCAGTTGACGGATGAGGAACAAAGACTTAACCAAGCCCAATCCAGACTTGAGGCGCTAAAAAAACTTGCCCAACGAATAGACGAACTTCTCCGACCGCACAGTTTGCAAGTTGAGAGCCAAAGTGAGTGGGTGAAAGCGAAAGTGAACGAAATTATTGTCAACGGCTACAGTCCAAACCTTGACTATGGCGTCCGCGTCAACATTGAGCCACTGAAACAAAAAGGCATCCTGCCAAGAGGCGCTGGAAGGGTGAGGGGATAATTTATGCCACTAAGAGACTGGATTCTTTCAGAGCTCAAAAGTGCGTTTGAACATCAGGGTGAAGACGGGATTGTCGTTTGGTATGATGCTGGCGGGACATTGAGCGAATTGGTTGATGAGGTAGTTTTAGAAGGTGTTAGGTTAATCAAGTTTGACGGAAGTTTTCTTGCTCTGCGTTTTGAGTTGGAAAGCAATTCACCCGACCTTACTGGCAAGTGGCTTATCTATGTTCCAGAGAAGCCGTTGCAGGAGAGTTGGCTTCGCGATTTTGAACTTTTGGGTGAAAGGCTTGAGATGGACCTACTCTCGCTTTTGCAACGCCGTTGTAATCTTACTGTCACTCTGATTTTGACCGATCTGCTCAGAAATCGACCCGAAAACTCAAAACGGTTGGTCAGAAAGTGGGAACAATTAATGGGCGATCGAATGATCATAGAAAGCGAAATTATCAACGGGCTCTTAGCAATCGCTTTTGGGCTCAATTCGTGGGATATTCAAGATGCTGTTTTGCTTTTCCTTAGCGAGCAAAATTGGCAGGAGACTTGGCAGGAGAAATTAGGAGAGCAAGGTTTGTGGGAAATTTGGCGCAAAAGGTTGCAAGAACACTTCGGATGGACAGATACAGAAACTCCTACTAACGAAAAAGATTTAAAAGTGAAAGCTAAGGCAAGCATACTTCTGGCTGACTTGGTATGTTCCGATCCTTCCCTTGCCCGTAATTTTCCATTCGTGCCGTCGGATGTAAACAAGTGCGAAGCCCTAAGCCAACTTGCAAAGCGATGGCGTGATAGCACAACTTGGCAAGCATTTTACCGCAGCGCTGCAAATGAGGTGGAGCAACAATACGGCTTGCGAGAGATCCTTTCCTTGAACGAAGCGATGGTGAACGCAGAAACTTTTAAGGTCATTGATGATTTGTGGGTTCAGGAATTGAGAAGGGCTGTTCATCCTGATGGGAGTAATTTCGGTGAGAAGGTTGAGAACTTAGAGAGGATTGCTGAAGCGAGAAAAGGCTTGTTCTGGTCGCAGTATGACGATGTACTTAAGAACCTCTGGGAAGCAGTAGGATTGGCGGTTAAGATTTGGCGCAAAACTCAAGATGCTATCAAGGTGTCTGAGAAATTGCAGAGTGTTGAGGAGTTCACGAAACGCTACACAGACGATTGGTGGCAATTAGATTATTGGGCATTAAAATTAGCTTGTGTGCAAAATTCGTTGGAGGCCGAAGACAAAAATCGGTTTCTCAATCCTGCTTGGGTTGCTTACCATAAGTTTCTGGACTCAGTCAACCGAGCCTTTATGGACGCTGTCAAGCGAGAAGGGTGGAAGCCCACTCAACGGGATTTTTGGCAGAATATCCGCCTCCATCAAGAAAGAGTGGCCATTTTTATCGTTGATGCTTTAAGATTTGATCTTGCAAAACATCTGCAAGAGCAAGTAAAGAATGTAGTTAAGTTTGATGTTAGTATTCTGAAAACAGCATTACCAAGCATTACCGAAGTTGGCATGGCAGCGTTGCTTCCTGATGTAGAAAAATTAAGTGTCACTTGGGAAGGTGAAAGATTAATTGTTAAAGTCGGCGGAGAAGTAATAACAACTAAAAACGATAGAAAAAAGTGGCTTGAAAGGTTTATTAAAAAAAACGGAAAAGTTATTGATTTGAATGAATTAAGACAAATTGATTTAGGCCCCTTAAAGACTCTCGTTATTCTTTCTCAGGAGTTAGATGAATTTGGTACATTTGCTTCAGATCTTCATCCACGAGGACTGCTTGAAATGGTAAACAGAATCGCGCAAGCGGTTAAGTTTGTTGCAGAGAAAGGATTTCAGAGAATTTTTGTTGTTGCTGATCATGGGTTTTTATATGTCCCAGAAGGGTGCAAGGTATGTACTGTTTCAGCACCTTCAAATACATTGTTAACTAAAAGAAGATTTGTAATAGGTAGTCAACCAAAGGGATGCTGGGCCGTTAAAGCTAACGAATTAGAACTTGAAGGAGAGCTATTATTTGCCTTTCCAGAAGGTTTCTCAGTATTTGCCCTTTCGGGTGAAGTTGGTAACTTTTTCCATGGAGGATTAAGTCTTCAAGAAAGTATCATTCCGCTGCTTAAAGGTTGTGTGATCTCAGCTTCAAAAGTTTCTGTAAAAATGGAAGAAATACCTGAAATTACCAGTAGAACATTAAAAGTAAGAATAGGAGCAATAAATAAAACTATATTCGACCAACCTCGTAAAGTTAAAGTTTTAGTAAATAACAGAGAGAGCAAATCTGTTGAGGTGGGTATTAATAATCCTAAGGGAGAAATTTCTTTGCTTTGGTTAGATGCCTTTGAGGATCCTCCAGAATTTGTCAATGTTCAACTTTTAGATGCAGAAGCAAATCAGGTGCTCGAAGAGAAGAAAGTGCCAGTCAAACTAGTTATATAGTTTGTAAGAAAAACCAAAAATCTTTTATGAAATTTCTATAAAAGTTGCAGAAGGGGAAGAGATGTGAAATGCTAATCCTTCGCTAAGGGAGAGGTTCCGCCTACCTTGGTTAACAGGGAAGTTTTAAAGCTAAAGGAGGAGTGAAAGGAGAGGGTTCTTGTGACCTATAGGATGGCTAAGGGTCATATTTCAATTGACTTCCTATGAAACTTGGTTTAAAGTATAAATAAAGCTATTATAGGGGGGGTGTAGTATGAGGAGAGTGTGGTTGCTTTCATTGCTTTTGGTCATCGGTCTTTTGGGCTCTTCGCTGAGCTTTGCTGCTGAGCCTCAGTTTCTCACGATCGCTGGTGGGCCCGTTGGGGGGGAGTGGTATATACTCGCTGGGACCTTAGCTGACCTTCTTCAGAAGGAGCTTCCCAATACGAAGATAAACGTTGCTACTGGCGGGGCGATAGCGAACCTGACTAACGTCCAGAGGGGCAAGGCAGATATAGCTACCACTCAGGATCAGCTTCTTTACGCTGCAAGGAACAAGTTAGATGCCTTCGCTAAGCTTGAGCCTCATGAGGATGTGGTAGGGGTCGCTTATCTTGCCGAGATATATATGGCTGTTTTCTTGGTCAGGGATGACTATAAACTTGAGTCGTTAAAGGAGATAGCCGAGAAGAAGCTCCCTATAAGGATAGTGACTGCCCCCAAGGGTTCCTCTCCGTCGATGGCTACGGAGCGACTGCTTGCGGAGTATGGCATTACGCCGGAGAGCTTGTCAGCCTCAGGCGGTAGGATAAGCTATGTGCCCTATGCCGAAGCCGCTTCCTTAATAGCGGATGGGCATGCTGATGCCTACTGCGGTCCTATAATGCCAGCGATAATAGAGCTTTCCGTTAAGAGGAAACTTAGAGTTATACCCGCTGATGAGAGCGTCATAAAGGCCTTGAGCGAGAAGTATAAGTATGGTATGGCGAAGATACCTGCTGGGGCTTACAGCTTCATTGCCAAGGATGTTCTAACCATAACGGAGACACCCATATTGATAGCTAACAGGAAGCTGGATGAGATGGTGGTCTATAAGCTCGTTAAGGTCATGGCTGAAAACCCTGACAGGATAAGGAGCGTGGGAGCCACTTACGCTAATTTCAAGCCCGAGGATATGCCAAGGATCGTTGGCGGCCCAATTCATCCTGGAGCTCTCAAGTATTACGCTGAGAGAGGATGGGTGAAGAAGTAGCCCGAGGTTATGAGAGAGGTTAATAGCGCTTTGGATCTAATAAGAAACCTTTCTATAGCTATAGCCTCCTTAGTCTTTGTCTTCTTTCACCTTTACACCGCTGCCTTTGGTATAGTTGCCGTTGAGCTTCAGAGGAGCTTTCACCTTGCTCTGGCTTCCTTTCTCGCCTTTTTAGTTTACTCCTCTAAAGGTAAGGGTAAGGCCCCAAGTCTCATGGACTTGGGGCTTGCCTTTTTGGCTTTATTGAGCTTCGGTTATATAGCTTTAAGCTCGGAGCGTATCGCTGTGAGGATACCGATGATAACTCCTTTAACCAAGGCCGATGCCCTCTTTGGGTTTATAGCCTTGATCCTTCTTATCGAGCTCGTTAGAAGGGTGGCTGGATTTACCTTGATGGGGGTTGTAGTGGTACTTCTTCTTTACGCGCGTTTCGGTAGATATATGCCTAAGGTTATCGCTCATCCTGGGCGTTCATTGATGGATATACTGGATTTTCAAATCTTTAGCCTTGAGGGCGTTTACTCCTCTCCCCTTGGAATATCAGCTACCTACATCGTTCTCTTCATAATACTTGGGGTTCTCCTTGAGCGATCAGGGACTGGGGATGTCTTCATCGATATGGCCAAGGCCTTAGCTGGGAAAAGCAGGGGTGGACCAGCTAAGATAAGCTGCATATCCTCGGCTTTCTTTGGTTCTATATCTGGCAGCGCTGCGGCTAACGTCTACGCTACGGGGACCTTCACGATTCCCATGATGAAGAAGGTAGGGTATGGAGCTGACTTCGCTGGCGCGGTTGAGGCCGTGGCCTCAACAGGTGGGCAGCTTATGCCGCCGGTCATGGGAGCGGCCGCCTTTCTGATGGCGGAGCTTTTAGGCATTCCCTATATTAAGATATGCAAATCTGCTCTTCTTCCTGCCCTTCTCTGGTATATAGCCCTTTACTTCGTCCTGGATTTTGAGGCTGGCAAGCTAGGCTTAGTTGGACTTAAGGGCGAGGAGATACCAAGGGTAAGCGATGTTCTTAAAAGAAGCTACCTCATCGCGCCCGTGGTGATTTTGATCGTCGCTTTGGTCCTAGGTTATAGCCCATCTAAGGCCACCTTTCTATCTATAGTTTCGGCCTTCCTTTTAGCTGTTATAGCTTTGGGTAGGAGGCTGACCCTTAGGGCCTTGCTTGATATGATCGTCGCTTCATCTGAGCGAACCATCCTAATAGCCATCACTTGCGCAGGTGCGGGTGTGGTTATAGGTGTTATAACCCAGACAGGTTTAGGGTTATCTTTAACGGGCATCTTCACGAAATTCGGCGGCGGTATGAGCATCTTGACCCTTATAATGGTGGCGATGGCAAGCATCCTCATGGGCATGGGGACTCCAACCACCGTTGCCTACGTCATAGTTGCAACTTTGGGCGTTCCTGCACTCCTTCAATTGGGGTTTGACCCCTTAAGCGCGCACATGTTCGTCTTCTACTTCGGCGTTCTTTCCATGATAACTCCTCCGGTAGCTATAGCGGCCTATGCGGCTGCTGAGATAGCTGGGGAAACACCTATGAGAACGGGAATTAGGGCCGTTGGCATCGGTTTCCCGATCTTCGTAATACCATTCTTATTCGTGTATAATAGTGAACTACTTTTTAAGGGAGAGGGGGTCTTTATAGCTTTAAAGTTCCTCTGTGCCTTAGTTTCGATGATTGCTTATGCTGCCTTTTACACGGGCTGGTTTAAGATAAAGCTAGGATTTTTGGTGAGAGGTTTCTTTCTCTTACTATTCTTTTTAGCTAACTTACCCAGCTTTTACTTTTCGATTCCTAGCGCTATTATAGTTATCTTAACGATGTTTCTCATGAAGAGAAAAGCGTAAGCTTCTTGAAAGGAGGGAGGTTAATGGAGTTAGTTAAGCCTGTTGGATCTTGGGTGGCTTTGGTGACGCCCTTCGACAAGAAGGGAGAAGTTGACTTCGATGGCTTTAAGAAGCTCGTTGACTTTCACGTGGCCAATGGAAGCGATGGGGTTATATTTATGGGTTCTACGGGAGAAGCCACATCTCTTTCTATGGAGGAGAGGAAGGCGATAATAAGGGAGATGGCTCCCTATTGTAAAGGCAAGATAAAAGCCTTCTTCGGCACAACTTGCTCAACCACGAAGGATACCGTTGAGCTCTCCCAATTAGCTGAAGAGTGCGGAGCCGATGGCATTCAGCTAGTCGTCCCACCCTATATCCTGCCTCCTCAGGAGGCGGTTTACGAGTTTATAGCTACCGTAGCTAAATCCATATCGATAGCGGTGACTATATATAATAACCCCTCGAGAGTGGTCACTAACGTAGACCCCTCTACCATAGCTCGCCTTAGAGATATACCTAATATAGTGGCTATAAAGGAGGCTTCACCCAGTTTAGCTCAACTTATTGGAGATGTTGAGGTGGCTCAGGGAAAGCTTAACGTTCTTTGCTGTGATTCTCCCAAGTTTGGTCTTATAATACCGCTTATGGCTATGGGAGGGCATGGAACTGCTAACGTTACGGGTAACGTCTTGCCTCGGGAGTTCGCCCTTTTATCTAAGCCTTGGGAGTCTTGGGAGGACGCCTTAAGGTGTAGGGATCTCTTCTTCAAGTACAAGCCTGTTATGGAAGCCGCTTACCTTCTGACCAACCCAGTAGGTATAAAGGCGATGATGAAGCTCCTTGGGATGCCGGCAGGAGATCCGAGACCGCCTTTACAGCCCCTTTCTGGAAGCCTTTTAGATAAGGTTAAGGATGTGATAGATAGGTTTAATCTCTGGGAAAAGTGTAGAATTTAAAGGTTAAGACTAAAAGTGGGATTCTTAAGGTAGATTTTAAGCTTGAGGGGGTATATAATGCTTGATGCCTTAAAGGAGGGTTGAGATTGGAGAACCTGATAATTAAAAAGGCCAAAGCTTTGGAGGAGTACGTTATAGAAAGAAGGAGAGATTTTCACTCTTTTCCCGAGGTTAAGTTTGAGGAGGTTAGGAGCTCCAAGGTTATCGAGGAGGAGCTTCTTAAGCTTGGCTTTAAGGTTTTTAAGACCGCTGGAACCGGCGTCGTGGGAGTTATGGAAGGTAAGGGTGAAGGAAGCGTGGCCCTTAGGGCGGATATGGATGCCTTGCCCATAGAGGAGGAGGGTGACCTTCCCTATCGCTCGAGGGTTCCAGGGAAGATGCATGCCTGTGGGCATGATGCTCATATGGCGATGCTACTTGGGGCTGCTCGCATAATCTCTGAGCTTAAAGATGCCTTTGAGGGTAAAGTTAAGCTCATCTTTCAGCCGGGGGAGGAAGGAGGAGGTGGCGCTAAGAGGATAGTTGAGGAGGGGCATCTGGATGATGTGGATGCCATATTAGGGATTCACGTATGGTTTGAGCTTCCCTCGGGGGTTATAGCTACCCGAAGGGGTGCTCTTATGGCCTCCTCAGATGGGTTTCTCATAAGGATTAGGGGGAAAGGGGGTCATGGGGCTACTCCCCATCTGACGAAGGACCCCACTGCTCCTGCGGCTGATATCTACAACGCCCTTCAGAAGATAGTTTCAAGATCCTTAAATCCTTTATCTCCCGTAGTCTTATCCGTTCCGGTAATCGAGGGGAGCGACGCCTATAACGTCATCCCTGATGAGGTTAGGATGATGGGGACGCTAAGGACCTTCGACACGAAGGTTAGGGATGAAGTTATGGAGAGGATGGAAAGGATAGTTAGACTTTATGCGAGCGCGTGGGAGTGTGAGGGTAGCCTTGAGCTCTCAAGGATCCCCTATCCCCCCGTTGTTAACTCCCCGGACCTTGCCGAGCTCGTCTTAAGGTTGGGAGGGATGCTAGGAGAGATTGAAGAGGCAGATATGACCATGGTCTCCGAAGACTTTGCCTTTTACCTTGAGAAGGTCAATGGAGTGTTTGCCTTCCTTGGGATAAGGAACGAGGAAAAGGGGATTATCTATCCCCACCACAGTCCGAAGTTTAACATCGACGAGAGCGTCTTATGGAAGGGGGTAGCGCTTTACGCCCTCTTTGCTTATAGCTACCTAAGAAGCGGGAGGTGATCCTTAATGTCAGTTGAGCTTGATAAGGGTATGGTTCGTGCCCTTGGTCTTAGGGAGGCAGTTACCATCACCGCTGGTACCGTTATAGGCGTTGGGCTCTTCACCGTGGGAAGCAATGCGGTTGGTTGGCTTGGTCCTACGATAATACTTGCCACATTGCTCGCCTTCATTTTGAGCCTTTACCCCTCCTTGCTTTACGCCGAGATGGGGGGAGCTTTACCCTTCGCAGGTGGTACCTATAACTACGCTGCCCTTGGCTTAGGGAAGGTTTGGGGTTTCCTTGCAGCATGGAACTTCGTAATATCTTTGATAGCTGTGGCTACGGGGGAGGCTTTGGCCTTCAGCAACTACTTTAAGTGGATGATGGAGGGGCTTGGTTTCCCAATAAATTTGGATGAGAGAGTTATTGCGGCTTTAGTTCTGGTGGTCTTCATCTACATCAACTGGAGGGGGATAGAGGGCGTCGGAAGATGGCAAAACGCCTTCATGTTTTTCTTCTGGGGTTGTGCTTTGGCGTGGTTCTTAGTAATGCTTAAGGATGTTAAGATCAGCAACTTTAAGCCTTTCGTCCCTCTTCCAGATACGGGTTGGAAGGAGTTCATTTTAGCTACATCCTTGGTCTGGTGGTGCTTCGCTGGTTATGAGACTGCTGTTGCTATGGGAAGCGAGATAAGGTATCCCCAGGTTAACATACCTCGAGCCATGTTCTTAAGCCCCTTCGTGGTCTTCTGCGTTAACGCCATATTCCAGTGGTTTTTGGTGGGGATAACTCCAGCTGACTCCCTATCCTCCTTGAGGGAGGCTGCTGCACCTTACGCTGAGGCGATGAAGCTCGCTGGTATAGCGGGCTTTCCTTTGGTACTTCTTTGCCTTG
Source organism: bacterium GBS-1 (assembly GCA_001443005.1). Classification (GTDB taxonomy): domain Bacteria; phylum Synergistota; class GBS-1; order GBS-1; family GBS-1; genus GBS-1. The sequence goes on from LEKQ01000012.1 coordinate 12,953, forward strand.
GCATAGCCTTCGGTGGTGATATGTCAACAATAAATCCGAGCATAGCTGCTCCGGCGAGGTACCTTTACAGAATGTCCGCTGATGGCGTCATGCCCGCTTGGTTCGCTCGCCTTCACCCGCGCTTCCGCACGCCTCACGTAGCTGTAGCTTTTCTCGGTGTCATAATGCTTCTTCTTATATCCACGGGCTCTATAATCTACGTTGCCACGATAAGCCTATTTGCTGATCTCTTTTACTACATAATAGGCTTCGCCGCTGCCATAGGTCTTCGCTATAGGAGACCAGATCTTGAGAGACCCTATAAGGCTCCCTGGCTCGTTGGAGGGTCTGTGATATGTATACTGGCCTACATAGTTATGATGACTCAGCTTCCCGCTGAGGGAGTATGGACGGGGATAATATGGTGCGCTGTAGGATTAGCAATATACTTGGTTTGGAGTTACTCTGGAAAGGCTAAGGATGCGGTTTCCCTTGATAAAGTGGTCATAAAGCTCCCTCCCATGCCTGACGAGAAGGAAAGATCAGCTCTCGATAGAGAGTTTAGGAGATGGAAGATAGGTGTGGGTATAACCTTTTTAGCTGTGATACTCCTTTACCTTGTACCGGTTTTCTTTGGTTAGAGATTTTAAAAGAAATCGGAAGAAAGGGTGAGTTTTTTGGGAGGTTTTCTAAATAAACTTTGACTTTTGCTTAATTAAGAGGATCTATTGGGTCTGGATTCTTAAAAAGCGTGAGGTATAATTTAGTGCTTGATGAGTGGGTGTCGGGTTAAGAGGATGGGTGATGCTACGAGGAGCTTGAATAAGGTGGGGGGCTTGCCCCGGGAGAAGGGCAAGCCCCCTATTTTTTTATGCCATAAAGGAGGGTGAGGGTGAATGGAGTGGAGGCATCGGCATCTTTTCGACCTGGATGATTGGACGCGGGAGGATATAGAGCGGGTTTTAGCTCTTACATCTGAGATTGAGGGCATACTTAACGATGGGGGGAAAGCCCTTCCATCTCTTAAAGGTAAAACGCTGGTCAACTTCTTCCTTGAGTCTTCTACTCGGACAAGGGTTTCCTTTGAAATCGCTGCTAAGCTCTTGGGTATGGGTGTGATAAACTGGGCTGCCGCTTCATCAAGCATGGCTGTTAAGGGGGAGAGCCTTAAGGATACCCTGTGGACCCTTGAGTCCATGGGCGTGGATGTTGTGGTTGTGAGGAGCTCTTGGGTTGGAGCGCCTCAGTATATGGCGCGGAAGCTAAGGAGGGCAAGGGTGATTAACGCGGGTGATGGGACGCACGCTCATCCTACTCAGGCCTTGCTAGATATATACACTGCTTGGAAGAGGTTCGGGAGCCTTGAGGGGAAGAGGGTTTTAATAGCGGGAGATATCCTTCAGAGCAGGGTTGCTCGGAGCGACATAATAGGCTTTAAGAAAATGGGGTCTGAGGTCATAATATCTGGGCCTGGGAACATGGTACCTCTCAATTATAAGGCTTTGGGTGTTCGTTATGAGCCCGACTTCGCTAAGGCGGTTAGAGAGTCTGACATAATCTACCTTTTAAGGGTTCAAAAGGAAAGATGGCAGGTTAACGCCATTCCTTCGGATTACGAGTATCACCTCAGCTTCGGTTGCAGTGAGGAGGCCTTGAGGGAGGCCAGGGGTTGCGCGGTTGTCATGCATCCTGGTCCTATAAACCGCGGTGTGGAGATAGCTTCAGAGGTAGCAGATGGGGATAAAAGCCTCATCTTGGAGCAGGTCAGAAACGGCGTTTTGGTTAGGGCTGCTTTGCTTTACCTTTACTTGGGGGGTGATGCCTGATGATCCTGCTTAAGGGTGTGAGGGTCTTTGATGGTGAGCATCTTCGTGAGGGGCTCTTCGATATTCTCGTAGAAGGTAAGAAGATAGAGAGGATAGCTCCCAAGGGAAGCCTCTCCCTTGGTGATGGGGTGAAAGTTATAGACCTTGAGGGGAAGATAGCTTGCCCAGGTTTCATAGATATTCACGTTCACCTGAGGGAGCCGGGAGGAGAGTGGAGGGAGGAGATAAAAAGCGGAGCTTTAGCTGCCTATTACGGTGGTTTTACCACGATAGTTGCCATGCCCAATACCAATCCTCCCATAGATAGCCCTGAGCTGGTTAGGTTCGTTAAACTAACCGGGGAGAGCGTCAAAGGGGCGAGGGTCCTGCCTTCGGGAAGCTTAAGCAAGGGTAGAGAGGGTAAGGAGCTCACAGAGATGAGGAGAATGGTTAATGAAGGAGCGGTTTTATTCACCGAAGATGGTTCTCCTACCGTCAGAACTGACCTTTTAAGGAGCGCCATGCTTTACTTGAAAGACTTGGGCGTCCGGGTTATGGAGCATCCAGAGGATCCTTATCTCTCCGAGAACGGTCAGGTGAATGAGGGTAGGGTGTCTGCTTTATCTGGATTGAAGGGGATACCCTCCTCCTCTGAGCTTATAGATGTGGAGAGGTGCATAATCCTGTCGAGGGAGCTTGATGTTCCTATTCATATAACCCATGTATCCACTAAGGAGGCTATAAACGCCATAAGGAAGGCTAAGGAGGAGGGGGTGAAAGTCACGTGCGACGTGACGCCTCACCACTTGACTCTTGATGAGGAGAAGGTGCTTGAAAGCGGCTTCGACCCGGTTTATAAGGTTAGGCCCCCCTTGAGGACGCGGGAAGATATAGAGGCCCTTTGGGAGGCTATAAAGAACGGCGTTGTGGACGCCATAGCTACGGATCACGCACCCTATCATGTGGATGAGAAAGATCTTCCCTTTGAGGATGCGAGCTCTGGAATAGCTTCGCTTGAGTGCGCGGTCGCGGTTATCCTCGATGCCTGGGATAGGAGGGGTAGAAGCATACCACTTGAGAAGATATTGAGGCTCTTCACCTCGGGTCCGGCTAAGGTTCTGCCTGAGAGGTATAGAGGGCTTGGTTATCTCAGAGAGGGTGGCATCGCTGATATAACGGTTATAGACATAGATAGGGTTTCCGTGGTTGATGTTTCGCTCTGGAGGAGCAAGGCTCGTTTAACGCCGTGGAATGGGCTATCCCTTAAAGGTTGGCCGGTTTTAACGCTGGTTGAGGGGGAGCTGATTCAATGATATTTGAGATAGATGGCGTTATTAAGGAAAAGGCTGAGCTTCAGGATGGGATATTCTATCTTTCCGTTGAGGCTCCATCCATAGCCTACCTCGCTGGACCGGGGCAGTTTGTTTTAGTTAGGGTTTCGCCCTCCTTCGATCCCTTCTTGAGAAGGCCCCTTTCGATAGCTGGGACTAAAGATGATAGAATAAAGCTTCTTTTTTCAATCGTGGGTAGAGGGACATCCCTTCTCTCTCGAATGAGGGAGGGGGATGTCCTGTCCCTTAGAGGTCCTCTTGGAAAGAGTTTTCCCCATCCAGAGGGAGATCTTCTTCTTGTTGGTGGAGGGATGGGAGTCGCTCCGCTTCTTTTCGCCCATCAGGTTTACGGAGGGAGGTTGGTTTTGGGGGTTAAAGATGGCAGCTGGAAGGGGCTTTGCGATTGGGTTAGGGATAGCTTAAAGGGTGAGGTGAGTCTCTTCTCCGAGGATGGGAGCATCGGAGAGAAGGGTACAGCCCTGGACGGAGCTCTATACTATTCTTATCCTTCGAGCGAGGTATGGGCCTGTGGACCTAAGGAGATGCTCTTTGCCCTTTATAGGGCGCTTAAAGGTAAGGTTAAGGGTATCTTTGGGAGCATTGAGGAAAGAATGGCTTGCGGTATAGGTGGATGCTATGGTTGTAGCATGGAAACTCCCAGGGGTATGAGAAGGGTTTGCGTGGATGGACCCGTCTTCGACCTAAAGGAGGTATGTGAAATATGAGCTTCTCCTTGACTGTTGGAGGACTTCCCTTAAGCTTTCCCCTCATCATATCCTCTGGTGTTTGGCCTATGGATGTGGATTTCTGGAAGCCCCCCTATACCGATGGGGTTGGCGCCATATGCACCAAGGGGATAACCTTAAACCCCAGGGGAGGAAACAGGGGAGTGAGGGTCTGGGAGACGCACTCTGGGCTTTTAAACAGCATAGGCCTTGAGAACCCTGGAATAGATGGTTTTCTTAAGGACTATCTTCCTATGCTTAAGGGTAGAAGCGTTCCCCTTATCTTGAACTTGTGGGTTGAGGGCTTGGAGGATCTTAAGGTCATGATGGATAAGCTTAAGCCTCACAGGGATGAGATAGATGCCATCGAGCTTAATCTATCCTGCCCCAACGTGGGTAAGGAGAGCCATATATTAAGGAGACGGGTTGATGAGTTAAAGGCTTTGGTTGGGAGCCTGAGAGAGCTCTGGGATAGACCTCTTTGGGTGAAGCTTTCTCCCATGTCCCCTAGCTTAATCGATGAGGCCTTAGCGGTTGAGGAGGAGGGGGCCGATGGAGTTGTCATTGCCAATACTTGGTTAGGTATGGCGATAGATGTTGAGAGGGAGAGGCCGGTCTTCGAAAGGATAACTGCCGGTTTATCCGGTCCTGCCATATTCCCCCTCACCTTAAGGCTCGTGTGGGAGGTCTCAAGCTCGGTTAGGATAGCGGTTATAGGTTCGGGTGGGGTCTCAAGCTGGGAGGATGCGGTGGCTATGATCCTCGCGGGTGCCTGGGCCGTTGAAATTGGAAGCGTGACCTTTTGGGATCTTAAGGCCCCCTTAAAGATAGTTAAAGGTATGGAGGATTACCTTAGGAGGAAGGGGATAGCCCACTATAAGGATCTTGTGGGAAGGGCAAAGGGAGGTGCTAACCCTTGATAGAATCGCCTTTGATTTTGGCGCTTGATATGGAGACCCTCGATGAGATGTGGAGCGTGTTGGATCTTGTGGGGGATAAGGTTAGACAGATTAAGATAGGCCATAGGCTCTTCGCCTTAGGAGGAAGGGATCTCTTAAAGAGATTGAACGAGAGGTGGAGGGTATTTTTAGATTTCAAGCTTCATGATATACCGAGCGTGGTCTCTCTCGCCGTTAGGACCCTCGCCGATGAGGGGGTTTGGGCGCTAACCCTTCACACTGCCGGTGGTAGAAAGATGCTCGAGGGCGCGGTTAAGGAGAGGGAGAGAAGCGGTAGCGATATGCTTCTTTTGGGAGTAACTATACTGACGAGCTTAAGCAAGGAGGATTGGGAGGAGCTCGCGCCTGGAGCTTCCTTCGAGAGTGCTTTACTGGCGAGGGCGAGGATATGCTATGAATGTGGCCTCAACGGATTGGTATGCTCCGCTAAGGATCTTGATCTCTTTAGGGAGGGTTTTGGTAAGGAGCTCATTAAGGTTGTCCCTGGGATAAGGATAGATGGTGGGGTTGAGGATCAGGCTAGGACAGCTACTCCTAAGGAGGCGATAGTCAAGGGAGCAGACTTCATAGTCGTTGGAAGGAGCATAACCAGGGCTAAAGACCCGAGGTTGGCTATAGATATCATAGAGAAGGAAATAAGGGAGGGGAAAGCATGCTTGGAGAGAAGCTTTTAGAGATGTTAAAGGAGACGGGAGCTTACCTTGAAGGGCATTTTCTCCTCTCCTCTGGACTTCATAGCAGCCACTATCTTCAGTGCGCCATGCTCTTGAGATACCCGAGGTATGCCGCCTTCGTTGGCGAGGAGATAGGCAAGCTCGTTATGGCCTTTGATCCGGAGGTAGTGGTCTCTCCAGCCCTAGGTGGGATAATCGTGGGTCATGAGGTAGCCAGGTTTCTCGATGTTCCCTTCCTCTTCTGCGAGAGGGAAGGGGGCGTTTTTAAGCTACGCAGATTTCCTTACCCCAAGGGCAAAAGGGCTTTGGTGGTTGAGGATGTTATAACGACAGGTGGTTCAAGCTCGGAGGTTGGGAGTCTCATTGAAAAGGAGGGAGGGGTTTGGGTCCATACGGCGTGCATAATCGATAGAAGCGGCGGGAAACACTCCCTTCCCCATGAGCCTACCTCTCTTCTTAAGTTGGAGCTTCCTGTCTTTAAGCCTGAGGATTGCCCCCTGTGTAAAAAGGGCATACCCATATATAAGCCTGGTAGTAGACCTTTATAGAAAAATTATCTATAATTTTATTTATGAAGGGCATAGTTCTTGCGGGAGGGGGTGGGACGAGGCTCTGGCCTCTCTCTCGCAAAACCTTTCCGAAGCAGTTTCTCAAGATTAAGGGGGAGCTTTCCCTATTTCAGAGGACCTTAAATCGTCTCCTTAGGTTTCTTGCGCTTGAAGATATAGTTGTGGTTACGGGCAGAGACTATGAGTTCCTTGTTAAATCCGAGATTAGGGAGATGGGCCTTTCCCTTTCCCCTCACGTTGTCCTCGAGCCGATTGCAAGGGGGACCGCTCCCGCTATAGCTTTATCCCTAAAGTATATGGTTGAGAGATTATCCGTATCTTCGGATGAGGTCATCTTCGTTACTCCTTCGGATCACTTTATCGATCCAGAGGATAGGTTTGTGGAAGCCTTGGTTTCAGCTGAGAGATGGGCTCGTGAAGGGCGGATAGTTACCTTCGGAATCAAGCCGAGTAGCCCTGAAACGGGTTATGGATATATAGCTGTTGATCCCTCCGGTGGGAGAGAAGGTGTCTACAAGGTTGAGGGCTTCTTTGAGAAACCAAACCTTGAGAGGGCGAGGCTCTTCTTAAAAAGGGGAAACTACTTTTGGAACTCGGGGATGTTTTTGTTCAGGGTTGATGTCATGCTCCTTGAGCTTAAAAAGCATAGGCCGGAGATCGGCGAAAAGCTTGACCTTAGTTTGGATGAGATGATCTCCCAATTCGAGAGCATGCCCGATATCTCCATAGACTATGCCGTTATGGAGAGGACCAGGAATATCTTAATGGTTCCATTGGATATCTCCTGGAGTGATGTTGGATCCTATGATTCCCTTTACGACCTCCTTAATAAGGATGAGGAGGGAAATGCCATTTTAGGGGATGTTTTACCTTTATCCTCTAAAAACAGCATGATTATAGGGGATAAGAGGCTTATTGTGGCCTTAGGTGTCGATGGTATCCTTGTTATTGAAACTGATGATGCCGTTCTTATAGCTAAGAGGGGGGAGAGCCAGCAGGTCAGGGAGGTTGTTAGGGTTTTAAGGGAGCTCTCAAGAAGGGAGGCTGACGAGCACACCACCGTCTATAGGCCATGGGGTAGGTATACGGTTTTGGAAGAGGGGGATGGCTTCAAGGTTAAGAGGGTTGTCATCGCTCCAAGGGAGGCTCTCAGCCTTCAAAGGCATCGCTATAGATCTGAGCACTGGATAGTGGTAAAAGGAATGGCCAAGGTGACCCTAGAGGACAGGGAGGTCTATCTGAGGGAGGGTGAGTCCATATTCGTTCCGAGGCTCGTCTTTCATAGGCTTGAGAACCCGCTTGACTCACCGCTTGAGATAATAGAGGTAAGCTGCGGGAGCTATCTGGGGGAGGATGACATAGAGAGAGTTTAAAGGATGCAAGCTCATCATGAGCATTTAAAGGATTTTAATCTGAAAGTGAAGAGGAGGCTAGTTTACGTTATCTTTCTTAACTTCGCTATAAGCGCTGCTGAAGCGATTGGTGGATTTCTTGCGGGAAGCCTCTCCCTTCTTTCTGATTCCCTTCATAACTTCAGTGATGCCATGTCTATAGTCATAACGTACCTCGCCCATAGGATATCCCTCAAGGGAGCGTCTTACAGGAAAACCTTCGGCTATAGGAGGTCTACCATACTTGCCGCTCTTTTTAACTCCACGACACTTTTGGTCATAGGGTTCTTCCTGATCAAAGAGGCGATAGAGCGTTTGCTTGAGCCCAAACCTATAGATAGCGTGACGGTCCTATGGGTTGCAATCATTGGGCTTTTCGCTAATCTCTTAAGCATGTATCTTCTAAGAAGGTGGTCCGGAAAGGACATTAATATAAGGTCTGCCTATCTCCATATGCTGAGCGATGCCCTCTCATCGATAGCGGTTATATTGGGAGCCATTGCGATGCTTTACTTCGGTTTGTTCTGGATAGATCCAGTTCTTACCATAGCCATAGCTCTATATGTTGTTAGGGAGAGCTTTAAGATAATGAATAGGTCTATAGATATATTGATGCAGTCGGCTCCTCAAGAGATAGATGTCCGTGAGGTGGTTAAGCGTCTTGAGGGTCTGAGCGAAATTAAGGATGTTCACCATGTTCACTTGTGGAACTTAGATGATAAGACTGTATTTTTTGAGGGACACGTCAACCTCAAGGAGGATCTGCCGGTGAGTAGGGCTATGGATGTGTATAAGAAGATAGAGGGTGAGCTTCTAAAGATGGGCATAAGTCATATTACAGTTCAGTTTGAGTATTGCGGTTGTCCTGAGTGCGGCGTCATAAAATCTCTGGAAGAGAGAGGTTATAGAGATGAATAAGAGGGCCCTCATAACGGGCATAACCGGGCAGGATGGCTCTTACTTAGCGGAGTTCCTGCTTTCAAAGGGGTATGAGGTTCATGGCATAATAAGGAGGGCAAGCACCTTTAACACCCAAAGGATAGATCACATCTACGTTGATCCTCACACACCTGGGGCTCGGCTTTTCCTTCACTATGGGGATCTTTCGGATTCAGGCCAACTTACCCAGCTTATCTATAACCTTCAGCCCGACGAGGTTTATAACCTTGGGGCGCAAAGCCACGTTAGGGTTAGCTTTGACATGCCTGAATATACCGGCGATATAACCGGTCTCGGTACCACTAGGATACTTGAGGCGATAAGGAGGTCCGGAGTCAAGGCTAAGTTTTACCAAGCTTCTTCCTCGGAGATGTTCGGGGCTTCGCCCCCTCCTCAGAGCGAGAAAACTCCCTTTTATCCGAGGAGTCCCTACGCTGCCGCCAAGCTATACGCCTTCTGGATGACCGTTAACTATAGAGAGGCCTACGGGTTGTTTGCGTGCAATGGGATACTGTTCAATCATGAGAGCCCTCGTCGAGGGGAGACCTTCGTTACAAGGAAGGTAACGAGGGCTTTGGCTCACATGCTTTTGGGAAAGCAAAGGAAGCTCTACCTTGGGAATCTCAACGCCAAGAGGGATTGGGGGTTTGCCCCTGAGTACGTTGAGATGATGTGGCTCATGCTTCAGCAAGATGATCCTGACGACTACGTCATCGGAACTGGGGAGAGTCACTCGGTAAGGGAGTTAGTCGAGAAGGCCTTTAGTTACACTGGTCTTGAGATAGAGTGGAAGGGCGAGGGGAAGGAGGAGAAGGGGGTGGTGAGGAGCCTTAGTGAAAGGTGGATCGATGTCTTTAAGCCGGGAGATGTGATAATCGAGATAGATCCAAGATACTTTAGGCCTACAGAGGTTGAGCACCTTCAGGCTGATATAACTAAAGCAAAAGCTAAGCTTGGCTGGGAGCCGAGGGTAAAGTTCGATGAACTTATAATGATAATGGTCGATTACGACCTTAAGCTTCTTGGCTTAGAGCCGGTGGGTAAAGGCATCGAAATCTCCATGCGGAAGGGGTTTAGCTACACCAATCATGACTATTCCTTTTTCAGTAAAGGGGAGGAGAAGCGATGATGAGGTTTGGAGTGATTGCCGATGACCTCACTGGAGCCAACGCGACAGGGGCATTGCTCTCTAAGAGGGGCTTAAGCTCGGTATCCGTTCTGAATCCTGAGTCCTTAAGGGGTCTTCCTTGTATAAAGCAGGATATAGTGATAGTTTCAACCAGTAGTAGATACCTTTCCCCTCACGAAGCTTATGAGATAGTTTCTCAGACCTTTAAATCTCTGCTTGAGCTCGGCTGCAAGGTTATATCTAAGAGGATCGATACCACGTTGAGGGGGAATATAGGGGCAGAGATAGATGCGATGCTTAACGGGGGTAGCTTTCGCTATGCCCTGCTTGTGCCATCCTTTCCATCGGCGGGGAGAATTTGCCTCGGCGGGCATGTGCTCGTTAACTCGACCCCTCTTGATGAAACTGAGGTTATAAGAGAGTCGGTCTTCCGCTTTGATACTTCGAGCGCAGTTAAGATAATAGCATCACAGACTAAAAGAAAGGTCTATCACGTACCCTATGATATCGTTAGATCTGAGGGGGAGCTCATTAAGGCCTTGGATGATCTTGCTGAGGATAGCATAGCTGTTCTGGATGCTGTTACCGATTCCGATATAGATAGAATAGCGCTTTGCTCTCTTAAGTGGGGTAAGCCCTTCATTCCCGTTGACCCTGGTCCCTTTACCGCAGCCTTGGCTTTTAGGTTGCTTGGTAGCAAGGCTGATCTACCTAAGATACTTATAGTTATAGGGAGCGTAACCGAGCTTATAAGAAAACAGGTGGAGTACCTTTCGAAGAGCTATGATGTAAAGTGGGTTAAGATCAATGTGAGAGGGTTGATATCAGGCGATTGGGATAGCGAGCTTAAGGCTAAGAGGAAAGCCTTAGAGGAGTATATCGAGCTTTACCCTCTCGTTGGGCTGATAACTGCGGAGAGCGAGAAGGATGTGATATCTTTTGATGAAGCAGAAAGGCTTGGTCTTGGTAAGGATCTTTATAGCAAGATAAACGATTTAATAGGCTCGGTTGTTTCGGAGATCTTGAAGGATAGGAAGGGTATCATCAGAGGGCTTTATGTCAGCGGTGGTGACACTATATCTGCCATAGGTAAGCACCTCGGCGCTTTGGGCGTAAGCATCAAGGATGAGGTTTACCCTCTTGCGGGTTTCGGAACCTTCGTCGGCGGTCTGGCTGACGGTCTTGCGGTAGTGACGAAGGGGGGGCTTGTTGGTAAGGAGGATACTATCAAGCTTTGCATAGACTATCTCCTAAAGGCCCTGCGCCTTTAAGCGCGAAAAAAACCGCCTCGGGAAGGCCTTCCCGAGGCGGGTAGATAGCTTAAGTCCTACTGCTTCTTCTCTTCCCAGTAGTAGTTTGCTATTATAGAGTAATCAATGAAGAACTTCTGTCTGAAGGGAACGTACTTCGAAGCCCACTCTCTTTGGGCATCGTAGATCTTCTTAAACAAGGGGTTCTTTTCGCACTCCCTAGCTGCGACCTTATCCCATGCCTTCACGAGGCTCAAGAGCACATCCTCGGGAGTTTTAACTACCTTGACGCCGAACTCCTTCTCCATCTTAGTTAAAGCCTCTATTCCCAGCGACCACTCTGCGAGGGTGTTTTTAAAGACCATCTCATGGCATACAAGCTCGATCACGTTGCGGACCTCCTTTGGTAATGCTTCCCACTTCTTCTTGTTGAAGTGAATTCCCATGAAACCCGTCGGCTGGTGAACACCAGGTGCATGGTAATATTTGAGGACATCCGGTATTCCCAAGAGAAGGTCGCTATGAGGATCGCTGTATTCTGTGGCGTCGATCGCCTTTCTCTCTAAGAGAGGCAGTATCTCTCCCCCAGGAACGGTTACGACGGATACACCGGCCTCCTTGAAGACCTCAGCCGCTAACCCTGCCACGCGCATCTTATAACCCTTTAGATCCTCGTATTTGGTTACCGGTTTTGGGAACCAGCCTAAGGGCTCAGGGAACTCTCCCTTAGCTAGGAAGGTAACCACGTTATTGTAACCTGTTGCCGTAAAGACCTCTTCCAAAAGCTTTTGACCCCCACCGAAGTAGTACCACGCTAGCACGTCCCAGTTATCCATACCGAAGGGGCCACCTGTAGCGGAAGAGAACAGAGTAAAAGCAGAGTTCTTACCTACCCAGTAGCCTATCCAGCTTGCTGCGAAGTCTAAAACTCCCCTGTTTGCGGCATCAAGCACCTCAAAGGCGGGAACTATCGTTCCAGGGGCTAAAAGCTCCATCTTAACCTTTCCCTCGGTCATCTCCTCGATGCGCTTAACTATGTTTTCGTAGCAGATGTAGTCAAAGGTTCCGGGTGAGTGAGCGCACTGTCCCCTCAGCTTAATCGTTTTTTCCTGGGCAAGTAAGACACCTGTTAGTAGTGCCACGAGTATAAGCCCTATACCTACTCCCCAAGCTAGCCTTTTAACCTTTTTCATAGGTCGCACCTCCCTTTTTAAGAGTATGGAGCTTAAGGCTTGTTTTTGTTTTTTCCCTTTCTTTCACCTCCTTTACCTTCCATACATCAGCTTAGGTAGCCACAGGATAATCTGGGGATACTTCACGCATAGAGCTGTTCCGATTAGCTGAAGTATCACGAAGGGGATCACTCCCTTGTATATGTGACTTAGCTTTACCTGTGGGGGAGCTATACCCTTCAGATAGAAGATAGAGTAAGCGAAGGGGGGTGTGAGAAAGGATGTTTGAAGGCAGACGCACACGACTATGGCGAACCATAGTGGATTGAAGCCAAGCTTTGGTACTATGGGAGTGACTATCGGTATGAATATCAGAAGTATGGCTATCCAGTCGATGAAGAACCCTAGAATAAATATTATTCCAAGTATAACGAAGAGTATTCCGTAGGGACCGATGGGGAGGCTCATCAATATGTTGGTTATCACTGTGCCTCCTCCGAGAGCTAAGAATACCCCTGTGAAGATGTTAGCCCCAAGTGTAATTGTGAGTATGAACGAGGATGTCATCGCTGTTTCTTGGACTGCCTTAAGTATGTTTTTCAGGTTTAATTGCTTATGAATAGCAGCTAACCCTAAGGATGCTACCGATCCGACCGCTGCTGCTTCAGTTGGAGAGGCTAGCCCGAAGAGGATAGAGCCTAAGACGGCTAATATGGTAAAGAGGAATGGTACGAGGTCAATAGCTATGAGCGTTAAAAGCTGCTTTAGGGGAACCTTCCTCTCCTCAGGAGGTAGTGGTGGGCCTAGCTCTGGTTTTATAAGGCACATCACAAGTACATAAGCCATGTATAAGGCGGATAAAAGCAAGCCCGGCATTATCGCGGCAGTGAAAAGCCTCGCTACTGATAGCCCAGCTAGTGGGCCATATAGGACAAGCATGATGCTCGGAGGGATTAGTATGCCGAGGGTCCCTCCCGCTATTATCGTTCCGGTCGCAAGGGGGATATCGTATTTGCGTTCTAGCATTACGGGTAGGGCAAGTAGTCCCATCATCGTTACGGAGGCTCCGACTATGCCAGTACCAGCTGCAAAAAGGGTGCATAAAACTATGGTAGCTAAGGCGAGGGAGCCTCTAACTGGTCCTAAGATTATTTGCATGAGCTTGAAAGCTCTTTCAGCTAATCCTGATTTCTCTAACATGCTTCCCATGAAAACGAACAGTGGGACGGCAGGTAGGGCATCGTTCATCAGAACCCAAAATGCGCAGGAGACCATCTGATCCATGACCTGTGGCCCCCAACCTATTAAGCCTAGTAGTAAAGCTGTGCCCATGAGCACGGCGAAAACCGGGAAGCCTAAGAAAACACCCAAAGCAACAGCTGGGAACATCATTATGGCCAAAATTCCCGTGTTATCCATTGACTTTTTCACCTTCCTTAAGCTGGTGAAGGATCTTTATGAATTGGACTATACCTTGAAACAGAAGCAGGAATAGGGCTATGGCAAATATCGTCTTTAGGGGGTAGAGGGGTGGACGCCAAGGGCTTGCTCCACTCGTTTCCCCTATCTTCCAGGAAGTTATGGCGTACTCTATACCCTTATAAAGCAGCACGGTGATGGCTGGAAAGAAGAAAACGACGTATAGTATGGCATCGATGAGATTTTTCACCTTTGGAGAAAACCTCTCATAGAAGAGATCTATGCGAACATGCTTGTTCTTGCCTAAGACATAAGGGGAACAGAGGATAAACATGGTTCCGTAAAGCATATAGGTAAGATCATAGGACCAAATTGTAGGCGATCTAAATCCATATCTTGCTACAACCTCGTAAAATAGACTGAAGAAAAGCGGGAAGATGAGCCACATTATTGCCTTAAAGACAATCTCGTTTGTCCTATCGATAATATAAAGAAATTTTTTCATCTCTCCACCTCCCTCTAGTTAAAACAAAAAAGCTCCATTCTTCAATAAAGAATGGCTTTTTGAATTTTATACTTCAATCTGGTTCTGATTATACCTAGAAGAGGGGATCCTTGTCAACGAGATGCGAGGATACCCTCCTTTGTCGAAGGGTGATAAGCTATAGAGCCTTCTTATATATTTCGATTATATCTTCCTTAGAGGGAAATCTTGGGTTCACGAGGATGTTTCCGCTTTCCATTGCTTCACTTGCAAGCATCTCTAAATCCTCCTCTCTAACTCCAAAATCTCCTAGTTTTTCCGTTATGCCTATATCCCTCATTAGGTCCCTTACGGCTTTTACCGACCTCATGGCGGCTTCCATCGGAGAAAGACCATCTATCTTCTCTCCGAACGCTACAGCTATATCTATATATCTTTCTATATTTCCGATTAAGTTGTATTCCATAACATAGGGAAGCAAAATCGCGTTGCTTATACCGTGGGGGATATCGAAGTGTCCTCCCGCCGGTTGAGACATGGCGTGTACAATGCCGAGCCTCGTAGAATTAAAGGCTAAGCCGGCTAAAAGGCTTGCGGCTAGCATTTCCTCTCTAGCTTCTATGTTTGATCCCCTTGCTACTGCCTTTCTCAAGCTTTTAGCAATCAGCTGGATCGCTTTCATTGAGAGGGATTCGGATAGGTAGTTGGAAGAGACGTTGACGTAAGACTCTATCGCATGCGTGAGAGCGTCCATTCCAGTTGCTGCTGTAACCTTTGGAGGCAATGTGATCGTTAGCTCGGGATCTAAGATGGCACATTTAGGTATGGCCAGTTGACTCACGATCACCAGCTTGGTTTTAACTTCGGGTCCGATGAAGACGATAAACCTTGTGACCTCGCTACCGGTCCCGGCGGTTGTGGGAATTGCTATCAAAGGCAAGCCTTCTTTCTTAAACTTTTCCACTCCGACATAGCTAAGGATATCTCCCTCGTTAGTTGCTAGTAGAGCTACAGCCTTTGATACGTCGAGGGCGCTTCCTCCTCCTAAGCCTATTACCATTTTCGCTCCACTAGCTTTAAGCTCTTTCTTAGCTTCTTCTATGTTCATTGCGGTAGGTTCCTTTTCTATCTCCTCAAATAAATTTACTTTGATGTTAGCTTCTTGAAGCAGAGCTATTAATTTATCAGTAATCCCAGCTTTTCTAATGCCCTTGTCTGAAACTACGAATACCTGATCTATTCCTAAAGCTTTAACCTTATCTGGTAAATTTCTTATGCTCCCTCGACCAAAGATTATCTCAGGCGACCTAGGATATATAAAATTCATGTTTTCTCCCCCTTTTTTAAGGTATAAGGGAGGACCTTTGAGATGGCCCTCCCTTAAGTTCTTAAAGTTCTTATTTCTTTTCCCCCCAGTAGTAATCTGCAGCGATACGATATTCTGGATAAATCCTCCTCCTGAAGGGAACGTACTTCGAAGCCTACTCTCTCTGCGATTCGTAGATCTTCTTAAACCATGGGTTCTTTTCGCACTCCCTAGCTGCGACCTTATCCCATGCCTTGAGGAAAGCTATCAAAATTTCCTCAGGTGTTCTTATGACTTTCACTCCATACTCCTTTTCAATCCTTTCGAGAGCCTTTTGCCCCCATATCCATTCCTCTATGGTATTTTTAAGGGTCATCTCATCGCATACTGCCTGAACCAGTTTTCTCAAATCTTCAGGCAGTTTTTCCCATTCTTTTCTGTTCAGATAGAAGTTCGTAAAGCCCGAGGGTTGGTGTATCCCTGGCATGTGATAGTATTTTAATACATCCGGGAGCCCGAGTAAAAGATCACTATGAGGATCGCTGTACTCTGTTGCATCTATGACACCTCTGTCTAATAATGGTAAAATTTCACCCGCCGGAACTGTTACGACAGAAACACCGAGCTCTCTAAATACATCTGCAGCTAAACCGGCTACCCTAA
Source organism: bacterium GBS-1 (assembly GCA_001443005.1). Classification (GTDB taxonomy): domain Bacteria; phylum Synergistota; class GBS-1; order GBS-1; family GBS-1; genus GBS-1. The sequence goes on from LEKQ01000012.1 coordinate 28,748, forward strand.
TCTTCTAAATATCAGCCCAGGTGACCACGAAACTATCTGAGGATACTTAGTTAACCAAGATAACTTAACTAGTATGATAGCAGCTTTATAAAGTTTCTGTCAAGCAGGCCAAGTGAAAAATTTAAAATTTCATATGAATCTATTTTTATTGTGTTTTATATAACATATTTTAAGTTATAAATTGGTCTTTAAAGGACTATTTTATGTTCCTCTTGATAAAATTAACAGGGGCGATTATAATAATGAACAGCTATCGATATTTAGATATGGATGAAGGCTCCTCTTGAGGGTAGATAGTGCTCATGGTTGCCCTGGAGCGCTATCGGCAGGGGGAGTGGTAACCAAAGGTGGCTTAAAGCCTTAAAATGGGCAGGTTTTAGAGGGGCTACCTTCCACCAAAAGGAGGGTAGCCCTTTTACTTTTACAGATGGGGTGATGATCTTGGCCGATCTTGAAAGGAGGGTAAGGAAAAAGGATCTTCTTTCTAAGGTCGTTTCAAGTACCGAGGCTTCGCTTTTGATTGAGGATGGTATGACCATAGCTTGTAGCGGTTTCACTCCAGCTGGATATCCTAAAGCTGTTCCCCTTGCACTTGTTGAGAGGGTTAAGTCTGGAAAGAAGCTGAAGATAAATCTCTGGACTGGTGCCTCTGTAGGTCCCGAACTTGATGAGGCCTTAGCCTCGGTTGACGCTATAAGTAAGAGGCTTCCTTACCAGACTGACAATTTGTTGCGAAACAAGATAAACTCCGGTGATGTAGATTATATAGATATTCACCTCTCTCAGTGTCCTCAGCAGATAAGGTATGGGTTTTTAGGGGATATAGACCTAGCGATCGTTGAGGCTGTGGCCATAACCGAGGAGGGGGGGATAGTTCCCTCGACATCCGTTGG
>LEKQ01000014.1 GCA_001443005.1 bacterium GBS-1
AGTTCGTCCTGTGCGAGGAAGAATTTTTAGAAGCTTGGCAAGTTTAACCCCCCGAAAGGGGGGTTTTTCTTTTCAGAGTTTCCATCCCTCATAGGTCGATTCCTTAGATTCAAATGCAGTTATGGATGTCGGGTATCAGTTTTGATTGTAGTTTTAAGAGAAAAAAGCAGACAACAGAAAATTATGGACCGATTAATGGATTTCAGAAAGCGCCAAAGTGCTTGTAGAATTTTTCCTCGCGCGGAAAATACTGCGTGAAAAAGAAGGCGAGGTATAATTTCGAATGGAACAAGAGTGATTCAAAAAATTGACTATTTGGTAAAGGGGGGCGTTCTGTCATGAAAACCTTGTATGAAGCCTGCGTACCTCGAGAAAGTGTTTTTGATGAAAAACGTAGAGAAGATGTGTTGGACCTCACAGACTTGATAGAGGGACGAATTAATCCTGAACCATTCTTTGAAGAAAATTATTTAACAAATGGTATGGAAATACTTTTAAAAACTGCTTTCAAAAGACTTGCAGGTGAAAGTGAAACTGGACTTATAAAATTAACTCAGTCAATGGGTGGCGGTAAGACCCATAACATGATAGCTCTTGCTTTACTTGCTAAGCATCCTCAATATCGGAAAAAGGTTATGGGTGACTTTGGGGAAAAGTACATGAACTTAAGTGAAATTAAAGTGGTCGCTTTTACAGGTAGGGAAAGTGATGCACCTTTTGGCATATGGGGAGCCATTGCAGAGCAATTAGGGAAAAAAGATATCTTCAAAGACTACTACTCCCCACTAAGAGCTCCTGGACAAAGTGCATGGGTGAACCTCCTAAAAGGTGAAACGGTCCTCATACTTTTGGACGAATTACCACCCTACCTTGAAAACGCTAAATCCGTTGCCATTGGTGATTCCAACTTGGCTGTTGTAACCACGACAGCTTTAGCTAACCTTTTCAATGCCTTAAACAAATCCGAGCTTTCCAGAGTTTGCATTGTTATTTCAGATTTGAGAGCAACATACGAATCAGGTAGCGAATTGCTCCAGTTGAGTTTTAAAGAATTAGAAGGTGAGATAGATCGTTTTGCAATGAATATAGAACCTGTTAGGATAAATTCCGATGAAATCTACCACATACTCAGAAAGAAGCTTTTCAAGTCGCTCCCAAACGAAAACGAAATAAATCAGATAGCTATTGCCTATAAAGAACGGCTCGAAGAAACTAAACAACTTGGCTTCACCATGCTCTCACCAGACCAGCTTTACACGTGGATAAAGGATTCTTACCCGTTCCACCCTTCCACTCGTGACCTATACGCGAGATTCAAAGAAAACCCTGGTTTCCAGCAGACACGAGGATTAATAAGACTTATGAGAGCAATGATATCACAGCTATGGAGAGGAGAAGAACCTCTGGCGAGAAGAAAGTATCTTGTGAATCCGTATGACTTTGACCTAAATGATAGTGAAATGTTAACAATGATTTCTCAAATAAAACCCTCTTTGAGTAATGCCATAGCACACGATATTGCTTCGAATGGTCGTGCCGTAGCAGAGACTATTGATAGAGAAATGACGAAGACAACAGACACTCAAGATGCTGCTAAATTGATTCTCGTGTCTTCTCTTGCTGACGTTCCGAATGCCGTTCTTGGGCTTGCTCCAGGGGAAATCTTGGGTTATTTGACCGAACCTGGACGGGACATAACCCTTACCAAAAAAGCTTTGGAAGAGTTCACCTTTAGAGCTTGGTATCTCTTCACAGACAGGGATGGAAAACTTTTCTTCCAAAACACAAAGAACCTGATAGCGGAGCTGAACTCCCTTGTTGAATCCTACGATAACGAAACCGCGAAAAAGGAATTAAGGACCATACTCTACAAGATGTTTGAGCCTAAGGATAAGGACTGTTATCAGCGAGTTGTTGTTTTCCCCGCCATCGATGAAATAGAACTTTCACGTGATGAAGTCACACTTGTGATAACAGAACCATATATGAGTGACTCAGGACTAAATCCTGACATTCAGAAGTTTTATGAAAATCAAAGGTATAAAAACCGAGTAATGTTCCTTACAGGTTCCAGAAGAACAATGGATAAGCTCTATGAAGTGGCGAAAGAGTATAAAGCCATTAACGAAATAATCAAGAGAATGAATGAAGAAAAGATACCTGAGAGTGATTCTCAGTATCAAAGAGCTCTCGAAAAAAGAGATAGAATAAGTCTTGAACTTTTACAAGCCGCACGTGAAACCTTTGTTCAGCTCTACTATCCAACGGCACAGGGTTTGCAAAAGGTAGACTTCAGAATGGAATTTGTTGGGAATGAATACAACGGTGAGAAACAAATTAAGGATGTGCTGACTAACAGGAAATTTATCACCGATGTCTCAAGCGACAGCTTCCGAAAAAGATGTGAAGAGAGGTTGTTTACACAACAACAAATGCGATGGGTTGATATAAAAGAAAGGGCGGCAACTAATCCGTCTTGGCCCTGGCACCTTCCAAGAGCTTTAGATGACTTGAAAGATTCCATGATAAGAAAAGGCATTTGGAGAGAAGAGGGAGGTTACATAAAAAAAGGACCTTTCCCAAAAGAAAAGACCAGTGTAAAAATTCAAGAAATATACAGAAACGAGGAAACGGGTGAAGTTACCTTGAGGCTTACGCCAGTGCATGGTGATGTAATTCACTATGAAATTGGGAAACCCGCAACAACATCTTCAACAATACTAACAACACCTAACGACTTTAGAACAAGGGAGCTTAAGATTTCATTCCTTTGCGTTGATTCAAAAGGCGAACATGAAACAGGTGAACCTATAGAATGGCGAAATAAGATAATGCTAAAATACAAAGTCTACGACAGCAGTGATGGAAGTGGGAAGATTGTTGAACTTCTTGCATTACCAATCAACGAAAAAATTAAATACACGATAAAATACACAACCGATGGCTCCAGTCCTTTCGAAAACGGTGAGATTTATGATTCTGAAAAAAAGATATTCATACCAAAAAAGAATGGAGCAACAACTACCATAGTGCAAGCAATAGCTATGGCAGAGGATATAAATATAACTTCCGAGAAGCTTACGTTCACAGTTCAATGGAATAGTTCTTCCACTGTTGTATTCAATGAAAAGCGCTTGATACTCAAAAGAAAGTTAAAAACCGATAAAACAGCCAACACATATCAAGAACTTATGTTGCTAAAAAAATACAGTGCAAAATTGCAGGGCCCCAAGGTTGTTATTTACTTAGTTGATTTGAAAACGTGGGTTGAGGTTCAGACCGACCCAGATGCATTTGAGATATCAGCCGATACGTTGGAACAAGTAATAGACAATTTAAGGTCTCTCCTACCTGAGGGAAAACATGAAGTAACAATGGAGTGCGAAAAAATCATTTTTGAGAAGGGCTTGGATTTCAAAAATTGGGTGTTGGACAAAAAAATGTCACTAGATGACTTCAAACAGGAGGAGATATTGCAACCATGAACGATAAGAAAAAAATCTACGGCTTTGGATTTAACCCTTCTGAATCTCAGCACCATTTCCTGGTCGTTATACCAAAGTCCGATACTGGAAGGGTTATCATATACGAGAGATTTTCATGGCAAGAAGGTGTTGAAGTCCAAAAAATAGATTACAGTGTTAACAAACCTAAGGTAGAACTCGACAAGAAAAAATGGAAACTCATCGAAGACGTTCTTGAAGAAGAATTCAACACTCGTCTGAAGCAAGAAAAACTTCCCATAGGAAAGTGGAAGATAGGGCAAAATCCAGTCCACAGACTGTTTGGTAAAGAAATGGTCTTATTAGCTTGGGCAATCGAAGATTGTGATCCTTCAGTGGTGCCAATTGCCATAAGAAATTGGAAAGGGTTGAGTCCAGAAGAAAGATGGTGGCTCTTTACAATGACCAATGCTGCAACAGGGGGACTTAAAGATAGAAGAGGTTGGCGCAAGGCGATTAAATATGCACTCACAGAGAATCCAATAGAAGAGTCGAATAGACAGATGGATATCTTCGATTTGATGCTAAGAAGAAAAATTGACGACTAAGTAATTACACAACTAAGACTTGTTAGGGAGGTAATGTGATGGATTTTGACAAATCATTTATAGAAGTCCAGTTCCCTGTCTCAAAAATATCAAAAGAAAGCTATAAAGAAAGAAAAGCTGGCAGTGGTCAGACTCTAACAGGGCTTGGAAAATGGTGGGGTAGAAAACCTTTGATACTTGTTAGAGCTGCGCTTCTTGGACTGCTTTTGCCTGCTGGTAAAGATCCTAAGAAGGACATGGTGATGTTTCTTAAGTTACTCTCCATGGATGAAAAGGGTTTACTTTTGAGGAAAAAGGACAGCATTCCGATAGAAAAGGTCTATGAGTATCTGACACCCTTCGAAAGAAAAGAATACATTGAAATTGGAGAAAATGGAAAACCTTTGTATAAAAAAGACCTTGAGAAGGAAGACCGAGAATATCTCCAGCGCTTAGTTTTCAACAGATTAACGTATGATGAGAAACTAACTTACTGTATAAGACCTGAAGAACTTGAGAACTTACCACCTGAAACTTGGCGAGAGATAAACGAATACTTTGGAACGAACGCGGCGACATTGCAAGTGTTCGTTCAGCAAATAGGTGTGAAACGGTTTGGCAAAATTCCGCGAGTTGGCGATTGCTTCTGCGGAGGTGGCAGTATTCCTTTTGAGGCGGCAAGAATAGGTTTTGATGTATATGCGTCCGACCTAAACCCTATAGCAACTCTTTTGACTTGGTCGGCATTAGAGTTACTTTTGAACAGCTCTGAAGAGGAGCTTAATCAATTGGAGGAGTTCTTAGAAAAGATATACAACTTAGCCGATGCGCAAATAACCGAGTGGGGGATAGAACACAATGAACAAGGAGATAGAGCGGATGCGTATATATATTGCAACGAAGTTGTTTGTCCTGAATGTGGTTGGCGTGTTCCTCTTTCACAATCTTGGATAATCAGTGTCGATACAAAAACAATTGCCCTTTTACACGAAAATCAAGGTCAAAAGGCTTTTGACATCGAGATAAAGTCAAATGCTTCCAAAGACGAGATAGAGCAAGCTCAAAAATTAGTGACTATAAAAGACGGTGAAATGTGGTGTCCTCATTGTAAGACAACCACCCCTATTAGCGTTCTTCGTGGGGATAGGATACTTGAAGATGGAAGCGTTGAATACGGACTAAGAAAATGGGAAGCGCACGAGTTTATACCTCGACCAGACGACGTTTTCCAGGAAAGACTCATCTGTATACGCTATGTCAAGCAAAATCAAAAGGACAGATATTATACAGCTCCAACCAAAGAAGACCTTGAGAGAGAAGAGAAAGTTATCGAGCTACTTAAAGAAAGATTTGCGGATTGGCAGGAGAGAGGGTATATTCCCAGTAGTAGAATTGAAGAAGGAGATGAGACTACAAGGCTCTTAAGGGAACGAGGCTGGACTCATTGGCATCAATTGTTCAATCCAAGACAGCTATTGGTCCACGGATTGCTCATGGAATTGGTAGACAAACACGCAAAGAGCCAAAAGGAAAGAGTCGTAGGGGTTTTAGCTTTGAACAGATGCTTAGACTGGAATAGTAAATTGTCAAGATGGAATCAATATTACAGTAAAATTGAGGATACATTTTACAACCAAGCTCTAAACACACTGTACAGGTATGCAACGAGAGGATTAGTCTATCTGAAGAATATCTGGTTCATAGATTTTTCGAATAAAAAACCACAAGTTAAACAAGGTAGCTTATTTTCAGCCTTGTTGAAAGATAACCCAAAACAAGGAAAATTTAAAGTTGAGCTCCTCGACGCCCGCGAGGTCAGTGAGGTCTGCGACTTTTGGATTACGGACCCACCGTATGCGGATGCGGTGAATTACCACGAACTTTCTGAGTTCTTCCTTGCCTGGGACAAAAAGATGCTTCGCACTGTATTCCCCGAATGGTACACAGACAGTAAGAGGGCTTTGGCAGTAAGAGGAAGAGGGCGAACATTCAACGAAAGCATGGTTGAGATTTATAGAAGACTTGCTCAAAACATGCCCGACAACGGATTACAGATA
>LEKQ01000015.1 GCA_001443005.1 bacterium GBS-1
GCGCTCGACTTGCATGTGTTAGGCACGCTGCCAGCGTTCATCCTGAGCCAGGATCAAACTCTCCAGAAAATCTATGCATAGGTACGCTATTTCGCTCTCAAGGTTCTATAGGAATTTTACCACAAATCCCATATCCAGGCAAGCCAGCTTTACACTCTAATTATCGATCTCACCTTTAACTTTTGCTAAAATATTATATATGAGCAAGGTTACAAAAAAACCAATATGCAAAGTGATCCTAATATTGATCACGATAGTAAGCCTTGGAACGATAGGGTACACCTTAATTGAAGGATGGAGCCTCTTTGATTCCCTTTATATGACCATTATAACCATAACGACCACAGGATACAAGGAAGTCGGCGAACTCTCGAAACTTGGAAAAGTGTTTTCCATGATAATCATGTTCCTCGGAATAGGAGTTTTCTTTTACACGCTGAACATAATCATCCCTGAAATAATAGAGAGAAGAAGGGAGTGGTGGAAAAATTTGTTAGGAAACATGGAAAAACATTATATAATTTGCGGTTATGGAAGAACGGGAATGGAGGTATCTAAAAGATTACCTAAAGAGCTAACTGTCATCATAGACGATGACCTAAATAAGGTAGTGGCAGCAAGAGAAACCGGCTTAGTTGCAATACATGGAGATGTGACAGAAGAAGAAAGTTTAGAAATGGCTGGTATAAGAAGGGCAAAGGCATTAATAGCGTGCACAGATAAAGATGCTTCCAATGCTTTTGCGATAATAATTGCTAAGGATCTGAACCCCAATATATTTACAGTAGCTATCTTAAGAAGCCCAACAGGGGAAAGCAAGCTAAGAAGAGCTGGCGTTGATGTGCTTTTTTCTCCTTATGAAGACATGGCAAAAAGGGTTTACATGGCAATAATGAATCCGAACTTAATGGACCTGCTGGAAATAGCAAGCAAAAAGGGAACCTTTTTCCTAAGAAAGCTAAGACTCGCCAACTCAGGCTTCTCGGGAAGGAGCATAGAGGAGTTAGACTTAAGAAGAAAAACAGGTTGCTTTATTATAGCGATTGAGAGAAACGAGGAACTTCTTTTCCCAGACCCAAAAACAATCCTTCAGGATGGAGATATACTTTATATCATGGGAAAGGAAGAGGGATTATGCAGATTGGAATTATCGATGCCAAGCTTATAAACCCTTACTCAGTCTATCCAACTTTCCTCTAATCTCCCTATAGCAAAAGTCTACTTCGCCCGCCTTATTCCAGAGATTTCTTAGATGAGTTTCATAGAAGACCTTCCAAGTTTCGTCAAGCTTCTTAAAACTTTCAGAAAGTACCTCTAACTCTCTCTTTATCTTCTCTGCTTTCTCAGATATCCTTCTGGTCTGAACCCCCACCTTTATAAGCTCAACCCTATGAGACAGGGTAAGGGGAGAAACTATATGAACTCCCCTCTTTATATACTCCCTAACAAGATCGAAGGCTTCATTAACTAAGAACCAGTATATAGATTCTGATGGCAGGTAAGCAAACGCAAAGGGAGCAGTTCCAAGCTCGGGATGAATGTAGTCCCTCTCTATCTTACCCAAGTGAAGCTTGACATCCTCCAAAAACTTCTTCTTATAAAGTTCCCTATCCTTTTGATCCGAAGCTTCTCTCATCCTAATATAATTATCAAGAGGAAACTTAGAATCTATGCATATAATACCTTCTAGAGATCTTATATAAGCATCTGGAACTTTCCCCTCCAAAATTCTCTCCCTTATGCCAAACATATCGGGAGGAAGCTGATCAGCCAAAACTCCTTCAAGCGCTATCTCTCCCAAAGCGCCACGCTCCTGAGGTATACGAAAGATCCTTTCAAAAGACTTAGAGGTTTCTTTGAGTTCCTTTAGATAAACGCTAAGCTCCCCTATGGTTTTATCGATTCCCGTGCTTTGCCATAGCTTGTAAAAAATTCCTTCCAAAGCAGGAGCTTCATCCTTACGACTTAGAAAAAGCTTCAAAATTATCAATATCTGTAATATCAGTAAAATCAGTAAGATATAGCTTGTCATTTTACTTGCCTTCCTAAAGGTTTATTTTAAAGGGCCAAGCCATACTAAAGATAGCTTGACCCTTTAAAAACGAGGCTCTTAAGCTTGTAGCCACCTTCCCTCAAACGATCCCTATCTTTTATTCTTCCTTAACAAATTGATCCTTACCAGCACCACATACGGGACAGAACCAGTCATCGGGAAGCTCCTCAAAGGGCGTTCCTGGTTTTATTCCAGAATCAGGATCTCCAACGTTAGGGTCATATATGTAGTTACAAACCAGACACCTATACTTACCCATTTTCTTAACCTCCCTTTCCAAGTAATGGGGAGCCGTTTTAGGTATTCCTCCCCTCTTAACTTCATGGTAGTAAGCATAAGTCATGGGCTCCCCTTCTCTTATAGCTTCAGCCTCTAAGACCTTCCCAACGAATAAGAGATGGCTCCCAACGTCAGTTTCACTCTCCACTTCAACTTCAAAGTATGATAGGGAGTTTTCAATAACAATGGGTACACCGCTTTTCCCCATAATATACTTAAAATCCACCCCACCAAACTTATCTATCTCTCTTCCCGACTTAAAACCAAAGTGCCCTATGAACTTTAAAGGCGTATCCTTAGAAAGAACAGATACAGAAAAAACCCCGGAATCTCTGACAAGCTCACAAGTCAAGTTCATCTTATTTAAGCTAACCGCAAGTTTAGGCGGTTCATTTGCAACCTGAAATACCGTATTAGCTATTTGACCGTTTAACTTGCTTCCCTTGAAAGAACACACTACATACATACCATAACTTAGCTTATAAAAAGCCTTCAGGTCCATATCATCACCTCCTTTTAAAGGATTATAAACTGAAATTTTAAAACAAGTCAAGAGTAAAACCAATTGAAAATTTAAATTCCATAACCCTCAAGATCCAGTGATACCCTGCTAAAACCTATCCTTTTCAGTTCCCTGACAATGCCTTCATATATAGAGGGGTCCAGCGCTCTCTTAATCTCATCTTTCCCTAACTCCACTCTACAAAGGTCAGGCTGATCAACCCTAACCCTGACCACTTTAAACCCCAGGAGCTTAATATAGGCTTCTGCCTCTTCCACCTTCCTTAAGATAGAGTTTTCTAAGGAGATTCCCTTATGAAACCGGGTTGCAAGACATGTTCCAGAGGGCTGATTCCAAAAGGAAAGCCTAAAATGCCTCGACAACCTCCTTATCTCATCTTTGGTAAGCTTAACAACCTTAAGCGGAGAAAGCACGTTAAGCTCCTCAAGCGCTCTTAAACCTGGTCTATCTTCAGCCAAGTCAGAGAAATTGGTTCCATCTAAAACCACAGCTCCCTCCTCCTTGGCCCACTTAAGGAAAAGCTCATACATAGCTCTCTTACAGTGATAACACCTTGAGGGAGAGTTACCCTTTACCTGATCTAAAGAGAGAAGGTCTAAATCAAGAGAAACCAAATCCACACCTAAGATTTCAGCAACCTTTCTAACCCTGAGGCGCGCCTCCTCACTCACAAGTGGGGTGTCAGCGAAAAGGGCCCAGACCTTATTTGAAGACCTCTTAGCACAAAAAGTGAGAAAGGAACTATCGACCCCTCCAGAAAGAGCAATCGCAACGCGATCAAAAGAACTAAGCAAATACTCAAGATGGATTAGCTTAACGAACTTGACAAGCTCCTTTAAAGCCTTTCCCCGATGGCTGACCGAAAGCTTCTCCTCTTTTGAGATTTCAGCAAAGGTCCGCCCAAGCGGGGGGTAAAGAAACACAGGATCGTAGCCAAAACCACCCTTTCCTCGGGGAGAATCTAATATATAACCTTCTACGCTACCCTCAGAAATATACTCTTCTTTAGAAGGCAAAGCCAAGACCATAACGCATCTAAAGCGCGCAACCCTTTTCTCTAAGGGAACACCGCTTAGCTCCCTTAAAAGTCTTCTTATTCTCTCTTCATCGGTTCTACCATAACGCGAAGAATATACTCCTGGAGCACCACCTAGAGCCTCTACCTCGAGAGCGCTATCCTCCGCTATTACAGGAAGTCCAAGAGCCCTAGAGTAAGCCCTCGCCTTAATAAGAGCATTTCCTTTTATAGTTTTGGCTTTTTCCTCAACCTCAGGTATATGTGAGAAATCCATCAGGGACAAGAACCTTACCTCATCAGATATCTCTCCCTCAAGGAAGGCCCTTATCTCATTAAGCTTTCCCTCATTGGTAGTAGCTATCACTATTTTCATAGCCCTAATTCCCTCAACGCATCCTTAAGCTCCCTCAGAGAATAAGCTATTCGAACCCCTTCCATCTCCTTAAGCTTAGATATATTATCTTCATCCACCTTACGCCTGTTAAGTGTTATTTTCTTACCCGAGGGAGAGAAGGAGATTAAACCCTCATCAACATCGGTTGGCAAAACTATGGAAGGTATGCCAGCTTTACCAGCTTGAGCGAAGATATTGGTTATAAGTGTATCTGCTATACCACAGACCATCTTAGCAACTGTATTTGACGTGGCCGGTGCCACAACCAAGACGGAATAAAGACCTGAATAGAAAAAACCACAGGAGGGAGAGCTAGCGCTTCTATCAAGGACCAGATTATAACCTTTCAGGGAATCCCAAAGTCTGTATATCTTAAGTACCTCCTCCCCCGCTTTAGAAAGAAAGATATCAATTCTTTCCTTAGGAATGGATAGTATTATATCGACGCACTCCCTCAAAAAGGCTCCCGCGCCAGTTATCCCCCAAGCCACCTTATCTTTACTCATCCAAGTTCATATACCCCCATCTTAAGGGCTGGTCCTGAACGTATCTTTTTCCTAAAGAGATCGCCAGCTTAGCTTTATAAAGCTCCCTCCCGATATAAAAGGCGTGGGAAGGGTCCTCCACACCCATTTCGTCGAAGATCTCCTTTATATCCTTACCGACAATGAATTTATCCTTATTAAAAACACAGATTTCACCAGAAGTCAATGTGAATATTCTCCAGTTTTTATCCCTTATCTCCTTACGCATAGCGTAAAGCTCATCCTTAGTAAAAGATTCGAAGGGAGAGTCTTTTAATATAACTAGAGAGTAATCTACATGCTTAGGAGGAAGCTTCTCCTTATGGGCAAAGTAGGAGATCCTTCGAGCGATATCTACTTCCTTAACACTATTCCAAGCCCAGCTTATAACCTCCGTTGTTAAAACATAATCAACCCCTATCTCCTGAGCCATACATGTTAAGGCCATATTTATACCATGGCTGTCAGAATCTGTTAACTCGGTGAGATTCCCTATACCCATAAGCATGCTGACGCCTGGAAAGGCCTTTCTCGCATCCCTATATCTAACTAAAGATTCAACAAAGCCGACGTTAAAGGGCTCGATAATTGGATCTATTATGAAAGGCTTATCCCCCGCAAAGCTCAGGAAGATCTCCACATTCCTCTTAAGGGAGTCAAGCGTAAGATCATCAAAGTCAGGAACTATAACTGGACAGGCATTAAGATCTCTAGCCAGCCTCATATTATGACTATTCAAGCTCAACACATAGTCAACGCCAGCATCATCAGCCATCCTTATTGTTCTCTCATCAAAGCTATCTATGCTTACAACATGCCCCTCCCTTTTTAGAGCTGAAACGACCTCTCTAACGCTTTCATAGGTCTCTCCAGGAATACAACCTAAGTCTATTATATCTCCACCACACTTGCGATAATATTCAGCCTTCTTTAATATCTCATCGAGAGAAAGTCTAGGAGCATCTACAATTTCAGCAAATATCTTTATGTTATATTCTCTTAGATCTCTTTTCCCCGGCTTCTTTCCGAGCAAGAAATCTGGAACATCCTTAAGATCTTGGGGTCCTTTTTGAACCTCGCAATTCCACTTCCTCTTTAGAGTATCGACATCTACATTCTTACACATCCCTGATACGATAACCCTTGAAACATCAGCTTTTGGTAGATAGTTTCTGAGTATAAAGTCAGTGGTCATAAAAGCAGCTACTCCAATGTTAAGGGCAATAACCTCTACATCCTTAAACTCCTCAACAGCTCTACGAAGGGGTACCTCAGCTATTTTACCGGTTAAAAGAACCGTCTTACCCTTCATAAGTTTATACCCCAACCAACTCCTTAGCTAAGTCATAGGCCTCCTCGTGACCAAATACACCTTTCTTCGAGTTAATGGCTTTCTCAATGAGCTTTAGCTCTGCCTGGAGCTTAACGTTCCCAATGCTTAAAGGACCTATCCCATAGACTCCCGGAATTAACTCTTCGCTATCTGAATCCATTTTAAGCCCCTCAATACCTAAGGGTGGAACAGCATTCACATCAGCTACAACCCTGCACTTATCAAGCTTCTTAAGTATCTCTAAGGGAAGCTTAATTACACCTGGAGCAGCGGTTGAAACTACAACGTCAGAGTCCTTACAAGCCTCATAGGTTTCTCCTTTATCTTCACTTATAGAACGAGGAACAAAGGCTGGTCTAACCCTTTCTTCACCTATCTTTTCATTCACTTCCTTAGCGACCTTTTGAGCTGCTTCGACTCTAGAAGCACCAACCACCACCCTTGCACCATCCTTAGCGAACAATAAGGCAGCCCTCGACCCCACTGCTCCAGAACCTGCCAATATCGTGACAGTAATATCGGAAAGCGACTTATCTAATTTTTCCTTAACAGCCTTCGCTACTTTGGCAACCATAGCGGCAGATGTGGTGCAGGCCCCAGCAGGATCAAAGGCGATAGCGATCTCAAAGGGTGGAAACATCGCTCTTTTAGCTATATCTAAAACCTTCTCACACTTATCCACATCCTTACCGCCTATGAATATAGTGGTATCGACTATTCCCTTAGGTCCACGGGGAAACATGGCATCCAAGACGAGATCCCTAACATCGTCAAGCTCCAATCCTCCACAGGGAACGACCGCGTCAGCTCCAGCATCGTATATCACCAAAACGTCAAAGGGGCTCGGATACTTATCTGTACTCAAGAAGAAAACCACTTTTTTCCCCACTTTTAACACCCCCTTCTGAATTTAGATCCTTTCCTTCTCTAACAAAAGATAAAGCATTAACCCTGATGTAATCAAATCAGCCGAAGTCCCGGGATTCCTTTTGACTTTACCTTCCCTTAACTCTAAATCAAAGAGCCTTATAGCCTCCCTACCCTCTGCAGTTTTAACTCCACCCAAGCTCAGGATGATCTTAGCTCTCTCGCTAACCTTGATGGCCTCTTCCATACCATATTTTCTCGCTATGAGTGTATCAGGAACCTCAGCTAAAAGATCGAGATAAGCTTGGACAATAGCATCTTCCCAGCTCATTCCTTCTCTTTTATAGGTTTTAAGACAAGGATAAACTATCTCGAAAGAGATCTTGTAATCGGAGGCATATTCATAAGCTATAGAATCCCTTTCGCTTGCTATTTCCATCGCTTCCTTCAGCGTTATATTAGGTTCCTCACTCACATCTGCTATGCTAGACCTACCTATACCGCCGGGTGAAACCATCCTTATGGCCTTATAAACCCATCTTGAATCCTCAACGGTCAAAGAGTCTAAAACACCCCTTAATGAAGAGCGAAACTCCTCAGAGTCTTTCCAGTAAGCTTTAGCGAGCGGGACAAGAAGTAGAGCTATCCCTAAATTAACGTTGGTTTTTACTGCCTCATATGTAGAGCTTATGATTCTATATATCAGCTCTCCAACCCCCAGCTTATCCAAATAAGTGTAAATAATGAAACCCAGATTAGAAGCAGCTATAAGGAAGTCCTCGTACCCCATTTCAGGGAATCTCTTGAAGGGATATACGTTACCCGGCTTGGGAGCGCTTACCTCAAGAAGACAAGCGAGTTGAGCCGCCTTAGCTATTAAGAGCTTATTCTCCTCTCCACACAGTCCAGAATAACATCTGCTATCCTCTTTTCTGTCACCGATTGCAATCCCCTCCATCCAGGTATTCCATTAACCTCAAGGAGATACATCTCTCCTTTTTCAGAAAAAACTATGTCTATACCCAAATAATCAGCCTTAAAGAGCTCAAAAACCCTCTTGCAGATCCTCTCCATTTCCTTGGGAACGTCGAAGGCCATAGGAACCGCTCCCTGATATATGTTGGTCTTCCAAAAACTACCCTTTCTAATCATAGCGGAAACTATCTCACCCCGGGCCATAAAAACCCTTATGTCCTCATCATTGTGAGGGATAAACTCCTGAAGATAAAAAACATATCTTCCAAGCTCAAGATACCTGAATATCCTGTGAGCCAAATCCTCATTATCTACCCTCATTATGCCCAAGCCGTTAGATCCAAATATGGGCTTAATAACCACATCCCCTCCAAGGAGTTTGTACCACCTTATAGCATCAGAAAAGCGCTCAACAACCGCCGTTTTAGGGGTTAAAATACCCTCTCTAGAAAGAAGCATAGAGGTGTAAAGCTTATCAACTGTCTTCTCTATAACAAATGAAGGGTTAATAACAGGCTTCCCCACCATCTCAAGTGCATAAAGAACATCAAGTCTAAAGATGATCTGCTCAAGGGAACCAATGGGTATTGACCTAACAAGATAGGCGTCATATCCGAGTAAATCGCTTTCCAAACTATAAAACTCAAAGGATGGAAGAGATATAGAAAACGCCCTGGGAGATACAAAATCCACATGCCAGCCTCTTTTTAGAGCTGCGTCTTTAAGCTCCTCGCTCTGCCATCCCTTACCAGAACTAACTATCGCCAATCTCATAGCCAAAGGAAGCTCTTAGAAGCTCTAAATTAACTTTCCCCGCTTTAAAAGCCCTTCCAGTTAGTATGGAAACTATAGTAACCTCTGCTGGGCTAAAAAGCAACGGGTCCATATCATAAAACTTGTAGTTGCTTCTCTTAAAAAGCTCCAAGAAGGGTAGACCATAACTTTCAGAGCTCGAAGAAGGAATCCTACTTATCAAATCAGAAAGATCACTATCATCACTTACAAAATAAAACGTACTACCACCATATATAACTGCATCGTTAGTCCTACCTATAGCTTCGAGATCATCCTTACCCAAGGGAGGTATAGGAGCCATTCCCATAGCCGAAACTAGTTTTCTTATATCATAGCCTATCTCATGCATCTTATGAATCCCCGTTTCAACTACACGTGCAGTAACTTGAACCGCCCCAACAAGGCTTCCCGTAGGAGCAAAAACTATCCCTAATCTATCTGGAGGAAGTTCACAGCTCTCAGATATATAATCTACGACCTCTTCTGGAGGAAACCTACTAGTTTCAAGAAAAAGTACCCCTCTATCCTCCTTACTTTTCCAATTAAACTCCTCTATCAATGGCTCTTTGCTTCCCAAAAGCCTCGCTGGTCCAGAACCCATGGCGAAGAACTTCCCTATGGAGATGCTCCATCCTGCATATTGAGAAGCCATACAAGCGTAAAGAGGGTAATCCGTCATCACTTGAACATAGGGAACCCCACCTTGAAAAGTAATCCTAACATCACCAAGCCCAGAAAGAAGCATCCTTGAAACCAATAAACCAGCATTAAGAGAACCCAGACACTCAACCCCAGCATCTACGAGAATAGCCCCTCTTTGAGAGCGATGAACCCTTATTTTCAAGGCTTCGCTATTATCGATCATCTCCTGAAGGATCTCCCAAGCCTTTTCGTTTAATCTAAGCATACTAAAATCTCCCCCTTACCAAGTTGAAGAAAGTCTCCCATATACCTCCTGAAGTACGATCCCCTTAGCTTATCTGGAAACTTTATTGGGAAATTTCTCTCAAGATAAGATATGTAGAAATCTACGAAATAAGGCCTAAACTCTCCACTATAGCGAAAGGATGGCAAAATGCTCGAGGGCTCTTCCAATAAGACTATCGTTCCTCTTTTCATCTCCGCTCCAGGAGCTTTTCCAACCTTACCCATGATGAACAACGTTCCAGCTATAACACCTGCCCCAGCGAAATCACCCGCATCCTTCATCACTACTATAGTTCCTCTCCTCATCCTTCTCCCGAGGTCATCGCCGACACTACCGTTTATGAGGACAACCCCTCCCGTTATTCCTCTTTTTTCCCCCCAATAAGAAGCACAGGCGAGGTTTCCCACGTTTCCATCCACATAGATTAAACCACCGGACATCCCCATAGCTAACCAGTCGGAAACGTTACCCTTTACAATCACCTTCCCTCCCCTAAGCCCCTCCGCAAGATGCATTCCTACATCACCATGAATTTCCAGTACTCCCCAGGACATATCCTTTCCTATCCTCTTAACTTTACTAAGATCTCCTTCAATCAAGATCCTACCATCCTCTATAGAGCCCTCTATCTTAAAGAACTCTCCAAGCTCCATCTTATCCCTTCCATAAAAAACCGAAAGCTTAGAAATCCTGTCAACCGATCCAGCTTCAGCGAATTTATCTACGCTTATAACCTCTGCCTCAAGAGGCAAGAAAACTCTTTCCTTAAGCTGAAGAACTATCATCTAAGACCCCTCCCAAAGTTCTCTAAGGTAGATGTTATACTGCCCAAGATTACCGCCATAGTTGCCAGCACTTATTTGAATAACGCCTTCAACCTCAACCGCTGCCTCAATAGCTAGACGCATAGCTTCTTTAACCGCCTCAAGACTAAATCCATCAAAAACTATTTCTAAAACAGACTTAACTCCTTTGGGAAGATCGCCAGAAGTATGTGCGCGAAGTTGCGGGACAAAATCCGTATTGGTAGAAGCCTTAAGAAACTTATATTTAGATCCAACTTTGCTCCCACTCCTAACAATCCCACCAGGGAAAGGCAAGATTACATCTTTAACTTTCCTAGAAGCTTCAACGGCTTTTTCCGCAGCCCTAAGGACCGCATCAACGCTCTCTCCAAGGATCAATATATTACCCCCTCCTATCGCTTTCTTAACGCCATAACTCTCCTCCATAAGAAACTCCCCTTCCATAACGGGAATTCTCCAATATCTCTTACCGTCAAGCAATTTGCTCATCTGATAGCCATCACCAAAGAATCTTATAGACTTACCAATGGAGAGAACTTCTTCTGACTCAAGACCATTAAAACAAGCGGTGGTTGGACAAGTCAAAACACACTGACCTATTCTCCTTAAAAGCTGATCTTCGAGCCCCTTTCTCGACATGGCGAAGATGAGGACGCTAACCCCTGGCCTGCCATCAGGTGTTTCCTCAGGGGAAAGGGTTCTTTCTATCCCAGCCTCGCAACCACAGGCTATCACCGAAGTAGCAAAGCCTGTGAAAGATCGAGCCGATTCTAAAGCCCATTTTTCACTTACGGCCGTGATTATAATCCTAGCCCCATACATCTTAAAGGCCTCAGCGAACGTGTCTTTAATCTTGTCCATCTTAAACGACACGCTTAACTACCTCCCTCTTGAAGTAGACATCTTCTACCTTATAATTGGAAAAAGTCACAGAGTAAAACTTATCAAATAGCTCACGAACTTCATTGCTTAGAGCGCTGTCATCAACGCCAGTATCTACTCTGATTATTCTTCCTATATAACTTGCGTCTACTATCTCCCCATGCCTAACCACTACTCTTCCATCCTTAATCAGATATTCGACCCTCGACAGGGTCTCAGCCACCGACCCCTTAGGCTTATATATAGCTATATCAGCGTCAGCTCCAGCTCCTAGATGCCCCTTCTCTTTCAAACCCAGAGCCTTAGCCGGAGCTGCACTGAGCATAGTTATCATCTCATAAAGGGAGAACTCCCTATCGATATTATGAAGATAAATTCTCTTTTTAGCTTTAGGATGTATCTTCTCTATCATCTCTTTTCTAGCATCCGCGCTTGTGAGCCACTTTATAACTTCAGGGTAAAAGTAAAAGGGACCTCCGTTAGGATGATCAGTCGTGAGAAACACCCTCCATGGTCCCAAAAGCAAGGCTATTTCCAATCCTACAGCCCACTGAACGGAGTTAACAAGATTATCCATCCTATACCTGTATGGTACTATTCCAGATCCCGTTTCTAACTCCACATCAGAGTTCGACCATCTACCCCCTGCTAGCTTATGAAGGGTAAACTCCCAGGGAGTGTCAGCGGTCATTGTAGTTGTATCCACAAAGATAACTTGCCCCATATCAGCTGTGATGTTCTCATAATTCGATAGGGCCTCAACAACCTTAACTGACTCAGATCTAAAGGTGGCCCAGCTATCTCCTCCATAACAGAAATATTGAAGATGGGCCAAATGAAGCCTATTATCTTTAAAAGCATTTATGGTATCCAAGGCAGCCTTATAGCTTCCTGGAATGCCGATATTATAGGTATGAAGATGCACAGGATGGGGCAATTTAAACTCGCAAGCGACCTCATTTAATATATCTACGACAACTTTAGGCTTTATGCCCCATATTGTATCATCAGATAGGGAGTTAAAGATCTTTCCCCATTTAAAGCTCTCGGTTCCTCCCGGGTTAACAACCTTTATGGCATACCCCCCAGCTGACTTAAGAAGCCATGCCGCGAAAAGTTTAGCACTCTTCTTATCCCCCTTCTTAAGAAGATAGTAAAGAATGTTGTTGTTTCCCATAAGTATGTAAATACCCTTATCAAGAACAGGAGTATCCTCAAGCTCCTCTAAAGCATGCCTCGCCTTAAGCGGTGGAACCGCAGGATCCATGACGGTACCATACCCCAAGAGAAGATATCTGTAGGCTGTAACGAAGGTTGTAGGAACTGAGAAGCCACATCCAGAGCGTAGCCCGTTTTTCCTCCTCAACGGGTCGCGAAGATGATCCTCGGGACGCATCAGACGAGCGCTGTTCACCTTAGGACCAGCGATATGACTGTGTATATCGACGTTGGCTGGCGCTACTATCATCCCAGTTACATCGATTACCTCGGCAGCTTCCTCACTGAGATCTTCAACTATCTTCCCATCCTTCACGTAAATATCCTTTATGCTTCCCTTAACACCGTTTAACGGGTCATAAACGATCCCGCCCTTTATAATCAGGGAATCATTAGGCATTTCTCTCTTCCCCCTTAATCTTGGCTATAATGCGGTCTAAAACCTCCTCATCAGATGGGTATATGGAATTCAAAATCTTCTTCACCCTAATAGGAACCCCATCCATCCTATAAGCAGTTCCCTCCGTTTCTATCCCAACCTTAGCCGTAGGTATAACTACCTTAGCGACCATTGTAGTTAGGCTTCTTTTCGGATCTATAGCTATTATTGGAAGACTGAGCAAGTTCCTAACGGCCTCCCGCGGAAAGTTAGCTACAGGATCAGAAGCTATAACCAAAACAGCATCTACTTCTTTCCTCCTTAACAAATCAACAGCAGAGTATTCCCCGGGGCTATAACGAGGATATCCTAAGGAAAAGTTAACAGCCATAGGGAAGCCCGTTTGCCAAAGTAGGACCATTCCCGCTCCGCTAACATTGTAGTGCCCCCTCATCGCAACAACAGACCAACGAGTGTGAGAATTAAGCTCTATCGCTAGTGATAAAGCTGCTTCAACATTGTGGTATTTACCCCTCGTCATCGTTAATCCCATACCTATGAATATAACTCCATACTTAGCGGAAAGCATGATATCAAGCAAACTTTTAAGAGTTTCAACCTTAACGCCGCCTACCTCTCCATCCAACTTGCCCCCTTTTAACATGTAACGCAGGGCATTTAAAACCTCGTAATCCTCTCCCGGTCTTACCTGTATGAATATATCCGCAGCCCTACTTGATGGGGTAGGCCTGACATCCACAACGACCAACTTCCTCCCTCTTCTTCCCTCGGTGACGAACATTCCCTTGGGAATTAGAGAGTACCTCTCATAGTGTCTTTGATGAGCCTCCAGCGGATTAGACCCCCAAAAAACAACCACATCAGCCCTGTTTTTAACCTCACCTAGGGTACAAGTTGGGATGCCTGTCTGATGAATAGCGAGTGAGGTTGGCCCATGGCAAATTGAGGTCGTTTGATCTATAGAAGCTCCGATTAAATCGGCTAACTCTAAAGCTTTCCTTTGAGCCTCAATGGACGTGGAGCTCAAACCATAGATAAGGACATGCTTTTTATCCCTTAGGATATTAACAGCTTCATTAATGGCCTCATCAATTGAAGTTTCTCTGCCATCTATCGAAGGGAGGGACAAATCTTCCCTATGTTTGAGAAAGAGAGACCTACCTATGCTACATGCTTTTTCTACGCCTTTTATAGCTCCATCCTCAACGTAAACTATCACATCGTCACATAAGCAACCGCAAAAAGGGCATACAACATTCTCAACCTTCAACACTTTTCACCTCTTCTAGCACTCTCTTCCAATCCCATACTTCTTCACAGGCAGGGTAAATATAAAGTTTTATACCCTTAAGGTCCGGCATTCCCGTCCCATGAGTGTTAGCCGAGGTAAGCATGTTGGCCCATGGCCCATAGGGCATGAATGCCATACCCTTAGGAAGGTCACCTTTAACTGCCCTAACAACCACCTGTCCATAATCAGTTTTTAACAAAACGCTACTACCCTCGATAATCCCAAGCTCTTCCATATCTTCTCCATTAAGATAGACTATACCCACTTCATTTCTGTAAACTTCCGTGGTTTTTCCATCGTGAAGGGTTATCCCTTGCTTAATGGTTCTTCCCGTTATCAAGCAGAATTCTCTCACCCCTCTACCCCCCTCTCATAAAGCCACGCTTTTTCCTCCAAAAGCCCTCTTATAACCTCATCCTCATCCTTTCCCTGAGAGTAGATCGAACACACAGGTCTACCCTTAGGAACTATCTCTTCCCTACGCGTTATATCTCTAAAACCCCTTTCCCACATCTCTTCACATTTAAACGCAGTGAGAGATCTCTCCGCATAAACTATTCCTTTTCCGTAATATCTTTCAGGAACGCTTATATTGATGACAGGAAGTTCTCCCCGACAAGCCAAAAGATGCATCTCCATGAGCTTGATATCATGGGCTCTCTCTAAAAGCTCCATCGATGCAGTATATCTGGGGTTTATCTCTATAATATAAGGCCCATCTTCTCCCAAGATTATATCCATACCATTAAGGCCTACTAGACCAGATTTTTCCACTATGCGTCCAACCCAATCTTCAATTCTATCCCTTAGACTTCCTTCTATCCTATAGGGATAGATGTTGCCACACCACTTAAAGTTATCTCCCCCAAGTTCCCTGAAGCCTATAAGCTGCCTTGTATAGCCTAAAGGAAGGAAGTCTTTTCCATTGGCTAAAAAGAGAAAAGATATACTCTTCCCCCTTACGAACTCCTGAAGGTAATAACCCCTTTTGACCTTCATACCCTTTCTCCAAAGGTATATATTTCTCCCCCCACCACTCTTAAAGGGTTTGATCAACCACTCAGATCCATCAGTCAAACCATCAAGCGAAAACCTTGGGATCCTCACACCTAAGCTTGTAGCTAAGCTCCACCAAGCTTTTCCAGGTCTAACAAGCTTTACAGCAGAAACCCCATTACCCAAGACTCTCTCTTGAACAGGCTTAAGTATATCCAAGTGGTTTTCAAGGATAGAAGAGTATATTATCCTCTCTTCGGAGTGAAAAAGAAGAATCTCCTTCAGCTCTTTCAAACTCCTAACAATCCTAACCCTATGAGTTAGCTTATACAAATCCCAATCTCCAAAAAAATCTATGGCTATTAAATCCTCAACACCTATCCTTTTAAGGGACTCTATTGTGGCTCTCACGCTGAAACCTACTACTATCATGATCCTAAAATCTACCGCCGACCATCGATGGTCGGCGGTAGACCCCTCCATAACTATGAGATTTATCTCTCAGGTTAGAGACCTCTCCTTACACAGCTACATCCCACTGGCAGTATCCTTTAGCTCCCTTGCCTTCACCAGTAACATAAGGAACGTTTCTCTTAATTAGCATCGTGGTAGCGCAGTTCTTACATCCTCTAACTGGCGAAGGAACCTTGGAAGGATTAAGAGCAATTATGTTAGTCATTATCGTAGCTGTTACAACCTCAGGTGTCAAGTAGCATGGGAAGTCTGCCAACTTCATAAGCGCAGCGAAGCGCTGAGTTATAGCACAACCAGGATAGGTGTAACGCTGCGGATTGGATATAACATCGTTCTTGTCAATGGGACTAAGATCAACCTCAACACCTCTTATCTTACCGCCACTACCCTTTGGTTCGACATCAAGTATGCTCTCGCCTCTGACAAGCATGTCTAAGAAGTCAGCGTTGTGAAGCTCGTCAGCCTCACCGCGCTTCGGGTTCATAGCAGCATAGTTATAGAACCTCTTAACCAACAGGTCAACGACCATCGGCACCGTGAAGGCATCCTTCCAGAGTATGTAAACTGTGGCACACGCCGTCGAGCCCGTTGCTATAGCCAACACATCCCACTCACTCTTAATGGCATCCTTCTCAAGGGCTCTGTAAAGCGTGTTCTCCATAACTTGCGTAACGGACTCATATATGGCAAAAGCCACATCATCCTTGAACATGTTGTAAGCAGACTGAGCTATATGGTGACCCACATCGCCAACGCAGTAAGCGGGAACCACAACGATATTACCAGGATGAACGCCAGCCTTAAGCGCCGCCTCAACATATGGTCTCATGCGCTCCTTGTACTCCTTCATGTACTTGCGGACATCAAAAGACTTATGGCCTATGGATTCCATAAGTTTAGCTTGGGCCTCAACGGGCTCACGGTAAATGAACTGAAGTTGCTCAACTTCCGCTTGTTCGGCCTCAGCCAACGTCTTTCCACTCTCGACAGCAGCGCGAAAAGCAGCACCTAAGCCGTAGGAAGTATTCATACCCCACGATTTGGAAGCCAGTATCGTCTTCTTGTGATCCTTGGGGATATCAAGGTTCTGGAGAATTCTATTAACCACGTTGGGAACGGAACCAACAGACATCGCGAAGTCAACCACGCAGGTGAGACCGTACATTCCACCATACCTTCTTGCCGCCTCACGACCGATCAGAGCCTTGTTTTCTGCTATAGCATCAATGAACTTCCACATTGACTTCTTAAACTCAGGATCCAACTCATAGAGTATCTCAAGTATAGGCGGCGTCTGATAGTGCTCAACGAAGGGATCATCCTCTGGCCGGATATAATCGGTTAGGCTCTTTAAGATCTCATAGTGAGCGTTAACCGACTGAACATGAAGGTCTATAACCTCCTTCTTCTGCCCATCAGCTGGCTTCATAGTGTTAACAGCATCAACATAGGGCTTGCAATCGGTCAGCTTAAACTGCGTTCCCCTCTTCTCCTTAATTACACCTAGCACTGCTTTCGCTGCCCCTACGGTCTCGTCAATCATCTTCCTGTAAAGCTCCTTACTCATCTAACCACCCCCCCTTGAAATCTTAGCTAAGCTCATCTCAGCTCATTTCCAATCCCCAAATATGCTAAAAGATTATCATAAAATGAAACGAGCAGCTACACTTATATATTATATCAAACTATCAAGAAAAGCAATTGTATAATAGCACAAAAGTTATACCCCTCGATTGTTATCAAGACTCTAACCTCTACCAAGCCTACAAAGAGCAGCTAAAACGTTCTTTTAGCTAATAAAAGTTTTAACATCACTGAGAATAGCAACCACAAGGTTCCTGAAACCATGAGTCCATAAAGAACGGAAATCGAGGTATCACCTAAATTAAGCACCTTCCATAAAATAACGGTAGTTCCTCCCCCAGCCATGCTTATCAATACGGATAGCTCATCTTTGGCTTCCCTACCCCTTGAGTTTAGAGAGACGAGCAAGGGAATTAAAGAGCTTGATGCAAAAAGGGAAAAAGCGAAAATGGCTGTATCGATGATGTTATCAAACCAAAACATACTGAAGAGGGAAAGCACCGCTGTAAGCAGGACCCCTAACTTAGCAAGCTTAACCTCATCAAAATAGTGAAAGCCAAGAGGATACAAAATATCATGAGCCAATATACCACCACCTATGAGAAGATAACTATCCGAAGTTGACATTAAAGCAGAGATAATAGCTATACCCAAGATTCCTTTCAAGTTCGATGGCAGAACAGCATCCATAACCTTGGGAAACACCATGTCTTGGGGAAGGCTCGTTCCAAAAAGCGCAGCTCCTGCTAAGCCGATAGCAAGTGCAACAAATGTCAGCAGGAAATCCACCAATCCCACAAAAGCCACTCCAAGCCTCGCCGTCTTAGGTGAATCAGCCGCGCTACAAACCTGATAGAAAGATGGATTAGCCCAAAGAGGAAGGGTAAACACTATAAAAAAGGACAAGATGTCCAACCTTGAAAAGGCAGGAGAGTAAGATAAGGCCACATCGTGTAGTCTCGTCAAACCCCCAATATTCCTTAAAACAAATGCGAGGACTAAAAGCATTCCAACCATAATTAAAAAGAACTGTAAAATGTCCGTCTCTACAACTTTCTTAAAACCACCTAAAAGCGTATAAAATACAGTGAGCAGAAGAACAATCAGGGCACCATATATAAAGGGGACGCCAAAGATAGCCTCCATCACGTATCCGCTAGCCATTAGGTTAGTTGCTATAAGGGCAACGCTATAAAATAAAACAAAGATAGAGGAAACAACTGAAATTCTGCGGCTATAAGTTCTACCTATCACCTCTCCAACGGTAAAACCGTTCCTCATCAGGTTAATTTTTCCAGCAAAGAATATAGAGAAGGTGTAAACCCCAATAGAGGTGGGAATGGCTATCCAAATAGCATCATATCCAAATGCATAGCAATATCCTGCAAAACCGAGGATTATAGCCGAGTCAACCCAAGAAGACGCAAGGGTTAGAGAAGTCTCTAAAAGACCAAGCCTTTTCTCAGAAAGAAAGTACGCATTAAAACCCCTTATAACTTTAACCTTCCAAAAGCCTATGATGGAGAGAACAGCTATGTAAACACTAAGGCTAAACATCTTTGGAACCTCCCTTATCTTTCAACCTAAAATTAAAAACCAATATTAAGAACCAAAACATAACCTGCTCCAAAATGTAGAATATCAATAGCTCGCTACCTTTCATCACAAACCCCTCCCAAGGGAAAAAATAAAAATCTGGAGCTATAACCTATTAACAGATTACAGCTCCAGACCAAGATTAGCAATTATACTAAATTAACAATATTGCTTTAAGCTTCTTGTTCAACGGAATCTAATTGAACAAAAAGTTCAGCACATAAGGCAAGCCATAAGTAAAAAGCCGAAAGAGGCTTTTGGGGATCAAGACCGGTAGCCTTTTTTATCTTTCTAAGGCGATAAAATAAAGTATTTTTGTGAATGAAAAGCTCCTTAGCAGCAACGCTCGCATTCATGTCAGAATCTATGTAACCCTTCAATGTATGGAGAAGCTCTCTGTCTTCAAGTATGTTTCCTAATACAACTTTAACAAAGCGTTCTCTCAGTTTCGAATCAGTGCTCCTTATAATATTCCCGAGCATAACTAGAGGCATCTCGTAGAGAAAGATCCTATCGCTATAACCAAGGCGTGAGAAAAGGATACCGATCTCGAGGGCTGAAAGCGCTTCCCTCATCGAAACTCTAAGGCCAGAAAGGGTATTGGCACAGGAACCTACACCTGCATACACATTGGTTTTCAGCTCGCTTTGGAGACGATCTAAAAGGTTCTCAAGCCACGCAAAATTCCTCCTTTCAATGCAGGAAATCGATTTATTTCCTTCCCCAACTTTTAGAATTACGAACAGTCCTCCTCCCAGATGAGCCGTGATATCCTTTTCGGTTACTCCCGGAACAGACTTGCATATTCCTAAAACTTTCTCCTTAACATCATATTTTAGGGGCTTTTTATATATGCTCTCCTCCATCATCCTCAAGGCGCTCTTCATAATCACGCCGTACTCGGGTATGCCTAAAGCAACTACAACTCTGGGCAAGAAAAGATCATATTCAAGAATTCCTATATAAGGGGCAATGTCCTCCCATCCATAGTAACCATCCCTTAAGAAACTGCTTATGAAACTATCAAGAGCCTGCTTTTTAAGGTTTTCCAATGTTTGGAAAAATCTTTGCTTAAGAAGAAGCTCGATGGTAACACAAGCTATCTTACCGATGTCTCTTATATGTTCTCCCTTCCCAGTTACCCAAAGAACGCCTATAATCTCGTCTCCTAAAAATATGGGAAAGTTTGTTCCGCTGTCTCCTTCCCCCTCTTTCGGATCAACCTCTATAATCTCTCTCCTCTTTATGACCTCTATGGCCTCCTTATAGGTTTGACCAAGCCATCGCGGATCAGTACTTCCAACAACAACCCCTTTATCGTTAGCAATGCTTATTTCCCTCCCAACTATCGGATATATCTTATCTATGACTTCTCTTGCTATTTCCTCCGTTATACGCATATCTTCCAAACCTCCCTAACTCATCTCCCTTCCGCGAGGGCTTGCGCTCGTTAGCCAGCTTCTACCTCGAATGTTATTTGATAGCATAAACGCGTCAACTTCCCTCTTCAGCTTCGCAGCCTGCTCTCCATCTTCGACCAAGCAATAAACGACGGGACCCCACGAACTTTGACCGGCTCCGTAGGCTCCTTCCTTAAGCATAAAACTTACTAGCCTTTCACAGATCTCGTGAGCGAAAATCCCACCCTGGGATGGCGCAAACATCTCTCCAACCTTTCTCTGGATCAAGGTCAAGTAGTTGCCAAAGAGCTTTATATCTCTCTCAATAAGCGAGGGCAAAAGCCCCATAAGAATGAGATAGGATATCTCAAAAACGTTGACATCTCTGATATTCTTAAGTTTTTCCTCCTCTAAATCGCCATGAACATTAAGATCAACCTCAGGAAGAACAACAAGAAACAACCAGTCTCGAGGGAAATCGAGTCTAAATAACGTGAGAGGATAATCATCTCTCCCTACCCTCTTACCTACATCAAGGACAAAACCCCCATCAAAATAGGCAGATATCCCTATACCCGATCTCTTGCCTCTACCGCTAAGCTTCACCACGTCTTCCCTATCGTAAGGAAATCCCGAGATCTTTAAAATTGCTTCACTTATCGCCAACGAAAGCTGCGTCCCTGATCCTAATCCCTTATGCAAGGGTATAGAGGAAAGGATTCTCACGTGAAGAGAAATCCTTCTGCCCAAAATCTCTTCAGCTTTATCAACTATCCTCCTTATCTTCTCAGAAACCTCAGAAGTTCCACCCTCGACAACTAAATCGGAACTTTCATCAACATCTATAATCCAGGATGGAAAGTTGATAGCAACACCTATGCTTCCGTAAGCTCTCCCAAATTTTCCGAAGGGATCAATGAACCCAAGATGAAGTCTTGCGGGCGTCTGGATCCTCATAGGATTTCAACTCCTCTCAAAAAATCAACTAAATACCCCCACGCCCTTATCTCCTTTTCCCCTCCTGTCTTAAGCACTATAGGTTCATATTCTTTAAAAAAGGCTCTTATCTTATCTGGCGGATAAAGGTTAAACCTACTAACTAAAATAGCCCCCTCAATCACAGCAAAGCTCGCCCTGTTGAACATCTTGGGAATCCTACGCTCTCTTCTTAAGAGGATCTCCATCTCAAAATGGCATCTTAGAGATGTTTCCCTAAAAGCTCTAGCTTTAACCTCATAGTACATATAAGCTTCCTTTAGAATCCAACCATCGATCCTCTCAGCAGGGTCACAAGGAAAGAACTCATCGGATAACACCGAAAGCGCTATTATCTCGACGTTATCGACGAAGTTAACCACAGCTACTCCAGTTTCCTTAAGAAGTTCATAGGTATGGGAGCTCTTAAAGGGCGAAACCAAAACAACATCCTCTTCAAGAAAGCTTATCCCCATTGGAGCTATATTAAACCTATCCTTAAGTTTCGTAGTCAAAACTACCTCATATATCAACATTTAATTTCATTAATCTTTTGAGCTCATCTAAATCCTTAAGATCGTTCACATTAAAGAAGGTATGGGGAGGAAAGCTCTCCGCTTCTACGAACTTTACATGGGGAGCCTCTCTTATAGCCTTCTGGAGACTACGTATACCCCTACCTGAGCTCTCTCTAAGATGTAGAGAGAGCTCAGGTTTATAGATAGCGAATAACGGCTCTAAATAGCCATTCTGCCATCGCGGAACCAAAGCTAAGTCGTTAGAGGAAAAACAAGACATTAAAAACTCGATGCCCTCAACAGAAATTAAGGGCATATCACCACCAACGATGAGGACCTCCCTCCGCCCCATCTTAAACAGAAACTCAAAAAGAAAGATTAAAGAAGGTAATATCCATTCTTCTTTATCCTCAAGCAATGGGAAAGGAGAAGAAAAAGGGATTTTACTATATACTAAGATTTCACACTTCGCTCTTCTAAGAGAATCAAAAACTATATCAATTAATCTTAGACCCCTATTAATCTCAAAAAAGTGCTTATTAGGAAACCTTCTTGACTTACCTATTAATACAACAGCTAACAAAAGTTAATCTACTTAGCCCCAAACTGCTCACAAGCATCAAAGAGGTATTTAAGATAGGTGAAGGTTGGACCACCACCCATAAGGGCAGCTACAAAGCCAGCTTCAACGATCTCTTGCTTGGTGGCACCTGCCTCTATAGCATTCTTAACATGAATTGCTATACAAAAATGGCAGCGTGCCGCTACACCAAGTGCAACAGATATCAATTCTTTAACTTTAGTTGAAAGAGCTCCTTCCTTCTCCGATTCCTTAACGAACTCCATGAAAGCTTTAGCATAGTTAGGATCGAACTGCTGAACCTTTTTAAAGAGATCCACAAACTGGTCATAATACTTTCTCATATCCTCACTTAAGTTGCTCATTAAGCATACCCCCTCTGCCCAATTTTCTATCTACAAAATATTATAACACACTGATAAAATTAACAGTATAAGGAGGGGATGCGAAGTGAAAATCATATTAAAATGCATCTTTAAAGATAGCGAGGAAAAGGATGTGATCTTAAGCTGGGATGGATGCGTAGCGGCAGGGTACACTGGAAGAAACAGAGAAGCAGTCCTAGCCCATATAGAGGAGCTCAAGAAGCTTGGGGTTCCTGCCCCAGAGAAAGTCCCCGCGACCTACTGGATAGATCCAAATAGAGTGACGAAAGAAGATAAGATATACGTTATAGGAGAAAAAACCTCTGGAGAAGTTGAGGTGTTTATAGCAAAGGGCGAAGATGGGAAAACCTATGTAACTGTTGGGAGTGATCATACAGATAGAGAACTTGAAAAGATATCGGTATCTAAGGCTAAACAAATTTGCTCTAAAGTCATAGCTCCATCATGTTGGGAAGCTTCAGAGATTCTAGATCACTGGGATGAACTTATATTAAGGATGGAGGTTAAAAGAAAAGAAGATGCTGATTACCTTCTTTACCAAGAGGGAACTTTGTCTAAGATAATACCTTTAAAAGAACTCGAAAGGTTAGCATTTGAGGAAAAACCGAAAAATGTAAAGCTCCCCTCCATCTTCAGCGGAACTGTACCCATACTAAGAGGGGAGCCTATATTCGCTAACCTTTATAGAATGACGCTAACAGATCCAGTCTTGAACAGAAAGATATCACACTCCTATGAGGTAATATCTCTACCTGACAAGATTTAACCTACCCTACTCGCGAGGAAAGTAGCAAGGCCTGGAAATTTTACTAACAAGGCTATCATAACTAGCATAACGAAAGCAAAGGGAATGCTTCCCACTATTATATCTGATATATTTCCTTTCTCTCTTATCCCTTGAACCACATATAGGTTTAACCCAACGGGGGGAGTAATTAGCGCCATTTCTATAAGAACTATAAGCAA
Source organism: bacterium GBS-1 (assembly GCA_001443005.1). GTDB lineage: Bacteria > Synergistota > GBS-1 > GBS-1 > GBS-1 > GBS-1. The sequence goes on from LEKQ01000015.1 coordinate 23,762, forward strand.
AACACCGAACCATATTGGATCATAACCGCAATCAACTATTATCGGGAAAACTATAGGTATGGTTAAAACCATCATCGAAAGGGTCTCTATAAAAAAGCCCATGATTATATAAACAAAGATTATCAAGAGAAGGGTCTGAAAAGGCGAAAGCCCTAAATTAGATATGAAGTCGCGAAGAACATCAGTCAACCCTAAAGAAACCAAAACGAAGTTCAGAAAAGTAGCTGCTAAGAGGATAAAAGCTATCATACCCGTAGCGCTCAACGTTCCCTCAAAGGATTCCCTTATCATCTTCAAAGAAAGCTTTTTCCTTTTCCAAGCGAGAATCAGCCCGGCAATAACGCCCATAGCTGCCGATTCGGTAGGGGTAGCAAAGCCAGCATAAATCGAACCAATTACTATGAGAAAGACGATGAAGGTAGGTATAAGATCTCTAAGGCTATTAATCCTTTCACGCCATTCTACTTTTTCGACATGTTTTCTACCACCCAGCTCGGGCTTTATAATGCAAGCGATTAGGATGAATGCCATGAAAAGAAGAGCCAAGATAATCCCAGGTATTATTCCAGCTACAAATAGGCGAGGTATAGATGTGTTCGTTAAAAAGCCATAGACTATGAGATTTATAGATGGAGGTATTAATATCCCTAAAGTCCCTCCTGCAGCAACTGACCCAGCAAACAGAGCTTCATTATAACCATATTTTTTAGCTTGGGGGAGAGCTAAAGTTCCTATGGTTGCAGCCGTCGCAACGCTTGAACCTGAAGTAGCAGCGAACAAAGCTGAAGCGAATATATTGGCATGCATCAACCCTCCAGGTAACCATGAAAGCCACTTATCGGCAGCCTTATAGGTTACTTCTGCAATGCCTGATCTTAATAATATCTGCCCCAACAATATGAAAAGAGGTATCGCAAAGAGAACGAAGTCAGTGCTACCAGTCCAAGCAACCTCTCCTAAAGCTCTGTGAATAGGAAAGGGAGAGAAGAGCTTTCCTAAAAGTAACCCTAGCACTCCCATGGTAGCACCTACCGGGATGCTTAAAATAAGTAAAATCAACAACAGAACAAGCAGTGTTAAAGTTACAGTCAAAATTCTTCACCCCCTAAGAAATACCAGCTTCAACCTCTTCCTTAACTTCCTCTTTCAAAGAAGAAGAACCAGCGATTTTATAAGCCGAGATCAGATCTCCCTTCAAAATGTTGTAGACCGTTCCCATAAGGAAGAGAACCAATGTCATTGAAAAGAAAAGAAGACCAGCGAACCACAAAGACTGCGGGATCCAAAGAGGAGTTTGAAGAGGCGTGTTTGCTAAAGACCCTCTAACTATAGACTTATGAAGAACACCGAAAGAATAGTAGGTAAGAGGAAGAACAAATCCAATAAGAGCTAAAAGAGAAAGAATATCCAAGAAAGACCTCGCTTTCAAGGGGAGCTTAAGATAAAGGACATCTATGCGGACATGGTTTTTCTTAAACAGGGCATAGGCAAAACTCCAACCCCCGATTATGGCAAGAACGTAACCGGAAAACTCGTCCCCGCCTCTAACCGAAATGTTGAATATCTTCCTAAAGAGAACATCCACACATATGTAAAACGCCATAAATAGAACCATCGCCCCACCTATCCAAACGCTAACTCTACTCACTTTTTCAAAGAGACCAAAAACTCTCCCCACAGCCGACCACCCCTATCATAAAGCATAAAAGGGGATATGGTTTTTAGAACCATATCCCCCTCCATGAAAATTAAGGGATTTTTCTACTTCTTAATCTCCGCACTAAGGCCAACAACCTTACCTATCGTCTCATTCCAGCGCTTAACAGCATCCTCCCCCGCCTGTTTAGCCCAAGCGGGTATAACATGCTCTAAGAGTAGCTTACGTGCAAGCTCCATATCAGCAGGCGTTACCTCTATAAGCTGCATAGCATTGGGTTTCCCATATTGGCAATCGCCCTTTCCAGTTAAGCAGTTTATGCCTTGTTGGGTTTGGTCGTTGGCATCAGCCCAGGCAGGATCCTCAAGCTTTTCCTTAATAAGGCTCTCTATAGTCTTGCGCTCCTCAGGGGAGAAAGAGTTCCAAACGTCAAGCCTAATAACGGTCATAACGTAATCCCAACCACCTATAGGTAGAGGATAAAGATACTTAGAGACTTCTCCCCAACCAGCGCTGTATCCGGACAAGCTTCCGGTAACAGCGCAGTCAACAACCCCTCTCTGAAGCGCAGTAGCTACCTCGCTAAAGGTAATCGTTACACCTGTAGCACCAAGGGCCTCAACGAACTGAGAGGTCGTCCAACCACTAGCGCGAACCTTTTTCCCCTTAAGATCAGATAACCCCTTTATCTCGACCTTGGAGAAAAGTATCTGCGCCGGATATGGAACCACCGCTAAGAGCTTAGCGTTAAAGGTTTTTTCAAGGACCTGCGCCATAACGGGCTTGTAGGCTTCAACCACTTTTCTTGCTGTGTCTATATCAGGAGCTATGGCTGGAAGATCAAGACCGGCTAGCTCAGGAGCATCGGAAACAACATAATCAACAACGGTAGAAACCACATCAAAAACTTCTTTGTCCAGCGCTCTTAAAACCTCAGCACCTGAGAGCTTAACCTGCTCCAGAGTAGTTAATACAGGTTTTATCTTTCCCCCAAGAGCTTGAGGTAAAGCTTCCGTCCAGAAAGGACGCTCGAACTTCTTGTGAAGCGCCAAGTTCCCCCAGCTCCCCACTACCCTTAGAGCCTTTTCCTGAGCCAAAAGTGGAACAACAACAGAAACCACTAGTGCTAAAGCTAAAAGCATTACTACTAATTTCTTCATTGATTTCACCCCCCTACGATACATTAATTTTAAATCAATCTTGTCTCACAAGTCAAGCCTCCTTACCTTCTGATAAAAGCCTATCCAAAAGAGCCTTTACCCTCACAGGGTCATCGCTACCAACTCTATAACGCCTACCGTTTTTAAGCTTTATCTCTATGGCTTGCGTTCCAGAAACGCTAAATAACCAGCCTCCAGGAATAACTTTCACTCCCCAACCATACCACCAAGGATTTTTAACAACCTCACAACTCACTATATCGCTAATGGGAAAGCTCTTCCTTACCACCCCTATGCCCAAGCTTATCCTAAACTCCTTAGAAGTAATTACAATATTTAAGCTCGAAAAAAGAAGACCAGCTATCCCTAAGAAAAGCGCAACCAGTAAAAGATTTTTGCTCCCCTCTAAGACGAAACCGCAAAGAGACAGAAAGATACCTATCGCTAATACGGATATTATCCCTATTCCAATCTGAGTTCTCCGATAAAGCTCCATATTTACTCCGAAAGAGAGTAATAACACCGCTTCGGCGAAACGATTTTACCTTCCTCCTTGAGCTTCTTAATTATCTCTGATATCTCCTTGCTATCTATACCTGTAAGCTTAGCAACATCACCTGGCCGAAGCGGCTTCCCCGCCTTTTTAAAGGCCTCGATAATCATCCTCTCCTTCTCTTCCATTTAGGGCACCTCCTTTAAGGTCCTTTAGTAGAATCTAACTATCTCTTCAAGGGGCAATCTTGGTCTCGGAGAGGGATCCTCAGCAGGGTAACCCAGCGTCATAAGCTGAACCACCTCCGCTTCCTTAGGAAGATTAAGAACCTCCTTGACCTTATCCTGGTGGAAGGAACCGATCCAACATGTTCCAAGTCCCTCCTCAACCGCCTGAAGATGAATGTGGGTTAAGGCAATTGCTATATCAATGTAATGTGCTGGGACACCACATTTCATGACATAATCCTTATCTAACGCATAGGCTACTATTATCACAGGAGCCGAAAGCATAAAAGGTTGATGGGGAGAAGCTTCCCGAACCAACTCCTCCCTCTTCTCCTTATCCCTTACCACTATAAATCTCCATTCCTGCCTATTTTTCGCAGATGGAGCGAGCCTAGCTGCTTCAAGCACCTTTCTAAGTTTCTCCTCTTCCACCTCCTTAGGCAAATAATTCCTTATGCTTCTTCTTTTTTGTATAGCGGTGAAAACATCCACTTCTATCAACCCCCTTTTTAATAATCTTCAATTCAATACAGCAATCATCGTTGTCAAATCGCGTTTAAAATCAGAAAGCTTTTCATAGATGGGATAATCTACTAGTCTAGACTTCGAGTCCAACTTAATTCGCTTCCCTACACAGTTATTATACACTTAACCTTAACTATGGAAAACCTTTATTAGCAGTGGCACATCTGATATAATTCTCAATAAAGGCTAAAATAAATCGTTATCGAGAGGTGAATAACATGGATTATAAAGATACTCTAAACCTTCCAAAGACTAGGTTTCCTATGAAAGCCGACCTTCCCCAAAAGGAACCAGAAATACTAAAGATGTGGGAGGAAAGGGAAATCAACAAAAAAGCAAGGGAGAAAAGGAAAGGAGCTCCTAAGTTTGTGCTCCACGATGGACCACCCTATGCTAACGGACCAATCCATATCGGAACGGCCTTTAATAAGATCCTAAAGGACCTGATCGTAAGATATAAGTTTATGCAAGGATTCGATGCTCCCTATGTTCCTGGTTGGGATACGCATGGGTTACCCATCGAATACCAGGTCTTAAAAACCAACAACCTTAAAAAGGAAGAGGTAGACCCCGTTAAGCTAAGGGAAATGTGCCGAGACTACGCTCTAAAGTTCGTGAATATCCAAAGGGAGGAGTTTAAGAGACTGGGAGTAAGGGGTTACTGGGAAAAGCCCTATATAACTTTAAACCCTGAGTATGAAGCCAAGCAGATAGAAGTCTTTGGAAAGATAGCTTCGAAGGGGTACATATATAGATGGAAAAAGCCCGTCTTTTGGTGCGCATCCTGTGAAACGGCTTTAGCCGCAGCTGAAGTTGAATACTGGGATGAGACCTCCCCCTCCATTTATGTAAAGTTCAGAGATACGGGTGATATCAAAAGCTTTTTCGGTAATGCGACAGCTAAACCTATAAGTGTTATCATATGGACCACAACTCCTTGGACGCTACCTGCCAACTTAGCGATAGCTTTACACCCAGACTACGATTACGCGCTCGTTGAGGGTAAAGAGGAAGCTTTCATCATAGCTTTAAAAACCAGGGAAAGGATTGAAGAAATCACAAAGGAAGAGCTTAAGGTATTAAAAGTTGCTAAGGGAAGGAATATGGAAAACCTAAGGGTAAAGCACCCCTTCTTAGATAGAGAGGTTCCGTTGCTCTTAGCAGAGTTCGTTACCCTAGAAGAAGGAACGGGATGTGTTCATTCAGCGCCAGGGCATGGTCCCGAGGACTATGAGATGGGAATAAAGTACAACCTTGAACCATTCTCCCCTCTAGATAACAAGGGAAGATTCACGTCTGAGATCTCGATCCTTGAAGGATTAACCTATGATGAGGCAAACGGGAAAATAATCGAAATAATGCGAGAGAACGGAACTTTACTTTACGCAGATAACGTCGTACACTCCTATCCACACTGCTGGAGATGTAAAAATCCAGTTATATTCAGAGCCACACCTCAGTGGTTCATAAACGTAAGCGCTTTCAAGGAGGAAGCTCTTAAAGCTATAGAGGAAGTTCAGTGGATACCCGACTGGGGAAAAACCAGAATCTATAACATGGTTAAGGAAAGGTCAGATTGGTGTTTATCAAGGCAAAGGGTATGGGGGGTACCCATACCAGCGTTTTACTGTAAATCGTGCGGCAAAGAGATAATCACTGAAGAAACGATAAATAAAGTTAAAGAGCTATTCCTGAAAGAGGGTTCAAATGCCTGGTTCTCAAAAAACCCAGAAGAGATATTAGGAAGGGACCTCAAGTGCCCTCATTGCGGAAGCTCAATAGGCTTTGAAAAGGAAACGGATACCATGGATGTATGGTTTGATTCTGGCATAAGTCACTTCGCTGTTTTAGAAAACAATCCTGATCTGAAGTGGCCGGCCGACATGTATCTTGAGGGAACGGACCAGCACAGAGGTTGGTTTCAGACATCTCTCCTAACCTCCGTCGCTGTTAAAGGAAGAGCTCCCTATGACTCAGTTCTAACACATGGTTTCATAGTAGATGGAGAAGGCAGAAAAATGTCCAAGTCCCTTGGGAACGTGATCTACCCTCAAGAGGTCATAGAAAAACACGGAGCGGATCTCCTCAGGCTTTGGGTAGCCTCTGCTGATTATAGGGAAGATGTAAGGATATCTAATAAGATATTAGACCAGCTAGTAGAAGCCTATAGAAGGATAAGAAATACTGCTAGGTTTATCTTAGGAAACCTCTATGACTTCTCTCCTTCGAAGGATTCCATTCCTTACGAAGAGCTACTCGAGATAGACAAGTGGGCTCTAATGAGACTTCAACGTCTTATAAAGAGGGTAACTTGGGGATATGATCAATATGAGTTTCATCTCCCCTATCATTACATTCATGACTTTTGCGTCTTGGATATGAGCTCCTTCTACCTAGACATATTGAAGGATAGGCTATACGTTATGCCACCAGACTCAAAGGAAAGAAGGAGCGCTCAGACTGTATTATTTAAGATAATCTTAGCGCTATCAAAGCTTCTTGCTCCCATCCTTGTCTTTACCGCTGAGGAGATCTGGCAGAACCTACCCGAAGCGGAAACCAGGGAAGAAAGCGTACACCTAACCAGATGGCCTGAGGTTGAGGAAAGATATATAGACGAAGATCTTGAGAGAAGATGGGAAAAACTTATAAAGATCAGGAAAGCCGTCAACAAGGCCATTGAGTTAGCCCGTCAAAGAGACTTGATCGGCTCTTCATTAGAAGCCAAAGTAAAGATATTTATACCAGATGAAGATCTTAGAGAGCATTTCTCTTCTAAGGATTTAGCCGACGTATTCATCGTCTCACAAGTAGAGGTCTTCTCGGAAAACCTGTTAGAGTATGACTATAAGGATGAAGAGGATATGGGAACAGAGGTTAAAATAGTAAGAGCCGATGGCCAAAAATGTGAAAGATGTTGGCAGTATCATCCGGAAACTGGAAGAGATGAACTCTATCCAAACACATGTCCAAGATGCGCTTCTGTGCTAAGGAAGCTTGGTTGCTCACTTTAGGCATAACAGCTGATCAAATTACAAAGCTCTGGGCCTTAACAAGGCTTAAGGGAGGAGAGATATCTCTCCTCCCTTTTATTAGATTCAGGCTAAGTTTCAACATTGGTTCTGCTTTTGGATTAAGAATTATAGAAAGCAGATATATATGGATAGTACTAACTCTAAGTTTCGTATTTATGCTTTATCTTCTAACAAGTAAAAGTAGAGGACTGAAGTTCGCTAGAGTCTTAATGGTTAGTGGAGCAGTTGGAAATCTTATCGATAGAATCCTTTATGGAAAAGTTATAGATTTCATAGAAATATCTTCATGGCCTAGCTTTAACTTAGCAGATGGGATGATAACGACAGGTTTGATGCTAGCCTTATTTTACCTTTATAAGGGAGAGAAAGATCTTGATATTTAAGATTAGCGCTGAGGATGCGGGGAAGAGAATAGATAAGATCCTTTCGGAAAAACTTCCCGAGCTTTCTAGATCCTTCGTTAAAAAGCTTATAGAGGATGGAAAGGTAAAAGTCAATGGAAAAAATACAGAACCAAGTTATAAAGCTAAATTAGGAGACGAAGTTGAAATAGAAGTTGTCTCTCCGCCTAAACTTATACCCAAACCTCAGGATATCGATATAAAGATAGTTTACGAAGATGACGACATAGCAATAGTAGATAAACCTGCGGGAATGGCTGTACATCCAGCACCGGGATCAGAAGAAAACACGTTAGTTAACGCTCTTTTAAGTAGATATAAAGAGCTACCGACTCCATCACCTGAAAGACCTGGAATAATCCATAGGCTTGATAAGGATACATCTGGACTGATCATAATCGCTAAAAGCCCATTAGCCTACCAAAAGCTATCCAGAGATTTTGCCGATAGAAAGATAGATAAGAGATACATAGCCTTAGTCGTTGGAAATCTACCCTTAGACGAAGGAGTTATAAACCTACCTATAGGCAGAGATCCCTTTGACAGGAAAAAGATGAAAGTTACACTGGGAGGGAGAGAGGCAATAACCCTCTTCAAAGTACTTAAAAGATATGGAAACTTTACGCTTATAGAGGTTAAGATCAAAACGGGGAGAACCCATCAGATAAGAGTTCACCTCTCTTATGAAGGATACCCAGTAGCAGGGGATGAGATTTATGGGAAGGATAAAATACCTGGATTGAACAGGCAGTTCTTACACGCCTATCGTATCTCCTTCAATCACCCTCGCACAGGAGAAAAGCTCGTATTCCAGTCCCCTCTCCCAGGCGACCTCAGGGATTTTCTCCGCTCCTTGGTCTCACCCAAAGGGTCTTCTCATTCCTGATCAGGACCGCTCCCTTTTTGCCAGAGGGGTGTCTCTTAACATATCTAACTAAAGTATAATCGACGGGAACTTTCGTGTTCATCTTGGCTTTGCTATAGTAAGCAGCTAATGAAGCAGCAAACTCGATTACCTCAATGGGAACCTCTGAAGCTGAAGGGTTCCTTATGATCACATGACTTCCAGGAGAGCCTTTAACATGAAGCCAAACATCCATCGGAGAAGCCAACTTAAAGGTTAGAATTTCATTGCTCAATGCCCCTTTACCTACCAATATCCTCCACTCTCCGTACCTGAACTCCCTAAAAGGCAACTCTTTACTTAAATCCTCTTTCTCCTTCTTCCCTTCTTTTGAGGAAATGCTATCTATCTTTGAGAGCTCCTCCTCTACCTTCTTAAGCTCCTCTTCTGCCTTCTTTATCCCCCTTCTAAGCTTAGAGGCCTCCTTCAAAAACCTTTGAGCATTTAAAACCAAAGAGAGCGATGGATCAAGCTTTATTTCCTCAACCTCACCTGTGTAAGGGTTAGGAAGATAAAGTACATCGCTTTTTGAGGGAAGAAAAGAGAGGTTAGCGAATATGGTTTCTCCCTTAATCTCAAGCTTCCTAACCTCATCTTTTCTAGCTATAAGCGAAAGAAGCTTATCCCTCTTTTTAAGAAGATAGTTCCTTCTATCGCTTAATTCGCTTTCCCTCCTCTTTTCCTTTTCCCTTGCCTCCTCAAACCTTATACGTTCGCTTAAGAAAGCTTCTATTAACTGAGAGGGCCTTTCGAAGTGTTTCTTAATAGGAGCTCCTTCTAAATCATAGTCAAGCACCCAGTAGTCAATGGGACATCCCTCTGAGGTTAAGAAAAGGGTAGGGGAAAAGCGCTTCTCCCTTAAGGCATAAATCCACTCATTCCACCCCTGCAGCCTGTCACCGAACGATTCAAGAAAGGACCTCACATTTTTACTCACACCTTGAAAAAGGTCAAGCGGCATCTCTTGAGAGAGCTCACCTACAAGGAGAGGATTTATACACTTTAAGGTTGGCAGTAAATAAAAGTTAGATTCAAGCGGGCTTCCTTTCCAGTGAGTGATTACCCTGCGCTCCTCCCCTATCAAAACTGCATTTAACCTACTTGGTATTAGCTCCAAAACCAAACTTTTTCTTTCCACAAACCGACCAGGATAAAGAGCTTCGAAGGTGAAAATAGCTATTCTATCGAACTCATGCTGCTCTACACTTACGAGCTTATAACCGATGAGGTGCTTTCTCAGTAACAGTACAAATGGAGAATGCTTCTCCTCCTGCTCTTGAAACTCAAAGCTTGAAAGGAAAAGCGAAAAATATTGCGGAGATAGATTCACAACTAGAGGAGAACCACGCTGAAACCCAATGGAAAATCCCCCTTGCCATCCTTTTACATCTTTAACTTTCTCTCCAACCAACGAAGATTCTACTTCCCTCAAAACAGCAAAAAGAACGCTACTATCAAACCCCATGTAACGCTTGCCTGCTTAAACTTTACTCAACAAACTTTCCTCCTAATGAAAGCTTAAGGTCCCTCTCAGTCTTTATGTTTCCTCTTCCAGACCTCTTAGCAAGGTACAAACACTCATCAGCCCTTAAAAGCAGATCCTTAGGGGTATCCTTTTTCACGGCTTCAGCTAAACCTATGCTTATGCTAACCTTCAATAACTTACCTTTATCAGTTGGAAAAGATAGTTTCTCAACGTTAGAAAGAGCCCTATTCATAACATCAAGGGCGTCATTAAGCCTTCTACCAGGCAAGAGAACGCAGAACTCATCCCCGCCATATCTATATAGGAGATCTCCATTAGATAAGCTAGCCTTAACAGTTTCTGTCACTTTCCTTAACACTTCATCCCCAAATATGTGCCCATAGCTATCATTTATGTCCTTGAAATTATCTATATCGTATATCGCCACAGAGAATGGAACACCTTCTGCTTTTTTCTTCTTTATGTTCAGCAAGACCATCATTTCCAAGCTACCCCTATTTAACGCGCCTGTAAGTCGATCTGTCAAAGCCTCAGTTTGAACCCTCCTAAGCTCCTGTTTAAGATCCTTTATCTGCTGCTTTGATTCTTCAAGCTCTCGTGTTAACTCGTCAACCTTCCTATGAGCTTCAGCTACCTCCTGAAGCAGATCCCTTATAAGAGAAATTACATCTCTTCTATCCTTAATCTCCCTTATACCATCCACAAATATCTCTATCGTTGAGCCAAAGTCCTTACCTACTCCGTGAAGCTGGTCAGCCTGAGTAGCTAAACCTTCAGCCACAGCGTAAAGCTTAGCCGAAGCTTCTGCCAAGACCGTTTCCTTATCGCTTGGACCGCTTCCTAATCCCCACTCCTTAATGAAGTTCTCCCATGTTAGAGAAACCCCTCGCTCCTTCAGGCTTTCCACTATCCTATAGCTTCTCTCATAGTTTTCAGGCGTAAGCGGAATATAATACCTCTTATCGGTAGCGAATATAAGAGCTAGCCGGGCTGTTTCACTTATTCTCTCTATCTCCTTCCTCCTCTTCTCAAGCTCATCATTCTCAATCACAGAAGCCATTATTTAACCTGACTTTCCTCCCCTCTTCAACCAAGCTTCATAAAGCCTATCCCCCAGAGATATTATCTGCTCTCCCTTTTCTACACCACCTGCCCATTCCTTTGGAATGGATCCTACTCCGTTGAAAGCACCGCTTATCGCACCAGCTATAGCAGCTATAGTATCCGTATCTCCACCAGCAATAACAGCGTTAACCACGGTTCCTAAAAAGCTCTCGGGCGAAAAGGCAAAACAATAGAGAGCGCTAGGTACGCTCTCAACCACATTAACCCCTGTCCCGATTAGAGGCAGAGCATCCATTGGGGGGAAATCCTCATCTAAAAGCCCTTGAGCTTTCTCCAGTTTCTTCCCCATCTCAGAACTACCCACATACTTGGCAGCATCAGCAAGTAAGCTAGCTGGGTTTAAATCCCCCCTACACGCACGAGCTATAGCATAGGCTACAACCTGAGCCCCTTTTATGGCCTCTGAATTCTTATGAGTTATCTCCACAGCAAGCTTAACCCTATCCTTAAGCTTATCTAAGTCATCGTGATAAAAGAGCCCCAAGGGGATAACTCTAACAGCTCCTCCATTACTAGCTGCCATCTCCCCACCTATGCCGCTCTCCTTCCAGGAGATTCCCTTAAGAAGTTTCTCTATAGCCTCCTTACTAACCTTTCCTATCCCCCTTGTATCACCCTTTTTATACCACTCCACTAACTTCTTAGCTGTATCTTCCGGATCTAGATCTCCTTTATCTATAAGGCTTTCAGCTTGAACCATAGCGAGCATCGTATCATCCGTAAACTGCCCTGGTTTTAAACCCGCCCTTGAAAGAAAGCTCTTCCTATCCCACTTCTTCCTTATATCCCTAGACACCCATCCTTCAAAAGGCATGCCTAAGGCATCACCTACTGCAAGCCCTAAAAGCGCCCCCTCGAACTTATCCTTCACCTAAGAACACCCCTCTTTCAAGAGAACCTTGCCCTGAGCTCCTCAAGATCGTGCGTGATCCCGAGAAGAACCATAAGCTTGACCCTCGCCTTTAGACCATTAAGCTTGCCCCCAGATATAACCCCCTTGCTCAATATATCCAAGCTTCCCCCTTTGTATCCATAGATTGGAACCACATCTGAAGCTGGACATCTGCTCGCGAGAACGATTGCAACCCCTTTATCTAGAGCCCTATCTATGGATGGTGTTACATCGGGAGGGAGATTCCCAACCCCCATAGCCTCTATAACTATACCCTTGTAACCAGCGGAAACCAGAAAATCAATTATATCTGGAGCCATTGAAAAGTAAGCCTTTATCAGTGCAACCCTTTCCTCAACCTTATCTGTTTCATAAAACTCCCTTCTAATCAGCCTTCTTCTGAACTCTACACCCTTAGGCGTTAAGTTACCCAAAAGACCGAAGGGAAGAGATGAAAAAGCATCTATACCAGATGATTTAAGCTTGACGACCTCAGAAGCGGCGTGAATCTCGTCATTCATAACGACTAAAACTCCTTGACCTATCGCATCGAAGCACGATGCAACCCTTATGGCATTATAAAGGTTTCGCAAAGCATCGCTTCCCGGAAAACTTAAAGGATACATGGCTCCCGTAAACACAACAGGAGCTGACCCTCCATATAATAGATCGACCATATACGAAGTTTCTTCAAGGGCGTCTGTCCCATGAGTTACAACTATACCATCGTAACTCTTAGATAGCTCCCTTATCATTAAGGCAAGCTCGAGAATATCGCTAACACGCATATAACCGGAGGGAAGAGCCTTCCAATTTCTGACATCTATCTCGGAAACACCCGGAGGAAAAACGGTCAAGTGTTCGAGAAGATCTTCCCCCTTGAGGCTAGGCATAACCCCCTCCTCTTCAGAGCCATCCATCGAAATAGTCCCGCCAGTGGTCACAACAACTATTCTACTTTCGCCGATCTTAGAACACCTCCTTTAAGAAAATTTTAACACAAGAATAGACTTTCTTAAAGGAGCTTTCTAGGAGAGCTCAGATTAACCCTTTTTATCTTCTTTATAACATAGAGAAGCTCTCCTTTAAGATACTAAAGGCATCCTCTAACTCCCTCTCAGATATGACTAAAGGAGGCTGTATCCTTATAACGTTAGCGTTAACACCCCCTACTCCAACAAGAAGCCCCCTTTCTCTACACAGCCCCCTAAGTCTCTCAGCTTCCTGAGAAGCTGGGGTCTTATTCTCATCCTTAACGAGCTCTATCCCTATCATTAACCCCTTACCTCTAATATCTCCAATTAGTTTGAACTCTTCCTTGAGCTCGCAAAGCTTCTCTAAGAACCACATGCCCTTCTTCTCCGCCTGATAGGGTAGGTTTTCCCTGAGCATGAAGTTGATGTTGGCCATGGCAGCAGCACAAGAAACTGGGTTTCCTCCAAAGGTGCTCAAGTGATCCCCTGGTTTAAAAGCATTAGCCAGCTCCTCCCTCGCTATGAAGGCACCCAAGGGGAAACCGTCAGCTATCCCTTTAGCCATGGTCATTCCATCAGGCTCAACCCCATAATGCTCTATGGCAAACATCTTTCCCGTTCTTCCAAAACCACTTTGAACCTCATCCGCTATGAAGAGAATCCCATATTTATCAAGTATAGTTTTAACCTCTTTAAAGTACTCAGGCGGTGGCACTATTATGCCTCCCTCGCCCATAACCGGTTCAGCGAAGAAAGCTGCCACGCTACCGCTTGTATGAAACCTTATAACATCCTCTAAGAACTTGGCACACCTCAAATCACAGCTAGGATAGGAAAGCCCAAAGGAACAGCGATAGCAATAAGGAGCAGGAGAAAAGGCGGTTCCAGATAGGTATGGCCCACCGCCTCTCTTTCTTCCCATGTTTCCAGTGATGCTTAAAGTTCCGACTGTTCTTCCATGAAAAGAATATTGAAGAGCTATGAATTCGTACCTCCCTGTAAACTGCTTTGAGGCTCTCATAGCAGCCTCATTCGCTTCAGCACCACTGTTGGCAAAGAAGGTCTTCTTTAACTTACCAGGAGTAATCTTTGCTAGCTTCTCGGCCAAATCTGCTACAGGCTTTATATAATAAACATAAGTACAAGCATGTATCAACCTTTCCACCTGCTCCTTTACGGCCCTTATGACCTCATCATTGCAATGTCCAGCGTTAACGACCGCTATGCCAGCGAAGCAATCTATATACTCCTTGCCATCCTCGGAATATATCACCGCCCCTTTAGCCCGCTCGATAACGACGGGCTCGATAGCCTTAACCATACTTGTATTTACGTACTCTCTATACTTCTCAACGGTATTCATTATCCTCCCCCCTTAAAAAATTTAATATGCTCAGAGCATATATCTTAGCCGTCTCAACAAGCTGATCAATATCAACATATTCATCAACCTGATGGGGAACCTCTCTTCCCCCGGCTCCTATAACTACCACGGGGATTCCCTTCCAGGCCTTAAGGAAAGTCCCATCAGTAGCTCCAGGCACACCATTATAAACTGGAGCTTTCCTCGTAACCTCCCTATAGGCCTTATCAACAGCCTTAACTATAGGCTCATTAGGGTCAGTACTAACACAAGGTCTTCTTTCTATAACCTCAAGCTCATATCTAAACTCCTCAATCTCATCCTTTATCTCATCGATAACCCCTCTTATTTTCTCAATGAGCTCTTCATCTTTCTGCCCCGGAACAGTCCTTATATCATATGCTATGGAACTATCCTCCGGTATAACATTAAGCTGCCCCTTACCACTAGATGGTGACATAACAACCGTTGGTGTTATGCTCGGATAACCTAAAAACCTGTGATAACCCAAAAGCCTCTTCTCCTCCTCTTCCAGCTCCCTCAACTTTAGGATAATCTTAGCCATACCGAAGTTGGGATTTATCCCCGCATAGGGCATGCATCCATGGGCCATCTTACCCTTAACTCGCACTAAGGCCCTTATCGCCCCCTTTATATCAAGGCAGATATTATTATCTACAGGCTCACATATTATAGCTCCATCAACATCGTCTGCCCAACCGCGCCTTATAAACTCCTTTATACCTACCATCAAACCCTCTTCATCAACTGGTATGCACAGTATTATTTTCCCCGAGAAGTTCACGCCAGAATCTTTTATCGCCTTAGCGGCAATTATAGAAGCAGCTAGATTCCCCTTGGTATCACAAGCTCCCCTACCATAAATCCTCCTGCCAACGATCACCCCACCAAAGGGATCATAGCTCCACTTGCTAACATCACCAGGCGTAACAACATCCGTATGCCCCTCAAGAAGTATGGTTCTACCCTCACGGTGGCCCCTAAGCAGGGCCACCAAATTAGGCCTCTTAGGGGCTACCTCTTCCATATGGACCTCAAAACCTAAGCTTTTAAGCCTTTCATATAAAAAGCTAGCAACCTTCTCCTCATTGGCCGAATCATCGTTTGGATCATAAACGCTTGGTATTCTTATAAGCTCCTGGGTTAAAGAGACTAAAGCATCCTCATCTATCAAGCTCAGCACCTTCTCTTTATAGCTCTCCAGGATAACCCCCCCTTTAAACTTAGGCTCCCCAGAACTTCCTTATAGTTTCTTCCTTAGGAGGCTTGGTTAAGAGTGAAACTATGTAAAAAGCTATAAAGCCAAGAACCAAGGTTAAAACTATAGGATGAGTTCCGAAGGGTCTCTTCCAATATTGACTTAAAAGAATGAAGCTTGTAACCCCAACCAATATAGAGGCTATGGCTCCGGGAGCATTGGCTCGCTTCCAGTAAAGCCCCAATATTATCAACCAGAAAAATGTAGCCTCAAGACCTCCAAAGGCGTATAAGTTTATCCAAATTATCAAAGACGGAGGCTTTATGGCGAAGAGGATAACTATCAAACTAACTAGTGCCGTAAACAACATGCTTAATCTAGAAATCTTCCTTTGATCAGCTTTGGGGTTTATATAGTTCAAGTAAAGATCCTTAACTATGGCGCTTGAGACCAATATAAGCTGAGAGTCCACCGTAGACATAATAGCAGCAAGAGGAGCAGCCAAAAGCAAGCCCGCCAACCACGGAGGAAGAAGGTTTAAAGCGAGTAAGGGGATAATGGTGTCATTAGTAAGCCCTTTAGGTATCTCCGGTATTATGACCCTCGCGACTACACCTACAAGATGGAGCCCGAGCATCAAAAAGCCAACAACTATAGTACCTATGATCATCGCAGAGTGCATAGATTTAGAATCTTTATAAACCATCGCTCTTAAAGCGTTTTGAGGCAAACCTATAATTCCTATACATACCAATATCCAGAAGGAAGAGATCCAAGGGATCGTTATGAAGTTCTTAACTCCAAAGGGGGTTAAAAGCTCTGGATTTATCTTACCCAAGGTCTGCATAGCGTTATAGGTTCCACCAGCTTTGTAGAAAACCATAAATATAAGAAGTATTACTCCAAAGAACATAACCACTCCTTGAATAACATCGCTCAAGACAACAGCTCTAAAACCTCCCCAAGTCACATAGACTAAGACTACGCCACCAAACAATAGGAGCCCCCAAAGATAGGGTAAGCCAGTTAACGTTTGAAAGAGCTTGGCTCCCCCTACAAATTGGGCTACAACCGCGACCATAAGGAAGATAACAGCACCAAGAGAGGCTAACCAAACAACTATCGGATTATTATCATATCTTTCTCTCAAAACATCTATAAGCGTTACAGCCCTTACCTTTCTTGAGATTATAGCGAATCTTTTACCTAATATGCCCAGGGTAACATAAGCAGCAGGTAGCTGAGTCATGGCAAGCAAAACCCATCCTAGCCCTTGAGTATAGGCCGCGCCTGGTCCACCTAAGTAGCTTGAAGCGCTTACGTAAGTTGCAACCAGCGTCATGGCTACGACAAATCCACCAAAATTGGCTCTGCCCAGAAAGTACTCTCCTAAAAAGTCCTTCTCTTTCCTAGCTATCTTACTGCTATATAACCCTATATATATAACTACAGCAAGATAAAGAAGCAAAGGTATCCAAATTTGCATTAATACCTCTCTGGTAAGGTTCATCCTCTTTCACCTCCTTCACTTTCGCTATCAAGAGGAATATCCTTAAAAAACATGGGGATTACTAAAACCACTAAAATGCTAAACACAATTAAGCTAGCTATACAGCTCCAGAAAAACCAAGCAGGAAAACCCAAAACGTAGGAATATTCCTGAGGAGGCTTAGAACCCAGACCATAAGCGAAGATAAACCACCATAAGATATTAGCGATAAGCAAAACCAAAACCACGATGACCTCTTTACGCGTCTGAGCATACCTTGGATCCTCCCTAAAACCACCCTGCCCCATCCAAATCCCTCCTTTCCTAAGATGATGCATCTAGCTTACATTATAAAGCTACATAAAAAGTTTAACAAGCATAAAAAGATCCAAAAGAACAAGCCCTTTTGCCCCAAACCCAGAGAAAACATGTTGAACTTACTCCAAAAGTGATATATCATAAATGTAAGGGAGGAGAAAGAATGCGAAAATCGGTATTATCGAAGATCCTGTTTGTTTCAATAGCACTAGTTTTAATGACCGTACCTATAGTTACCATCTTGGTTTTTGACCTTATTCAAAACATCGTACATAAGACTGAAAAAGATCTCGTGAACAGTATCATCGATACAACGATCAACTTAATAGAGGTTAGCATGACCACCGTTCATGAAGAAAAAGAATCTAGAATACTAGAGATTCATAAAAAACTTGGAAATTTTGCCAATTTTATCCTTCCACTGCTTGAAAAATATACGGAAGAGCTAAAAGGGATATTAACCAAAAGCATCTTTATCGAAAACCTGAGCATCCTGGTTCTTGACAGGAAGGAGAATATATATTTACAAGGAGACATAAAAGACATACCAAAAGAAGTCTTAGAAAAGAGCTTAAATAGAATGAAGACTAAAGAATCTTTATTCGTAAGATTAAATGACCCTGTTTCTCCAAAGATACTTTACCTAAAGAAACTGCCTAAGGATGATAAAATCATCGCATTTATTTATCCTCTATCCGGGTTAGAAGAGGAGTTTAACAAAAGAGCCTACCAAACCTTAAGAAAATTAAGGGGAAAAATCTCAGAGATAAGTATACAGGAAAGGGGATATATAGTTATCGTCTCCGGAGATAGCGATTATTTTTTAATTCACCCAGTTAAAGGCTGGGAGGGGAGTATGGTCCCTCCTGAACCCCAGACAGGTAGAGACCTAAAGAAAATTATAAGAGAAACAGCTATAAGAGGAGAAAATAACTTCTTTGAATACCTATGGTACAGTCCAGATTTCAAGAAAGTGGAAAGAAAGATATCCTTCGTCAAGCTTTATAAACCACTTAACTGGTATGTATTGGGGACAATATACGAGGAAGATCTAAGAAATAGAGTTAAGAAAGCAAACATGCTTGCGGGCTTACTTGTAGGAACAGGATCATTAGCAGCTTTAAGCATAACGTTTCTTCTTACAAGGAGATTAAGAGAAAAAATGGAGAACCTCAAAACAACTTGGGAAACGATTCAAGTGGGAATAGCTTTGTGCGAAAAGGAAGATCTGAAAATAAAGGATATGAATAGCGCATTAGCAAGAATGCTGGGAAAAGATAAAAACGAAATTAAGGGAGAAAGCTTAATTAATCTAGTATATCCAGAAGATAGAGACCTAATCTCCCAATATATAACCAAAATTCAGAAAGGGATATCTGGAGATTTGCAAGTGAAACTCACAAGAGATGATGGAGAAATCCTCCATGTGATTGTAAGGGGAAACAACCTAGAAGAAAGGGGATACTTCTTACTCTCCTTCACCGACATAACGAAGATAATGGAGTTACAATTTGAGCTTGAGAGAGCCAATGAAGCTTTACAGAAACTATCCTCAAGAGATCACTTAACAGGCGCATTTAATAGAAGGAGTCTTGAGAAAGACCTTGAAGAAATGCTTGAAAGAGCTAAAATAGAAGGTGAGAACCTTTCGCTAATAATGTTCGATATAGATCGCTTTAAAAAGATTAACGATCTTAATGGACATTTAGTTGGAGATTGCGTCCTGAAGATCTTGGTAAAGTTAATATCCTTTAATCTTCGCCCAGAGGATAATATATATAGATACGGCGGAGAAGAGTTCATTATCTTGCTTCCAGGAACATCTAAAGAAAATGCTATTAAGGTAGCGCAAAGATTAAGAGTTATGATAGAAAACCATAACTTCTGCTATAGAGGATACATAGAGAAAGACATTCCTACTTTATATCCTCAGATAACTTGTAGTTTCGGGGTGGCATCTTTCCCTGATGATGGAAACAGCCCAGAGAAGCTACTCCTAAAGGTAGACCAGGCACTTTACAAAGCAAAGAAGAATGGAAGAAACAGAGTAGAAACGGCATAAAGAGGAGGTGAAAGGTTTTGAAAAGGACGCCACTATATGAAGAACACATCCTATTGGGAGGCAAAATCATCGATTTCAACGGCTGGGAGATGCCAGTTCAGTACGAGAGTATAATAGAAGAGCACCTATCAGTAAGAAGAAATGTAGGAATGTTTGACATAAGTCATATGGGGGAAATCGAAATATCTGGAGAAGGGGCGAAGGATACCATTTTAAACTTGACACCTGTCCAAGAAAAGAAGCTAACTTCCGGAAAAGCCGCTTACTCCTTCTTATTAAATGAAAGGGGAGGTATAATCGACGATCTAATAGTCTATACCTTTGATGAGAACAGATTCCTCTTAGTCGTTAACGCGGGAAATATAGAAAAGGATTTAAATTGGATAAGAGAAAGAGCTTCTCCAAAAACTAATGTTAAAGACTTATCAAAGGACATAGCCGCTATATCAGTTCAGGGACCCAACTCTGGTAAGATCTTCAAAAACCTATTTAACTTCGACCTCTCAAGCCTAAAATACTACAGCTTCGAAAGGGAGATAGAATTAAGAGATCTGAAGATTCAGCTTGTCTCAAGGACAGGCTACACCGGAGAACTAGGTTTCGAGATCTACGCCCAACCTGAAACCATAATAAAACTATGGAAAACCTTGCTTGAAATGGGAGTCAAGGCCTGCGGTTTAGGTGCAAGGGATAGCTTAAGGTTAGAAGCAGGTATGCCCCTTTACGGACATGAGCTCGATGAAGAAACGACACCAATAGAAGCAAACCTGGAAAAATTCGTAGACACGGAAAGAAACTTCATAGGGAAAGAGGCTCTATTGGAAAGAGCACCAATCAAAAGATTGATTGGATTAAAAATGGTCGATAAAAGCGTCCCAAGGCAGGGGCAAAGGATATTTAGCAACGGAAAGGAGGTCGGATACGTAACGAGTGGGGGTTTCTCTCCAAGTCTTGGAGAATATATAGCTATGGGATATGTAAAGCATGAGTTTAAAGAGGAAGAGATATCTATAGAGATACGAGATAAGCTTAGGAAGGCAATTTTAACCGCCCTTCCATTTTATAAGAGGGGGTGAAGCCCAGATATGGTGCCGAAAGATCTAAGGTACACCAGTGAGCATGAGTGGATAAGGGTAGAAAATGGGATTGGAACCGTGGGTATCACCTCATACGCCCAAGAGCAGCTTGGAGATATTGTCTTCGTCGAACTACCAGAAGTAGGAAGAGAAGTTAAAAAGATGGAAGGCGTCGCCGTCGTCGAATCCGTTAAGGCAGCCTCAGACATATACACACCTGTGAGTGGAAAGATAGTTGAAGTAAATGAGGATCTAAACAGCTCTCCCAACCTAATAAACGAAGACCCCTATGGAAAGGGGTGGTTATTCAAAATAGAGCTAAGTAAACCAGAAGAACTCGAGGAGCTCCTTTCAGCAGAGGAATACGAAAGACTAATAACGGAGGGATAGATATGCCTTTCATCCCTCACACGGAAGAAGATGTAAGAGAAATGCTTGAAAGTCTGGGATTAAAAGAAAAGGAAGAGCTTTTCTCTCATATTCCTGAGAAAATAAGGCTAAAATCTCCCTTATCGCTTCCAAACCCTCTTTCAGAGATGGAGATAGAAAGGGAAATAGAAAGGATAGCCTCTATGAATAAGGGAGTAATGGACTACATATCATTCATTGGAGCAGGAAGCTATAATCACTGGATACCTTCTACGGTCGAGAGCCTCCTTAATCGAGGAGAGATATTCTCTCCATATACACCTTATCAGCCTGAGGCAAGTCAAGGAACGCTAACGATTCTCTTCGAGTTCCAAACGATGATGTGCGAACTCTTCAACATGGAGGTCTCAAATGCGTCTGTTTACGATGGAGCATCAGCCTTAGCTGAAGCTTGTCTCATGGCTCTGAGAATCACAAAGAAAAACGAAGTTATTCTATCTTCAGCGATACATCCTGAATATAGGAGGGTAGTCCGCACCTACCTTGAGAGCGCCGGATTTAAGGTAAGTGAAGTTCAATTTAAGGAAAGCGGAGAAACCGACATAGAGGCCTTGGAGAAAAAGATATCAGACGATACTGCTGCCTTTGCGATACAAAATCCAAACTTTCTAGGAATCATCGAGAACATAGAAAAAATAAAGAATCTAAGAGAAAGAGTTAACGCCATGCTAATCTCCTGCGTCACGGAACCCATATCCTTAGGTATCCTTAAACCTCCCGGAAGTTATAAAACAGACATAGCCGTAGGAGAAGGTAAATCTCTCGGTATACCGCTAAACTTTGGAGGTCCATACCTTGGGATATTCACAAGCAAGATGGAATATATAAGGAACATGCCTGGGAGAATCGTTGGGGAAACAATTGACATAGAGGGGAAAAGGGGGTTCGTTTTAACCCTCTCAACTCGAGAACAACATATAAGGAGAGCGAAGGCCACCTCAAACATATGTACAAATCATAATATGTGCGCGATCGCAGCAACCATATATTTGGCTTCCGTTGGTAAGGAAGGTTTTAAGAGAATATCAGAGATAAATCTTAAAAAAGCTCACTTTTTAGCCAAGGAACTATCGAAAAATGGGGTAAAGTTAAGGTTCTCTTCTCCTTTCTATAACGAGTTTGCTGTTAAATTTAAAAACCCGCAAAAGGCTCTTGAAATAGGAATTGAAAAAGGCTTCCTGATTGGTCTTCCGCTTGGAAGGTTCTACCCATCTTTGGAGGATTCTATTCTAATAAATGTAACTGAAATACACAGCCTAGAGGTCTTGTCAGATCTTGCGAAGCTTCTGGGGGAGATAAAAGATGTCTGAAAAACTCATATTTGAGCTGGGGAAAAGCGGAAGAAAAGGGGTATCTATACCAGAGGATGAGCTTAAGGAGCTAAAAGTTGAGGAAATACTAGATAAACGACTCTTAAGAGAAGAAGACCCCTCTCTACCGGAGGTAAGCGAAATTGAGGTCATAAGGCACTATACTAGGCTCTCCCAACTTAACTTCTGCGTTGATACTCACTTTTACCCCTTAGGCTCTTGTACGATGAAGTATAACCCGAGGATAGCCGAAAAGCTTGCCTCACTAAAGGGATTCTCGACGCTTCACCCCTATGAACCCGAGGAGCTGGTACAAGGAGCATTAAAGATAATGTTTGAGCTCGGGAAATTCTTATGCGAGATAGGAGGATTTGACGCTATAACTTTACAACCTTCAGCGGGAGCCCATGGTGAGCTCACGGGACTGCTTCTAATAAGAGCTTACCATGAACATAAGGGAAAGAAACGAACGAAGGTTATAATTCCCGACTCGGCTCACGGCACAAATCCCGCATCGTGCACCTTAGCTGGATATAGGGCCGTGGAGATAAAATCAGGGAAAGATGGTTGCATAGACATAGACAGGCTAAGGGGAGAACTCGATGAGGAAACCGCTGCTGTCATGATAACAAACCCAAACACCCTGGGATTGTTTGAGGAGAAGATTGCGGAAATAGCTGAACTAACGCACTCCGTAGGGGCTTTACTCTACGGAGATGGAGCTAACCTTAACGCCCTAATGGGGATATCGCGCCCGGGAGACATGGGTTTTGATGTACTTCACTTTAATTTACATAAGACCTTTGCTGCCCCCCATGGCGGAGGAGGCCCAGGATCTGGACCAGTCGCTGTAAAAAAGGAGCTTGAACCATTTTTACCTGTACCCGTGATAGTAGAAAGAGATGGCAAATATCATTTAGACTACGACAGGCCCTTAAGTATAGGGAAGGTCAAAACCTTTTACGGTAACTTCTCAGTTATGATTAAAGCTTACATTTACATAAGAATGATGGGAGCCGAAGGGCTCAAGAGGGTATCAGAAAACGCTGTCCTTAGCGCAAGATATGTTATAAACAAACTAAAAGAGGTTTACGATCTGCCCTATGATAAACCCCCTATGCACGAAGGAGTTCTATCGGGAAAGAAGTTTAAGGAGTACGGAGTTAAAACATTAGATATAGCTAAAAGGCTCTTGGACTATGGTTTTCATCCGCCGACTATCTACTTCCCTCTGATAGTGGAGGAGGCCATAATGATAGAACCAACGGAAACGGAAACTAAGGAAACCTTAGATGCATTTATCGAAGCTATGCTAAAGATAGCAAAGGAAGCCAAAGAGAACCCACAACTTCTTAAAGAAGCTCCTCACACAACGCCTGTAAGAAGGCTAGACGAGGTAAAAGCAGCTAAAGAACCTATACTTAGATGGAAAAAAGATAAGGGGGAGTCTTAATCCCTGGACTCCCCCTACTTACCTATTCGTAGATCTTGGCTTTCTCCTCTCCCCTGATTACCCTTAAAGCGCCGAGAGCGAGAGCTTTCATCTCATCCTCTCCAGGATAGACCATGACTGGTGCGATGAAGGAGACTCTTTCCTTTATCCAATTTACAACTCTTGGGCTGTAAGCAATACCCCCCGTTAAGACTATGGCATCTATCCCCCTACCCAAGACGCTCGCCATCTTCCCTATCCACTTAGAAATCTGATAGGCCATAGCTTTAAGAATGAGCTCAGCTTTGGCATCACCAGAGTCTATCCTTTTCTCAACGTCTAAAACGCTGTTGGTTCCAAAATAGGCTACCAAACCTCCATTGCCGACTATCCTCTTGGCCAAGAAAGATTCGTCCATTCCTTGAGCAATAAGGTCAAGGAGCTTAAGCGTAGGGATGGTAGTGCACCTTTCAGGAGTGAAAGGGCCATCCCCATTTAAGGCGTTATTCACATCTACAACCTTTCCCCTCCTATGAGCAGCTACTGATATACCACCACCAAGATGCGCTATCACTAGGTTAACTTCCTCGTAGCTTTTCCCTAAATCCTGAGCTACCCTTCTTGCAACAGCCTTCTGGTTCAAAGCGTGAAATATACTTCTTCGTTTGAAGTCCTTCAACCCCGAAATCCGGGCTATATCTTCAAGCTCATCAACAACCACAGGATCAACTATATAAGCAGGGCAACCCGCATCCCTCGCTATCTCATGCGCCAGTATGGCTCCCAAGTTCGAAGCATGCTCACCATACCTTGACTCCTTAAGGTCATTCAAAATGGCATCGTTTACCAAATAGGTTCCACCAGGAATAGGCTTAAGTAACCCACCTCTTCCTACAACGGCTGACAACATAGAAGGAGAAACTCCTTTACTTCTA
Organism: bacterium GBS-1; assembly: GCA_001443005.1. Classification (GTDB taxonomy): domain Bacteria; phylum Synergistota; class GBS-1; order GBS-1; family GBS-1; genus GBS-1. The sequence continues at coordinate 48,274 of LEKQ01000015.1, forward strand.
AGAAAATCAAGGATTATCTCTCTTCTAAATGGATATTGATCTATTATCCTACTATACTTGATCAACTCCTCCTTAGCATGCCTCAAGGTCTCGGAGAAAAGCTCCCGATCTTCATCATAAAGAGCGATCTTCGTAGATGTGGAACCAGGGTTTATTACAAAAATCAACATGGCTAAGGATTACCTAGAACAAACAGCAGCCAAGGCTATGGAAAGAAGCTTAGCTTCAGCGCTATCTGCCCTTGAGGTTAAAACGACAGGAACTTTGGCCCCCATGACCACGCTCGCTGTCCTAGCACCAGCTATGAATACGAGAGCCTTATATAGAACATTACCAGCATTTATATCCGGAAGGACTATTATATCCGCTTTCCCCGCAACAGGACTCTCTATCTTTTTATGCTTAGCGGCCTCCTCTGAAACGGCGTTATCAAGGGCAAAGGGACCATCAACTATGCACCCCTTTATCTGCCCTCTCTGGTTCATCTTGGCAAGGATAGCCGCGTCAACCGTAGCTGGAATCTTCGGATTGACCACCTCAACGGCGCTCACTATAGCAACTTTTGGATTCTCATAACCAAGCTTATGCATCACATCAACCGCGTTGTTTATTAAATCGACCTTTTGTTCAAGCTCAGGCGCTATAGTTATACCGGCATCTGTTATAGCAAAAACCCTTGGATAGGTAGCTACTTCGAAGAGGGAGACAAGAGAGAGGATCCTACCTGTCCTCAGACCCTTATCCTTATCCAAAACAGCCCTCGCCAACTCAGCTGTTTGAAGATACCCCTTCATCAGAAAATCACACTTGCCCTCATGAACTAGCTCCACAGCCCTATAAGCAGCGTCAACTGGATCGGGAACATCATATACCTCATAGTTACTAAGGTCAATACCAAGATCCCTAGCCACCCTCTCGATAGCAGGCTTAGAGCCTATCAACGCCCCACTGATTATATCCCTCTTACGGGCATCTTCCACAGCCTCAAGGACGTGAGAATCCTCTGCCGCCGCAACTGCAAGTCTTGCACCCTTACCGCGAGCCATATCTAAAAGGCTAAGCAAGCTCTTTAGCAACTAAACCACCTCCAAAACGATTATTTTTTTACTAAGAGGTTCCAGCCTCTTAGTTAACATGCTCTTAAAGATCTCGTTACTTAAAAGTCCGCCACTAAGAACTATAGCATCAAAATTGCCGCAGAAAACAGTAGCCATGGCCCATATCTCCTTTGCCATCTGATAAGCCATAGCCTCCACCAAAAGAGGGTCTCTTTTTAGAGCTTCGCCTAAGTCATCAGTAGAAAGGTAAGAGTAGATACCCCCCTCCATAAGCAACCTCTTTCTCCAGCTTATCGGGTCGTCCAAAGAAGCCCTAAGAAGATCTCCTGTAGGAAGCTCCCCAGAGGTTCTCAAGGAAAAGGCTCCCGAATCCGTTGAACAGACACAGTCAACTATCTCACCATCTTCTATAGCAGCTACAGTAAAAGGATCATCTACCAGGGCTATAATATAACTCCCTTCCCCAAGCCTACAACTAATGCGAGCAAGCAAAGGTAGAAGAAAATCATGCACTTCTCTTTCCACCTCAGGTATCCCGGAGACCCCAGCTAACCCTCTTAACTTCAACCTTCTTTCCCTCCTTCAAATTTCTCTATGAAGGCCCTCTTAAATTCAGGGAAGCATCCTTCCCTTATAGCTTCGCGAGCTTTCCTAACCAGATTTACAAGGAGATATATATTATGATAGGAAGCTAAACGAGCAGCAAGTATCTCTCCAGCCTTATAAAGATGCCGCAGGTAAGCGCGCGTATAATTCCTACAGACATAGCAGTCGCAATCAGGATCAGGAGGGGAAAAATCCTCTTTCCAAGATTCACTCCTTATGTGTTCCTTCCCCCGATGGGTAAATATGGTTCCAGTTCTACCGTTTCTTGTGGGCAAAACACAATCGAACATATCTACTCCCCTTTCTATTGCCTCGAGCAAACTTGTAGGATACCCTACTCCCATAAGATACCTCGGTTTATCCTCGGGAAGGATGGGAATCACAATATCAAGCATCTCATACATCACCGTTTTAGGCTCACCCACACTTAAACCACCTATGGCATATCCATCGAAGCCGATTTCAACAGTCCTAATGGCGCTCTCTCTCCTCAGGTCAGGGTAAACGCTACCCTGAATTATACCAAAAAGAAACTGATCCTCCCTCCTTTTCGCTTTCTTGCACCTTGAAGCCCATCTCAAGGTCCTCTCCATGGCCTCCTTCGCATAGGAGTAAGATACAGGATAGGGAACACATTCATCAAAGCAAACGATAAAATCGGCTCCAAGCGCTTCCTCTATCTCGATAACCTTCTCAGGAGTGAAGAAGTGATACGACCCATCTAAGTGAGATCTAAACCTCACACCTTCATCGCTTACCTCTCTAAGATCAGTTAGGCTGAAGACCTGAAAACCACCAGAATCGGTTAATATAGGGTGAGGCCAGTTCATAAAAGAGTGAAGCCCGCCTGCCTTCTCCACAATTTTATGACCAGGTCTTAGGTAAAGATGATAAGTATTAGAGAGCACGACGGTAACCCCTATCTCTTCGAGCTCTCTCCTCTCCATAGCTTTAACGGTAGCTTGGGTACCTACGGGCATAAAGACAGGCGTTTCTACTTCACCATGTGGGGTTTTTATAACGCCAACCCTCGCGTGTGTGCGCGTGCATCTGTGCTTAATTTCGAAAGAAAATGAGATCATAATTCTCCCCCGTCGGTTATTATACTTCACACTCCCCAATAACTCAAGGTTAATTTTATCCTTCTTGAAGAAAATTGATATGATATAGATAACCTATCACAAAAATCGACGCTGTTGATATCATCACCCTATCGAAGATGCCCCTTGACATCGGAAAGTGCTAAACAGCTTGTAGGTTGAAAGATTAATCACAATCACCCTGAAACGTCGTTAGGACACACCAAACATTTCAAAGACACAGTCTTTTAGAACTCATTTTAAAGAACTAAAAAATTGTTTGGTAAAAACAAGCTTACATCCTTTGTGCTATTCCTCTCCAAAATAATCCGAATCAACCTTTTTAATCTCAATCACACTATCTATACGCACTCCGAGGTTGTATTTAATCATATACTCAAGCAACTTGTCACCATCGATAAGAACAACTTTTATATCCTTGATGTTTTCAGCATATTGCAGAGCTTCTTTGGTAAACGATGCAGTTGTGATTAATATCCCCTTTTTTGCACCCTTGCCATGGAGCGCTCCAACAAAGCTTTGGATTTCCTTTCTGCCTATTGATTGTCCAGGATTGTATCTTTTCGCTTGTAAGTATATATTATCCAGCCCGAGAACGTCTTCTTTAATCACCCCATCAATACCTTCGTCTCCACTTTTTCCAAGCACTTTGCTTGCTTCTTCGAACGACCCACCATATCCCATCTTCACAATTAACTCCAAAACAAGCTTCTCAAAAAACTGAGAACTCTTTTCAAGAATTCTTCGTCTCAATTCCTCTTTGAGGTTATCTTTCAGAATTTCGAGTTGTTCGAATATTATTTCATCAGGTGTTTGAGCAGCTTGCTTACTTTCAAAAGACTTTTCACGTTTGGTCTTCTTTCTTCTAACCCAGCTTGAAAATTCTTCAAACTTCTCCAAGTATTCATTGTTAATAATTTCTGGATTTTCTTTCAATATATTCAATCCGCGGTCAGTTATTTTGTAGGCCCCCCATCTTGCGTTTTCTATAGCTCTAGCTTTTCTTAAATATGTGATTGCCCACAGAACTCTGTTATCAAACAATTGACATTTACCACTCGGAGTTAATATTTTCCTTTCATCGTCAGTCACTTTAAAGTATTTAGCCACATGCTCTTTTACTTCGCTGGATGTATGTTCTTTTCCATCAGCAAGAAACTCTAATATAGGTCTATAACATTCTTCAAATACCGGAATCATTTTGAATCCTCCTTTATTTTTATACTTATATCTTCACCTATGACTCAATTATTGAAAACGCCCTACCACTCGTTATTGAATTCACTATTTATTCGTTTAACAAGCTCATCAATGATCCTTATCCAATAGTTTGCATACTTCTTTGAAGATTCATGTTGTTTGTTGTAGAGGAATAATCTCACCTTTACTTCGTAATTTTCAGCATAAAACTTTTTCGGTATTCCAGCATCAGTGAAAAGTTTCTCGAAACCATCTATCTTTCTTTCTGCATCAACATGTTCAGTACCTTTTGGATCAACAAATACAACCAAATATCTGTTGCCTTTCTTGAACCAGAATATGAAATCAGGATAAAAGCGTGCCTCCTGGTCATCTTTATCAAGATACGGTATGTAAATATTGTCCTTTCGTTCAACGAGTTTACTGAAAAGCCACCAGTCAACATCAAACTTGTTTGACGCTGAGCGTAACTCGTTTAAGAAATCGATTTCGCTTGGTTCTTTAATCAAATCAGCTATCTTGTTTCTAACTACTTCTCTGTTAAGTGCCTCCAAGACAGGAACGTAATAATGCTCTTCAAAGAACTCTATTAAAAGGTCAATTCCTGAGGATTCGCTAACTGAAAGAAATTCTCTTCCTTTCCTACCTCCATAAACTTCGTCAACTGCTTCCTTTACATGCTGGACTTTGTCCTCTGGAAGTCTGATAAGAATCCTTTTGTAATGATTAATATGTTCTTCATCGTCAACTGAGAACAAAGCGGTGTATTTATAACCATAGTTATTTTCAATCGCTTTGACTACTCTTTGAATTGTGTAATACCAACCTATACCTGTCTTCCGTGAATGGTCTATCACGAAAAACTTACTTTTATTATTCTCGTTAAAAATCTCTCTGAGTAGTTGTATCTTAACGCGGGCATATTTGCTTTTATAAAAGAACATAAAGTACAGCATCTCATCAGATGTGTTCTCAGCAACGCTCTTTGCGTCAAGGTAGTCCCTTTCGTAAACAGACAGCTGTTTGATGTATTGCCAAGGCAAGAGCAAGTGTAAGAATTGAGCGTTCTCCTCCAGAAAGTTCCTTTATCTGAATTGCTCCAGATTTATCAAATACGGTTAATTCAAATTCTTCAGTGAAGGCGATACTATCTATTAGGTCCTTCTTCCACATGACACGGTTTATATATTCTTTTGTGTGAGATGTTATATCCGTGGAGATAATTTGCCTCAATTTTCCCAGTCCTCTACCTAAGATATCTTCAAGTGCTTGTACAAACTCAAGTTGTCTTTTTATAATCGCAAGCGATTTGTTGTTGTCCAACATTTCTTTCAATTCTTTCTTGTTTTGTTCCAGCTCTTTTTGTATGCTTTTTATATTGTTGGTTATGTCATATATTTTCTGTTGAATGTTATCCCTAAGCCTTTCAAGTTCGACTTTCTCGTTCTGGTGTTGCTCTAAGGCAGATGATACATCTGGTGGAAGGTTCTTTGAAAGTTCATACAATCTTTTGTCAAGTTCTGAAATTTCTCTTTCAACAACGCTGATTTGCTCATTTAGAATCCTTATTTGGGATATGTTCTTAACAATTGTTCTTTTTAGCAAATTATAATAGTCCTCAGAAATAACTAACGATTCCGAGGTCAAGGACTTGTAGAGTAAGTTCAAAAGTTCTTCAGACAGATGGCTTCCACAGACTGCACATGTCTTGTCATTAATCATGCGCTCAATAGCTGTTCTGGGTATTTCTTTTAAGATAGAAGGTTCCTTTGATCCGGACAATTTGTAGTGCTCTTCAACAGCTTTCCAACCAAACGTATACGAGGCTTCATCAAGAGTAAGAAGTAGCTTTTCACTCATTAATCGGTTTTTATTTTCTATTTTCTCCTGCTTTTCTGACTCAAGTTGTTCAAGTTCAGCCTTTAAGCGTTCGTAGTCCTGAAGAGACTGAAGCTTCTGAACTACTTCTCTGAGCCTTTCCGTGACTTTTTCGTTTTCTTGCTTTGCTTCTTCTAAACGTGTATTCAGTTCTTTTAGAGTCTTTTCCTGTTCTTCTATTTTGCGCGAAATTTCTTCTAATCGCTTGTTATTCTTTTCCATATCGCGAAGTTCTCTGTATATTACCTTGGTTCTCACTTCTGAGAGGAAATCTATGAAGTCCTGAATATCTGATATTCCAGACAAACGCTCTACGGTTCTCTTTATCTGCATACTACGTGCTTCTTTTAGGTAAACATCAAGACTTTCACCATCAAAGAAAAAGTGTTCTCGTAGATCTTTCGGAAAACGTTTTTGAATTTCTAACTCTCTGTCTACCGTCATTGGTGAATTATTCAAAAAAACAGACAAAGGAACGGCTTCTATTGCTGGACTAATCTTGCCATTTGAGACGATAAATTTTGCATTTCTGTTGACTTTTAACTGTTCCTTCTCCCCAGCGAAAGCCAATTTGACATGTGTTCTATACTGACCATCATTCTGTAAGCAAACCTTTGACAATATGCCTATATCCGGAACAGAGTTTGAATTTCTGCCGCTGTTGAAAGAAGTTTCAATGTTAATATTTGCTGGTCCATAGTGTCTTTTTGTAGAAAAGAATTCTTCACCAAACAGCGCCCAATTAACTGCCTCAAGGAACGTTGTTTTCCCTGAACCCATCTTTCCTACAATTACATGTAGCTCGCTGTTTTTATCGTTTTCGAAGTTAAACTGAGCATCAACGTACTGACGATAGTTAGCAATCTCAACTTTAACAAGTCTCATACTTCACATCTCCTTGCTGTTTTCAACATTTTCTTTTTGAAGTAGGTTCGAATCGTTTCTATTCCAATCTTTCAAATCTTCTGCAAGGAAATTTTCAATTTTTTCTTTCACTTTTCCAAGTAGTCTCCTTTCGTTTTCCTGACCGACTTCGCTTAGATATATTCCGAAAATCTCCATTACAAAATCTGCAACCAAGTCACCATCTGCTCCGAATACTGATGAACAGTCTTCTAAAATTATTTTGTAGAGTTGTTCGGAAACTCTTCCTGGTTTCATATGAAAAACCCCCTCTTTATTTCGGACACACTCCGTATCGCTTCAAACGCGTTTTCAGCACATTGAGCCATTATTTCAACTCGAGAAAACTCCACTTCTAAGATTCGCTTATAGACCCTATCACTTTCGAAACCGGTTGGTTTCGGGAATACTACAACATCGTATACATATGCAAATTTCTTTGCAGGAGCTATGCGCAGTACACGACCAAGCTTTTGTATATATTCGCGAGGGTTTGTAGAGCTCGAGAGGATTATAGCTTTGTCCACTCCCGGAACATCTACACCTTCATCGAGCATTTTAATTCCTACAAGAATGTCTATCTGTTCCTCTTCAAAGAGTTTTAGGACATATTCTCTTTCCTGCTTGGAAAGTTCCTGTATAAATTTAACAGCGTTTATTTTCTCTGCGTTTAGAATGTCCATAACTTGGTCAATGAGTTGTTCATCACAAAAGATTATTGTTTTTTGGATCTTTCCGTGTGCTTTTAGCAGGTTCAGTATTCGATGTAGAACTTCGTATTTCGAGACCGAAGCCTTGAGAATTTTGCTCCTTTTGAACAGCAATTTCTGAAGCTCGGAATCATCTTCAAGGTCTCCATAATTAAACTTTTGTAGATAGTTAGCTTTCTTGATTATCTTTTCTGTAACTTCACTATACTTCTTCATCTCTTCATCTGTTAGATAACATGGGATTGGATAGTAGTAATATGGAGTCAGGTATGTTCTCAATGTGTCAGGATTCACGTTATTCACAGCTTGGCAAAGTGAGAATTCAAATACGACTTCTCCAAAGTACTCGTGAAGGAAGCTGTTTCCAACTTCATCATACATACGTTTCGGTGTTGCGCTTAATCCGAGCCTGTTTTCGAAATGATTAGAAAGATTTTCTCTTCGCATTCTAGAACCTATGCCATGTACTTCGTCCGCAATGATAGTTAATTTTGCGACTTTATCAAGAGCTATTTCTTCGATGAGATTGTTCATTTTTTCTCCTACAATGGTATTGTGCGTAGAGAGAAAAATAACGCTCTTGAAGATACCGAGTTTAACTTTTCTAAGAGCATTTACCGCTCTTTCGTACCAATTTGGAATACCTGAATGGCACTCAATAACCGAATCGGCTTTCAAGTCATACCGTTCAATTGAAATTTTCCATTGTGTAACAAGGTGAGAATACGGGGCTGAGATAAATACTGCATTCTTTTCAACTTCCTTAAACAATTTGTCCACAGCGCCAATAGCAGTGAACGTCTTTCCAGTGCCCGTTGCCATCGAGATTATCCCATGGCGGCTATTATTAAACCACGCATCAATTGCTGAAAGTTGATGTGAATGAAGATGAATTTTCATTAAGGATGACTCTCCCCTCTTGTTCTGGAAAAAATATTTGAAGTTTTAATAACCTTACTATTTGGTATTATAGCACAATTGCTTTTTCACATAAAATTCTCTTGCGCAAAAAGAAAAAATTCCACAGCGCCTTTGACGTCGTGGAAAAAGTTAAATTGCTTACAATTTTCTGTTGTTTGGCTCTTCTCGATCGTCTCTTAAATCTTTGCGTATACGGTTTCTGCTCAAATCCTTCAACCTTTTACAAAACCACAATCAAAACCGACGCCAGACAGCTATAAGCTAACTCTAAACATTTGGGAAACTACTTGACATATTTAAAGCAAAAACAATAAAATATTAAAAGTATAGCTCCAGCGTGGATACTAGAGCCCAAAAATCTAAGGGGGGATGAGGATGGGAAAGGGTAAGGCTGTGTTTTGGGGTTTCGTCATACCATGGTTAGCTTATGTAGTTATATCACCGTTATTCAATTTCTTCAATCCTCAAACTAAAAGTCCATTGATCCTAGGAATGCCTCCTTTAATGTTCTGGGACATACTTTGGATCATCTTAACCCCTTTTTGTTTGCTGATCGCCTATAATATCGAAAAGAAGGGGTGGTCTTAATGTCTCAAGCAGCCTTAGGCTTACTTATCATCTTTGGGTGGATTATATTAACGTTAGTCGTCGGCGTCTTAGCTGGAATCAAGAGAAAGTTCACCCTTGATGGATACCTAGTTTCTGGAAGATCTCTCGGTTTCATCATGGTGTACATGCTCCTCGCCGGAGAGATCTATAGCGCTTATGCCTTTTTGGGAACCGGTGGATGGGCCTATTCCTTCGGAATGCCCATAATGTACGCTTTAGGATATGGTATCCTAGCTTACTCCTTCGGTTACTTTTTTGCAGAATATGTCTGGAAATCCGGAAAAGCTTTCGGGCTTGTCACACAGGCGGATTTCTTCAGAAAGAGATATAATAGCAAGTTCCTGGCCGTTCTAGTCGCCCTAATAGGTATAGTGTTCAACGTCCCCTATCTACAGCTTCAACTTCAAGGTTTAGGTTATATACTTAACGCCGCTTCTTTAGGAAAGATATCCATCAATATGGGAATAGTTATAGGAATGCTAATAATGCTAGCCTACGTATATACCAGCGGCTTAAGAGGAATAGCGTGGACTAACTTCTTACAATCTATAATGATGTTCATAGTCGCTTGGGTTGTTGTCTTTGCTATACCTTTCATAAAGTTTGGAAGCCTCGAAAACCTAATGAAAACGCTTGCCGAGGTTAAACCTGGGCATTTGGTATTAGCTGGGAAGATGGGAATGCCTTGGTATATATCAACACTGGTTTTATGCGGGCTCGGCTTCTTCATGTATCCACAGCTTTGGCCATCCATATATAGCTCCAAGGACATTAGAGTCCTAAAGAGAACTTATGTGGCCCTTCCCTTTTACTCGCTCTTCATGGTTCCGGTTATCTTAACAGGTCTAACTATAGCTGCTTTGAACATGAAGATATCTCCAGCTGATGCTGCGGTTCTCGAGGGAGTTAAGCTTGTTTACCCAGAGTGGGTTTTGGGCGTGGTTGGAGCTGCTGGATTTGCGGCAGCCGCTTCAACAGCAAGCGCAATCATACTCTCACTGGCTGGCTTGCTATCCAAGAACCTTTACGGCTTAATAAAGGAGAGTGCTTCTGATAGGGAACTAGTAATCGTAAGTAGGGTTAGCGTCTTAGCTTTCGGACTTGCAGCCATGTTCTTGGCCCTTTATGCCTCTGGAAGACTGGTAGCACTGCTACTTCTTGCGTACGCTGGAATGACGCAGATGTTCCCTGGCGCCTTCTTAGGTCTGTTCTTCAAGAGATTTAACAAGATAGCAATAGGAGCTGGAATGATAGCTGGACTCATCACCATAACCTATCTGAGATTCTTCGGACCTGGAGACTACCTCGGAGTTCACTTCGGCCTTTGGGGTTTAGCGGTTAACATGATAGTAACACTGCTTGTAGCAGCGGTATCAAAGGAGGATGAAAATTTGGAACCCTTCATAGAAGGGATAAGGTCAGTGAAGCTTTAAGCTAAAAACCATTTAAGCTTAGTCTACCTAAAGCTCCTGGGGCTTGGTATAATTAGCCCCAGGAGCTTTTGCATTTTAAAAGAGGAGGGAGAACCCCTTTGACCTATGGAAGAATAAACAGAGAGATATTAGAAAGTTTAAAGGAAATCTGTGGAGAAAGGGATGTAATTTATGAGGATAAAGAAAAGCTTGAAAGTTATGGACGCGATGAGTCAGGTAAGCTCTTTTTCAACTTGCCAGAGGTAGTGGTTAAACCAAAAAGCCCTGAAGAAGTCTCAAAGATAATGAAGATTGCAAACGCTTACCTCATACCCGTCACCCCAAGGGGGGCTGGGAGTGGACTTTCGGGAGCAGCTATCCCCCTATACGGTGGAATAGTGATGTCCATGGAAAAGATGAACAACATCCTTGAGATAGACAAGATAAATCGAGTTGCAGTAGTTGAACCAGGCGTGATAACCAACGACCTTTGCAAGAGGGTTGAGGAGGAAGGACTTTATTACGCAGGCTATCCTATGAGCGTAGGATTAAGCTCCATAGGAGGAAACGTAGCAACTAACGCTGGGGGGAGCAAGGTAATAAAATATGGAAGCACGAGAAAGCACGTTCTTGGAGCTGAGGTCGTCTTACCAACTGGAGAGATTTTAATGCTTGGTGGAAAAAGGAGAAAAGAGACATGGGGATATGATCTACTTGACCTTCTGATAGGTTCAGAGGGAACCTTATGCATTTTTACTAAGATAATCCTAAACCTCATGCCTCTACCTAAAAAGAACATAGATCTCTTAGTCCCCTTCGATAGCATCGAAAGAGCTATAGAAGCGGTAAAAGACATAGCTATTGAGGCTAAGACCTTGCCAACAGCTATAGAGTTTATAGATAAACCCTCGGTAGACATAGTCTCTCGCTATCTAAACATGTCTTTTCCATTACAAGATAGGGCTCAAGCCTTTTTAATAATACAATTAGAAGGTAACTCACGCAATGAACTTGAGGAAAGTTATGAAAGGGTTGGAAAGGCATGCCTTAAGAACGGCGCCTTAGATGTATTTATAGCAGATAATAAAAGTAATTCTGAAAAGATTTGGCGGTTAAGGAGAGAGCTTTCAGAAGCATTAAGAGCAAAGGACCCTTACGTTTCGTTAAGTGGGGATATGGTTGTTCCTATATCAGAAATCCCAAACATGGTTAAGAAGATCCTTGATATAGAAAAAAAATACGGGATAAGAACGGCAACAGTAGCCCATATAGGGGATGGTAACCTTCACCCTGCCTTTTTCAAGCCTGAGAATCTCTCTCCAGAAGAGTGGATAAAGCTCTCCGAGGAGATCCTTAAAGAACTAATAGCTGAAGCTGTTAGACTTGGTGGAGTAGGAAGCGGAGAGCACGGTGTCGGACTTCTTAAAAGGGAAATGCATCTTAGGGCACGCCATCCAAAGGAGTTAGAAATAATGAGGGGTATTAAGAAGCTCTTTGACCCTAATAATATACTCAATCCTGGCAAGGTAATATAATATATTATGGGTGATCGCTATGATAGAGTATCCGAAAGAGTACGATGTAATAGTCATAGGAGGCGGACATGCTGGATGCGAGGCAGCGCTGGCAGCTGCAAGAATGGGTTGCCAAACGCTGCTTTTGACCCTGTATTTGGATAGCATAGCTTTAATGGCATGCAACCCATCTATAGGAGGTCCAGGGAAGGGGCACCTCGTGAGGGAGATAGATGCCCTCGGAGGAGAAATGGGAAGAAACATAGATGAAACCATGATACACATAAGGATACTAAATGAGAGCAAGGGACCAGCCGTTCAAGCCTATAGAGCTCAAGCAGATAAGAGGGAGTATCACTTGAGGATGAAACAAGTGCTTGAAAGGCAGAAAAATCTGGATGTAAAGCAAGGAATGGTGGAAGAGATAGTTGTAAAGGATGGAAAGGTTATCGGAGTGGGATTAAACACGGGATGGTTTTTTAAGGGAAAGTGCGTTATAGTTGCTACAGGGGTTTACTTAAGAGGTCTGGTTCATATAGGACTAGTTCGCTTTGAGAGCGGGCCTCTCGGAGAGATGGCAGCTTGGAAGCTCTCTGACTCGCTAAAGAAGATAGGTTTAAAGCTTGGAAGGCTTAAAACTGGAACTTGTGCCCGCATAGATGGAAAAACCATAGACTTCTCAAGTCTTATCCCTCAACCCTCAGCAGATGAACCACTCTCCTTCTCCTTTAGGTCAGAAAAGAGGATCTGCCGAGGCTATCATTGTTGGATGACCAGAACCAATGAAAAAACACACGATATAATAAGAGCTTCCTTAGATAGGTCACCGCTTTTTACCGGTATTATAGAGGGAAGAGGCCCCAGATACTGCCCATCCATCGAGGATAAAGTTGTTAGGTTTCCTGATAGAAACTCCCACACCGTATTTCTAGAACCTGAAGGCAGAAGAACTATGGAGTTTTACCTCCAGAACTTCTCCACAAGCCTTCCAGTAGACGTTCAAATAAAGATGGTTAGAACATTGCCAGGGTTGGAGAAAGCTGAGATAATGAGACCCGGCTACGCTATAGAATACGACTTCGTTTACCCTACTCAACTTAAACCATCATTGGAAACCAAAGATATAGAAGGGCTATTCATGGCTGGGCAAATTAACGGCACATCGGGATATGAGGAAGCCGCCGCTCAAGGACTGATCGCCGGAATAAACGCTGCCCTAAAGCTAAGGGGGGAAGAGCCACTGATACTAAGCAGAGCAGAGGCCTACATAGGGGTGCTCATCGATGACTTAGTAACCAAGGGAACAGAAGAACCCTATAGAATCCTTACATCCCGAGCGGAATATAGACTCCTGTTAAGACAGGATAACGCTGACTTCAGGCTCCTACCATACGGTTATAAGGTTGGATTGATAAGAAAGGATGAATACGAAAGCTTTCTCTTAAAGAAAAAGAGGGTTGAGGAGGAAATTAGAAGGCTTAACCAAGTTAGAATTCCGCCAACCGATAAGGTAAACGAACTTTTAAGGGCTCTTGGAAGCTCCACTATTGAAACACCTATCACATTAGCTCAACTACTTAAGAGACCAGAAATAAGCATAGAGAGCCTAAAGGAAATAGATCCATCATGGGACGAAAGGTTAAGTTATGAGGAGAGAAAACAGGTAGAGATAGAGATAAAGTATGAAGGTTATATTAAGCGTGAGCTATCTTTAGTTGAGCAGTTTAAGAAAATGGAAAACAAAAGGATACCTCCTGATATAAATTATGACGCTATCCCGGGGTTATCAAACGAGGGAAGAGAAAAGCTCAAAAAGATAAGGCCAATTTCTATAGGCCAAGCTTCGAGGATATCAGGGGTCAGTCCAGCTGATATATCCCTTCTTACCATTTACCTTTCAACTAGAGGACAGAGTTCCTCCTGAGATAAACCTAACCTTAACCTCCTTCCCTGCCAGCTTCCTCGACGCTCAAGCTCCCTTTCTATGCTATTTATCACCACACTCTTCCTAAGCGTCCAACTTGGAGCGAAAAGCTCCTCAGCTTTTGTTTCACCGGTTATCCTATGGACGACTACCTCCGGAGATAGGTTTTCCAAGAAGGAAACGCATATTTTAACATACTCCTCAAGCTCAAGGGGCTTATACTCACCCCTTATAACCATCTCCTCCAGGGGGGTTCCCTTAACCACATAAAGAGGGTGTATCTTCACACCATCAACCTTTAAGGCTGATAAAACACGCGCCATTTCAATCGCATCTTCCTCATCCTCTCCCGGTAAACCCAAGATGACGTGAGCACAGACCTTTATTCCCCATCTCTTGCAACGCAAGACCGCATCTATAAACTCAGCAAGCGTATGCCCCCTATTGATAAGCTTAAGGGTCCTATGGTTTATGCTCTGCAGCCCCAACTCGAGCCAAAGTTCATCCACATAAGAGGCTAGGGATGAAAATCGCTCAGGGAATGGATCAGGAATGCAATCTGGTCGTGTTCCCACGGCTAACCCTACAACCTTAAATAGACTCTTTGCTTCATCAAGACATTCTTTAAACAAATCTATACACTTGTCTATAGGGGCATAAGTATTAGTGAAAGCTTGAAAGTAAATTATAAAAAGATCGGTTTCGTATCTTTCCTTTAATAAAGCGTAAGCTCGGTTCAGTTGATCTTTAAGACTCAGTAAACCATATTCTCCCGTTCCACTTCCCCTGCTATCGCAGAATATACAACCTCCTTTACTTATCCGACCATCCCTATTGGGGCAGAAAAAACCAGCATCTAAGGTTATTTTCTGAACCCTCTTTCCATACTTATTTTTGAAATACTCATTTAATGAGTTATATCTCCTCTTCACGAACGGGTTCCCAATTCCTAGACTCAATAACACAAGCTATAGAAAGCCTCACCCCAAGGACCTTCTGAAAAACCCTCTCTATAAACTCCCTCACTTTCGGATCCTCAACGTAATCTATAAAGCTTATATCAAGTCCCCTGAAAAATACCTTAACAAAGCTGTCTTCATATGAGACTCTTACCGCCTCAGCTCCCCTAAAATAAGCGAATACGATCCTATCCTCCCGCTTGAACTCGTCAAGTATCTCAAGCCACCTTTTTCTTATCTCCTCCAAAAGCTCATCCTCACTATACATGATCCTTTCCCTCTTTTCCTCCTCTCTTCTCTTTATCTGACTCAAAAGCTCTCCCCTAATTTCTTTTTCTCTCTCTTCCCTTTCCAAGCCTTCCATAGCTAGAGCTCACCCCCTTCCTTAAAATAAAAAAAGTGGAGCGGATAACGGGATTCGAACCCGCGACCCTCGGCTTGGGAAGCCGATGCTCTACCACCTGAGCTATATCCGCACCACCATTCTAATTATAATAGAAGATTGGCTAAAAATCAAGAGAGCGATTCCCTTTTATCCTTGAGCCTCAAAGCTTTGTCCAGGGGAAATATATGGGACTCTTTGCCCTTCCCTATTATAAGTTTGACTTTCTTGGGAGCGCTCAGAGCTTTCCTGGTGAGCTACCTTAATGAAAAGTCGCCCTTCAACCCTATCGTTATTAGCAGGGTTAGCCTGATTTTGATCACCAACCTTGGTGCTCTCCCCTATCCTCTTGTACTGATCAAGCAAAAACCACATGTTTAACTGCCCACGCTCAATCCTCATTTTCTACCCTCCCACTCTTATTATAGCACTCAAGAGCAAAAAATAAAGCTCTCATGATTTTTTAGCTCTAAGTATTGACTTTACATATAAAGCTCTGCTATCATCCTATAGGACATTTGATACATCAGAGGTGGTAAAAGATGAAAAGAAGAAAAACCTTAGCTGATAAGATCTATGAAAAGTTAAAGGAGGAGATAATATCTCGTAAAAGAAAGGTTGGAGAGAAGCTCGTGGAGAGGGATCTTGCCCAAGCGTTTAAGGTAAGCATAACACCAGTAAGAGACGCGCTAAAAAAGCTTGAGGATGAGGGATTAGTAGTTAAAAGGGGGAAACTAAGAACTGTAAGAGGAATAAGCGCGATAGAGCTTCAAGATTACTATGAAGTTCGCATATTACTTGAGCCTAAAGCCGCTGAGAAAGCCGCTAAAAACATATCTGAGGAGCAAAAGAAAAAGCTGGAAGATATAATCTCCAGGATGGAGCTTGCAGCGAAAGAGGAAGATTACAACACATTAGACATATTAAACAGAAATTTCGATGAAGTAATCTATGAGGCCTGTGGAAATCACTATCTTAAGAAGGTTTTGTCAGAGATACTTGCTATAACACTTCCCTATCGAGAGATAGCAAGCAGAATCCCTGAAAGGACTTACTCTATGCTCAAGGAACACAAGGAAATATATGAAGCTATAAAGAGCGGTGATGATAAAAAGGCTGGAGATCTAACCGAAAAGCACATAAAGGAAGCAGCAGAAAGAGTCCTTCGAGTACTAAGGGAACTAGAAGAAAAGATATAGGAGGTGCAACGGTTGGAGAGAAAAAGCATCACAAAAAAAGCGAGAGAGCTCATAGAAAGAAAGGGGATCGTGGTTGTCCCTGGAACCTACGATGCGCTAACAGCTAAGATAGCAGAAAGCGTCGGCTTTGAGATGATTTTTCACTCAGGATATGGAACAGCCGCTTCCCTTTTAGGCCAGCCAGATGTAGGACTAGTATGCTTTAAGGAGATGTGTGAGAGGGTCAAGTATATGGCCAGAGCTATAAATGTGCCTCTTTTATGCGACGCAGATACAGGTTACGGAAATGCCATAAACGTCTATAGAACGGTGAAAGAGTATATATGGGCAGGCGCTGGAGGACTCTTCATAGAGGACCAGCTTTGGCCCAAGAGGTGCGGACACATGGAAGGTAAGCAACTTATAAGCCTAGAAGAAATGGTGGGAAAGATAAAAGCAGCAGTGGAAGCTAAAAACGAAGAAGATCCTTACTTTCTTGTAGGCGCCAGAACCGATGCCATAGCAGTTTACGGCTTTGAAGAAGCTATAAGAAGAGGGAGAGCCTATAGAGAAGCGGGAGCCGACTTTATATTCATCGAATCGCCTACATCCTTAGAACAGCTTGAAAAGATCCCAAAGCTTATACCAGATACCCCCCTAATGCTAAACCTAATAGAGAAAGGCAAAACCCCGTTTATAACCGTTAAAGAGGCGGAGGAGCTCGGCTATAAAATAGTAACCCATTCCGTATTCGTCTTATATACCGTAGCTAAAGCAGCTAAAGATGCATTAACTTATCTAAAGGAACACGGAATTACTCCAGGGTATGAAAACATGATGCCATTTCCAGAGTTCGCAGAGTTCATAGGTCTGCCCAAGATAAGAGAAATGGAAAAGAAATTTCTACCCAAAGATGTCTTAGAGGAAAAGTACGGGGGTCGGCTTTAAGTCCCGACCCCCTCATTTAAATTAAATTAAACTTATAGTAGGGGTAGGTTTAAAATTCTGCCCTTTGGCAAAAGCAAAAGGACATATAAGGTTAGTGGATAAAGCTATGAAATCATAGATGAGTCGGGTACCATGTTGGAAAATTCAAAGACTAAAGCATATCCAATAAAAGGGGAATGCTCCTTTCCGCGCCTATAGCCATAATGTGTATACCATGTGCTAAACCGTGTTCTCTCACCTTTCTTATAAGCTCAGCTGCGATTCTTAAACCTTCAAGCTTTGGATCAGGAGCGCTTTCAAGACGATGAATCAATCCTTGAGGAACCTTAACGCCTGGGATCATCTTGCTAACGAAATGAGCTGACCTAACGCTGCGAAGGGGAATTATCCCTATGAGAATCTTTACATTAAGCCTTGACGCTTCTTTCATAAACCTATCAGCTATATCTATCTGATAAACCGCTTGTGTCTGAAAAAAACGTGCTCCAGCGTGTATCTTCTTCTCCATCTTTATTAACTCTATCTCCAACGGTTCAAAATTTGGATTAACCGTCGCACCCAAGTAAAAGCTGGGAGGCTCACCCTTAAGGGGATTCCCAGCGAGATCCCTACCTTCCATAAGCGAGGAAGCAGCCAAGAGTATTCCCACGGAATCAAGGTCGTAAACCGGCTTAGCGCTTGGGTTATCTCCAAGCGTAGGATAATCACCGGTTATAGCAAGTAGATTCCTCACGCCAAGAGCGTAAGCCCCTAAAAGCTCAGACTGAATGGCTATCCTATTTCTGTCTCTCCCCGTCATCTGCATCACGGGTTCAGCGCCTTCCTGGAGTATGGCGACACAACCCGCTAGCGAGGATAGCTTCATCGAGGCTCCCTGACCATCGGTAACATTAAGAGCATCCACACCGCCCTTAAGCAACCTCACTATATCTTTAAACTCTCTCAGATCCGCACCCTTTGGAGGACCAACCTCAGCGGTTATAACGAACTTTCCTCTCTCAAGCAAATCCTTAAGTTGGCTCATTTGTCACACTCCTTTGTACCTTATGTTGGCCAGGTTTAATCCTGAGCGAATGGTCAATAGGTGGATTAATCCTCCTGAGCTCATTAAGTCTGTTCATCTTCTTGAGCTTATAGTATATATCAACCCAGACACACCTCTGCTCTGGGTTAACTTCGCAATGTTCATCTTTAGCTCCACCGCAAGGACCATTAACCATTCCCTTAGGGCACCTTGAAATCGGACAAATAGCCACCCCATTGGTTAAAAGACACTTACCACATATGGAACATCTCTCCTCAAAGACCCCAAACCTCTTTATCTCACCAAGAAACAACGTATCATTCGCAGGGAAGACAGGTATATCCTCCACTATCTCTCCCAAGGTTTGAAGACCATTTCCACAAGCCATGCAAAGAATGGCTTCGCTTTTAGATATCTCTACACCAAAATCTTTTAGATCTCTTTTGCTTTTTTGAAGATTGCAAACTGGGTCAAGAACCACGCTTCCAGTTATAATCTTCCCACACTCGGATAGTTTCTTTTTCATCTCCTCTACTTCTTCTTCCCCACCAGTTTTGCTAGCGGTAGCACATAGAGAACAACCAACTATAAACACTCTTTCGTAACTTTTAAGCTCATCAATGACTTCTTCCAAGGGTTTTTTCTTCGTTATTATCAACCCTTAAAAACCCTCCTCTCTAATCACCAAAGGATATACCAATAGCACGAGCAACATTAATGAGCTCACAATCTGGCGGAACCAACTTGAGGCGCCCGACCGCCATCTCAATTGGAACGGAGCTTATCTCTCCTCCCCTGATACAGACCATCTCCCCAAAACGTCCCTCAACGGCTAGCTCAACCGCTTTAACTCCAAAGCGAGTCGCAAGAAGCCTATCCATAGGCGTTGGAGATCCTCCTCTCTGAAGATGCCCCAAAACCGTAACCCTAGTCTCAAGCTCGATCATCTTCTCTATCCTATCAGCTATGTACTTTCCTATCCCTCCTAAACGAATGGGATCAGGGCTTCCTTCGACCACTTTCTGAATCACTAAGTCCTTACCCTTCTCCCTTGCCCCCTCAGCTACCATGACCAGGCTGAATCTCTTCCCCTCCCGTTTCCTCTGTTCGATCTTCTCACAAACTTTCTCTAAATCGAAGGGAATCTCCGGAATAAGAATTATATCAGCACCACCAGCTATACCCGCAACAAGCGCTATCCAACCGGCGTATCTACCCATAACCTCGAGAATCATGACCCTATGATGAGACTCCGCAGTAGTGTGAAGCTTATCAAGAGCCTCCGTCGCAGTTAAAACAGCGGTATCGAAACCAAAGGTTACATCGGTAGCATCAAGGTCATTATCTATAGTCTTAGGTATTCCTATAACTGGCATATTTTTTTTCCTCCAAAAATCCAAGGCTATCTTCAGACTACCATCCCCTCCAACAACTATCAGAACGTCAAGCTTATATTTCCTAAAATTTTCCACAGCAACATCTGACATATCCTTATAGATAAGTCTTCCCTCCTCAAGCAAGGGAAAATGAAAGGGATCATCTCTATTAGTTGTTCCAAGGATCGTTCCTCCTCGAGGGAGTATTCCTGAAACATCACTTGGTGTTAAAGGTCTAATCTCCCTTTTAACCAAACCTCTAAAACCGTTCTCTATCCCCCAAACCTCTAACCCATACTTACCTATGGCGCTTTTAACAACCGCCCTTATAACCGCGTTTAACCCCGCACAATCCCCTCCACCTGTCAATATACCGATCCTCCTAACCCTACCTTCCAAGTTCCCCACACCTCCCACCTAAGGGATACCAAGAGCACACGGATAAGTTATACATTTACCACAAATGTCAGTTTTAGGCAAGTCACCAAAATAAAGATCCATCTCACGGCAATGTTTATAACAGATATACCTATCAAAACCATCGACTCTCAAAGCTCCCACAGGACATCTTTCCACACATGCCTTACACTTACCACCCCTTTTGAAGAGACAAAACTCACCCAAAGGTCTACTATCAGGTTCAAGAGGAGCATCGGTTACAAAAGAGTTAAATCTACCACCACAACCCCTTTCAGTTATGAGCATATTGTTCAAACCGAAAGTTCCCATGCCAGCGATATACCCTACATGTCTATGAGACCACCTGCTTAAGAGCTCCTTTTCATCAAAGTTATGCGTAGGCTTAACGATAACGCCTTTATAACCATGCTCTTCAAGCAAATTAAGCATATCCTTAGATATCTCATATAAAAGAGCATTCGTTTCAACATAGGCTATCGCCCATTCTCTTGAAGAGTAGTAACCCCCCTGATTGCTCTCTATTATTTCCCTTGAAAATGGTAAAAAGAAGACAACGATGCTTCTTGATCCTTCAAGGAGCTCCCAGGGCATAAAATGAGAAGGGAAAACCTCCTTGAGCTTTCCCCAAAGAGGATCGCCAGCTGAAGCAACTCGTAAGATCGGTTCCCTATACGCAGTCTGTCCACCCCACCCTTTAACCTTCTCAAACAACAAACTTTTTAGTTTCTCTTTTAAACTCAAGATTTATCTCCTCCTTTAGGTAAAATTATACCACCTAAGCTATGATAAAATTACTTCCCGGAGGTGGTGAAATTGTTAATTGTTCCAAAGAAAGCAACCCTTGTCGTAGGTAAAGGAGAGGGAAAAACCCATTTAACAGCTTTTGACAAAGCCCTACTTTCAGCAGGTATAGGTAACTATAACCTCCTTAAGGTTAGTAGCATACTTCCCCCACACGTTGAGATAACCGAGAGCTTCTCCGTTCCCTTTGGCGCTCTTTTACCCGTGGCTTATGGAAGCATTACGAGCGAGGAACCTGGTCAAAGGATATCAGCAGCGATAGGTATAGGCATTCCTGAAAACCCAGATGATGTAGGGCTTATAATGGAGTTTACCGGTTTCTGCTCTGCAAAAGAAGCTATGGAAATAGTTGAAGATATGGTCAGAGAATCTTTCGAAATGCGAGGACAAGCCCTAAAAGAGGTAAGGAGCAAAGCTATAGAGCACATCGTTGAAAAGATAGGTTGCGTTATCGCCGCCACAGTGCTATGGGGTTGAAGTTCATAGGGGCCTCTCACAAACTGAGGGGCTCCAAGATCATTCTCTGGGGAGTCCCCTTAGATGAAACCACGAGCTTTCGCCGAGGAACCTCTTCCGGCCCTGAAAGAATAAGACTGATGTCCTACGGGCTTGAAACATACTCCCCTATTTCCGATAGGGATCTATCGGAGATTATCTTCTTCGACGCCGGAGATATACTTATTCCCCGAGGAAACATCGAAAGAAGCGTTAAAAACATAGAGAGCTTCGCTTACAGTTTCCTAAAGCGCGGATTTAAGCTCCTAACCCTCGGCGGAGAGCACCTGATCTCCCTTCCCTTAGTAAGCGCAGCTTTCAGGATCTTTCCCAACCTTAAGGTCATACATCTTGATGCTCACGCGGATCTGCGCGAACACTACCTCGGAAATCACCTATCCCACGCGAGTGTAATGAGAAGGATATGTGATTTCTTACCCCCTTCAAATCTCTACCAGCTAGGGATAAGATCCGGTACAAAGAAAGAGTTTGAATTTGCTAAAAATAACGTCAGCTTACTCTCGCCGAGCTTAACTGATATAGAAAAGATAATCGAAAGCGATTTGAAAGAAAGCCCGATCTATTTAACTTTAGATATAGATGTGGTGGATCCAGCGTTCGCGCCAGGCACGGGAACACCCGAACCTGGCGGAGTTACGCCCAGGGAGATCTTTGACTTTCTGAAAAAGCTAAGGGGGCTAAACATAATAAGCGCTGATGTAGTTGAGATCTCTCCCCCAAACGACATCTCCGATATCACATCTTTACTTGGAGCAAAGATAGTTAGGGAAATACTCTTTCTCCTTTAACATAGGTAGCTTTAACCTCTGAAAGATCAGGGGAGACAACCGCAAAATCCGCACGCATTCCCTCTTTGATGTCTCCCCTTTCCTTCTCCATAAAGACCGCGTAAGCACCGTTATAAGTAAAGAGTCTCACCGCATCATCAAAATCTAACCTTTCATCCTCATTAGGTAGGTTCATTGCAGATCTCATGCCAAGTAATGGATCCATTGGAGTAACATCGCTATCAGAACCACCAGCGAGAATTAATCCCTTCTTAACCATAGTCCTCAAGGGGTTTGTTCTTTTCCATCTATCCCCAAGCCTTAGAGCGTACATACCGTTTTCTCCCCCCCAGAGAGTCTCAAAGGTAGGCTGAACGCTTATAACTATACCGAGCTCAAGCGCTTTATCTATACCATTGCTAGGAGGAAGCTCAAAGTGCTCTATCCTATGCCTATGACCAGCCGTAGGAACTTCCTTCAAAACTCTTTCATAGCTCCTTAAAACCAAATCTATAGCTCTATCCCCTATAGCATGAACAGCTATCTGAAGACCTGCTTCATGAGAGCGTAAGAAAAAGTTATAAAGAGAATCCTCATCAAAGTAAAGCCTACCATAGTTAGATGGGTCATCCCGATAGGGCTCAAAAAGGGCAGCTGTCCTTGACCCAAAGGAGCCATCAACAGTGATACATCCACCTATCCTGCGAAAGCCCATGTTTATAACCTTTTCCACATCAACAAACTGCGGGAAAATAATCACATCAATCGGAAGATTATCTTTCATCTCTAGCAGAAGCCTTAAGGCTCTATCGCTAAACCACTCCCCTCCCTCAAGGGCATTAACCATGGTAATCCCCTTAGAGAGAGCAAAGTCTACAGCTTTCTTTATCCCTTCCTTAACCATCTCATCTGGAACTCTCTCCCAAAACTTAGCCCTAACCAGCTCATTAGCCTCTGCCTTAAGCCACCCTGTTTCAATACCCTCAAGATCCTTAGGCAGGTCAAGAAGCTCTATAGCCCTGTCATTAACCAAACAGGAATGATGATCTATCCTTAAAAGCATAACTGGGTTGAAAGGGGAAACACGCGTAAGCTCCTCGCGTGAAGGTATAGATCTGTCCCTAAACTTACTTTCATCCCAACCCACTCCCCAAATCCATTCGTCTTTACATCTTTTACTTGATTCCTCTCGAATAAGGTCAAGAAACTCTCCCTTGCTGGTTAACCCCTTAAGGTCTAAAGCGAGAAAATCGACACCCGTAGCCGTAAAATGGGTATGAGAGTCTATAAACCCTGGAAATATGAAGTTATCCCCATAATCATGAATCTCGCTGAAAGCCCCCTCCTCAAAGGGAGGATTCATACCAACCCAGGATATCTTCCCAGAATCGGCAACAACTGCTTTATACTCCCCACTAGTTGTCCAAACCCTACCCTTAAGCAGCTTCAAAAGCTCACACCTCCCAGAATAAGGAGAAGTTTATTACGGCTCGATGAAGATCTGGAGAGTAAACCCTAGTCTTAACGCGAGAATCCCTTCTAAAGTTGATGGGATCTACCGATTTAGACCCTAAGGAGAAAGTCCATAAACCACCTGGATAAGTGGGAACAACAGCCCAATAGAGGGTCTTAAACTTAAAGAGTTCGCCCAGATAGTTTTGAACCCTTCCTATCAACTTGCCCATTATAAACGGGTTCTCAGTTTGAGAGCAACAAACACCATCGCTTCCCAAGATCCTATAAACGGAATCGAAGAACTCCTTGCTGAAGAGCTGTTCAGCAAAATCGTAAGGATCGGTGGAATCAACTAAGACTACATCGAAACTCTCCTTCGTCTCTCTAACAAACTTCACGCCATCCTCAAACAAAAGCTCAAGGCGAGGATCAGATAAAGCGGAAGAAACCTCTGGGAAGAACTCCCTACAAACATCAACTACCCGCTTATCTATCTCAACCATAACTACTCTCTCAACTTGGGGGTGCTTAAACACCTCTCTAACTGCACCTCCATCCCCCCCTCCTATTACTAACACCTTTTTAGGGGAGGGATGAGTAAACATAGGAACATGGACAAGCATCTCATGATAAAAGGCCTCATCCTTTTCAGAAAGCTGAACCGCTCCATTAAGAACGAGAACCTTGCCATGATTCTCCGTAAGAACTACCGCTATCTCTTGATAATCGCTCCTTTCCAAGTGCAAAACTTTAAGAACTTTTAGAGAAGATGTCTGTCCCTCTATCCTATCGTTCAACCATAACTCCATACTCTAATCACCTCTCAGGATGATATTAATATTAACCTTTTAAATACCTTCTCCTTCTCACCTCTGCTCAGCTCAGCCCTTCTAATTATACTTTCAAGCATATCTATAGTTTTGCCATAGGTCTCCCTATCCACGGGAAATGGATACCCATCCTTACCTCCATGAGCATAGGCATATCTCACAGGGTCTTTATAGCTAGGAGATTTTCCCGTCAAGAGCTCCGCAGTTAAGGATAACGCTCTAAGTACCTTCGCCCCAACTCCCTTAACCAAAAGCAACTCCTTAAACTCCTTGGGCTTTAAAGCCCTAACCTCTTCGAGCTTCCTTAAAAATCTATTGGGATCCATATCCTCGTCTAAAATAGGGTTCTCCCTTCTTAAGAAGAGCCTTCGGAACTCCTTAAAGCTTAGGTCATTTATAACCTCAAGGGTAGCAACTCTATTGTCCGCGCTCTCAGAAGCGACCAAGTTCAAAACCTTATCATGTCTGACAGGAGAAACTATACCCGAGTGAGGTTCGTTAACGAAATCATTAAGGCTTAAAGAAAACCAATGATATCTCCTAGCATACATAAGCGACAGGTTCATCCCCTGCTGAACAACAGCCCAGTTCCCTTTCTGATCGAAGAAAATCATATGTTGATAAAGGGAATAACCATCTTGCACCGCAGAGTTATCAACCTTAGCGGATAACCTACTTGCCAAAACTAAAGAGTTTCCATCAAGCCCAATAACATCCGCCCAGTAGATCACCTCCTCCGGTGTCTTAAGCGCCCTTTGCCCCTTTCCACCAGCTGCGAAAAAGCCTAATGTCTTCTCCTTACCTCGCAACCCTTCTTTTATAGCTGCACAAACCGTCGTTGTCAAGCCACTTGAATGCCAATCAAAGCCCAAAAGGCAACCAAAAGACTGAAACCAAAAAGGATCTGAAAGTCTCCGCAAGAGCTCCTCCGTCCCATAAAGCTCTATCATAGCCTCGATTAAGATAGAGGAGAGTCTCTTCATACTATCTAAAAGCCACTTGGGAGCCTTGCCATCGTGAAGCGGTAAAAAAGCTTCTCCAGTCTTCATAACTATATCTTCTCCTTAAATTTATGGCAGGCAACCCTGTGCCCACCAAAATCTACAAGCTCAGGTTCAACTTCACGACATACGTCCTTAGCCTCAGGACACCTCGGATGGAACCTACAACCAGATGGTGGATTTATAGGATTAGGAACATCTCCCTCAAGGATAACCCTTCTTTTACGCAACCTTGGATTAGGCATAGGAAGAGCATTCAACAGCGTCTTAGTATAAGGGTGAAGAGGCTCCTTGAAAATTCCCTCTTTACTCCCTTCCTCAACTATCTTACCTAGGTACATAACCCCTATCCTATCACCTATATATTTAACCACAGAAAGATCGTGAGATATAAAAAGATAGGTCAAATTAAACTCCTCTTGAAGATCTTTAAGGAGATTTAAAACCTGAGATCGAACAGAAACATCAAGGGCAGAAAGAGGCTCATCACAAACCAACAAGGATGGTCTTAAAGCTAATGCTCTCGCTATAGCTATTCTTTGCCTTTGTCCTCCTGAAAACTCATGAGGATATCTCTCCAAATGCTCCTTACTTAAACCCACTTTTTCAAGAGTCTCCGCTGCAATATCATAGGCTTCCTTTTTCGTCTGAACAAGCCCATGTATGATTAACCCTTCTCCAATTATATCCTTTACCTTAAGCCTAGGATTAAGAGAGCTATAGGGATCTTGAAAAATCACCTGTATGAACCTTCTTAAAGGTCTAATCTCAGCTCCTTTCAAGGAAGAAATCTCCCACTTCCTATCCCCATTATAAAAGAAAACCTTACCTTCATCTACAGGCAAAAGAGCGAGGGAAACTAAACCAAGGGTAGTTTTACCACAACCAGATTCACCAACGAGCCCGAAGGTTTCCCCTCTCTTAACGGAAAAACTCACACCATCAACCGCCTTAACCCATCCGACAACCCTCCTAAATACTCCTTTAAGTACGGGAAAGTATTTTCTGACGTTCCAAAGTTCTAAGATCTCATCCATAGACCTACCTCCAAAACCAGAAGAAGGTATAGTAAAATATTTTAAGCTGCGGCTTACAATTTTATAATACCATGTTTCTTGAAAGATTAAAAGGAGGCGTAAATCATGAAGATAAGAACCTTAGATGAGGAAGATTTTAAGAAGCTTTTACCAAAACTTATTGACCTTTACATAGAAGCTTATAGGGATCTACCCGAATACGGTTATCAAAACAGGAACGAAACCAAAAGATATCTTAAATGGCTTTATCGAGGAGATCCTCAGGGCTTCATCGTTGGTTTCGAAGGAGAAGAACCAATAGGTTTCATATCTTGTCATAGCAATTGGTGGGATTCCAAACTCGAAAAGATCATTGGAGAGATCCACGAGTTCGTTGTTCATCCTTCTTTCCAACGAAAGGGTATAGGTAACGCCCTATTTGAAGAAAGCATAAAATACTTAACGGGCAAAGGGCTAACTACCATAGGACTGTGGGTTGGAGAGAATAATGAAAAGGCAAAAAGGTTCTACGAGAAAAGAGAGTTTAGATATATAGGAAGCTGGGGAAAGTGGAGGAGGATGATAAAAGACTATGGAAATAGCTGATATAGCTAAAAGGCTAATAGCTATAGAAAGCACCTCTGGCAAAGAGAGGGAAGTACAGGAATGGATAGCAACCTACTTAAGCTCTAAAGGATTCAATGTAGAACTAGTAGAAGTTTTACCTGGAAGACCAAACCTATACGCGCGGAGAGGCGAATCAAAGATATTATTTGCAACTCATTGCGATACCGTTCCCGCATGGGAACACCCTAACGCCTTCAACCCTATAGTAAAAGGGAATATGATCTTCGGCAGGGGCGCACTAGACGCCAAAGGGCAAATCGCATCGCTCCTTAAGGCAGTCGAGGAGTGTAGTTACCCCTGTGACATAGCTATCTTTATAGATGAGGAAAAGGATGGCACCGGATCCAAGGAGTTTTTGCCTAACAAAAAGTATGAAGGAGCCATAGTACTTGAGCCAACAGAGCTTAAGGTCGCAGTGGGAGAGCTTGGGGGAATCAGTTTAGAAATCAAGGTAAAAGGTACCTTTGCTCATGGAGCAACCCCTTGGGCAGGAAAAAACGCTATTAAGGAGGCCTTAAAGATAGTTAAAAAGTTAGAAGATATCGTAAGAGAGCAAAAGGGAAACTCTGAACTTCTACAACCATGGATCAACTTAGGCAAGATAGAAGGAGGAAGGGATAGTTATGTTGTGCCTGACCAATGTAGTTTACTTATTGAGTTAGCTATATTACCTGGAAATAGAGCAATAGATACCTTCGAAAGGATAAAACCCGTTTTGCAGGGAACAGAGTATAATCTAAAAGACCTTGATGACCCAATAGAGATAGAAAGGGAATCACATCTACTCAGTATAGTTGAAAGAACGTTTAAAAACCTCAAGTTAGAGTTCAAGGAAACCTTCTTCCCCTCATGGAGCGACGCTCATAACCTTCACGCAAAAGGAATCCCCTGCATTATCCTGGGAAGCGGTAAACTACAGCTCGCTCACACTCCCTATGAGTTCGCAGATCTAAAGGAACTTGAAACCTTAAAGGAAATAATAAAAGGTATCTTAGCCCAAACTAAGCCTGGCACTTAGGGCAAAAGTAAGTTCCTCTCCCCCCAATTTTTATCCTAGCTATCTTCGCTCTACACCTTAAGCAAGGCTCCCCTTCCCTTCCATGAACCCTTAAGGAGTTCTCAAAATTTCCAACATCTTTATCTTCGGGGCTTAAAGATGTATATTTCCCAACTCCCTTATGCTCTATCGCTTCCCTTAAGATATCTTTTATGGAGATATAAAGCTTCTCCATCTCAGAAGCTGAAAGCTTATTAGCCCTTCTTTCAGGGTGGATACCCGCCCGATAAAGTATCTCATCAGCGTATATATTCCCTATGCCAGCCACAAAGGACTGATCCATAAGGAGAGCCTTTATCGATTTACCGCTTTTTGTTAATTTCTCCTTGAAGTACTCAAGGCTAAAGGCAGAATCAAAGGGCTCTGGCCCCATATCAGCTATAGCTCCTATCCCACTCAAATCTCTCACGCAGTCAAGGGTAGCCATCCTTCTTACATCCCCAAAGAAGAGACTCCTACCAGTATCAAAATCTATCTTTATCCATGGATTTTGCAAATCATCATTATCATGCCCATAAACGAGCCTCCCATTAAGCCTCAGATGAAATACGAGCTTATCACCAGAGGAAAGCTCAATGTAAAGGTGCTTTCCCCTCCTTCCAACCCCCAGCACGACCTCCCCTCTAAGGGAAGCCGGATTTAATCCACTTATCCTCGAGCTATCATAAACCTCAACATCTACTATCCTTCTTCCCTTTAGAAGGTTTTCCAACTTCTCCCTTAAAACCTCCACCTCTGGAAGCTCAGGCAAAACCCTCAAACCTCCTTCTATATCAGCTTTACCTCACCCTCATATACCACTCCTCTTTCAGCATCCAAAGAGATTATCATGCCGTCTCTAATAGCCTTTATAGCCCCTTCCGCCCCCACTATAACTGGAATACCATACTCAAGTCCAACTATAGCTGCGTGGGATGAAAGCCCAGACTCCTCAGCAACTATGCCAGAAACTTTGTCAATGATAGGTATATAGTCCTTATCAGTCTCCTTAACTATCAAGATGCAACCCTTCTCTGCCTTACAGATTGCATCCTCTGGGCGCAGAGCGACCACAGCCTTACCAACGACCTTCCCCCTTCCAATTCCAATTCCTTTAGTGAGTATTTTGGCTACTATGTGAACCTTAATAAGGTTAGTCGTTCCAGGAACTCCCACAGGAACGCCAGCGGTTAAAACCACCACATCCCCATCTTTAATGTATCCAGCCTCCAAGGCCCTGTTAATACTAGCCTCAAGAAGCTTATCTGTGCTTCTTATATCATCTATCTTCAGGGGGTAAACCCCCCAAGTTAAGACTAATTCTCTTAAGGTCTTAATTGACGGAGTCGTAGCTATTATGGGACAATTAGGCCTATACTTGGCTACCATCCTAGCTGTGGAACCAGACTGAGTAGCAGTTATTATGGCGGAAGCTCCCAAGTCATGAGCTATGGTACATGAGGCGTGGCTAACTGCATCTGGAACGGAGAAGGATATATAAACCGCAGGGTTTCCACCGTCTTTAAGTATTTCCTCTTCAGTTTTCTCTATTATCTTTCTCATAACCCTGATAGACTCAACAGGGTATCTACCCTTCGCGGTTTCTCCTGATAGCATAACAGCATCAGCCCCATCAAAGATAGCATTAGCAACATCGTTGGCCTCGGCTCTGGTCGGCCGTGGGTTATAGATCATCGTCTCAAGCATCTGGGTAGCGACTATAACTGGCTTCCCAACCTTTTTACAGCTGTTTATAAACCTCTTTTGAAGTATGGGAACCTCTTCAGTCGGAAGCTCAACTCCCAGATCACCTCTCGCCACCATTATCCCATCGGAAACGTTCAATATTTCATCAAAGTTCTCAACAGCTTGTCTCGTCTCTATCTTAGCTATTACCTTGGTGCTTCCCCCTGCCTCCTCTATTACTCTCCTAACGTTGATAATATCACTAGCCTTTCTAACGAAGGAGATGGCAAACCAGTCTACATCGTTTTCAACTCCCCACCTTATATCACTTATATCTTTTTCTGAAAGAGAGGGCAGAGAGATATCAACGCCAGGAACATTAACCCCTTTTTTCTCGCCAAGCTCACCACCTACGATGACCCTACAGTATATATCGCTATCCTTTATATCAACTACCTCAAGGTCTATCTTCCCATCATCTATGAGGATGTGGTCCCCAGCCTTAACATCCTTAGCAAGATCAGGAAAAGATATGGATACTCTCCTCTCGTCCCCATCAACATCCTCAGGTGTTAATACGATTACGCTTCCTTCCTTCAAGAAAACCGCCTTCTCCTTCAACCTACCCGTTCTAATCTCAGGCCCCTTGGTATCAAGCATCACAGCTAAGGGAACATTTAATATCTCTTCAAGTTTTCTGATCTTTCTTAAAGATTCTCCATGAGTCTCATAGGTTCCATGAGAGAAGTTTAACCTCGCAACGTTCATTCCCTCCTTTATCATCTTTGAGAGGATAGCTTCATCGCTTGATGCGGGTCCCAAAGTAGCTATTATCTTCGTTCTCCTTAACGCTGACATTCTGCTCCCCTCCTCATAAAGCTATATACTTAATATACCGGAGAGCTTGTATAGTTCTAAATCTATACTTTTCTCATTCTCCCATGAATAGGGAAGATCATAAACCACAACGCTATTACCCTCTAACCCCACCATCTTACCTCCCACACCTTCAACAAGAAGCTCGACTGCCTTAGCACCGAGACGACTTGCGAGGATTCTATCGAAAGCCGTTGGAGAACCTCCCCTCTGAAGGTGCCCCAGGACTACGACCCTAACCTCATATCCAGTTCTATCTAATATCATGTCCCTTATCTGGTTCGCAGAAGCAACTCCCTCCGCTACAACTATTATGCTGTGAGTCTTCCCTCTCTCATGCCCTCTCCTCAACCTCTCGCATATCTCCTCAATGTTATACTCCATTTCAGGGATAAGTATAGATTCCGCACCACTTGCTACCCCAGCCATAAGAGCTATAAAGCCCGATTTCCTACCCATTACCTCCACGACAAACATCCGCTCATGCGAAGACGCCGTATCCCTCAACCTATTTATAGCATCAACAGCAATATTAACCGCGGTATCAAAACCTATAGTGTAGTCCGTTCCCGCTATATCGTTATCTATAGTTCCCGGAACACCTATAGTGGGAACTCCTCTTTTGTAAAGCTCCCAAGCTCCCTTGAATGACCCTTCTCCTCCTATGACCACTAATCCATCTAAACCAGCTTCAGTCACGCGATTAACAGCTTCAATTAACCCCTCTTCCGTTTTAAACTTCTCAGCACGAGCAGTTTGAAGAATGGTACCCCCCCTCTGAATTATACCCCCAACGCTACCAAGCTCAAGCTTTACGAACTCCCCTTCCATTAAGCCCAGAAAACCTCTCTTTACACCTATAGCTTCAAGCCCATTATATATCGCAGTTCGTACAACAGCCCTTATAGCTGCGTTCATTCCGGGAGCATCTCCACCGCTCGTTAACACACCTATTCTTCTAATCTTCTTCAACACCCGACATCACCGTACCATATTTGCATATAACTTTAGCCCTTCCCCTTATCTTTATGGCAGAAGTGTGCTCCGTAAATTGAGCTAATAATATTTCCCCCTTATCAAGCTTCTCGGTATGATGAAACCTCGTCTCCTCTCCCCTTGTTAGGCCTATCACAGAAACTCCATTCTCCAAGGCTTTAACGACTATAAAATCTGCCAACACGATGCTGCTATCCCTCATTATCCTCCCCCCTCAGAACTTTATTGTAACTTCTCCTTTATTAAAAATTCTTTGGATTTCCTCCCTCAATGAATCCGAAGGAGAAACCCTATACCTTGAACTAAGGTCAAGAACTACCCTTCCACAAGTATCTCTAACCTCCAACAATGTCCTACTCCTTCCTCTATACTTCCTAAGGAGCTCTTCAAGCTCAAAGAGTTTCTCTTTGCTAACCAGCGCAGCGTCTAAAGATATCCAGAAACAAGGGTCAAAATGCTTAGATGCTTCCTCAATGGGAACTATCTTAGAGGCAACTATGCGAGTTCTATCACCACTTCTATCTACATCACCCTCAACCAATATAACCTTCCCCTTGTTAAGAAGGTCAGTGTTTATGTTCTCAAGACCAGAAAATATCACAACATCCATAGAACCGTCAAAGTCTTCCAGCGTAACGATAATGGCCCCTTTCCTTTTGGAAACCTTTGTAACTAGCCCTCCAGCTACAACCTTCCTATCCCCCTTTATAGAGGATAATCTCTTACTCGTTACAGTAACATATTTAAAGAACTCGTTCGTCCATATATCAAGGGGATGACAAGTTATATAAAATCCTGTAACCTCCTCCTCCCATGCTAGAACTTCCTCTATGCTTGGCTCAGGAACTTCAGGCATTTCGATATCAAATATAGACCTCTGGAACAATTTATCCTCATCAGCTGAAGAAAGAAGCCTCGGTAGTAGCTTCAATTTCTGAGCCCTCGAGCCTGGCATAGAGTCAAAAGCCCCAGCCTTTATAAGGCTCTCCATAACTCTACTATTAACTACCTTCAGATTAACTCTTTTACAAAAATCCTGGATACTCTTAAACTTACCTCCCCTTTCCCTCGCTTTTATTATTTCAGAGATGGCACTCTCTCCTACGTTTTTAACGGCAGCCAATCCAAACCTTATACCGTTTTCAGTAACCCTAAAGCCCATATCGCTCTCGTTTACGTCAGGCGGAAGTACCTTTATTCCCTTCCGTCTCGCCTCCCTTATATAAAAAGCGATCTCTTCCACCTTGTTCATCTTGCTTGATAAAAGTGCAGCCATAAACTCAACCGGATAATGAGCCTTAAGATAGGCAGTCTGATAAGAAAGGAGCGCATAGGCTGCACTGTGAGATTTATTGAATCCATAGCCAGCAAAGTACTCCATTAATTCAAATATCTTACTAGCATCGTCTTTATCGATACCTCTCTCAACAGCTCTTCTGACGAAATCATCCTTCATCTTTATCATTATCTCGGGCTCTTTCTTCCCCATAGCGCGCCTTAAGAGATCAGCCTCACCCAAGGAAAAACCAGCTAACAAGGCCGCTATCTGCATAACCTGTTCCTGATAAAGGATAACGCCATAGGTCTCCTTAAGAATGCCTTCCAGCTTAGGATGAGGATAAACTATGGGTGCGATGCCATGCTTCCTCTGGATATAATCATCGACCATACCACTACCCAAGGGACCAGGTCTATACAAAGCTAAAACTGCTATCAGATCCTCAAAGCAATTAGGCTTAAGTCTCTGTAAAAGCCTCCTCATCCCCTCGCTCTCAAGCTGAAATACGCCAGTGGTATCACCCTCTTGGAGAAGTTCATAAGTCTCCTCATCATCAAGAGGGATATTATCTATGTCTATTATGACACCCTTACTCTTACGAACGTTTTCGATCACGTCGCTAACCATGGTTAAGGTTCTTAATCCCAAAAAGTCGACCTTTAATAAGCCGAGCTTCTCAAGAGGCTTCATAGAATACTGAGTAACTATAGATCCATCGGACATCTTCTGTAAGGGTGTAAACTCTGTCAGAGGAGCAGGAGCTACTATGACCCCAGCTGCATGTTGAGAAGCATGCCTTGGAAGCCCCTCTATCTTCTTAGCCACATCTATAAGCTTTGCAACCTGAGGGTCCTCCTTAACTCTCTTGGCCAGTTCAGCGCTTTCTGAAAGTGCCTCCTCTATCGTGACCTTAGGACCAGCAGGAACGAGCTTAGCTATCCTATCTACCTCCTTATATGGCAAACCTAAGACCCTTCCCACATCTCTTATCGCTCCTCTCGCAGCCATGGTACCAAAAGTTATTATATTAGCTACCCTATCTTCCCCATACTTACGCCTGACATAATCTATAACCTCATCCCTTCTTCTATCACAGAAGTCAACATCAATATCAGGGGGAGAAACCCTTTCCGGATTGAGAAATCTCTCGAAAAGAAGACCATATTCAAGAGGATTAAGTATAGTTATGCCAAGTAGATAAGCCACTAAACTACCAGCAGCAGAACCTCTCCCAGGACCGACGGGAATGCCAACGCTCTTAGCATAGTTTATGAAATCAGAGACTATAAGGAAATAGCCAGAGTAACCAGTCTCCCTTATTACCCTAAGCTCATAGTTCATCCTGTCTACGACCTCAGATGGTGGATGGTCCCCGAACTTCTCCCTCAAGCCCTTTTCACATAGATGAACTAAATAACTATGAAGGTCGTATCCAGAAGGAACATCATACTGAGGCAAGTGAAGTTTCCCAAACTCAAGGTTAAGCTCACACATCTCAGCTATTAAAACCGTGTTTTTCAGAGCCTCTGGAACCTCCTCAAAGCTCCTCTTCATCTCCTCATGACTCTTAAAGTAAAACTCATTTGTAGGAAACTTCAGCCTATCCTCATCATTTAGATTAGCATTCGTTTGAACGCAAAGCAGGATATCATGCCAGAAAGCATCTTCTCTGTTAATATAGTGAACATCGTTTGTTGCAACAAGAGGTATACCTGTTCTCTTACCTAATGCAACCAAACCTCTGTTAACCTCATCCTGTTGTGGTATACCATTTTTCTGAATCTCCAAATAGAAGTTCCCCTTGCCTAAGATTTCTTGATATTTAAGAGCACGCGCTTCAGCCTCTTCATACCTACCTAAGAGTATGAGAGATGGGATCTCACCAGCTATGCAACCGCTGAGAACTATCAATCCATCGCTATATTTCTCCAAAAGCTCAAGATCTATCCTGGGCTTATAATAGAACCCCTCGACGTGAGATATCGTCACAAGTTTCATAAGGTTTTTATAGCCAACTTCGTTTTTAGCCAATATGGTGAGATGATACAAGATCTGATTTTTGTTTCCCTTATTCTTGTATCCATCAGGTGTAATATAAACCTCACAACCTATTATAGGCTTTACCCCCTCAGAAACACAGGCTTCGTAAAACTCTATAGCTCCGTAAAGAACTCCGTGATCGGTTATAGCAACCGCAGGCATCCCTTCTTCACGAGCTCTCCTCGCAAGGTCCTTCAGCCTACAGGCTCCGTCAAGTAAGCTGTATTCACTGTGAACATGAAGATGAACGAAATCACTCATCCCCTCTTTTCGCCTCCCACCATTCCTCAAGGAACTTTCTTATCTTTTCCTTTGTCAGAAATTCTTCCTCAGTGAAGGTAGCTGGTTTTCCCTGTTTATCTGAAACCAAGTAAAACTCATCTAGTTCCCTAAGCTTAACAAGCTCCTCCTCCGAAAATAGCCTCTCATCCACCCTCTCACCTACCTGCGCGCCAACCACCTCTATCTTTATATCCTTGGGTGAGAAACCAAACTTGGGAGCAAAAAGCTCTATCATAACTTCGGCAAGGTCATAAATCCAAACCTTTGGCATCTTGAGTATAAATATCTCCCCTCCTAATGTTAAAAAAGCGGCTTTAAGCACAAGGTTGATCGCCTGAGGAAGGGTCATCATATATCGCCTCATGGAGGGGTGTGTTATGGTAACGGGTCCCCCTTTTTTAATCTGCTGAATAAACTTAGGAATAACTGAGCCACGAGATCCAACGACGTTGCCAAATCTCACTACCGAAAATCGCGACTTCCTTCTTCCTTTATATTGATTAGCAGAGATGGTAAGCTTTTCAGCAAGTAGTTTGGAAGCTCCGAGAGTGGTAGTCGGATTTACAGCCTTATCTGAGCTAATTGTAATAAATACAGAAACTTCCTCTTCCAAGGATACCTCAATTAGGTTTTGGGTTCCAAGGACATTGGTTTTTACGCTTTCAAAGGGGTTATACTCACAAAAAGCAACGTGCTTAAGAGCGGCAGCATGAAAGACTATATCTATATCCTCAACCGCCCATCTTAGCCTCTCTTTATCCCTTACATCTCCGAGAAGATATCTCACACGACTATCTTCACCCAGCTCCTCCTTAAGCTGGAAGAGCTTATGCTCATCGCGGGATAAAATTCTCACAACTTGAGGATTTAACCTCAAAAGCCCATGAACTAACTCTCTTCCTATCGACCCCGTACCACCACTTACAAGTATCTTCTTCCCCTCAAAAAAGTCTCTTAAGTTCTCCACTCCTCCTCACCAGACTCCTTTTCTACTTCCACTATTTCCCCACCGAAGAGCTTCAAGACCGTTTGGAAGGTCGGGTGTTCAAGAATATTAGATGGCTTTTCCTCTCTTACGCTCTCCGAAACGCTAACCCTCTCCTGGGATTCCGATGGAACAATGGAGATCTCTATATCAGCCTCATCTCCAAAAACGTCCCTTAATATTTCTCTCAACAAAGAGATGTTTTCGGGTCTTCTTATTTGCTCATAGTGGAACCTAAGGGAAGAGGGGTATCTTATTATAAGCTTACCATCTTGCATGACTTTTTCTGCCTCTACAAGGAAAGCGTAAAGGGATATCTTCCTCTCCTTAACCTTACTTAAGAGCTCCTCCCACCCACTAGCTCTATCCTCAACAGGTTTAGAAGATTCAACCTCCTTAATTGGAACAGTCTCTTTCTCCTTAGCTTCTTCAACCTTAGCTATTTCCTTAGACTCCTCTAATTTTCTCTTCAGATCCCAAAAGAGCATTTCCAACTCCTTGAAGGGAGAACTTCCTCCCCTAACCCTATCGTTTCTCCTTTCCAATATATTTAAGAAAGTCCATAAAGAGCCTTCGTTCCAATGTTTGCTTTCAGAGATATAAAACTCCCTCTCTTCTTCGGAAAGGTCAAGTATTTCGGAAACCTTACTAGACAGGGAGAACAACCACAATCTCCTTAAAACCTCACCAAAATCCTCAAAAAGATAAGGAACCATAACTCCCCTATCCTTAAGGGAACGAAGCCAAAGGAAAAGCTCTTCCCACCTTCCCTGTCTGATTAAAGATAACTTGCCTCTAACTTCAGCCCTTGAAAGAATTCCGAAGTTCCTTTCCAAAGATTCTATCGTTATATTCTCTCCTAAAGCCAAGAGCTGCTCCAAAAGCGAAATAGCATCTCTCATAGAACCATCGGCACGCCTAGATATCTCCAACAAGACTTCTTCGGAAGCCGATATCCCTTCATTTTTCAAGATATCGCTTAACTTGGCAACCATGTCCCTCGGCTCAATAGGTCTAAAAGCCAAGAACAAGCAACGGGACCTTATGGTTAGAGGGAGCTTATGAGGCTCCGTGGTAGCCAGGATAAATACAACGTGAGGCGGCGGCTCCTCTAGGGTCTTAAGCAATGCGTTGAAAGCCTCAACAGTAAGCATGTGAACCTCATCTATTATATAAACCTTGTACCTACCCTCAACGGGAGCGAGGTTAACCCTTTCCCTTAAAGCTCTTACCTCATCTACCCCCCTATTAGAAGCTCCGTCTATTTCAAGCACATCAAAGGAGCTTCCATCCGTTATTTTCTTACATACGGAACAGGAATTGCAGGGTTCGGGAGCAGGTCCATTCTCACAGTTGAGGGCCTTTGCAAAAATCCTGGCTACCGACGTTTTACCCACACCTCGGGATCCTGCGAAAAGATAAGCATGAGCTATACGATTACTTTTTATAGCATTCTGAATAATTTTAACAACAACATCTTGCCCTACAACTTCAGAAAATTTTTGAGGTCTCCATTTTCTATAAAGAGCGAGATAGGCCATCCTCTTCCCCTCCTAACCATTATACTACACAGGGTATTGGAAATCTTCAAATAAATATGGTATCATTAACTTAAACCTAAGACAAACTCATAGGGGGTGAGAAAATGAAAGGGAAATCTAAAAAGATAGTTTTATCTTTGATAACATTAACCCTTTTAGTCTTATTATCCCTTCCAGCTTACGCTGAACTGAACCTTTTCGTGGATAAAAACACCGTCAGGGTATATGACCCTCAACTTAAAAACTGGTCTATTCTGAACGATTTCAAACCCACAGCTTGGAGAAGTGGAAACTACTTCGCTTTAGTTTGGAATCAAAACCATGCATATATATATGATGTGAGAATTCATCAATGGCACCCTTTATTAGACTGTAATCCAGTCAACGGCGTGGTAAGAAACAACCTCGCTGTAGTTTGGAGTCAAAACAGAGCTTATGCCTATGATGTTAACCTAAGACAGTGGATACCTAAGGATACAGTTGACCCTATAACAGCAGCGAACGCTACCGATTCTTTGGTAGCTATAGTAACTGTAGCTTCAGTATATGTTTACGACGCTTTTCTCAAACAGTGGATAGGTCTGGATGACATAGACCCAACAGGTTGGGCAATGAATGACAACTTCCTACTGGTATGGAATCCCGAAAACGCGTATGTATACGACCTTTCACTTCACCAATGGGCAACCGCCGAGGGTATAAAACCTCAAAGCGGAATGGTAGAACCGGAGCAAGTAGTAGTCTACACCGTAGATAAGATCTTCTTCTATGACAGAAATACACACAGATGGAGGGCGACCTACCGTTAGAGAGTACAGATTATATCTAATTCCAATAGCCCTTTTTCTATCTACCCCAGTTATACTCCATAAGGTATTCAGTGGAGAGATCATACTAAAGCCCTACATATTTAAGGTAGGAAGCTTTGATTTGCGATGGTATGCTATCTTGATCATAGCAGGGTTTCTGATAGGAGCTCGCTTAGTATATAAGCGAGCTCCTTACTATGGCTTAAGCTCAAGAGATATAGACCAACTTCTAATCTTAGGATACATAGCTGGACTCATAGGCGCGAGGCTTTACTATGTCACCTTTACGTGGGACTATTATTCCCAAAAACCTTGGGAGATAATAGCTTTTTGGCACGGTGGTCTAGCTATACACGGCGTATGGATAGGTGCTCTTCTAACTGCGATAATATTCGTAAAGGTTAAAAGGTTATCCTTCTTCAAAGTAGCAGACTTATTCGCGGTAGCCTTTCCCATAGCTCAAAGCATAGGAAGATGGGGAAATTTCTTCAACTATGAGGCTTTTGGAACCCCCACGGATCTCCCATGGAAGCTTTTCATACCAAGGGGAGCTAGACCTTTGGCTTACAAGAATTTCTCTTACTTCCATCCAACGTTCCTTTATGAATCAGCATGGGACCTCTTCGTCTTTATATACCTTTGGCATCTGGAGAAGAAAAATCCCCCCTCAGGGATGCTCTTCCTAAGATACCTGATGCTTTACTCCATAGGGAGGTTTTTCATAGAGTTCATAAGAACCGATAGCTTATACTGGGGGAGCATAAGGGTAGCTCAGCTAATCAGCATCATCGCCATCGGAGTAGCTATCTATCTCGAGAGAACTCTTAAGAAAAGCCTTAATAGTCAAAGCTAACTTCTCTCCTATATTATCAACGCTAGCGATCTCCTCAATGGATGCCCTCTTAAGGCCTTCTATAGACTTAAAGGCTCTTAACAGTTTTTTAGCTCTTTCCTTACCTATGCCAGGTATCTCCTCGAGAGCGATTTTAAACATCTCCTTCTGCCTCAACTTTCTATGATAGCTCAAAGCGAATCTGTGCGCTTCATTTCTTACCCTCTGAAGAAGGTGAAGAGCTGGAGAATCCTCGGGGATCTTTAGCGGGTGAGAATCCCCAGGGAAATATAAAAGCTCCTCTCTTTTAGCTAAACCCACGACAGGTATTTCAATTTCGGCTTCATCCAAGACCTTCTTAGCCGAATTGACCTGGCTTATCCCACCATCCACAAGAATTAAGTCTGGAAGTCCCTCTTCACGATGCTTAATATATCTCCTTCTCACTACTTCAGCGATCATCGCAGGATCATCTATACCCTCGACCTCTTTTATTTTATACTTCCTATAACCTCTTTTGAAGGGAACACCCCCCTTAAAGCAAACCACCACACCGACAGCTTCTCTTCCATAAAGATTTGAGATATCTATACCCTCAATAATATAGGGAATGAAATCTAACTTAAGCAAATTTCTAAGTTGAGAAAGAGAGCTCTCAAGATAATCAACTGGATGATCAAGGTAGATACGAGGCTGTTTAAAAACTTTCTCCAGCGCCCTTATTTGATCCCTTATATTGGCAGCTTCCTCAAACCTCAGCTCACTTGCGAGCCTCTGCATTTCTTCAGCTAAACTCTCTATCAATTCCTTATTTTTACCTGAAAGGAAAAGCGTAAGATCATCAACCATCTTCTTATACTCTTCTTCACTAATCAACCCCACACAGGGAGCTTTACATTTACCCATATAGTAATTTATACATGGGCGTTCTCTCTTCACCAACCTTGAACAGTCTCTAAGAGGGTAAAACCTCTCTATGAACCTCAATAGCTCCCTCACTTTCCTAACCTTTGTGTAAGGACCAAAGTAGAGGTTGCCATCTCCCTCCTTAAAAATCCTAGTAACTACAACGCGAGGAAAAGTTTCGCTTGTAGTGACGCATATATAGGGATATTTTATGCCAAACTTAAGCATGGTATTATACTTAGGCTTATGTTTCCTTATGAGGTCGGATTCGAAAATCAAAGCTTCGGCCTCAGTCTCAGTAGTTATATAAGTGAATGAAGCTATCTCATCTATAAGCCTCCTCATCTTGGGAGAAAAATCGAAGGATCGAGTGAAGTAAGAGCTAACCCTTTTTTTAAGACAGCGAGACTTACCTACATAGATTACCTCTCCCTTTCTATTTAACATTAGATATACCCCAGGGCTCTCTGGAAGAGAGAGTGCCTTCTTCCTTAATTCTTCCTTAATATCTCTTCCAACCTCCTTAACCCATTTTCAATCTCAACCATTATCTCAGCGTGTAACCTTTTCGTAGCCGCTGAAACCCCTGAAACTAAACCGTTTATCGACCAATCGAGCAAACTCCTATCATCATAAGAAACACCATAAGCATCGGTTATTGGGATTTCAGCTTCTCTCAATATTAGATTCACAGCCGCAAGATCATAGGGAAACATGCCCACTGGTTTCCCTCGCGTTATCTCGTGAAATTCATCCCTCAACTCAGGAAAATCTCTGTAGAGCCTGTTACCCACATCAATCCAGGCGTGAAATTGTCCTCTCAAAATACGAGTCAAAGAGTAGGTGCAGCTATTTAAAACAAAAAAACCTCCTCTCATAGCCGATCTATTTATCAGGTTCTCCATGCATATAGATACCCAAC
This sequence comes from bacterium GBS-1, assembly GCA_001443005.1. Lineage (GTDB taxonomy): Bacteria > Synergistota > GBS-1 > GBS-1 > GBS-1 > GBS-1. The sequence continues at coordinate 89,599 of LEKQ01000015.1, forward strand.
GGGCGGGCCTTCCAACAAAGCCAAGGCTCCAAAATAGACCATCTAAACTATCTGGCTCAGTAGGAGTTGGCTCGTAGATTCGCTCACCCTCCTCCACCCAAGCCCCCTTACCCTTCTCAGCCCAAAACATTCTATCATCCTTAAGCTCAAGGATACACGCTAAAAACACATCATGATACTTTGGGTCCTCGTAGAATGGGCTAACAGCTATAGAAACGGTACAAGCTTCTAAACCAGCAGCGGCCGAACGAGTTCCGTCTATAGGATCTATAACTAAAAGATACTCAGGATTACCCTTCTTAACCAGCCCCTCGTCCTCCGTACAATAACAGATTTCCCCTCTATCAACGAAGGGCTCTAACATCCTCCTAACTTCTCGCTCCGCAATCATGTCTATGCCATAACTTACATCCCCACTATAGGCTATCTTTTCTATCTCCTTTGCGAACTCAGTTCCCAAAAAGGGTCTAACGGCAGATTTAACTCCATAAGCTACTTCTTTTACCAATCTTTTAATGTCCAACTTAACTTACACCCCCTTCTTATTTTTCGCCATCATTATATATGGTATAATTTTTTTAATCAAGAAGGGAGGTGCAAGGCAATGGAACTGGTCTTTCAAAACACCTTAACCAAGAGAAAGGATCCCTTTAAACCTATAGAGTCGGGAAAGGTGAGGATGTATGTTTGTGGACCAACGGTGTACAACTACTTTCACATCGGAAACGCGCGCCCCTTCATTATATTTGATATAGCGAGGAGATACTTAGAATATCGAGGCTACAGTGTGAAGTACATACAAAACTTCACAGATATAGATGACAAGATAATAAAGAGGGCTCATGAAGAGGGTAAAAGTTGGAAAGAAATAGCCGAAAAATACATAGAAGCTTACTTTGAAGACGCAGATGCGCTTAAGATAAAGAGGGCTTCTTTCTACCCACGTGCAACAGAGCACATAAAAGAGATGATCGAGATAATATCAAGGCTTATAGAGAAAGGGCATGCTTACATAGTAGATGGAGATGTATATTACGACGTGTTGAGCTTTCCCGAGTATGGGAAGCTTTCAGGCAAGTCAATAAACGAGCTTGAAGCTGGCGCCAGAGTAGAACCAGACCCCAAAAAGAAAAATCCATTAGATTTCGCCCTTTGGAAGAGAGCGAAAGAGGGAGAACCTTACTGGGAAAGCCCATGGGGAAAGGGTAGACCAGGTTGGCATATAGAGTGTTCTGCTATGTCAATGAAGCACCTTGGGGAAACCATCGATATACATGCTGGTGGGGAGGATCTCATCTTTCCACATCATGAAAATGAGATAGCTCAAAGTGAAGGAGCCACCGGTAAACCCTTCTGCAACTATTGGCTTCACAACGGTTACCTACTAATAAATGAGGAAAAGATGTCAAAATCCCTGGGTAATATCTTAACAGCGAGGGAACTAAGAGAAAAGTATCCCGCTGAGGTTTTAAGGATGTTCATGCTTTCAGCTCATTATAGACATCCGATAAACTTCAGCGATGATACCTTAAAGCAAGCGGAAAGCGGTCAAAGAAGGATCCAAAACGCCTTCTTAAACCTAAAAGAAGCCTTAAGCGCAAGCGAACTTGTAAACCCAGTTTCCAAAGAAGATTTCAAATTCAGCGGAGAAATAGAGGAAATCAAGCTAAAGTTTGAAGAGAGCATGGATGACGATCTAAATACTCCTGAAGCGTTAGCGAGCATATTTGACCTCGTGAAATCGATTAACCTCTACCTCGGAGAGACAACCAATCCCAAAAGAAGCATCTTGGAAAAGGCAATCAACCTATTAGAGGGCATAAACGATGTCTTTGGAATAATAAAGATGGATGAAAAGTTGCCCCTTGAAGTAAGCGAGATCGAGAAACTCATAAAGGAAAGAGAGTTAGCAAGAAAGGAAAGAAATTGGGAAAAAGCCGATTCTATAAGGAGCTTCCTACTATCTAAAGGGATAATCTTAGAAGACACCCCAGCAGGAACAAGGTGGAAGCTGAAGTAAAGGCTAAAATTGCTCCCCGCTTTTTCTAAGCGGGGAGCAATTTTAGCAACGCCACTTCCTCAAAAATCTAACCCTCACCAAAGGAGGGGATTTAGGATGTGGCCTCATCAAAAAATTGGGTAGGGGTTAGATCTTTGTGCCTCCCCCGTTGCACCTCCAAAGTTGTTACTTTCTTGCTTTCCAAAACCTCCGTAAGATAATCAAAAGCTTTCCAGGGGTCTGCGGTTTCACCGCAGGTAAACAAATCAATAGCTGCGTAACCGTACTCAGGCCAGGTATGGATGGCCAGGTGGGACTCCGAGATAACCACAACACCACTCACCCCATAGGGTTGGAATTTTCTAAAAACAACATCAACTACTTCGGCTCCTGTTCTAACAGCAGCCTCCACCATAACTTCTTGCAAAAATTGGATGTTATCAAGTAATTCAGGGTTACACTCGTAAGCCTCCACCAGGACATGCCTGCCCAAGGCCTTGTCGGTTACCCTCAATCCAACCCCCTCCTTTCTTTTCAATCTGCAAATTTAAAAACGGGAAGCCGCCCACTCCGGGCTTAACCCCCCGTCCATATTCATGCTAAGATAATTATAACGACATTGTTCTAGATGTCAACCCTTTTGATAATTTTTTTTAAAAAATCTTCAAAGCCTCTCAGCCATAGGTTGGCCAAAGGCTATCTTTTCGATCTCCTCAAAGCTATACAGTCTCCCTCGGTTGATGCCAGGACACTCCTTAGCTAACTCTTCCCAAGCCTCCCGAGAAACTAAATTAGATGGCCAAAAGGGAAAGCTTACACACTGAGCAGGCCTAACCTCGTATATCATACACTTTGAGCTTTCCCTATCATAAAAGATACAGCTTCCATCCAAGCGTTCCTTAAGCGACCATCCACCCCTGACAAGCCTCGAAAAGTTTTGAATAAAATGATGGAGAGGAACCCCCAAAAAGGAGGATATCCTCTCCATCTCCTCAAAGCTACACCAAACATATCCTGGTGCCCCTCGACAACACCTCCCACAGGAGAGGCACTCGAACCTTAACCCAGAGCTATACCACTTCTTTAACATAATTCTTAAGACTTCCTATGCCCTCTATCTCAACGATAACCTCATCCCCGTCCTTTATCGGACCTATCCCCGAAGGGGTTCCCGTAGCTATTATATCGCCAGGCTCAAGGGTCATTATCCTAGAAACGAAGGAGACTATCTGGTAAACGTTAAATATCATCTTAGAGGTTCTACTATTCTGTCTAACCTCTCCGTTAAGGTAGAGCTTTATGGAGAGATCCAAGGGATCTAAATCTGTAGCTACCCATGGACCTATTGGAGCAAAGGTGTCAAAAGACTTGGAGCGAGTCCATTGTCCGTCCTTCTGCTGAAGGTGACGGGCAGTAACATCGTTAAAGCAAGTATAACCCAGGATATAGTTACGAGCCTCAAGCTCATCAACGTTCTTACACCTTCTACCTATAACTATAGCGAGCTCCGCCTCATAATCTACTCTCCCGATGCCCTTTGGAACCACTATGGTATCACCACTACCTATAACTGCCGATGGAGGTTTTAAGAAGATCAAAGGTTCCTTAGGTATAGGATAACCTGTCTCTTCAGCATGGTCCTTATAGTTAAGCCCAAGAGCAACTATTTTTGTAGGCGAAACCGGCGGAAGGAGTTTAAGACCAGAAAAGGGCACCTCTTTATCAAAATCCATCTTACCAGTAAGCCATGGCTCTCCTTTAAGTATTCTCACAACCTCTCCGTCAACCAATCCCCACTTTAAAGCCCCATCAAGCGATAACCGCACTATAAAAGCCAAAGCATCTTCACTCCTTTCGCAAAACAATCTCTACTAAGAAATTGCAGCTTTTTCAGCCTCAACAACTTCCAACTCCTTAGGCTTCTCTTTTACCTTAACCTTCCTATAAAGTTCTATCCCAGTTCCAGCTGGTATCAGATGCCCTATTATAACGTTCTCCTTGAGTCCAAGTAGAGAATCGTAACTTCCCTTAACAGCAGCTGAAGTTAGAACTTGAGCTGTCTGCTGGAAGGATGCTGCCGAAAGGAAGCTCTCCGTTGTTAAAGCAGCCTTAGTTATTCCCTGAAGCAATGGCCTAACGACCGGTTTTCTCTTCTGACGTCCTGCATACTCTAACCTCTGCTCTAACTGATAGAGCTCAGTGCCAGAGAGCATGCTCCTCACAACTACCTCACCAACGGATGAATGCGCTATCTCTTGAAGGACTTTCTGATTAAGCTCTTGACCAGCAGGGAAGAGCTCTCTTCCAGTAGCATCAAGCACTGGCTGAGCCAAAATCTTACCGTAAACCTCATCTGTAAGTATATTCATCTTGATCTCAACAAGATCTATAAGCCTACCATCAACCTCAATGGCTGAAGGATTAGCATCTATTATGGCATCTATCATATTTGAAGCATCTATCCTTTGCCCTTTATCAATAATTACTCCCTTTTCTCCCTCTATAGGCGCAGTTAAAGTTCCACCAAAGATTATCGACAACAGCCGTTCCCTAAGCTTTTCTTTGATGGAGAGACGCTCTACCCTTCTCCAAACCTTTATCTCCTTAATCCTGCTTCTCCGAATGAGGTCCTCATGATCCTCAGTAATGAGCGTATTAGGAGGAATCAATTCCTCACCTGTTTCAGTGTCAACGACAGCCTCAGCTGTTATCTCACCAATTACATCCTTAAGGATGCTCTCATCGCGTACGGATATCTGCCTTACTTCTCTCTCAAAGATCTTGTTTAAGATCTCACGCGTTATAAGGTCACCTTTATCTGCTATTAAATTTCCATCGCTATCTATAACAGGCTCAGCAAGCGTCTTACCAAGCACCCTCTGAGAGAACTCCAACTCACCGAAGATGACGTGAATCAAGGAATCTTCCTTTTCCTCCAAAACTATCTCCTTAACGTTACAGTCCGGAGAGCTTAAACGAACAACATCGCTTTCCTCTAAGATATCTCCCTTGTGTAGGCTCATACCATCCTCTTCCTTACCTCTAATGGTTTCCCCGAGCTTTCTCCCAACGAGAAGCGATATATTGTCCTCCAATACCTTTTTATTTTCCAAATCTATAAACCTCTCAATAGCTTCCAAATCTTCAGTGTAGATTATCTCACCAGGTAGAAGGTGGGTATCACCTTCACTGACGACTCTAACTTTATTAGGTGGCACGATCTTCCTTATTATAGTTTCTATATGTTTGTCATTTATGACAACGCCTTGAGATCTATAAACCATCTGAATCTGATCGACCAAGTATCTCTGAACTGCATTTACGCCCTGAACCGCAAGTATCTCTTGAGGATCAAGATCTCCCTCAGTCAGAAGCTCTCCCTTCTTAACCTCATCACCCTCGTCGACGATCAAGGGGAGAGTAACAGGTATGCTGTAGACTTTCCTCATCCCATTTTCACCCTCAAGCGTGACCTTGTATCTACCATCCTGCTGCCTCACTTCAGTAATAACTCCATCGAACTCAGCAATGAAAGCAGCCTTCTTAGGCCTCCTAACCTCAAAGAGCTGCTCCGCCCTAGGCAAACCTTGGGTTATGTCTTCCGCTGTCCTTATTCCACCTGTATGGAACGTTCTCATGGTAAGCTGAGTTCCCGGTTCACCTATAGATTGAGCAGCGACAATTCCTACAGCTTCACCTATATCAACCTTCCTGCCAGTAGCTAAGTTCCTTCCATAGCATTTAGCACAAACACCATGGCGAAGAGCACATGTCAGAGGAGACCTAACCTTCACCTTCTTTATACCAACCTCTGATATAAGTTTAGCCTTCTCTTCAGTTATTTCCTCTCCTTTAGAAACTATGACATCTCCCGTTGATGGATTAACCACATTCTCTACCGCATATCTTCCGACTATCCTTTCCTCGAGAGGAATTATAACCTTACCTCCTCTGACCAATGCAGAAATCTCAATGCCATTATCAGTTCCACAATCCTCAGCGTTAACTATTATGTCATGAGCTACGTCCACAAGCCTTCTCGTCAGATATCCTGACTTTGCGGTCCTCAAAGCGGTGTCAGCCAATCCCTTTCTAGCACCATGGGTAGATATGAAATATTCAAGGACGCTCAAACCCTCCCTAAAGTTCGATCTGATTGGGAATTCTATAACTCTACCTGAGGGATCAGTCATAAGCCCTCTTATTCCAGCCATCTGTCCTAATTGAGCGCGACTTCCTCTCGCACCTGAAGAAACCATCATTCCAAAGGGATTAAGTATATCCATTTCCTCAAGCGTCATATCCGTTAGCTTATTAACAACTTCACTCCAGATCCTTTCCTTTTCCTTGGTCTTCTCTTCCTCGGTTATAACCCCCTTCTTAAACCTTTCATCCACTATCCTGGTCCTCTCATCCGCTTCCTTTAAAATCTCAGCCTTGCGAGAAGGTATATGAACATCCACTATAGAAACCGAAAGTCCCATCTTGGTTGCCATACGGAACCCAACTTCCTTTATTCTATCAAGAAGCTCAACTGTTACTCTCTGTCCGCATTCTTTATAACAGCGCTCTATTATAGACGAAAGCTTTTTCTTATCCACAATTTCATTTACATACCTTAGCTCCCTTGGGAGTAAACTATTAAAGTAAACTCTACCAACGGTAGTCTTAAACCATCCGTCATCCGCTTGATCAACCCTAACTTCCCCATCCTCAAAGAGGATAAATCCATTCTTTGCCCTTAAATATATCGGTGTATGAAGATGAATAGTCTGATGCTCATAAGCTAGCAACACCTCCGCTACATTCATAAATCTCCTTCCCTCTCCCCTGACACCACTTCTCTCTATTGTCAAGTAGTAGCACCCTATAACCATATCTTGAGTAGGTGTAACTATAGGAGTCCCACTCGCAGGAGATAGAAGATTATTGGCCGAAAGCATTATTATTCTACTTTCAGCCTGAGCCTCATAAGATAGAGGCACGTGAACCGCCATTTGATCTCCATCGAAGTCCGCGTTATAAGCGGTACAAACCAACGGGTGAATTCTTATGGCCTTTCCATCCATAAGAACGGGCTCAAAGGCTTGTATGCTCAATCTGTGTAATGTAGGAGCACGGTTAAGAAGCACAGGATGCTCCTTAACAACTTCCTCGAGAACATCCCAAACTTCAGTTTTACCACGCTCTATCATCTTACGAGCACTCTTAATATTAGGTGCAATCCCTTTTTCAACGAGCCTTCTTTTAACAAAAGGCTTAAATAGCTCTAGGGCCATCTGTCTTGGCAAACCACATTGGTATAGCTTTAACTCTGGCCCGACAACTATAACCGATCTACCAGAGTAATCTACACGTTTACCAAGAAGGTTCTGACGAAATCTTCCCTTCTTACCTCTTAGCATATCCGTTAAGGACTTAAGAGGTCTATTACTCGCACCAACCACAGGTTTAGCTCTCCTACCATTATCAAGAAGAGCATCTACGGCCTCCTGAAGCATCCTCTTCTCATTTCTAACTATTATCTCGGGAGCTTTAAGCGACAAAAGCTTCTTCAGTCGATTATTCCTATTTATCACTCTTCTATAAAGATCGTTCAAATCTGACGTAGCAAATCTACCACCATCTAGAGGAACCATTGGCCTGAGCTCTGGCGGTATAACTGGAATAACATCCAAAACCATCCATTCAGGTTTATTTCCAGAGTATCTGAAAGCCTCTACAACCTCAAGTCTCTTTATAAGCTTACTCCTCTTTTGCCCGGTGGATTCCTTTATCTGAAGCCTTAGCTCTTCAGCAAGGTGATCCAAATCCAGATTCTGAAGAAGCTTTTTTACAGCTTCAGCACCAACGCCCGCCTCGAAGGATGGATCATACCTCCTGCAAAGCTCATATTCGCTCTCTATTATTATCTCTCCTAACTTAAATGGAGAATTACCAGGATTTATAACTATGTAACAGCTTTCTTCGACATTCGTTGTCTCCAAGCGAACCTTAAATTTATCACCATATCTTTTTCTATAAAGATCATATTCTGATGCACTTAAGAAATCTCCCTTCTTAAAGGGCATCTTCAAAACCCTAGTTAATATTCGTGTCTCTTCGCCTCTAAGAAAAACAAGTTCTGCCTTAATCTTGTCTGCACCCACTTTCTCCCTAATAGCTTGGAGATCAGAAAGGGAAATTAGATCTCCAACCTTATAGGGAACGTTTGCCAAACCACCCTCTATGTCAACTATCTCATAACAAGGTTCTCCATCGATCATGTCCCCGAACTCTGCCTTAAGGCGCTCAAGCTGCTTGGCAGTTACAACCTCTCCCTTGTCTAATGGGATTTCCGTCAAATCCGTAACTTTATAGGCCTCCTCAGCCTTAAACTGCTTATCAAAATGAGAATGAATTCTGTATTGGGATCCCGTTATTATATCCCCTCTTTTACATACCCCTCTGCTTTCATTCATAACTTTGTAAAGCTGTTCCTTCCTACGAAGGGAGGCAAAATAAACGACCTTCTCAAGATCCTTAGATGGTATCCCAAGGAGAAGACTTAGCTTGCTCGGGATTCCCTTAAGATACCATATGTGAACTACAGGGACGGCAAGCTCTATATGACCCATTCGTTCCCTTCTAACGCGAGACTCAGTTACCTCAACCCCGCACTTCTCACAGACGATGCCTTTATACTTTATGTGTTTATACTTACCACAATAGCATTCATAGTCGCGAGTTGGTCCAAATATTCTTTCACAGAAAAGACCATCTCTTTCAGGTTTCAGGGTTCTATAGTTTATGGTCTCCGGCTTTTTAACCTCCCCACGCGACCATTTCCTTATCTGGTCAGGAGAAGCCAACTTTATCCTTATACCTCTAATCTCCATCACCAGTTAACCCTCCCTTTTCCTCCTCCTGATTTTCCTCGCCCTCCTCACCTTCAACCTCAACATCGAGACAAAGTCCCTGAAGTTCTTTAACTAGAACCTTGAACGATTCCGGTAAACCAGGTTCTGCAATCTCTTCTCCTTTAACTATAGCCTCGTAGGTTTTCATCCTGCCCGATATATCATCCGACTTTATGGTCAAAATCTCCTGAAGGGTATAAGCAGCGCCATACCCCTCAAGAGCCCACACCTCCATCTCCCCAAACCTCTGACCACCAAATTGGGCTTTTCCACCAAGAGGCTGTTGCGTTATGAGTGAGTATGGACCTGTTGAGCGAGCATGGATCTTATCATCAACCATATGAATAAGCTTCATCATGTACATGTATCCCACCGTCACCTCTTGATCAAAGGGCTCACCTGTTCTACCATCGTAGAGAATCGTCTTACCTGTAGGTTTAAACCAAGGCTTTACTTCAGAAACCTTCCTTAATCCCTCTAACACATCTTTCTCTGTAGCCCCCTCAAATACCGGAGAGGCAACACTAAAACCAAACTCCTTCGCAACCACTCCTAAGTGAGCCTCAAGCACCTGACCAAGGTTCATTCTCGACGGAACGCCCAGAGGATTAAGAATGATGTCAACAGGCGTTCCATCAGGAAGATAAGGCATGTCCTCAACAGGTAATATCTTAGATATGACTCCTTTATTTCCGTGTCTACCAGCCATCTTATCACCAACAGATATCTTTCTTATCTGCGCAACATAAACTCTCACAAGTTTATTAACACCAGGGGGCAGCTCATCATTATTCTCACGGGAGAAAACTTTAACATCGACAACCTTCCCCCCCTCACCATGAGGAACCCTTAGTGATGTATCTCTAACCTCTCTCGCTTTTTCACCAAAGATCGCTCTAAGAAGCCTCTCCTCCGGAGTTAAATCCGTCTCCCCCTTAGGAGTAACCTTACCTACGAGTATATCCCCAGCCTTTACTTCAGCACCAATCCTGATTATTCCGTTCTCATCAAGATTCTTAAGCATGTCTTCCCCAACATTGGGAATATCTCTAGTTATCTCTTCTGGACCGAGCTTAGTCTCACGAGCCTCTATCTCATACTCCTCTATGTGAATTGAGGTATAAAGGTCTTCTTTAACCAACCGTTCACTTATAACTATTGCGTCCTCAAAGTTATAACCCTCCCACGGCATAAAAGCTACCAAAATGTTATTACCTAAAGCAAGCTCACCGTTATCAGTAGCCATACCATCTGCAATTACATCACCAGCTTTAATCTCCTCACCTTTACTAACGATGGGTCTTTGATTTATGCAGGTTCCCTGGTTAGACCTCTTAAACTTGAGAAGTTTATAGACATCTCTTTCGCCCTGAGGTGTCCTTATAACTATCTCATCAGCGCAGACCTTCTCAACTATCCCACCCCTTTTAGCTATGACGACAGCACCGGAATCTATAGCAGCTTTCGCCTCTATACCTGTCCCTACGAGAGGGGCTTTAGGCTTCACAAGAGGAACAGCTTGGCGCTGCATGTTTGATCCCATAAGGGCTCTGTTGGCATCATCGTGCTCCAAGAAAGGTATAAGAGATGTGGAAACGCTAAATACCTGCTTAGGAGAGATATCGATGTAGTTAACCATTTTAGCATCAACCCATTCGATCTCTCCGCGATGACGCACTATAACTCTATCTTCCACGAAGTAACCGTTTTCATCAACAGGGGTATTTGCCTGAGCTATATAATACTTATCCTCCTCATCAGCGGTAAGGTACTCTATCACCTCTGTAACCCTACCATCTACCACCTTCCTATACGGAGTTTCTATAAAACCAAAATCGTTCACACGAGCATAGGTACTTAGAGATGTAACGAGTCCAATGTTCGGACCTTCAGGAGTCTCTATCGGGCATATCCTCCCATAGTGAGTATAATGAACATCCCTAACCTCAAAGCCAGCCCTCTCCCTCGTCAATCCTCCTGGTCCTAAAGCGCTCAACCTCCTTCTATGGGTTAACTCGGCCAGAGGATTGGTCTGATCCATAAACTGGGATAGCTGGCTTGAACCGAAGAACTCCTTAATAGCAGCAACAATGGGCCTCACATTTATCAATACTTGGGGTGTAACGCTCTCTATGTTCGGCTGAATGGTCATCCTTTCCCTAACAATTCTATCTACCCTCAAAAGCCCTACCCTAAACTGGTTCTGAAGAAGCTCTCCAACAGCCCTTACCCTTCTATTCCCTAAGTGATCTATGTCATCTATCTCCCCTTTACCATCCCTAAGCTGAAGAAGATAATCAACAACCCCACAAATATCCTCCTTTTGTAAGGTCACAACCTCCAATGGAATGTCAAGCCCCAGCTTCTTATTAAGCTTGAATCTCCCAACTCTTCCCAGATTATATCTTCTGGGATCAAAGAAAAGACTATTAGCGAATAGCTTTGCATTCTCAAGCCTCGCAGGCTCACTAGGCCTCAGCCTCCTAAAGAGGTCTATCAATGCATCTTCCATAGTGGTTGTAGGATCTCTCTCCAATGTGTTAACTATAGCGGAGTCAATCTTATATAGGACAACCTTGGTAACACCTCTCTCAAGGAATAGCTCAAGATCCTCCTTAGTCAGTCGCTCCCCCTTTCTTGCAAGAACCTCCCCTGTTTCCGGATCTAAAACAGGCTCAGCGAGTATCTTACCTTTAACTAGATCTTCAAGTATCTCAGACTCATAAACCCCATCAGAAAAATGCTCGAGTATCTCCTGATTATCCCTAAAGCCAAGGACCTTGAGCAAAAGCGTAACGGGGACCTTCTTCCTTCTATCAACCTTAACGGATATTACCTCTCCTGGGGTGAGTTCAAATTCAAGCCACGCACCTCTATCAGGAATCAAACGTGCCGTAAATATCTCCCTACCCTGCGCTCCTGTTTCTTTGTCAAAATAAACGCCAGGCGATCTTATAAGCTGATTAACTATAACTCTTTCCGTTCCATTAACGATAAAGGTACCTCGCTCCGTCATCATGGGAAGCTCTCCCATGTAAACATCCTCTTCTTTGACCTCTCCAGTCTTACGGTTAACGAGCCTGAGTCTGGCAAAGAGCGGAGCTTGGTAGGAAAGATCCTTCTCCTTAGCTTCATATTCGTTATACTTTGGCTCCCCAAAGTAATAATCAACGAACTCTAGAACCAAATCTTGCTTGGCATTTTCAATGGGGAAAACCTCATCGAAAACCTCTCTAAGCCCTTTTTCCAAAAACCACTTGAAGGAAGATAATTGAACCTCTACGAGATTAGGCAGGGGGATCGCATCCGAGGCCTTACCAAAAAGCAAACGCTTCTTTCCCCTTCCCACATCAATAAAATATCCCATGCACAAAATCACCTCACCGGGCAATAAGCTTGGGAGGGAACAGGTGACGACAAGTTATGATACTAACAAAGGGAGGAATAAAAAAGCAAGCATGGAATAACCCCACGCTTGCCTAAAAAACACACTTTTAACCTCTTTTACGTTTCCTTTTAAGTTATTACTTACGTTTAGGCTCAAAACCTTTTAATCAACCTCCATTGGCGTGCCTGGCGGGAGTCGAACCCGCGACCTTTGGATCCGGAGTCCAACGCTCTATCCACTGAGCTACAGGCACGCCTTACACAAATAAAGCATACTCCAAAAACCCTTTCATGTCAAGCTGCTCAGAATATTACTAAACTTTGCTCTTACCCTGCTTGAGGTATTGTTGAATGGTAGTCCTAAGTTTTGCTGGGCTAAAAGGTTTAAAGAGAACATCTTTAACGCCAAAGGCTCTTATCTTATCAATCAACGATCTTTCACTTAAAGCAGTTAAAACAATAACAGGAATGTTTTCATACCCCTTAATCTTTACGAACTCCTGCATAAAGGAGATTCCGTCCATCTCTGGCATCATTATATCTAAAAGAATTAAAGATGGCTTAATCTTCTTAAGGATATCTAAAGCTTCTCTGCCATTGGAGGCTTCGAGTATAGTTATACCTTTCTCTGAAAGAACCTGATTTATCAAATCCCTAACTAAAGGAGAATCATCCACCACAAGAATGGTGTTCATTTTTTAACCTTAAAAACAGAAAGGTGAAGGAATCCATCTTCAAGGAATAAAACCTTTCCGATCATCATACCTTTCTCTTCAAACCTAAGCTCCTTTCCAGAACCACAGGGGGCATCATAAACCCTGGCCTTTCCTAAAGGTAAAGAACCGATGAACCCCCTTATCTTATTGATCGACACACTTATTTTACCTTTAATTAAAAAACCCTCCAAAAGGTAACTCCTTAAAAGCTTTCTCCAAAGCTTCAATAGAAGATCCCTACTTCCAAAGAGATCAAAAGAGGTAAGAGCCGGTGTATCAACGATAAGTCCGGAAATCTCCCCACCCAGATCCCCAAACTCAGTCAAGTAGCTCTCTATTTCTTCTCTCAAGCTCCTATAAGCATCGTTAATTGAACGAGTTTTAGAGGAAACCTTCAAAGTTGATAGAGTCCTTTCTATGTTCTCCCACAGAGATCTTTGATCAGACTTATAACCTCTATTTTCAGAGAGAGACCTACTTACACCTTTGCATAAAATCATCCTTAAGGACGGATTAAGTAGTGCAAGCGCAGGTATGAAATCCATGCTTCCACTCCATCTCTTTTCCTCCACGCAAGAAACAGGTATCTCGTACTCTTTCCCGCCCTCAAGCCACAGCGAGGTATTAACCACCCTATCTTGACGTGCTCCCATAATCCCCTCCCCATCAACTATAAAGGTTGGCTTATCCGACAGGTTTCTAAACCTCACAGCATCAACGCGGGGGGGTTCAAGTTCAGATATAACGAAGTTGCCTTCTTCCAAAGTGAGAAAATCTCTTTCTACTCCAGCTTGAACAGCCTTAAGGGGGTAGAGGATAACGTTTCTTATAAATATAGGTTCCTGAATCTCCACACTTCTTAGAAAATCTCCCAACTCCTCAACTTTCACCAAGGTACACCTTCCTTACCCTATCATCATTAAGGAGATCGGAACCAGTACCCTCCATAGTTATTTTACCAGTTTCAAGAACATAACCATAATGGGCTATCTTCAAAGCAGCGCGAGCATTTTGCTCTATCAAAAGGATAGTTCTCCCTTCCTCATTAATGTGTTTTATGACCTCAAAAACCTCCCTAACAAGTAAGGGTGCCAAGCCCAAAGAAGGTTCATCCATCATTAGGAGCTTAGGTCTGCTCATCAGCGCTCTTCCCAAAGCTAACATCTGCTGCTCTCCACCTGAAAGGGTACCCGCCTTTTGCCAAGCCCTCTCCTTAAGACGAGGAAAAAGCTCAAAAATCCAACGTAAATCTTCTTCTACCTCATCACGGTTATCTCTATGGTAAGCGCCCATAAGTAAGTTTTCCATAACTGTGAGATTGGGAAAAACCCTCCTGCCCTCCGGAACCATAGATACTCCCATCCTCACTATTTCATGGGTGGGCTTACCAACCAACTCTACATCATCGAGCCTTATCGACCCTTTAGCATCGACTAAACCACAAATAGCCTTCAAGGTAGTGGTCTTACCAGCACCATTTGCACCTATCAGCGTTACAATTTTGCCCTGAGGAACGTTGAAAGTTATACCCTTTAAAGCATGTATTCCTCCATAAAAGACATGAAGGTTCTCTACTACGAGCATCTAAGCCTCAGCCTCCCCCAAGTAAGCCTCTATAACCTTGGGATCCCTCTGTATAGCCTCTGGTGGGCCCTCAGCTATACTGACACCGTGATCCATAACCCTTATCCTTTCACATATACCCATAACAACCTTCATATCATGTTCTATCAATAATATTGTAACACCAAACATCTCACGGACCATCTTTATAAAATTCATGAGATCCTGAGTCTCATAGGGATTCATACCAGCAGCTGGTTCATCCAAGAGTAAAAGCTTGGGATGAGTTGCCAAAGCTCTCGCTATCTCAAGCTTCCTCTGCTGCCCATAAGGTAAAGCCCCCGCGATAAAATCCTCATATCCAGAGAGTCCCACCTTCCTTAAAAGCTCCAGTGCCTCTTCCCTGAAGGTTTCTTCCTCCCTAGAATATCTCGGAAGTCTCAAGACAGCCTCAAGGAGACCAGATTTAAGCTGATGGTGGAACGAAACCATAACATTGTCAAGAACCGTAAGGTCCTTAAAAAGCCTTATATTTTGAAAGGTTCTGGCTATCCCTCTTGAAATTATATAGTTCGTTGGCTTACCTGTTATATCCTCTCCATCAAAGTATATTCTACCTGAAACTGGCGTATAAACCCCTGTAATTAGGTTAAACACCGTCGTCTTACCAGCACCATTAGGCCCAATCAATCCAACCAACTCGCCCTTCTTAATATCTATGCTGAAGTCATTGACGGCTCTTAAACCACCAAAGTCCATAGTTACTCCCTCAAGTTTTAGAAGAGCTTCCAAGATCCTCCACCCCCTTAACCGGGTAAATGCGGTTTATTATGAAGTCCCAAGAAAGCTCCTTTCTACCCATAAGCCCCTTCTGCCAATAAAGCATTATGAATATCAGAAGGACCGAGAAAACAACCATTCTCATGCCAGGAATCCCAGGAATGTGGATAGACCCTATGTTTATGGGATTTTCAACGGACCTTAAAAGCTCTGAGAGCACAACGAACACTAATGAAGCGAAAACAGAACCTGTAAAGCTTCCTAACCCACCAAGAACTATTATTATGAGAAGATTGAAGGTAAAGAAGAAAGAAAAAAGCTTCGGGTCTATCGTCCCCAGCAGGGAAGCAAGAAGCCCCCCTCCTATACCTAAGAAAAATCCCGATATGACCAAAGCAAGAAGCTTATGCTTTTTAACATCTATACCTACCGCCTCAGCTGCTATTTCATCCTCCCTTATCGCTTCAAAGGCCCTTCCATAGCTCGAGCTCCTAAGCAACCTCATGAAGAAATACGTTAGGATGGCCCAACCACATGTCCAATAAAGGTTTACATATCTTGGTATATCCTTGAG
Source organism: bacterium GBS-1 (assembly GCA_001443005.1). GTDB lineage: Bacteria > Synergistota > GBS-1 > GBS-1 > GBS-1 > GBS-1. The sequence goes on from LEKQ01000015.1 coordinate 105,517, forward strand.
CCCTAAGGATCCATTGGTGATGAATATCAGGTTATTAGCTAAAACCACGATTATCTCACCAAAGCCAAGCGTGACTATAGCAAGGTAATCTCCCCTAAGCTTAAAGGAAGGGATACCAAGCAAATAGGCAAAAATGGCCCCGAATACCCCTGCGAGCATAAGAGATGGCAAAAAGGGTAGGCAAATGGAGTTTAATGGCCAGATCAAGGGTTCTATTATGTAGGAAATGGCCTTATTATCAACCGGCATCGTTAACAAAGCAACGATGTAAGCTCCCAAAGCTATAAAGGCATTTGGCCCCAGCATAAACTGTCCTAAAACCCCATTTACGAGATTATAAGCCATAGCCATCGTCATATAAACAGCGGAAACGTTTATAATCCTCACGGTGTAAGGATCAAGAATCTCCTCAGCTTTAGACAAAAAGAGAAAAATAGACCCAACTAACAATAGGTTCAAGATTAACCTAACCTTGTTCCTCTTCTTGAATATAATCTTCTTTTCAGAGAAAGTCATTTCAGCATCACACCTTCTCTCTCAAGGGTTCTCCCAGAAGTCCGGTCGGTTTAAAGAGAAGCACAGCTATTAGAATTGCGAAAGCTATGGCATCTCTATACCCTGCTATGTGAGGCATAAATGCAACTACAAGGATCTCTATCATCCCCAAAAGAAAGCCACCCAACATCGCCCCGAATATATTCCCTATCCCACCAAAGACAGCTGCTATGAAAGCCTTAAGTCCAGGCATAATACCCATATAAGGATTTATCTGAGGAAACCTTATCGCCCACATTATACCCCCAGCAGCAGCCAAGGCGGACCCCACAGCGAAAGTAATGGCTATAACTCTATCAATGTTGACCCCCATAAGGCTAGTAGTCTCCATATCGGTTGCCACAGCTCTCATAGCCATACCAACCTTAGTCTTATAAACTAAGAAAACCAAGCATAAAAGAAGAACCCCCGCTATTACAGGTATCCATATCGTGAACGACATAATATAAACTCCTTTCAAGTTTAACCCTATATCAAGTATTGGTGGACGCGGGAAAGCCTTAGGCCTACCTCCAAATATAACAAGACCAAGGCTCTCCAGCAAAAAGGAAACACCTATAGCCGTTATTAAAGCTGATATTCTAGGCGCTCTCCTCAAAGGTCTATAAGCTCCAACATATATCGAAACCCCTAAAAGACTTGTCAACCCAATAGCTACTATCCAAGATATCTGCCAAGGCATGTGAAACATAAGCACACCAAAGTAAGCCAAATAGCAACCCACCATCATAACATCGCCATGAGCAAAGTTTATCAATCTAATTATCCCATAAACCATGGTATAACCTATAGCCACAAGAGCATATAGGCTACCTAAAGAAACCCCATTAGCTAATTGCTGAAGCAAATCTACAAATCCCACCTTTTAAATCGCCTCCTTATTAAAGACAAAAGAGGACCGGTGGCTCTCTTAGCCAAGAGGCCACCGGTACATTAACGTTCGAAAAGCGAAGCCTTCTTAAATCCTAAGTCTTAGGGTTTAACTATATCAAGATAGGCAAACTGCCCATCCTTAACAGTTTGAATAACCACAGGTCTTATAGCGTTGTGATTCTCATCAAATCCGAATTCGCCCATCAATCCAGTGAAGCTCTTTATATTCTCAAGGGCATCTCTTATCTTAGCAGGATTTGCCTCTCCAGCCTTCTCAATAGCATGTACCAAGACGAAGTAGGCCTCTGCAGCTAAAGCCGCAAAGGAGTCGGTATCCTTATTAAACTTCTTGCGATATGCCTCGACGAACTTCTTGCCTATATCGGTAGCTACAGCCTTCTGATCATAGAAGTTAGTGAAGTATATACCCTCTACGGCTTTGCCTCCTATCTGTATAAGCTCTGGTGCATAGGAACCGTCAGCCGAGAATATGATGGACTTAACACCTAGCTCACGAGCCTGCTTGGTAAAAAGCGCTATCTCCGAATAGTACCCAGGAATGTATATGATGTCAGGCTCCTTAGCTTTAACGGCAGTAACCTGAGCAGTAAAGTCCTGATCGCCCGTTCTATACATAACCTTAGCAACTATCTCGCCCCCAAGCTTCTTAAAGTTCTCCTCAAAGAAGTTAGCTAAACCAACGCAGTAGTCCTGCTGGACATCCACAACTAGGGCTGCCTTTCGAGCTTTCAAGGTCTCATAAGCGTATTTTGCAGCTATCTGCCCTTGGAAGGGATCTATAAAGCAAACACGGAATAAATACTTCTTCCCTTGCGTAACAAGAGGATTCGTAGCGGTAGGTGAAATCATAGGTACACCATACTGCTCGGCTATAGCTCCACCGGACATCGTAACTGAACTAATCGCTTCACCTATGATAGCGCAAACCTTCTCAAGCTTAATAAGCCTTTCAACAGCGTTTGCTCCTTCAACCTTATCTCCCTTGCTATCAACAAGGACAAGTTCAACTTCCTTCCCTAAGACGGTTGGGAACATTTCTTTCGCCACCTGAATACCGGCCCATTCCATCTGCCCATATGCTGCCACAGGACCAGTCATAGGTAGACACACGCCTATCCTTACCTTATCAGCAGCCCAAGCTAATGAAAAGGAAGAGAAAACCAATCCAAGGATCACAAGTAACCATACACGCTTCATTTGAAAAACCCCTCCCTTCTTATTAGAAGTAGTACTTAGAATGAAGTATACATATTATATTCAAGGAAGTCAACTATTTTAGCCCAAGATCTCTATTACAATTTAGATGATCAGCTAAAAATATCAAGTGTATAAACCGATAGCTGTGATATAATTTCAGTTGAGAACTTGAAAGGGAGGGATAGCTAAGATGAGAAAGGGCCTGCTTTACATAAGTTTAATCCTCATAACCATAATCCTCAACTTTGCACCATCATCTTACGCCAAGGAGAAAAGCCCCGGTCTTGAAGCTTATGAAAAAGCCATGTCACGCTGGCAAAAATCCATAACCGATACTACTTCAAGGGTAACGGTAACAGTCACCTACTACTCTATGGAACTGATAAGAGCTATAGTAGCTTACGAATCTGAAAAAAACTTATGGACCAAAGATGAAGCGGAAAACTTCAAATATAGGCTCCTCGAAAACATAAGGTTCGCTGATTGCCTACCGTTCAAAGTAGAAATCACCAATAATGGCCCTGCAATGCACATGGGGCCATTTGATAGGAAGATCAAGCTTAAAGCTGGAAATAGGGAGCTTACTCCAATAGATTATGATAAGATCTTCAACTTCAAGCTACTTGGGAAGGTAGAGGGAATGGTCTTTTTCCCACGTAGAGATGAAAAAACAGATAAAGATATATTAACACCTGATGTTAAAATTCTAACCCTTACGATATCCAAAGATATCAGTCCCCTAACGGCAGAAAAGGGGTTCGACTTCGTGTTCAGATGGGACAACCCGTACGAAAAAATATCACTTGAGGAGTATAGCACCGGTGAAGCGAAGATAGAACTTGAGAGACTAACTAAGAGAATAGAACTCCTCATGGAAAAGAAAAAGGATCTCTTAAAGCAGATAGAGGAAATAGAAGAGGAGCTAAAAAAGGTTAAATCGAGAATCGCGGAACTTGAGAAGATAATCTACAAAAATTAAAAAGCCAAGGGAAAGGGGCCAGTAATAACCCAACTTAACAAAAGGGGTTTTATAAGAGGTTAGGGGAACCTCACCAAACAGAGTAGAGGGAGTAAAAGCTGATGTGCTCTTACTCCCTCCGTTAGGTGATATAAAAGATGAAGGGCCATAATTGCTAGATAGAACAAAGTATAGTCCAGTCTCCAAGGACCTTATGATAGCGTTAGCCCATAAGATCTCCCTTAGAAAGTCCTCTTGAATACCAACCAAGAAGTGACACCCCTCAAGAGCAAATCTCCTCGAGAGAAAGGGATGCCCTATCTCCACTCCTTTCAAGGGAGCGAAAGAAAACTTATCCGTCTTTATAGTCCTTTCAACACTCCTCCCAACAAACCCCAAGTTTAAAAGCTCTTTAAGAGATGGAACTGCATATAAGCTTTTGAAAGAGACCTTGACCTCACCGCTTAATGAATAAAAGGAGATTCCACCTTCCTCATCATCATCGATCCCAGCAAGAATGTAGCAGTGATACTCTTTAGCGAAGTTTGAAATATATCTCTCAGCAGAATCACTGAAGAAATCGGTCTTAACATAAGAAACAGGCCATATTATTAAATCCAAGCTCTTTTGAAAGAAAAGAATACCCGAAAGCCTTGTATTCCTAGACAAAGCGGCAGTTGGAAGGTTCCTTCTGTCCTCACTGAGAGAAGGCTGAACCATGCCTATCCTGACACCGGGGGAAACCTGATACGTCGGCTTGGGGGAAAAATCAAGTGAGATCAAAAGAGAAATAAGCACAATCAGTAAAACTACCCTTTTTCTCAAAAGTAAATAATGTATTAAGCTTCCAACCACAAGTATAAGAAAGGAAAGCCCCCAGACACCTAAAAGGGAAGCAATGTAACGTAAGGGATGGGAGTACAAAGCAACTCCTATAGAAAGCCATGGAGCAGAAAGATCTTTAAAAAATGAAAATGGAATGCTAAGAAACCCCCTATCTTGCATAAATTCGAAGATAACCCAAAGAGAAGATAAAATCACATATGGAGAAAAAGCAAGGCTACTTCTTAAAAGCCTTTCCATAATTAAACCCCAAATCAAGACCTGCAATATAAGAGCCCCCGAAAGGATCACAAAGGGCTCAAAGGGTAAGCTCCGAAGCCCAAAGGGGAAAAAAGCTAACCCCCAACCTAACAAAGCTAAAGCCATTGATCCACCCTTATGGTAGGCTTGAAATAAGAAGAAAGGGAAGAACCATATCAGGTAAGATAAACTAAAAGGAGGAAAAGCTAATATAGTAAGAAATCCACTTAATAGACCATAAAGCAAGCTATACATTTAAGACAGCTTCTTTTGCCTTAAGCAAGATATTCTCCAGCCTTTCAATCGATGGAGCTTGAGCATAAAGCCTCAAAAGGGGCTCAGTTCCCGAAGGTCTGATGAGAAGCCAGCTTTCATCAGAAAAATGGATCTTTATCCCATCTATATCTTCCACCTTCGCGGGCTCTTCCCTAAGAAGGTCATGAATCGTATCCATCAGTTTAATCAGCTTCTCCGAAGGAAACTTATGATCAAGCTTCAAGTCTATTCTCCTATAGTAATAAGGGCCAAAATCTTTATAAAGCTCTTTAACAAGCTCCTTCATTGTCTTCTTCCTCTCAGCCATCATCTCAATGAGAAGGAGAGCTGACATTGAACCATCCCTCTCAGGAAGATGCTCAACGTAACCAAAGCCTCCGCTTTCCTCTCCACCTAGTAAGACTCCATCCTGAAGGATATGCTCACAAACGTGCTTAAAGCCAACTGGCGTTATACAATACTCAACACCGTACAACTGAGCAAGCTTTTCTGGCTCCCTACCTAGCGAACAGGTCCAAACTATCTTTCCCCTCTTTCCTCTATCTTCTATAAGATGCTTCATAAGAAGGGCAAATATCTGATGAGGGTTAACGAAGATACCATCCTCATCTACCGCCCCTATTCTATCAGCATCTCCATCTAAAACTATTCCTACATCGCTTTTCCTGTCAAGTATAACCTTAGAAAGCTCATCGGTGTTAGGAGGTATAGGCTCAGGATGCATACCTCCAAAGTAAGGGTTAATCTCCGCGTGTATTTCTTCAACCTTTATACCTAAAGAATCTAATATCTCAGATAAAAGATTACTACCAGAACCATACATTGCATCTATGATTATCCTAAAGCTAAAACTCCTAAGCTTACTCAAAGAAACTTTGCTTTTCAACGCATTCACATATTCGCTCTTTAAGTCGATCATCTCTATCAAGGCAGGCTTATTTGCAGGCCTGATATCTACATCGAGCAGCTTTTCCACCAGTGATGTTACCTCTGGAAGAGCAGGTCCACCATACTCAGGCTTAAGCTTTACACCATTATACTTAGGAGGATTATGGCTCGCGGTTATCATAACCCCAAGCGCAGCTTTCCTACTAATGACACCATAGGAAACAGCAGGCGTAGGAACTGCCTCCTTCGAAAGAAAGGAAGGGATTCCATACTTAGCCAACTCCTCAGCGAAGGCTTTAGCAAACTCATCCGACATAAATCTCCTATCATAACCTATGATTACTCCACTTTCAAAGCTTCTTAAGGGGGCCTTCCAAAGGCTGTACATCTTAAGCTTAGGCCTTTCCTCCGAAGTAATGTAAGCTGCAACTCCTCTTGCTACCCTCCTAACGTTCTCAAAAGTGAAGTCTAAAGCTATGACTCCTCTCCACCCATCTGTTCCAAACTTTATATCCCCACTCACGATGACCCCCCCTATTCAGCTATTCTTCCTAAGAATAATAACCCTATCTCTCCCCTCATAGTCCTTCCGTAGGGATAAAACCGAGAAATCCTCAAGCTCAAAAAATAGACTGAGATACTCCTCCTTACCAAGCTCAACGGCCAAGATTCCACCTCTTTTAAGAGATACCCTTGCAAGATCTATGGTTCTCCTATAAAAAAGAGTTCCATCCTCTCCACCGTCTAAAGCCTCAACCGGTTCGTAAAGCAAAACTTCAGGTTCCAGATTCCAAATCTCTCCTTTAGGAATATAAGGAGGGTTTGAAACTATCATGTCAAACTCAAACCAGCCCTTTAAAGACTCTCCCCAATCGCAGTTAATAAACAAAACCCTATCTCTCAAGCCAAGTCTCTCCGCGTTTTCCATGGAGAGCATAATGGCTTTCGCTGAAAGGTCAACACCTACTCCCTTAAACCCCTTAGCTTTGGCTAATAAGGAGAGAAGAATGTTTCCGCATCCTACCCCTAAATCTAAGATTAACCCATCTTTAGCAAACTTAAGAGCCTCTTCAACCAAGATCTCCGTCTCTGGGCGAGGGATGAAAACCCCCCTTTTAACCTTAAATTTAATGCCAAAAAACTCAACCTCACCTAAGATATACTGGAGAGGCTCCCTGCAGCATCGCCTTGCAACCCTCAACTTATACTCCCTTTCCTCCAAAAGCTCCTCATCAGGATGTAAGATAACGTAAGAAAGGTCTTTATCTAAGAAAGTAGAAAGCAAAATCTCGCTTTCTCTCTTTGCAGAGGATATCCCCGCCCTTGAAAGAGCTTCTTCCGTCCACTTTAAAGCTTCTGCCAAATTCATGCCGCTACTAACCTCGACAACTTCTCCGACCTATCAGCAACTATAAGAGCTTCTATGATCTCGTCAAGATCCCCATCTAAAACCTCCTCAAGGTTATAAACCGTAAGCCCTATCCTATGATCGGTAACCCTGTTTTGAGGAAAGTTATAGGTTCGTATCTTCTCACTCCTCTCTCCAGTTCCAACTTGGCTCTTCCTCATCGAAGCTATCTCACTTTCCTTCTTCATCCTTTCCATCTCATAAAGCTTTGCCCTTAAGATGCTTAGCGCCCTCTGCTTGTTCTTATACTGTGAACGCTCATCCTGACAGGAAACCACTATACCCGTTGGAATATGGGTTATCCTAACAGCCGTATCAGTCTTATTAACATATTGACCTCCTCTGCCACTCGCTCTAAACGTTTCTATCTTAAGGTCCTCTTCCCTTACCTCCACCTCAACCTCCTCTACCTCGGGAAGAACTGCAACTGTTGCTGTGGAAGTATGGATCCTACCGCTTGATTCAGTTACAGGAACCCTTTGAACTCTATGGACGCCGCTTTCGAACTTTAACCTACTATAGGCACCGAAGCCATCTACCCTGAAGACTATCTCCTTGTAGCCACCTATGCCTGTCTCATTCTTATCGAGTATCTCAACCTTCCAACCCTTTCTTTCAGCATAGCGAGCATACATTCTGAAGAGATCTGCAGCAAATAACGCAGCTTCTTCTCCTCCAGCTCCTGCCCTTATCTCCATTATTATGCTTCTTTCATCCATCGGATCCTTGGGAAGAAGAGCCATCTTAATCTCCTCCTCCAGCCTTGAAAGCTCGCTTTCCAGAAGCTTTACCTCCTCTTTAGCCAAATCCCGAAGCTCCTCATCTTCCTCAGCAAGAAGTTTAGCCTCCTCAAGCTCCTGAAGAAGCTTTTTATACTCTCTATACTTACTAATTATTTCTTCAAGTTCCGCATGAGCCTTAGCTATCCTCTGAAACTCCTTTGAGTCAGAAACGATATTAGGATCAGCCAATTTTTTCGACAAGCTTTCATATTCCTCTTCAAGCTTCTTTAACTTCTCCCACATCTCCCAAAGCCCCCTTTAGCGCAGCTATACCAACCTCAATCTGCTCTATCATCGGCTCTCTGGTGGTCAAATATTGAAGCCACAAACCAGGCAGAGCTAAAAATCTAATTATCTTAAAGGAAAAGCTCAATCTGAGCACTTCATAAGATATACCCGCTATAAGGGGTATCAAGGCCAACCGCATAAAAAGCCTTCCGATTACATTCTCTCGCTCAAAAAGGGTAAAACAAGCTATGCTTATGATCAACACTAAAAGCATAAAGGAGGTCCCACATCTATAGTGAAATCGACTATAACTCTGAACCACCTCAGGTGTTATCTCGGACCGCAAAGCCTCATAAGCATTGATAGTTTTATGCTCAGCACCATGGTAAGAAAAAATCCTCCTTACCTCCTTGGAAAAGCTTATGATCAAAAGATAAGCGATGAAAGTTAAAACCCTAAACCCTCCTTCAATTAAGTTTAAAGATAGCTTTCCCAACTCCATATTAACCTCAAGCAGATGAGCTAAAAGGGCAGGAAGGATGACGAAAAGTCCTATAGCCAAAGCGAAAGCTAAAACTACACCCCCTACAACTTCCTTAAGCGAGATCTTTTCACTATCGTCTAAAGCCTCATTCGCAGAATAAAATAACCCCTTTATACCCCAATAGATAGCATCATAAAGAGCAACCAGTCCCCTAATTATGGGAAAACCCAATATAGGATTTATACTGGTGTAGGGTTTAACCCCCCAGCTTTTAACCTTGATTGAACCATCCTTTCCTCTAACCGCTATAGCAATCCTCTCCTTACTTCTTATAACCACTCCCTCTATTACAGCTTGCCCTCCGATAAACGCATCCTTAGAGCTCAGGAGGATTCTGGCAAGACTTTTCCTCAAAACACCTTCCCTCCGTAACACAAGGTGGCCCAACTTTCTCAAATATTATAGGAGCCACTTTCCTAACTTCAAGAAGAGCAAGCATCGCAAGCTCCCTAATCTCCCACTGAGCTCGAGAGCATAACCTTACTTTGAAGAAATGGTGAAGCTCACGCGCATTCATAGTGAAAACGATCTTGGTAGCAACACCCTGCGGTATTATAAATCTAGCGTCCTCCTTAGGTATGCCAAGATTCAAAAGCTTATGATAAGCTTCCTTACTCTTTAAAACCATATCCTCAAAAATCATTACAGCTTCTGGGTTGTTCATTATAGTTGGAGGAACCACTATCTCCATATTCTCCGCGCTTACCCATCTTAAGCTTTGCTGTGAATAACTGGCTATCCTATGCCTAACCAGTTGATGGGTCGTAACGCGCGACACCCCCTCAACCCCAAAGGTAAAAGAAGCATGTTCCAAAACCGAATGATGACCCGATGCGACTACCCTCCTTATAAGCTCTTTTATCTTCTCTTCCTTCACATCTCCTTTAAGCTCATCTATTCCAATCTTAGAGTAACATATCCTTGCTGCAAGGTAAACGGTAAGATCTGGATCGGGAGTGAAGTTAAGAAGTTGAACTTTCATCTTGAGACTCATATTTCTTAAGGAACTTCTCTACCTTGCCCGTAGCAGCTACAACCTTCTGCTTACCAGTATAAAAAGGGTGGCAGCTTGAACAAACCTCAATCCTTATAAGCTTTTTAGTAGAACGAGTCTTCCATGTGTTACCACAAGCACATATCACTGTGCACTCACCATACTGAGGATGAATTCCTTTCTTCATTTTCCCTGAGCACCTCCTGAAAAGATTTATTTACTAAAGGGACAAAATCTCTCTATATTGAACATAAAGGAGCAAACCGCTCCCATGGGACCATAAATAACCATAGGTTTCCCAGCAGTGAGAAACTTCGAGATCATCCCATTTAAGAAGGCTTCACCGGTTAAAACAAAAACCTCCGCCCACTCTAGCACCTCTGACTCATCTTCTTCTAAATCAATAAGCCTAACTTTAAAGGCCTTTTTAAACCTTTCTAAAAACACCTCATTATATCCCACCAAGCATACCTTCGGCCTACCCCAGAGCTTAGATACAAAGGAAACGAACTCATCACCACAGGATAGCCATTCAGAAGGGCTACAGTGAATCGTGCCATTCACTTTTCCGAGATATCTATAAATAGCATTTAACAGAGCCAAAAACTGAACCCTATCTTTATAGGAGCTCAGATTAGAACCAAATATCTCTCGTAACTTCACTTCACCATCCTTAAGCTTAATGCGAGTAAACGCTCGTCCTTTCGTCCCTCTGAAAGAAACTTCTAAAACGTATCCTTCCTTAGAGAGACCCTCACAACAGTCCATGGCAAAACTGTTGAGAGAAAAGCTCTCATTCCAAAGGTCCTGATCTCCTCCCATATCCTTTAAAACGGTCTCTCTCATAAACATATAAATTCCCTCTAAACTATTAAGGAACCTCTTACCTATAATTACAGCAGCGAAATCATCAACCGCTCTTTCCGGAACCCTCAAACCTTTCGGAAGAAGTTTCATTAACCCCTTAGGAGGATTTTCAGAAAAATAAAGATCACGTGCCTCCAAAGTCGTATCCATCTCACTTACCGTAATTATATTTATATCCTTCAAAAAGGCCAGATTCTCCAACGCACCTCTTCTTCTCCCAACTACTATGAAATCAGGCTTCTCACGCAATCTTATTCTCAATAAGGTCTCCTCCAAAGCATCTGACTCTATAATCCCTTTATCAATTACCTTTCCATCATCAAACAAAGCATAACCCCACTTTTTACTGCCAGAATCCAACGCCAGAAACTTCAATTTATTATATACCCCTTTCAGGGAGGAATCAAGCTATCCTCCTCTGGAACACTACCAGAAACCAAAGATAAAGAAGATGGGTAAAGATATAACCTAAGCCACAGAACATCGTCGTTTTCCTTCCTCATATCATCATGAAAATCGATCCTTAGGCTCGTACAACCGCAGGGACATAGGTAATAAGTGAGACCATAATCTATCTCTCTCCATTTACCCTCATCGAGATAAAACCATGGCTTAAGCGAAAAATATAACCTTCCTTTAAGGTTGAATGAGATCTCACCCTTCAAATCCCTCAAACTTTCATTTAAATCATCGTAATAAAGATAGCTCTTAAAGATAACATCCCCTAGAGAGGTTTCAAATCCTAGCAGATATTTCCGTAAAGGATCGTACTTGTCAAAGTAAAATGGAGTATGGCCGAAAACCTTTCTTTCCATATATCCTCCTTTAATAGTAAAACCATCAAGCTTCCACGCCAGCAATCCATAATAATAGGCTATTTCTCTCTCATCACCTCCGTCATAATAATCCTTAAGATAGATCAGCTTAGAAGAAACGGAAATGTTGCTTCCCAATTTTCTTTCCACATCTAAAGCAGCACCCAAGGTTAGCTTATCCCTATTAATACCATACTCCTCATAGCTTCCAAACCTAACGAAGAAAAGGAAAGGATTTAAAGCATACTTAACATATACCTCAGGTGTAGCCGAGTAAATCGTCTTCACATCTTCGTCGTCTCGCAAAACCCAATACTTCTTATCCTTAAGGTAATTTAAGCGGAACTTAAACTTATCCTCCTTAAGTTCAAAACTAAGGTCTGTTCTCCATCTCATCTTAAATGTATCCCAATCCTCCGATCTTTCCAGCCCCAAAGAGGCCTCTGAGCTCTCCGAAATCTTAAAGCCAACTTTTGCTCTACCAACTAAGCCTTGTTTCTCAGAGTAAAGAAGGTTAAAGCTAAAAGTAAAATGATTATAGAAACTCTCCACAGACATCCCACCGTACCACCCAAGGGTTGAGGTAAAACCTACAGAAGGCATTAGCATAAATATCTGAGCTTTTTTAACGCTAAAGTTATAATCAAAGGGCAAAGAAATAACTTTCTTCCCTCCTAAAAAGAGCGAAGGCTTTACAACCTTAACCTTACCATTAGGGTATATAACTATTCTATCTCCCGAAACAAAATAAGTGGGCTCGAAAAGCTTACAGGTGGTGAATCTTGCATCAACTAAGGAGATCTCAAAGTCGGGTTGAGGAAGTTTCTCAGGCTTAGTCCTGAAAAATAAAAACTTATCTCTCGGGATTATGTCTATAAAAGAGACCTCAAACCTCTTCCCCTTGAAAATAACCCCGGCTTCCTCAGCCTCCGCATCCTCAATAAATCCCCTCTTTTCCATGAAATTATAATATAGCTTCTTTCCATATAGGATATGTCCATCTTTGGATATTCTAACAAACCTTCCTAAGAGAGCTTCAGCAAAGGCCTCCCCTTTATCTGCGAAGTAAACTATCTTATCAGCCCAAACATTGATACCCTCATGTTTAAGTAAAACATCGCCCTCACCTACGACCTTGGACTCCGAAGGGTAATAGGAAAGACTTACAGCTTTTATCTCTACCGCTCCAGTTTCAACTTGAGAAAAACAACATTTAACCCCACTAAAGGCCAAGGTTAAATAGAAAAAAAACAATATAACCAATAGCTTCTTAAGGTTTATCCTCAGCAACAATTTCGACTCCCCCCGAAAACTCCACAACTTTCTTATCCAGATGTATAACCATCTTATCAGACTTACCCTTCCATCTGCCCATACTGTAAGAAACACCCTCACCTATCTCAACCTCGTCGAGATTTGTTTTCCAGAAAAGACTAGAGCTCTTCCATGAAACCCTCCCAAAGCTACCCTCTATATCCTTCTCCATCCTCACCTCACCCTTAGATAGATCCCAAAACCCTTTACTTCCATTCAGACTCAAGACAACCCCTTTTTCCTTCTCCATCAGCTCTATATGAAGATCTTCTCCATTAAATAAGCTATTAAGTTTAATTAACCTTTGAGCCACAAGCTTTAAACTCCTATCCTTTCCCACTCCCTCCTGGAGAACAACGCTTTCCATAATCAAGCTCTCCTTCCTATCTGGGTCCTTAAGGCCTTTACCTAACCTCAAATCTTCAAGAAGCATAAAAACATAAAACATAAAGAGCCCCAAAACAATAAGAGATATGTAAAGGGTCTTTTTCCTTATAATTGGATCCTCCACCCCTCTTTATCTAAAACTAAAGAGAAGCTCTTAGTATCCACTATCTTAATGAAACCAAGCCTTACCGTCGAAATTAAGCTGATGTAAACCCCCTTATCCGTCTTCTTGGGAGGTAAAAGCCTATAATTCCCACTTTTAACCCAGCTGGGTATCTCCCCCTCCACAACCTTCTTAAATTCGGGGAAGGATAGCTTAGCCTTAGTGGCACTAGATAAAAGAGAGTACATCTTGCCATAATCCTCTCTCCCCCAAGCTTCCAAGTACTCCTTAAGAACCTCCATAGGGTCCAAGACCTTTGCCTTCTCAACATCATCAGCTAAGAGAAAGGTATCCTTTCCCTCTTTCTCACTGGAAACAACGTTTACTGGAACTTTCTCCTCCTTAACCTTGTCCTTGCCGTCACCCTTATTCTTGCTATCCTCGTTCTTTGATGGAGGATTGCTAGGCTTGGAAGGAGAAGATGGAGGAGATGGAGGATTCGGCTTAATAACGGTCTTTATTTGCCCCTCGGGCTTAACTACCTTAACCTCTACTTTTTTCCCCTCAGGCTTAGGTTGGTTAGGCTTAGTACTTGAAATTTGCTCCCACGTTAGCTCACTTTTCTTCTCCTGAGCAACCTCCCTATCCTTAACCTCTAGGGACCAGGAAAAAAGGGCATCTCCATCGGGTAAGCCAACAATCTTAAGCTTTAACTCCCCAACCCCTTTAGGAATAAGAGGGAAAAAGATTAACCCCTGAGCTTTGTCCGATATCGGTGAATCAAGATGATTCTCATAGCTCACCACCTTATACTCATTACCATTAGAATCCTCGAGGACTATCTTTTCCGCTAAGGGCGAAAGGGATATCGCCTCTTTCCCCACATTCTCCACGGTTATCAAAAAAGCGGTAGCCCTCCCAACCTTAAGAGCATCCTCAACGTTCCTCCTAAACTCTTCTTTCTCTACGTCACTCCAACCATTAAGCTTCGCGTTTAATTCCACCCAAGGTCCAACTATAGACGGATCATAGTAAAGCACGTAAATTACACAATTTAACCCCCATCTGAAAGAAACCCAGCGATTCATCAAATTAACGAAATTCCTCTTCAACGAAAGAATATCTAAAGAAGGCTTATCCTCCGCACAAGCTGAAGAATAGAAAAAAGCCAATATCGCTAATATAGCTAAAAAATTACTCAGCCTTCTTAACCTTAATCTCCCCTTCACCATCACCCTTAGGTTCCACTTCCTTCTTCGGTTCTGAAGGCTTCCTAATAGCAACCCCCTCTAAAACCAAGCCCCTTGTTTTTACATCCTCGCTAACCTCAAGGTAAAACTTTGCTCCCGCTGGAATTTTAGCTTCCTCACCGTGAACAAAAGCCCCCGCTACAAGCCCAACTGGGCCAAAAACCCCCAAACCAACGAAGCTGGTTACGACCGCCCAAGCTCTACCCTCCATCTCTTTCTTACTTTCCTCAGCGGCTCTTTCTCCCATGTAAATGGGAATCTCCTCTGCCAGCAAGCTTTCGATGTACTTGAACTTAACATCAACTTTCCCAGACTTGCCAAAGGCTCCTGCCCTTTCCACATTAACGACCTCCCCTACACCCATAGAACCCCTTGGAGCCACTAAAATACCGTTAAAGATCAAATCATCAACCAACCTTACCCTAACCTGATCCCCAGTTTTATTGTTCCTTGAGTCTAAAGGAGTTAAAAGCGCAACCTTAACCAATTGCCCCCTGGGTACGTCAACTTCGCTCATCTTTATCTCACCGGTCGGAACACAGAGCTTCATAAGGTTCTCGATCCTCCACGCTACCGGCTTATCAGTTCGCTTACTACCCAAGATCATCTCCTCAAGCTTATCTATTCTATTGGCCAGAGGTCCCGGAAATACCTCCTGTAAGACTATCCACTCTAAAGAGGCGACCTTAAAAGCTAAAGGATACTCTTCACCTGCTCCACCAAATACGAAATCCACAAGCCTTTTTTGCCTCTCAGCTACAGTTCCAGGAAGAGACCTACCAAAGAGCAAGTTCTCTATCCTATCTAACCTCTCAATAACCGCACCTTTCTGAGGTTCACCATAAACCAGACTTTCAACCCTCACAAGATCCCCCACAAAGGGCTCTTGCGCACTCAAAATACCACTGAACAAAAGCAGGCTAACAAGAAACGAGATCCAAAGCTTCCTCATAATATCCCCTCCCTATATTTCACACACGATCTTATAAAATCCCTAAACAATGGATGAGGTTTCGAAGGCCGGGATTTAAACTCCGGGTGAAATTGAACTCCTACGAACCAGGGATGCCCATAAAGTTCAACTATCTCAACGAGCTCCCCATCGGGAGAAACGCCCGCTATTCTCAACCCGTGAGATGATAAAACCTCCCTATAATCGTTATTAAACTCATACCTATGTCTATGCCTCTCATAAACCATATCTCTACCATAAGAATCACGAGCGATGGTTCCATCCAGAACTCTGCAAGGATAGCTTCCTAAACGCATCGTTCCACCGAGGTTCCTTAAATTACGCTGCGCTGGAAGAAGATCTATAACAGGATAAGGAGTAGAAGGATCTACCTCTGTAGTATTAGCCCCTTTAAGCCCGCAAACGTTTCTCGCAAACTCTATAACGGCGCACTGCATTCCAAAGCATAAACCTAAAAATGGTATCTTCCTCTCTCGAGCATACCTTATGGCTCTCACCTTTCCATCGATTCCTCTAAAACCAAAACCCCCTGGTACCAAAAGGCCATCAACGCCCTTTAAAAGATCTTCCTCTTTCCCTTCTTTTATCTCTTCGGCATCCACCCACCTTATGTTAAGCCTCCTCCTCCAATAAACGGAAGCATGCGTTAGCGCTTCAACTACACTTATGTAAGCATCCTTATGCTTCACATACTTTCCCACTATAGCTACATTCACCTCTCCCAAGGGGTTTGACCAAGACTCGAGGAAGTCAATGAAAACGCTTAAATCAGAAGCCTTTGATGGAAGATTGAGCTTCGTAGATATAAGCTCCCCTATCCCCCCTCTCTCCAGGTCCAACGGAACCTCATATATGAGTTTCGCATCTTTCGCCTCAATAACTGCTTTAACAGGAAGATTGGAAAACAGAGCTATCTTTTTCATGGCATCCTCAGGCAGTGCCCTCTCCGTTCTACAAACTACTATATCAGGCTGAATTCCTATTCTTCTCAACTCATTTACGCTATGCTGAGTAGGCTTCGTCTTAGCCTCGCCCGCCGTCTTAAGGTAGGGAACAAGAGTAACATGAATATATAGGGTGTTATCAAAACCCTCCTCAACTCTAAACTGCCTTATGGCTTCAAGAAAGGGTAAGCCCTCTATATCCCCCACCGTTCCTCCAACCTCAACTAACAAGAAGTCCAAATCCTTAGAGACCTTCCTTATCCTTTCTTTTATCTCGTCAGTCACATGAGGTATTACTTGCACTGTAGCCCCTAAGAATTTACCCTCCCGCTCCTTAGCTATAACCGTTTGATACACCTTCCCCGCTGTAACATTATGATCCGAAGTCAACGACACGTCCATAAACCTCTCGTAATGCCCCAAGTCAAGGTCGGTCTCAGCACCATCTTCTGTAACGAAAACCTCACCATGCTGATAAGGGTTCATCGTGCCTGCATCAACGTTAAGATAGGGATCAAACTTCAGAGCACTAACATTAAAACCCCGAGCCTTAAGGATGGCACCTATCGAAGAAACTGTTATCCCTTTGCCTAGGGAAGAACATACACCACCCGTGACGAATATGTACTTAGCCAAGACCATTATCCTCCTTTCGCTTTCTGAATAACGCTTAAAAGTCTCTCCTTCATCTCAATGATCTTAAGTGCCTCATTTGCATAATGCCTAACGAACCCATCGGGATCCTCACAAGCTCTCTTTATAGCCTCCTTAGCATAGACACTACCTAACTTGCCGAGAGCCTTAGCAGAAAACCCTCTGACAAAGCTGTCAGGATCATTAAGAAGAGCCTTTATAAGGGCCTCAACAGCTTTATCATCATCACTATCAAGCTCTTCTAAGAGCTCTGTGGCCTTGATTCTAACCAACCTATCAGCACAATTAAGCAAAAGCTCTATAACCCTATCTCTTACACTGGAATTTCTCACAAAGGGCTTAAGAGAATCTAACAAGCTTAGAACTTTAGAGCTCTCTTTTTCTTCGTCAAGATCCTTCAGTATATCCTCTAAGCTACCCATCGTTAAACTCTCCTATCCTTTAGCGAAGATGATAAAGAGGATCTACCGGATTACCATTATTTCTTATCTCAAAGTGAAGATGCGATCCCGTTGTCCTACCAGTACTTCCCACCCTGCCTACAATCTCACCTTGTGCTACATATTGTCCCACTCTAACATTTATTCTACTACAATGTCCATACCATGTTTCCCAACCATCACCATGATCTACAATTACCAAAAGCCCATAACCGGTCCTCCAACCAGCGTAAATAACTCGGCCGCTTCGAGAAGCCCTTATAGGAACTCCCGAAGGCGCACTTATATCTATTCCCGTGTGGAACTCCCTTCTTCCTGAAAAGGGATCACGTCGCCAACCAAACTTAGAGGTTATCCTGCCATTAACAGGCCAGACAAATTCTCTACGGGATCTTCGAGAAGCAATCCATCTAGGCTTAGAAGGATGCGTCTCCTCAAGAAGCTTTCCTCCAGGTATAAAAACTAAAGAACCTGCCTTAACCTCCCTTAAACCGGTGTTATATTTCCTGATTTGCTCAAGGTCAACTTTATAAACCTTAGCAATCTTTTCTAAGGTCTCTCCTTTGGCAACCTTGTGAAATACACCAGAGACGCTCGGAACCTTCAAAACCTGACCAATCTTAAGCATATCCACATGTTCAAGCTGATTGGCACTTATTATGGTGTCCAGAGTTATATTAAACCTCTTAGCTATATCCCATAAAGTATCTCCAGGCTTAACTACATACTGGGTGATCTTCAACAACTCTCCCTCAGCTTTAGCAAAGGCCCCTCCTTTCACTTCTAAGGAGGCAGAAGCCCTTTTGGTGAAACCTGCCTTTAACCCGTAGCTAAATCCTGCTGAAAAAAAGCTCTTAAGCTTACCGACCGAAATCCCTATATCCAGTCCTCTACCAGTTCCTCCATCCACCTTGTAGGCCACAAATGGCATGCTCTTAAGTTCCGGAATGGCAGGGACTTCCACAAAGGTAGCAGAAGAAATCCCAAGCCTCGCAATCATAATCATATCAACCATCTCATAAGGGATTCCTCGAGGAATCATTCTTATGCTCTCCTTCTCTAACTCATACCTCGCTTCACTGTATAGATTCCGTCTAGCTATCCATAGTCTACCGCACTCTCTCCAAGCCAAAAACAGGAAGAGCGAGGATACCCCGATCACCAAAATGGCAACCTTAGAGAAAGATAGCCTCACCTAAACACCTCCTTACTTGATGGCTCCCAAGAACTCCGCATTATTCTTAGTCTCCTGCATCTTCTTTATTAAAAGCTGCAAGACTTCTGCCTCATCGAGGTTCGCCATTCTCCGCCTCAGAAGCCAAACTTTCTGAAGTTCATCTTGTGTAAGCAAAAGCTCCTCCTTTCTCGTCCCAGATTTCTTAAGATCTATCGCTGGAAATATCCTCTGATCCGCTAGTTTTCTGCTTAAGTGAATCTCCATATTACCTGTTCCCTTAAACTCCTCATAGATCAAGTCGTCCATTCTGCTACCCGTATCTATTAAAGCGGTAGCTATGATAGTAAGGCTTCCGCCTTCCTCAATGTTCCTCGCAGCCCCTAAAAACCTCTTGGGATAATGAATTGCAACTGAATCCATGCCACCAGACAGCGTTCTCCCACTTGGGGGAACCGTAAGGTTGTAAGCCCTTGCTAAACGCGTTAGGCTATCTAAAAGTATCACCACATCCTTACCATATTCCACCAACCTCTTCGCCTTCTCGAGAACCAGTTCAGCAACTTTAAGATGCTCATTTATCGGCCTGTCGAACGTAGAACTTACTACTTCACCCTTAACAGATCTCTGCATATCAGTTACCTCTTCTGGCCTCTCATCTATAAGAAGAACTATTAGAAAGACCTCAGGATGGTTAGCAGTTATACTGTTAGCGATATTCTTTAAAAGCGTGGTTTTACCAGCCTTAGGCGGAGAAACTATAAGTCCCCTCTGCCCTTTCCCTATGGGAACAAAGAGATCAACGAGACGCGTGGAAACCTCCTCTGGATTACTCTCAAGCCTAAACCTCTCACAAGGATATATGGGAGTTAGCTCATCAAAGTAGGGTCTAGTTCTTGCCTTCTCAGGGTCCTCAAAGTTAACAACCTCAACTCTAAGTAGGGAGTAATAGTGCTCCTGCTCCTTGGGAGGCCTAGTTTGTCCCCAAACTACGTCACCCGTCCTGAGATTAAAGCGCTTTATCTGTGAAGGAGAAACATAAATGTCTGAGGATGAGGGAAGATAACCGTTCGTTCTCAAAAAGCCGATACCCTCAGGAACTATCTCGAGAACACCCCCCCCAAAGAGCAATCCCTTGCTTTTGGCTTGCGCCTTAAGTATCTCAAATATAAGCTCTTGCTTCCTTAACCGAGAATATCCTGTAACACCTAACTCCTTAGCTATAGCCTGTAGCTCCGATATAGTCTTAGTGCTAAGTTCACTGAACTCAAACAAAACTTATACCCCCTTACCAAGAAGAGATATAACCATTAAATATATCAAAACAGGAAAAAGCCTTATCTTTTTAAAAGCGAAAGACAAGGAAACGAAGAGCAAAAGACTCGATATAAGCAAACCCATCGCTGTAAGCATGTGAGCTTGCGAGGAAACTTTAACCATTGGATCCTTAAAGAAAAAGGCAGCTATTGGAAGTATGAAGAAGTTTAAGACGTTACTCCCCAAAACATTCCCTACGCAAAGCCCATGAGCTTTCCTCAAAAGAGCGGTAAAGGAAGTCGAAAGCTCTGGAGCAGAGGTAACAATAGCGACAAAAAGCGTACCAATGAAAGTATTAGAGAGATTCATTAATTCCGACAGCTGAGCACCCGAAACTATTAAAAAGTAACCTGAACCTATAACTAAAGTGATCGCAAAAATAAAATAATATTTTAACCTCCTTCCTCCATTATCTCCCTCAAAGCTCGTCTTATCCCCAGAACGCTCAAACACCCGCATGGCAACGAAAGGATATAGCAGAAAGACCGGAAAGAGATTCATTCTAAAGTACAATGCAAATATTAAGATTATATTAAAAGCAATGTTCCAAGCGATGAGTTCGTAGGTTACCCTTTTATTTATACACCTAAAAAGATCATACCATAAGAAGGAAAAGAGAGAAAAAACAACTATATTAAAGAAATTACCACCAAGTATATCACCTATGACTAGATCAGGGTAATTATTAACAGCTCCACTTATCGCTGTAGCGAATTCAGGTGTAGAGGTTACTATAGACAGGATCAGGAAACCAGCCCATTCCTTCGTCACGCCAGACCGCTCAGCCCATTCCTCCGTAACCCTCTCTAGGGAGATCCCTCCTCCTATAACACCAGCGGAAGAAAGAAGAAAGATCATCAACCAAAAGAGCATATCTTATCCACTTCTAAAGGATTCCCAGTCCTTGAGAAATCTCTGAATACCTATATCCGTTAGAGGGTGAACGAACATTTGTTTCAAAACGTTGAAGGGAACAGTAGCTATATGAGCTCCAACTAAGGCACAATCTTTAACATGTTTCGTATGCCTTATACTTGCAGCGATAACTTGAGTCTCAAAGGAACCTTTCTTAAAAGCGGTCACTATATCAGCAACTAAACTAACTCCATCTGCCCCTATGTCATCTAACCTGCCAATAAATGGGCTAACGTAAGTAGCTCCAGCATTAGCAGCTAATAGAGCTTGCTCTAAGGAAAAAACTAGGGTAACGTTGGTTTTTATCCCCTCTTTCGATAGAACAGAAACGGCTCTCATACCCTCCGGAGTAATTGGAATCTTAATTACAACATGCTCACTTATCTTAGCGAGCTCTCTCGCCTCTCTAACCATACCCTCAGCATCTAGACTTATCACCTCTGCACTAACAGGCCCCTTGACTAAGTCACAGATCTCTTTGATCAGGGAGTGAAAATCTCGTCCCTTCTCCCTACTCACAAGAGTAGGATTAGTCGTCACACCTGATATAACGCCCCAGCTAACTCCCTGCTTTATCTCCTCAAGATTAGCAGTATCCAAGAACAGCTTCATCCCTCACCACGCCCTCCTCTCCGAACCAAAGGCTTTTATTTTTTCCATAACTACGCTCCTGACCGCCTCTTTAGCAGGTCCCAAAAACTTGCGGGGGTCAATTTCTCCCCTCTTAGCTATTAAGACTTCCTCAAGCTTCTCTCTAAAAGCTACTCTTAGGTCTGTATCTATATTTATCTTACATATTCCAAGAGATATGGCCTTCCTAACATCTTCTAAAGGAAGGCCTGAGGCTCCGTGAAGAACGAGAGGAACTTCTACTTTTTTTCTTATATCAGAAAGTCTATCAAAGTCAAGTTTCGGTTCTCCCTTATATATTCCATGAGCAGTCCCAATAGCTACCGCTAACGAGTCCACCTCGGTCAATTCAACAAATCTCACAGCTTCATCTGGATCTGTAAAAACCGCTTCGCTCTCAGCAACGCTAATGTGCTCCTCTGTTCCCATTATCTTTCCAAGCTCAGCCTCCACAGAAACCCCCACAGCATGAGCTACTTTAACAACCTCACGGGTTATTCTGACGTTTTCATCAAAAGGTTTTTTTGAAGCATCTATCATTACAGATGTAAAACCAACCCTTATGGCTGAAACTATCACATCAAAGCTTGAACCATGATCAAGATGAAGGGCTAAGGGAACATCCACTTCAGGAAGGACTTCTCGCGCTATGCCCTCGAGGAAGCTTAATCCCATATACTTTATTCCTCCCTCACTCACCTGGAGTATCACAGGAGCTTTCAGCTCTTTGGCAGCTTCGATTATAGCCTGAAGAAACTCAAGGTTGTTAAAGTTGAAGGCACCAACCCCATACCCCTCTTTTTGGGCTTTTTCCAATATAACCTTACTGCTAAGCAAAGGCATAGCTTACATCTCTCCCTTCAAAACTTTATAAGCCTCCTTAGGTGTAGCAGGCTCAAAACCTAATGAAAATCCGATCTTTAAAACTTCCTCTATTAACCTTTCATCAGCCAACTCCTCGTCATCCTCTTCAATATCCTCTCCAACTCTTATGTTTCCACCCAATTCCAAAGCCACAGCCCAAAGGGCTCTGGGAACCTTTTTAGAAACGCTTAAAAACCAAGTGCTATTTCGCGGAATAAACTTATAGATGTAAAACAGATTCTCGAAGGTTGCTGGAAAAAGGTCATCACTAAAGGTCAATGTAAAAACGTAAGGAGGCTCGACCTCCGCATTATCTATTAGCTTCCTAACGTAAAACAACATAGAAGGGCAAAGAATTTTGAAGTCTACGGTTATAGATGCCTCAGTAACTGCCTGCAAGACGAACTTTATATAATCTTTTGGGTTGTAAACAACTTTATCTCCTAAGTTAACGGAACCAGGAACTATTTCGACCAGATTGGGCCTTAAGACGATAGGAGAAACTCTCTCCTCTAAGCTCTGATCTATGGTCCCCCAACATGGAAACTCAAGCATAAGATCACTACTTTCCCGCAACCAAGCTGAGGCCTCTCTATAGGGCTCCAAATCCCAAGCAAGCTTACCCTCAGGGGTAGTTACTCTAAAGTGTATGAGCGATACACCCTTACTTCTGCTTCTCTTAGCTTTTTCAATCATCTTAAGGGGATTTAAAACCATCCTACTACCATCAAGAGCGAGCATCAGGATAAAACTCCTTGTCACCTAAGATCCACCCCCAGTTATCTCAAAAAGAAGACTTTTTATTACCTTGCCCTTAAACATCATCCTTATCTCATAAATTCCCTTAGGAAGAGGTTTACCTGAGGATAAAAAGAAGTAGAAAGCCCTTTTACCTTCACCGCTTTCCAAATAATAGCTATTCTGAAAAACGAAAACTCCTTCATAGTACCACCTTATCCTAAGAAGGGCTGTTCCCCCATCAGAATATCTATACTTGAAAAACAGGCAAACTTTCTCTATCCCATATTCAAAGCGATTGCTGATGTTAGTTGGTGTTAATTCTTCCGTAACATCAGAGCATACATAAGCCTCTTCAATTTGAAACTCACCCGTGTAGTAGTAACTTCTCCACTTGCTTAAGACCCCACATCCGCATAAGGTAAAGCAGAAAAGAAAAAGACAAATTAAGAAGAAAACTTTTCTAAGCAACTTTTTATCTCTTTCAGTTTTCTACCTAAAACTTCAAGGCCAAGACCGTCTACGCTCTGCGTCTCAGTTAGAAGAATCCCATCTACGCTACCAGCGTCAATGACAACCTTAAGGAGTTCCTCCTCCGCTCGATCCTCAGGTAGGATATCCTTAACTTTACTCATGATAGATAAACCTGCGAGCAAAGCATAGGCTCCCCAATTGGACACGGCAGAAACTACAAGATGATCGGTCTTAACCACACTGAAGATCTTTCTTGAGTTGGGGAAGAACTTTACAAGTAGCTCCCTGATCTTTCCCATACCAATTTCGTTCCCACCATCCCCTATACCAACCGTAGAAACACCCCTTCTCTTAGCTTCCATGAAAAACTCATCGAGTGGGGAAACGTAAAAAGAGAGATCAATACCCCTAAAGCTATAATATCTTCCATCTATAGCTTTTCCAGGCCTCTCCACAGATATCAACAGATCATAACCATCCTGCCAAAATGAGGAAAAGAAACCTCCTCCGAAAGAAAAGGGGACAACGAAGACAGGAATATCTGAGTCTAAGCTCCTTAACCCTGCTTTTAAGGCCATAGCGTGAGGGGGATCGGTCCATAAAGAAACCTCTTTCCCCAACTTCATTAAACCCTCACTGAGAAATATGGCCCCCAAAAGGCCATCGGTTTCACACCTAACTCCCGGCAGTATAACAAACCCCGTAAATATAGCAATTTTCTTGGCCTTAAGGATGGCTTCAACAGCCTTCCTAAGCTCCTCCGCTTGGGCAAAGCGACTTATCCCTCTTTTAGTAACATCCTCAGAAATCAAACTATTAAGCTCACTCCAAAACTCTTCCACCACAATCATACCCCTTTACCATAAAACTTAGCTATCGACTCAACTACATACTCCTGAGCCTTGGGAGAGAGCTCGGGATAAATTGGGAGAGCCAACACCTCTTCGCAAAGCTTTTCAGCTATAGGACAATACCCACGTTCATAACCCCAACTCCTAAAGCAGGGTTGTAGATGAAGGGGAACTGGATAATAAACCTGAGTAGATATACCCATCCCTGCAAGGAAATTCTGAAGCCTATCTCTATCTTTAACTCTAATCACATATTGATGGTAAACATGATAACAATTTTCCATCTCAAGAGGTGTCTTAACGAACTCCCCTAAAGAAGCTTCCTTGAAGAGCAAGTTATAATACCTAGCCCTAGACCTTCTCTCCTCATTCCACATATCTATGTATCTCATCTTAACCAAGAGCACAGCAGCTTGAATCTCATCCAGACGACTATTGATCCCAACATACTCATGATAGTATCTTTTGGAACTTCCATGAACGCGTAACATACGCAATAGCTCAGATAGAGATTCATCGTTTGTAACTACTGCACCGCCATCACCGTATCCTCCAAGGTTCTTTGAAGGGAAAAAGGAAAAGCAACCAACCAAACCAAAACTTCCAACCCTTTTACCCTTGAATGATGCTCCTATGGCCTGCGCCGCATCCTCGATCACAGGTATACCAGTTTTTGCCGATATATCCATTATCTTATCCATATCGGTAGGTTGCCCAAATATATGAACTGGAACTATGGCCTTCGTGCGATGTGTAATTCTCTCCTCAATTAAGTCTACATCGATATTGTAAGTATCCTCTCTAACGTCAGCGAAAACAACTTTAATGCCAAGCCGAGCAGCTGATCCAGCCGTAGCGAAAAAAGTGAAGGGAGTAGTTAATATCTCATCTCCTTCCCCCAGACCAAGCGCCATATAGGAAAGCAGAAGAGCGTCGCTTCCCGAAGCCACACCCACCGCATAGTTAACCCCCACATACCTCGAAAGCACTTCTTCAAACTTAGAAACATTTTCTCCTAAAATGAACCTCTGTGTCTCCAACACTGAAAGAAGTGCTGCCTCAATCTCATCCTTTATACGTTCATACTGAGCCTTAAGATCGAGCAAGGGAACCTCCAAAGTGTATGCGCCTCCTATTCATAGAATTCTCTTAAGTCTGGGGTTTACACCCCTTCCAGGTAACCGACCTCTCTTAGCTAGAGGTTTTCCCATCACTTCCTTAAGGTCCATGGTCATATCGATGTGAACACCATGAACTATATAACTTCCCACACCAAACCCATCAACTGGATACTCGCTAAGCAACCTTATCCTTTCGGGATTTAATCCCCCTGATACAAATATCTTAACCTTGTTGAACCCAGCCTGGTTTAACCTCACCCTCACCTCTTTAACGAGATCCGGGGTCACCCCTCCCCTTTCATCAGGCGTATCTAACCTTATACCTAAAAGCTTATCCCCAAGCACCTGAGCCACTCTTATAGCCTCCTCCGCTTCATCCTTAAAAGTGTCAACAAGAACTATCCTCGGCTCATCATCCGGCATAATCTCATCATAAGCTTTAGCGAAAACCACCGTATCTCCAGCTATCAAGATACCAGCATGAGGAATGGTCCCCTTAGGCTCCTTACCTAATAGCTTTGCCCCCAATATACAGCTCGCAGCATCAGCCCCACCTATAAGAGCAGCTCTCTCCATAACAGGAGCCACAGCAGGATGAACATGCCTCGCTCCAAAACAGAGGAGCATCTTCTCTCCCGCCGCCCTTTTACACTCGCGAGCTGCGGAAGCCCAACCTGAGGCACTCGCAAGCATACCCAGTATAACAGTCTCTAAAGGACCGAACTCACCATAGGGTCCCTCTATCTGCATAACAACCTCTCTTTTATCAAACTCCTCTCCCTCTTCCAAAGCCCAAACCTTGACACCCTTCTTATCCTCGAGAAGCTCAACCACCTCTTTAACTCCAGCCATCACACCGTGTCTACGAGGAAATATGTCCGCAACAACATTAACCCTATCAAGCCCTAAATGTCTAAGAACCTCTAAGGTCTTAATGAAGTAAATGTCAGTTGTAAGCCCCGTCTTTATCTCGTCATGGGTTGCCGAGTGAAGTCTATCCACTCCCACCTTTAACTCTCTAACTTCCTTTAGACTCTCTATCATGACACAAATCTCTCCTCAGACGTTTTACCTATAAAAGGCTATAAGGAAAGAAGTTACCATAAAGATGGCACCTAAAAGCGCAGTCAGCTTGGTCAAAAAGGGTAGCTTTTTACGCTGACCACCACTTAAGTCCGCTAAGGTCCCCCCCCCAAATATACCAGAGAATCTGGAGCCCTTCCTCCCCTGAACCATAACCAAAGCCGTCAAAGCTATAGCTACCAAGATATGAGCTAAGACTATAACCACCTTCATCCCCTTTACCTCCTTAAAAGAAAAATCTGACTAAATCTATAAAAGCAGATATCCCCCAAATACCACCTATGACACCAGTAATCACAGCTAAGGCTCGCCAAAACATAGGAAGCGAGCTTTTAACCCCTTTGTTCTCTTCTTCTTCCTTCAGGATATCAGCTTTATCCCATAAAATAAAGAATAAGATAGCTGCAACTAAGATTATCCCTCCACCAGCTAAGATAGCAAGAAAGAGCCTCCCTATATACCCCCCAATGTCCCAAAATAAAAACTTCATCTTTATTCCCCCCTCATCATCTCCACGGAGCTCTCAACCACATTGATGTAACTTAAAGCCGTCTCTTTGACACCCGCAAATAAAAAAGCATATGCTTCGCACTCCTTCATGAGGGCATTTTCCTCAGGTAATTCCCTAAGTTTCTCAATCTCTCTATTAAAGGAAATAAAATAGGGAAGAAATCCCTCCTCCAAGAAGGAATAACCACGCATTAAGGACCTTATCCTCTCCTCCCCATCTTTTATCTCTTCATTTATTTTACCACATAATCTTTCAAGCAAAGCTAGGTTCCCCTCACAGATGGATTTTATGTCTTCCAGAACCTTTTTAAGAGAGAGTAGTTTCTCAATTATTTCCTTCTTAAATCTATCTCCCTTTTTCAAGGGAGACCAAAGCCTCCTTAGAACCCCTAAAGCGTCAAATGGCTGGGATAAAAACCTTGCTATGGCTTCCAAGAAGTTAATCGTCTTAACCCCCGCTACTAAGATCCCACCCTCAGTTGAGTTCACAAATCTTCTCTTGACCCTTTTAAAAAACTGCTCTAGCCAATCTCTATAAGCCAACATATTCTTAGCTGTCCAAGCATCTTTACCCCACAAGTCTTTTTCCCTTAAAAGCGTCTCCATCGCTGGATCAACTTGATTTGAAGAGGTCTCATCCACCCACGTATAAGAAGCATACCTCCTAAGACCGGTGAAAGAAAGGTCCTGTCCCATTAGGATCACCGGATCACACCCCAGCTCAACAGCGAGGCTAATCGCCACCGTCGAGACGGAACCCCATACCATTAGCCTACCTATATCTCCGTAGGAGCTCGTAATCCATCTCATTATCTGGGACCCAAAGTCACAAAGGAAGATCTTACCGCTCCAGTATTTAAATATCAAAGGGGAAACCCTCAGCTCCGCAACCAAGAATATATCCTTTAGCTCCCAAGGAGGGACAATCCTGAAGTGATCAAAGTTCGCATCTTGGGGATCCCCCGCAACCACTATATGGGGATATATCTTCCTTTCTATGAGAGGCCTTAAAGCTGTATCAACAGCTATCACCAAAACCCGATCTTTAACCTCGTATAAGTAGTGTATGTTCTTATCGAGAGATGGACCTGCGCAAACAACAACAGCAGGTTTACCACTGAAAGCTCCAAATAGATTACGCACTGGAGAGCTTACCTCCAAATATTTAAGGTTCAAAAGGGTATTCTTATGGTCTCTAAAGCTAAATTGTAAAGCGGTTACGAGATTAACGAGAGAGATCCTTATAGACTCGCTTAATTCCTTCTCCAGCTCTGAAAAGTACCCTTGAAGAAGCCGGTAGTAAACAGGATGCTTAAAGATCTCCAAGGCTTTGACCTCCACTGGGTTTAAGGTCCCCATTATGGTCTCAACCGCTAAAGAGGGAGAAAGCCCAACTATAAAGTATAGATTTTGTCTACGAATTAGATCACTCCAATCAAAGACCTCCAAGACGGAGCGAAACAAGGATATATCAGGCTCAACAGCATAAACCTTAACCTTTGGAGATACTCTGGCCAATATGGCTGGAAGCTGATATCCACAACCAACCCCCAAAACTAATACATGAGATACCCCTATCCATTTAACTCTAGCAGCTACTTCTTCTGCCTCAAGGCAAGGATCATAAGCGCTGTGAAGCAAATATCTTTTCCCATCCTTACCCAAGATCTCAGCTACTATCTTACCGCTCCTAGAAGGAATAAAGGAAACATAGGGAGCCTTCGTAACCTTCTTAAGCCTATTGAATAGATCCCGATCCTTATGTTTTATAGCTTGGAGATTCTTAGAAAAGAGATCCATTTAGGAGATCCTCCTGAGGTTCTATATCAAGAGGTTTAATACCCTTTGTGGAGGAAATGGGCTTAAACCCGAATCCAGCATCCTAAGAGTTCTTTCAAGATCCTTTATTCTCCTATTCAAATCCTCTATCCTGCGCCTTTTAGAGGAGAAATCTATCGTTAAATCCCTTTTCGTAGCTTCCTTCTTCCCCTCTAATATGATTATCTCCCTGCGCAGATGCGATTTAATTCGTTCCCTATCTTCAGCAGAACCATCAAGCCTCTCTAAGATTAACTCCCTCCCCCTCTTTTTATAAATTATCCTCGCCTCAGACTTGCCAGCCCTTGCAGCCAAAAAAGACCCCTCGAAAGCAAGATCAAGAGAAATATTACTATATACTACTATCCCTCCCTCAAGAGCAGCCTCAGCCACAAATCGATGTATGTTCCCAAGTTCATGAGCAACAACCCGTAATATACTCTCGCTTGCCTTCGCGGGAGCAGCTATACCCATCTCACCTGGATCCAGCTTATAGTAAAGGGTAGGGTTCCTTAAAACATGATCTACCCTCAACCCCCTCACCTCTAAGCTGTGATCTCTTGGCTCAAATCTAAATCGTAAGCGCTCTCATCAAGCACTTCGGCTATGTAAAGCCTATAGGCCAACTCTTCACTTAGGTCTATTCTAACGATCTTCTCAAGAGGCCTTCCATACTTGTCAAACATAATGTTAACCTTGGGCCGAAACGGGTTAGGAGTAGAAGCGGCAACCCTCCCTATCTCGCCTGTATTCAACCTAATCAAGGTCCCCAGAGGATATATAACCATAACCCTCATCAAAGCCTCTACAACCTTAGGATCAAATTTATCCTTGGTATTGGAGAGAATGAACTTCATGGCCTCAAATGAAGACCCTCTCCTTCCTTCACCTCTTGGCGATGTCAGTCTATCAAAAACCTCAGCCACTCCAACTATCATAGCTTCCTTAAGAATCTCCCCTTCCTTTAGCCCGAAGGGGAAACCACTACCATCCTTCCTCTCGTGATGCTGTAATATTATATTAGTCACAACTGGATGAACGTTCGACAAAGTATTCTTAACTATCTTGAAACCAACTTCAGGATGTTCTTTCCTCTCCTCGTTACCATCAGCCAGGTGAACTAAACCTATATCATGCAAGAGAGCCCCCATACCTACGTGTTCAAGCTCCTCTTCAGTATATCCCAAATATCCCCCTATAGCCAAAGCTATAGTCATGGTGTTAACAGCGTGTACAAAAAGATAATCATCCTTCCTCTTGAAGTAAGCCGAGATCATAAGAAGCACATCTTTATTTATGGAAAGATTCTCAATAGTATCCAAAACTACCTTGCCTATTTCCTCCCTTTTAACCTCAACGTTTCTAGATAGCCTTTCTAAAACGTTTCGCGAATATTCAACAGTATATTTATGAGCTTCTTTAAAAACTTCTAAAAGCATTCTTTCTCGCTCAAGCTCTTTCTCAATCTCATCGTACCCCTCAATTAATACCTCCACTACTCGCCATTCGTGAAGCCTGTCTATATCCTCCGAGGTTAAAACCCTTCCTTTTTCAAACAACACCTCACCGCTACTTAAATAAACTGGCCAAGCCAACTTATCCCCCGGTTTAACCTCATCTAAATATACTCTCCTCATTTCTTATCTTCCTTCCCCCCAAGGAAATACTCAAAGGCAGAGACCTTTACATTTTCCTCTTGCAATTTTCTTATCGCATCCTCTATCGTTTCCTTCTTATCATCCTTCTTCTTCAACTCCTCTAAAACTATTAATCTTTTCAGACAATCCCAACAAAGCGCTTTCCCCATCTTCTGGGAAGTATACTCTTTTTCAAGTTCACTTATAACCCTCTTATGACACTCCTGACAAAAGTGAAGTTTCTCTCCCACCTATTTTGCCACCTCCTCCCCAAGCGCAACTTTAACAGCTTTTTTAGCTAAAGCTAATGTCGCATCCACAAGGTAAACCTCTCCTATCTTATTGTCTTTAAATAACAAAGGCAACTCAGTACATCCAAGTATTATCGCTTTAACGCCATAGGATATAAGCTCATCCACAGGCACTCTTATCCAAGACTTTGCCTCTTCAAGCCTCCCAGCTTTAACTCCCTCATAAATGCTTCTCATAACCAATCTCTGCCCTTTCTCAGATGGTATGACCGGAGTAAAGCCCAACTTCTCCAAACCTTTATGATATATACCAGTTTTAATCGTCCCATCCGTTGCAAGAATCCCAACCTTCGCTGGGGAAAGCACCTTCTCCCTAAGCTCCTCTATAGCAGCTTCCACTATGCTTATAAATGGAATGCCAGCTTCCCTCTCTAAGCGTTCTATAAAATAGTGAGCCGTATTACAAGGCATTATCAAAAAGTCAGCGCCTGCTCTCTTCAAGTTTAGCGCCGTGCTTAAAAGAGCTGGGAAGGGGTCCTCACCCCTTCCCAAGACATAAGCCGTTCTATCAGGGATCTTGGGATTAGAGTCTACTATCACCCGAAGGTGATCCTGATCCCTACTTGCAGGCGTCAGCTTCACTATCTTCAGGAAAAGGTCCACCGTAGCTTCTGGACCCATCCCCCCAAGTATGCCTATAACCTTATCCCCACCTTGACTCATCCAACTCCCCTTCAGATTTACTAACTATTACCGTTCCAACCAAGTCTCCTGTAACATTAACCATCGTTCTTCCCATATCAAGTATCGCATCTACACCTAGAATCATAGCATAGGCCATAGCCGCTGCGCTACCTTCGGTTAGCTTTATCCCGATAGAATCAAGAACCATCAGTAGCATTATCGCCCCAGCCCCTGGAACCCCCGCTGTTCCTATAGACGCTAAAACAGCAGTTAAAACTACTACTATCTGCTGAGAAAAGGTTAAATGCATACCTATAGCATTAGCCACAAAGATAGCACAAACTCCCTGATATAAAGCCGTCCCATCCATATTGATCGTAGCTCCAAAAGGAAGGGTAAAGGAGTAAATGCCCACAGGAAGCCCCATCTCTTCATGAGCAACTCTCATCGTAACCGGAAGTGTTCCGCTACTGCTTCTTGTGACGAAGGCTGTAAGCATAGCATCCTTAGCTTTAGAGAGAAAGGCAAAAAGGCCTATCCCAAAGGCCCTCAAAAACCCTCCATAAACCAGGAAGATATGAATAGCCAACCCTAAGTAAACCGCTAATATAACCGTGAGTAAAGGCCCCACCGCCTTAGCCCCCTGCTTTCCAAAGACTATCCCAACGAGCACGAAAACACCTATAGGAGCATACTGAAGGATCCCTCTGACTATCTTGTACATAGCGTTAGCAAGACCATCGAACACCCTTATAACTAGCTCAGCTGATGAACTTATGCTCTCCTGACGGCTTTCTTTAAGCAGAGACAAAGCCAAGCCTAAGACTATACCGAAGAATATGGTAGGTAGAACCTGTCCTTTCGCAAGAGCATCAAAGGGATTCGTGGGGATTATTCCAAGAAGAACCTCAACCAAAGATGGTGGCGTCGCAGTAATACCCTTAGCAGTTACACCTGCAAGCTGAAGCCCAACTCCCGGCTTAAATAGAGCTGAAGTAAGCAAACCAATAAAGACCGCTATAGCTGAGGTAAAAAGATAATAAATCATTATCTTAACCCCAACCTTACCTAACCTAGCAGGCTCGATGCTTGCCGCACCGACCACCAGAGAGAACAAAATAACAGGCATAACTATCATCTTTAGTAGATTCATAAAGATATCTCCCAAGGGCTTCAAAACCTCCATCTTAGGACCAATTATAAGACCAAAAATCACTCCTAAAATAAGCCCGATTAAGATCTTCGTGAGAACGCTTATCTCAAGATAACGCTTCCACAAGTAATATCACCTCCTTTAAGCTATTTATTATTATAAACCTTTTAAGGAAATAGTACAAGCTCAACAACGTGCTATATGTAGCTTAATAGAACATCTCCTATCTGATACTCCTCCTTACGCATCGAGCTCTTATAGGAGGAAAGGGCTATGAGTTTATCAGTACTATTCAGCTTTAGGGAAAGAGAAGTATAAAAAAGATTTATCTCTAAGATGCCCGCCTCAGCTATGGATCGGACTTCCGAAGCCTGTACCTTCTTATCCCCGTTAAGATCCTGAAAGATGTAAAGGGAACTATATACTCTATCCTTAGGGGTTATTCTCCCATCTCCATTAAGGTCGAAGGCCTTTAGCATCTCAAAGCCGTTTTTAAACCCCCAGCCATCACCTACCAACTCCCAACCTCCATCCAAAAACCTATTCATGTTAAAGTCCAAGAAAAGAAAAGCATCATCTCCCTCAACAAAGCTAACCCGCTCCATCTTCCCATCTCCATCTATATCGAAATAGGCTGGGTTCCTAAGGCCGCTTAACTTTATACCATCACCCTTCATATCCAGAACGAGAGGATCAACTTCCTTAACTGGATCAGCACCTCTTTGGTAATTTATGGTAAGCCTTAGTGATAATTGCGCTGATATAACTTCGCCGCTTTCACCTACCTTCTCAAACATCCCTATTGTGAGGTCTAGCTTAAGAGAAAGACTTTTTAACGAGTCTAAAGATGCCTTGGAAGAACGTTTTCTCTCAGCGTCAAAAAGGCTCTCCATCGATTCAAGAAAACTCTCTACTCTATCGGGAGCGATATGCTTAAGGAAGGTCACAAAGGTTAAAAAGTTCTTCGCTAGCCCTGGGTACCTGCTCCTTAAAAACTCATAAAGAGAAGCTATCCTTTCCTCTAAGGAATCCCCTCTCCGATAGGAAATGACCTCATGCCTCAAATAGAGACTAACCGAAGATACATTAAAAGCCTCCATGCTCTCCTCCCCCTCCTTGGATCTAATCTTCTCTTATTTATCGGAGGAGGAAGAGATAGAGTTAAACTAAGAGCTCAAAGCCTTAAGCTCCTCTTCGATCTCTTTGATAACGGCCTCAACTACTTCCCCAAGCGGATAGAACCTTACTTCCTTGGTTTTTCGCCATCTGAGCTCAACCTTACCCTCCTTAAGAGCGTCTCCCACTGTGATCCTCAATGGAAAGCCAATGAGATCAGCGTCCTTAAACTTAACACCAGGGCTTTCATCCCTATCGTCTATAACTACTTCTACACCCCTTTCTCTTAAGGACTCGTATATCTGTGTTGCCACCCTCATATGCTCGCCATTACTATACTCCACAGGAATAACTACCACATGATAAGGAGCTATGGACATAGGCCATATTATACCATCCTCATCATGATTTTGCTCTATAGCTGCAGCCATCGTTCTTCCAACCCCTATACCATAGCAACCCATGTAATAGTATTTCTCCTTGCCATCTCTATCTACGAACTTGGCGTCCATAGCTTTACTATACTTAAGGCCAAGCTTAAATATATGTCCAACCTCAATACCCCTCGTCGTCTTTAACTCAGAACCACACCTTACACACCTATCCCCTGCCCTAACGAGCCTTATATCAACGATTTCTTTAAGCTCAAAGTCCCTTCCAGGATTAGCGTTTATAAAGTGATAATCCTCCTCTCCTGCGCCCACCACAGCATTCTTAAGCCTCTGAACAGTTGGATCGATTATCACGCGAACCCCCTTTAGACCGATAGGACCTACGAATCCCACTTTGCCCCCCGAAACCTTAGCTATTTCCTCCTCTTTAGCGAGATTAAGATATAGGCAACCTAGATAGTTCTTAAGCTTAGTCTCATTAATGTCATAATCTCCTCTCACCAAGGCTGCCACTATCTCCCAACTATCCTGGCTGTATATAGCCTCATAGAAAAGGGTTTTTACCGTTCTTTTCTTTTCGACACCCAAAAAGTTAGCTACTTCTTCTATGGTTTTAGCACCGGGCGTATATACTTTCTTTAACTCCCTTTCCTCCTCACCCATAGAAAAATCCATATCAGGGACAATACTTGAAGCCTGATTAGTATTAGCAGCATAATTACAGTCATCGCAGTAAACGATCTCCTCCTCACCAGTTTTAGCAAGGACCATGAACTCCTGAGAACCCGTCCCACCTATGGCACCAGGATCAGCCTCAACAACCTTAAAAGCTAAACCACATCTCTTAAATACCCTACAATAGGCATCATACATCGCTTCATAGGACTTATTCATGCCTTCCTCATCTTTATCAAAGCTATAGAGATCCTTCATTAGAAACTCCCTTGCACGCATCACTCCAAAACGAGGCCTTATCTCATCTCTGAACTTCGTCTGAATCTGATAAAGAAGGAGTGGAAGTTCCCTATAGGAGCGCACGTTCTCTTTAACTAAGGTGGTAACAACCTCCTCATGGGTAGGACCAAGACAAAAGGGCCTACCATTCCTATCGATTAATCTCATAAGCTCAGGGCCATAAACATCCCATCTGCCGCTTTGCTTCCAAAGCTCAGCAGGTTGTAAAGCAGGCATAAAAAGCTCTTGCCCTCCCTTAGCATCCATTTCTTCCCTTATTATTTGCTCAATCTTCCTTATAACCCTATAACCTAAGGGTAAGAAGTTATAAATACCAGCCGCTACTTTCCTTATCATGCCAGCTCGAATCATCAGCTTGTGACTTATGGTTTCAGCTTCAGCGGGATCCTCTCTCAAAGTTGGAGCAAACAAACTACTCATCCTCATCCCCTTCTACCTCCTTTATAAGCTTTAATAGTCTATCAACCAGCTTTGACTCGCTTACTGTTTCAAGGATCTCCCCTTTCCTAAATATTACCCCTTTCCCCTTTCCACCAGCTATACCCAGATCCGCATCCCTAGCCTCACCAGGCCCATTGACGACACAGCCCATAACAGCGACCTTCATATACTTTCTTATTGGCTTTACCTTCTCCTCAACCTCTCTAACTATCCTTTCGAGATCTATCTCGCACCTCCCACACCGAGGGCACGATACTATCTCTACCCCAACCTTTCTCAATCCGAGAGACCTAAGTATAACGTAAGCGGCCTCAACCTCCTTGAGACCATCACCCGTTAGCGAAACCCTTATTGTATCACCTATGCCATCTGCTAGTAAAATGCCAAGTCCAACCGCAGATTTTATCGCTCCCTCCCAAACTGGCCCTGCTTCCGTAATGCCAAGGTGAAGAGGATATTCCATAACTCTTGAAGCCAACCTATAGGCTTTAACGGTAGTCATTACATCTGACGCCTTAAGTGATACCTTTATATTCTCAAATCCTTCATCCTCAAGGAGTCTTATCGTCTCTAGGGCAAGATCCACCATAGCTGAAGCATCATCTTCGTACGCTGCCCTTCTCTCCCGAGGGATGCTTCCTAGGTTAACTCCCACCCTTATAACCTTTCCTTCTTCCCGAGCAACCCTAGCAAGCTCCTTTATAACTTCAACTTTCCTCATGTTCCCTGGATTTATTCTAACCCCATCAGCACCGCTTAAGAGAGCTTTGATAGCAAGCTCAGGCACGAAATGAACATCTGCCACCAGGGGAACCTTCAGGGACCTCTTAAGAGAGGATAGGTTGGAAAGCTGCTCTTCATCGTAAAGAGCAACCCTGATTATCTCACAACCTCCCTCCAAAAGTCTCCAAGCTTCTTGAAGGCATGAGCTTAAATCGCTTAGTGAAGATCTAAGCATACTTTGAACGGTAATCGGATTGCCTCCCCCTATCGGAACCCCCCCGAGATAGATCACCTTCTTACTTGGCAAGGGAAATTCACCTCAAACTTATAACATCATGATAGGTTACAAGAAGCATCAAAACTATCAACACCAAAAAACCTATATAATGAATGGTACTCTCATACTTCGGATCCAAACGCCTACGAAAGATCAGCTCGAAAATTATAAACACAAGTCTTCCCCCATCCAAAGCTGGTAATGGGAATAGGTTTATAAATGCAAGGTTTACACTTATTATACCAATGAAGGAGAGAAGATTAACTAGGCCGCCTCGAGCAGCCTGTCCAGCAAGTTGAGCAACTGCTACTGGCCCCCTTATGTCGAGCTTCTCCTTCTTTAACAGGGTCTTCCCTATAGCGCTCAACATTAAATAACTAACACCTAAAGTATACCTCACAGAATAATAAGCAGAGCCTAAAACATTGAACCTCTCTATCCATGGAGTTATTCCTATCAATCCAACTTTATGCACTGAGCTGTATTCGGGAACGACTTCAATGAGGACCCTATCCTCACCTCTCATCACACTGAGCTTCAACCTTTTACCGGGACTACTGTGAATTATACGAGCCAGCTCTTCCCACCTAGAAACCCTAACCCCATCTATCTCCAATACCTCATCCCCCGCCTTTAATCCCGCTATTTCGGCTGGACTACCAGGCAAAACAGACCCTATCTTGCAAACGTTCAAATTGGGATAGCCATTAAAGACGAAAACAGCGAAGAAAAGAAGCACTGCGAGGACGAAGTTCATCAGCGGACCAGCGCTTATTATCTTTAACCTTGACCAAGGTGAGCTCTCTAAGAAGCTCCCCTCCCCACTTTCTTCCGGGGTTTCCCCAAAGAGCCTTACAAACCCTCCTAGTGGAAAGGCCCTTAAGGAGTACAAAACCTCCCCCTTTTTCTTAGAAAGGATTATTGGGCCGAAACCAATTGCAAACTCCTTAACTTTAACTCCCTCACGTAAGGCGAGCCAAAAATGCCCAAGCTCATGAAAAACTACAACTACACCTATGACTATAAGAAAAGCAATTAGAGTGATCAACCTTCCAGCGCCTCCCCAGCGAAGCTTCGAGCTTCTCTATCCCAAAAGTATATATCTTCAGGGGAGCTCAATCTCTCCATAGGAAAGTGAAAAAGCACTTTTCGTATAAGCTTAGGGATATCCCCAAACTTGAGCTTTCCAGATAAAAAGAGAGAAACTGCAACTTCGTCAGCCGCGTTCAAGATAACCGGGATGTTTCCCCCCATTCGGGCAGCATAGTAAGCATAGTTAAGGCAGGGGTATTCTTCCATATCAGGTTCCTCAAAGGTTAAACTGAACCTTCCTCTTAAGTCCAGGCGGGGGATGAAAGGATTTTCAAAGGAAGAAGAACCCAAAAGGGCCTCTTGAACCACCAAGCGCATATCGGGATAAAATAATAAAGCCTTTATGGATCCATCAGCAAACTCAACCATGCCATGAACCCATGCTTCTCTGTGAACTAAAACTTTTATGTCGTCCAAGGGTAAACCAAAAAGATAATAGGCCTCTATAACCTCAAATCCCTTGTTCATTAGGGTCGCCGAATCCACAGTGATCTTTTTCCCCATTTTCCAAATAGGATGTCTCAAAACCTCTGAAACAGAAGCATCTTTCCTACTTTGATGGCTCAAATCTCTTAGGGAACCTCCAGAAGCCGTTAAAAATATCCTTCTTAACCTCTGCCCCTCGCTGATGAAAGAAAATATCGACCAATGCTCACTATCCAGGGGAACAAGCTGCCCCTTAAGCTTTACCTCTTTCATTATAAACTCTCCCCCAACAACCAAAGCCTCCTTGCTAGCGAAAAAGACCTTCTTCCCAGACCTAAGCCCCTCATAGACAGGCTTAAAAGCAAATAGCCCCGGCACACACACAACGAGAGCATCAATATCATCATAACTTCTCCAGATATCTATTAGAGCTTCTTCACCAGAGTAAACCTTAATCCCAAATGCTTCCTCAATCTTCTTTGCCGAATCTTCATAATACATACCAACCCTTGCCGGAGAAAACTCCTCTATAAGCCTCCCCATTGGTTCAGCGCTTCTTCCCCCCACAAGGGCAACTATCTTCAAGTGCTCCGGGAAGGCTCTCGCAACGTTCATAACAGCACTTCCAACACTGCCTGTAGCCCCAAGCACAGCTAAGTTCAATCGTAAATCGCCACAACGAATGAGTCTATCTTCCTTTTCGTAAAGAAATTCCTCCACTTTGTAGCCTCACCCTCACTCTTAAACTTACCCACTAAAACCTTATGAAGATCTCCTTCTCGCTTTATAAAGAGAGGGATATCTATCCTCCACCAGATTAGCCCTCTTATCTTTCCCTTCCATACCTTAGCATTGTTCATTTCGCTAAAAGCCCCTACCTGAACGGAGTAATATCGAGGTTCAGGAACAACCTTAAAGCCCGGCGGAGGCTTATAAAGCTCTACCTTAACATAAGCTGTTCCCTTGTCTATCATGTCTATCCTCTTAGCAGCAGCATAAGACAAGTCTATAATCCTTCCTTTCTTGAAGGGACCTCTATCATTTATTCTAACTACAACCTTCTTCCCATTAGACATGTTAGTTACGATGACCTGCGTTCCGAAGGGAAGAGTCAGATGAGCTGCTGTATAATCATACATGTTATATATCTCTCCACTAGAAGTCCTCCTCCCGTGCCAACCAGGACCATACCAAGAAGCCACACCGTATTGAACGAAGGACCTCGGATAAGACACAACCTCTAAAAGAAGGATAAGCGTTAGGGATATCCCTAAAGCAGCAAAACTCTTTCTCAATTAATCTATCACTCCCGTCCAAAATAGGAAGTAATACATCAGGGGCGCATTAAATAGAAAGCTATCAAACCTATCTAAGATACCACCATGACCTGGGATAAGACCGCTTACATCCTTAAGAGCAACCTCCCTCTTGAAAAGGGATTCTCCAAGGTCTCCAAGCTGTCCCCAAACGCCCATGACTAAACCGAAGAG
The DNA here is from genome assembly GCA_001443005.1 of bacterium GBS-1. GTDB lineage: Bacteria > Synergistota > GBS-1 > GBS-1 > GBS-1 > GBS-1. Next base: position 145,223 of record LEKQ01000015.1, read on the forward strand.
CAAGGACCAAAGGGGAGGAATTGCATAGATCCACCCCATCACACTTGAGAACAACACAGAACCTAAAACCCCTCCCCAGAACCCTTCAACAGTCTTATTGGGACTTATATAGGGAGCCAACTTCTTTCTCCCAACGCTTTTACCCACCAAATAGGCCATCGTATCGGTTGACCAAGTTACTAAAAATAAAACTATAGTCCAAAATCTACCATCCTCAAGATTTCTTAGGAGGATTACATAGCTTATAAGCCAGGCAACGTAGAAAAAACCTAAGAGCGTTGCCCCTACCGAAATTAAGGGAGAGCTCCTATCCTTCTTTATGATCTGTCCAACGATAAGAAATAAGAACAAGAAGGTAGGAACTATAACCTTTTGCTCATTGTCAAAGAAGACACAAACAAGCAAAACGATGGTAGCAACTATTCCCGCTCCACGAGAGGCCCTAACACCTTTATAAGCTACGATATCGTAAAACTCCATTACCCCCAAGACACCAACTACTAAAACTAAAGCAAGAAAAGGATATCCTCCCCACCAGCAAGCAAAAATTATCAAAGGAGCTCCTATTAAAGCGGAAAGAACCCTTTTAACCAAATCTTTCAAGCTAAACCACCGAACCTCCTCTTACGCTTGTTGTAGTCCGCTATAGCAGCGTCAAGATCGTCCTCCCCAAAATCGGGCCAAAGAGTTTCAGTAAAATAAAGCTCCGCATAGGCTATCTGCCATAAAAGAAAATTACTCACTCTTTTCTCTCCACTCGTTCTAATCACCAGATCAGGGTCAGGAACATCAGGAATATAAAGAAAACTCCTAAAGCTCTCTTCATCAACCATTCTTTTGCCATCACCCAAAATCGAATTTACCGCATCTACTATTTCCCTTCTCCCACCATAGTTCAAATAAACTATGAGATGGAGCTTGTCATTGGCTTTGGTCTCATCAACCGCCAACTCTATGATCTTAACCACATCTTGAGGAAGCTCCTTCCATCTACCACCTACTCTCACCCTAACCCCAGCCCACTTAAGCCTATCGATCTTCATCAAGAAATACAGCTTCAATATGTTCATTAACCCTCTAACCTCTGCCTCGGGTCTTTTCCAATTCTCCGTTGAAAATGCATATAGCGATAGATACTTTATCCCTCTCTTAATGGAAGCGAAAACAACCCGTTCAACTGCTTTCGCTCCCTCTCTATGACCGGCTATGCGAGGCAAACCTCGCCTCTCAGCCCATCTTCCATTGCCATCCATTATTATGGCCAAATGCACCGGAATTAAAGTAGCCAAGCCCAAACCTCCCTCTGCCTCGGTCCATCAAACTCAACGAAGAAAACCGACTGCCATCTGCCCAGGCTTAACTTGCCCCCCTCTATGGGAAGAAGCAGACTAACTCCCATCAACGAAGACTTTATATGAGCAGGGCTATTACCTTCAAGATGAGCGTAATTACCCTCAGCTGGGACAAGCTTACTCAACGAAGACAGTATATCTTTAACAACAGACGGGTCATAACCTTCGTTAACGAAAAGGGCTGCCGTAGTATGGGGAACGAACAAAAAACAAATCCCCTCCTTAATGCCGCTTCCCTTGATAACCTGATTTACGAGGTCAGTAATATCAATGGCTTCCTCTTTACAAGAGCTTCTTAAGGATATCACCTTCTTAGCTCCTGCCAAGCCCTTTTTACCTCCTTTATATCCTCCCACGTGAGCCACCTTGGGCTACCCTTTTCTCTCGAAAGGTTTCTTAAAAGAAAGCTTGGGTGAAACATCGGGAAAACCCTTATCCCACCGATCCATTCAAACCACTTCCCCCTAACGCTCGTTATCGGGTCCTTTAGTTTTAATATCGCTTGAGTGGACACACTACCTAAGGTAACTATTATCTTTGGCCTTATAACAGCGATCTGAGCCTCAAGGAAAGGCCAACACATACTAACCTCTTCAGGGGTAGGGTTTCTATTGTTAGGTGGCCTGCATTTAACCACGTTAGTTATATAAACCTCATCCCTGCTTATACCAACGGATTGAAGTATCTTAGTCAAGAGCTGGCCAGCCTTTCCGACAAAGGGCTTCCCTTGAACATCCTCTTCCGCTCCTGGCGCTTCACCAACAAACATAAGTTCAGTGTTCACTTTACCCTCTCCGAAAACCACCTGGGTCCGAAGCTGAGAAAGTGGACACCTTTTACATTTTAAACACTCAGCCTTAATCTCCTCCATGAGACTGAGCCTTCCTTCCAAATCCAGCATTGGTTATTAACCCCACCACCTCTATATCTACCTTAGACACAACCATACCCGTTAACTCCTCCAACCTATTCTTTATATAGAACTGCAAACCCCTTAGAAGCTTCCTCATAGAAATACCATAAACAACCTCAACCTTAAGCTCCATTTCAATATTGCCTTCCTCTGGAAAGCCCAGCGCAACCTGCCTAACGAAAACGTAAGGAGAGTGTTCCTCAACGAGAACCCTTATCAAGCCTTTAAAAACGTTTTCCGATATAGAGAGCCTACCATAGAAGCTAAAAGGCGGCCTAACTATTACTTTTTCCCCAATCTCTTCCTTTCCACCGGAGAAGAAAAGCTTTATTCTCCCCACAAGCTTTCCCCTAAAGCCGCGCTCCACTTCTACCAAAGGAACAGGAATTACATGCTTTCCACCCTTCTCTCTCTCTTGTTTAGCTTGAATTATCTCCGTTAGAGAGGCAATCTCATCTATGTAGATGATCTTAGAAGGATAAGGTAGTTCCAAGTTTTCGCATATTTTCCTGGCCATCTCCTCCGAAGTTGCCAAAAGAAGAATTTTATCTGGAGCTTCCTTCTTAATTCTACCGATGATCTCCATTCTGTGATCATCATACTGAAAGAGAGCTCGCCTTATAGCCTTGACCTTACTTATCTCGCTTTTAGCTGAAACTCCAGCAACTATCCGTCCATCTTTTATAAGCAAGCCATCATCTATGATATATCTAATGCCGTAGCTTAACGCTAAGGGCAAAGCCCTCTGACTTTTTCCTGTACCGCTTGGCCCTATAAATGCATATACCTCCAAGCTTATATAGCCTCGCTTTCAATCTTCCTCCCTCGTGATCCTAGCACCTAAGGATGAAAGATTCTCAACGAAGCTCTCATATCCTCTATCTATATGCTCAGCCTTAGATACCACTGTAATTCCAGTGGCTGACAAGCCAGCTAAAACTAGGGCAGCTCCTGCTCTCAGATCGGTTGCGATAACCTGAGCACCGCTTAAAGACTCTACCCCATCGATTATCGCACTATTTCCTTCAACCCTTATATTAGCACCCATGCGCCTTAACTCCGAAACGTGCATAAACCTGTTCTCAAAAATGGTTTCCGTGATAATACTTGTACCTTTAGCAATTGAAAGTAACGACATCATCTGAGCCTGAAGATCTGTTGGGAAACCTGGATAAGGAAGGGTAGTTATCTTTATACCGGAAAGTCGCTCCACGAAGGAAGCTTCAATCCAATTCTCCCCATGCTCCACCCTCACTCCAGCCTCGTTAAGCTTCGCAAGAAGTGCCTCCATGTGAAAGGGGTTAACATTCTCAACTCTAATATTACCCTTAGTTATCACACCAGCTATTATATATGTTCCGGCAACTATTCTATCTGGGATTACGGAGATTTCACTCCCCTTAAGCTCCTCAACTCCCTTTATAACTATGGTGCTCTCTCCATCCCTACCTATATCCACCCCCATCTTGTAAAGCAAATCCATGAGATTATGTATTTCAGGCTCTCGCGCCGCATTCTCTATAACTGTAGTCCCTTTAGCTAGAGTAGCCGCCATGATTATGTTTTCGGTAGCTCCTACGCTCGGAAAGTCAAGATATATCTTAGCTCCCCTAAGCTTTCCATCAGCCTTAGCCTCTATATAACCATGCTTTATGGCTATCTCAGCACCCATTAAAGAAAACCCTTTGAGATGCAAGTCTATAGGACGGGTCCCAATGGGACATCCACCAGGAAGAGGCAAGACAACCTTGCCTTTTTTGGAAAGAAGCGGTCCGAGTATTAACACGGAGGCTCTCATCTTCCTCATCAAATCATAAGGAACCTCTCCCTTGATATCCTTAGGCGCAACCAAAGACAAAGAATTTCCTTCTCTTTCCGGCAAAAATCCCATAAAGGATAGTATGCTTTCCATTGTCTCAACATCCTTAAGGTGGGGGACGTTTCTAAGTAAGAGTCTCTCACCCTCACCCATAAGAATGGAAGCAGCCATCAAAGGTAACGCTGCATTCTTAGCTCCCTGAATTCTCAACCTCCCGGTTATGGGTTTACCACCCTCTATAACTATCTTGCTCATCTTACCCCTCCCATCAAGATAAATCAAAGATAAGCCTCCAATATGGTAGCTATCCTCTCCGATGCCCTTCCATCACCATAGGGATTCACCGCTTTTCTCATTCTATCATATGCTTCTTTATTTTCAAGGAGTAATGAAACCTCCCTCACTATTCTTTCTCTGCTTCTACCCACAAGCTTAACGACCCCTGCTTCCAACGCCTCGGGACGCTCCGTCTTCTCCCTTATAACGAGCACAGGGACGCCTAAGGAGGGAGCTTCCTCTTGAATACCCCCCGAATCCGTCAAAACGATATAGGATCTCTTCATAAGGTGAACAAAGGGAACGTAAGAAAGGGGATCGGTGAAAAGATACCTATCCCCCTTAAGAACGCTAAAGGCGGTCTCCCTTACCTCAGGGTTAAGATGCAATGGTATAACGATTAGGATATCCTTAAAAGAATCATGAATTAGATTCAAAGCGGAGCATATCTCAACTAACGGTTCTCCCCAGCTCTCTCTCCTATGAAAGGTTACGAGGATTATCCTGCCATCCCAAGAGGACAATCTTTCTAGCTCTCCTCTGAACTCAAACTCTATAGATGAGATCCTCAAGAGGGCGTCTACAACCGTGTTTCCCGTTATAAATATCCGAGTTTCCTCTATACCCTCATCCAGAAGGTTTTGAGCAGCTCTTTTGGTAGGGGCAAAGCATAGCTCAGATAGAATATCAGCTACCCTTCTATTAAGTTCCTCTGGAAAAGGATTATACATATCCCCCGTCCTCAAGCCTGCCTCCACATGCCCCAGAGCGATCTTAAGATAGTAGGCAGCTAAGCTACCTGCAAGGGTGGTGGTAGTATCACCATGAACCAAAACCATATCGGGCTTTTCCCTTTCAAGAACCTCAACCACACCTGTTAGGGCCTCCTTAGTTATGTAAGCTAAGGTTTGACGCCCCCTCATCAATGAGAGATCATAGTCGGGCTTTATCGAAAATATATCCAAAACCGTATCCAGCATTTCTCGATGCTGAGCTGTAACCAAAACCTTAACATCGAAGGTGCCTTTTTGCTTCAAAACCTCATAAACTGGAGCCATCTTTATGGCTTCAGGACGCGTCCCAAATATCAAAACCACCTTTCTCATATCCTATAAACACCACACTCCAATGCTTACAAATACCCCATGAAGAAGTAGCAAAAACAAAAGGGCTTTTTTCCCCCCAAACCTCTTCTTAAGCAAATGATGTATATGCTGGTCATCAGCTAGCGTTATAGGTTTTCCTTTCACCCATCTACGCAAAATGGTCCACAAAAGGTCTATCAATGGAAATGATACCATAAGAGAGGCCTTAAACATAGAGGATATGCTAAAATCACCTATAGCACTCAAGGTTAGGATTCCTATCAGGCTCCCTAAAAGGTAGCTTCCAGCATCACCAAGAAATATCCTAGCTGGGGGATAGTTCAATATAAAAAAACCGAGAACCGCACCTAAAAGAATGGAAGCATAATCCACTCCTTCAAAGATCAAACCCAAAGTGGAGATCAAAGCCACACCCGAAGCAAGCCCATCTATCCCATCTATGAGATTGAAAGCGTTGGTTATGGCTACGATCCACAGGATACCGAATGCTCCCCCTAAGATAGGAGAACCATATAAGGAAATAGGGTTCCGATAAATCCAAAAAAGGGCAAGGATCACCTGAAACAAAAGCTTAACGCCTGGAGGCAGGTCAAACATATCATCCACGAGCCCTACGAAGACGATCAATGAAGCACAAGAAAGAAGATCATAGTGATTCCCCATGATCATTGAAGTAAGAAAGAGGGAGAGAAACAAGGTCACTCCTCCCCCTAAAGCTACAGGGGAGGAGTGAGACTTCCTCTCAAAGGGAATATCTAAGAACTTATGCTCATAGGCTAACCTTGATATCACTAGACCTAAAAAAAGCGAAAGCGCAAAGGAAAAAAGAAAACTCTCACTTCGTTCCAAAAATCCTGTCACCTGCATCACCCAACCCTGGGACAATATAACCGTGATCGTTTAGCCTCTCATCCAAAGCAGCTGTTAATATATCAACATCAGGATGAGCGCTATGAACCTTTCCCACTCCCTCAGGAGCAGCTATAATGCAGAGAAATTTTATATTTTTAGCTCCGTGCTCTTTTACGATCTTTATTGCTTCTACCGCAGACCCTCCTGTAGCCAGCATAGGGTCAAGAATGACTACATCCCTCTCCGCTATATCCTTAGGGAGCTTACAGTAATAAACAACAGGATCAAGAGTATCCGGTTTCCTGTACACCCCTATATGGCCAACCTTAGCATTAGGTATAAGCCTCAATATACCATCGATCATGCCTAAACCTGCCCTCAATATGGGAACCAAAGCTAATTCTTTTCCACTGATGACAAAACTCTTAGCTCTGGAAATTGGGGTTTCGACCTCCTTCTCAACGAGGGGAATGTCTCTCGTTACCTCAAAAAGCATCAAAGCAGATATCTCAGAGATCAATTCTCTAAACTCCTTAACACTGGTGTTCTTGTCCCTTAATATGGAAAGCTTATGCTGTATAAGAGGATGATCTACTATAACCAGCCTTCCGTTCTTCACAACATCCTTTTTTATAAACTTCTCCTCCAAGGCCATTATCTGTTGAATCCTCCTTAAATGCCTTCCGCCCTCGAAGGGAGTTTCAAGCCACTCTCTAACTATCTCCTTGGCTAGTTCCGAAGCGATGATCCTTCCTCCCAGCGTGAGTAGATTAGAGTTATTATGGGCCCGCGATGCCCTTGCTGTGAAAATATCATGACATAAAGCCGCATATACCCCGGGAACCTTGTTAGCCACTATCGACATACCTATACCGGTTCCGCAAATCAATATCCCTCGGGGAAAAACCCCTTTAGCTATTGAAGTAGCTACCTTTATCGCTATTTCGGGATAATCGACAGGCTTAGTGTCGAAGGTTCCAAAATCCTCAAAGTAATAGTTATTCTCCTTCAAAAATGCCTTTATATCCTCCTTCAGCCTATACCCGGCATGATCAGCACCAAGAGCTATCCTTTCCATCTATGGAAACACCTCCAAAAGACCAAAAAAATAGCCAGTGACTCATTTAAGTCACTGGCCCTTAAAAGCACTTAAGAGATCACCTTAAGATAGCCAGCATGACCCCTGCTGCAACCGCGGTGCCTATCACCCCAGCGACATTCGGCCCCATGGCGTGCATCAAGACGAAGTTCCCAGGGTTCTCCTTCTGAACAACCCTCTGACATACCCTTGCAGCCATAGGTACAGCAGAAACACCAGCAGCACCTATAACAGGGTTTATCTTCCTCTTAAGGAAAAGGTTCAACACCTTGGCAAATAAAACCCCACCAGCCGTGCTAGCCATGAAGGCCACAAGCCCAAGAAGGATTATACCCAAAGTTTTTAAGTTAAGAAAGCTTTTAGCCTCCATAGTAGCACCAACCGTAAGCCCAAGCATTATCGTCACTATGTTTATCAGCTCGTTCTGAGCAGTCTTGGAAAGCCTCTCAGTCACTCCACACTCCCTAAGAAGATTACCAAACATAAGTAAACCAATTAAGGGAACAGAAGCAGGAAGAAGAAGTCCACTAACTATCAAGGTCATTATCGGGAAAATCACCTTCTCAAGCTTGGATACAGGCCTAAGCTGCTCCATAACTATCGCCCTCTCCTCACGCGTCGTCAAAAGATGTATCACAGGCGGCTGAATCAAAGGAACAAGCGACATGTAAGAGTAAGCAGCAACTGCTATCGGCCCCAAAAGATGAGGCGCAAGCTTCATCGTCAAATATATGGCAGTGGGACCATCAGCACCACCTATTATCCCAATGGAGGCCGCCTCCCTTATGCTAAAACCCAAAAGCATAGCCCCTACAAGGGATATGAAAACCCCAAGCTGAGCCGCAGCCCCAAGTATGAAAGTTATGGGATTGGCAAGCAAAGGCCCAAAGTCAGTTAAAGCACCTATGCCCAAAAATATCAAACACGGGTAAATCTCATGCTTCGTCCCAAAGTATATGTAGTAGAGCAACCCACCCTCCTCCATTATCCCAGAAAGGGGAAGGTTCGCTATTATGCAACCAGTGGCTATGGGAACTAAAAGGAGAGGCTCAAAACCCTTCCCTATGGCAAGGTAAAGCAACGTCAAACCAACAAGGATCATCAAAAGGTTGCCCCAGGTTAAGCCAGCAAAGCCAGAGCTCTCAAAGATCACTACGGCCTTGCTTAACATACCCTCCATAGCAAAACCTCCCCCTCAACCTATAACCACAAGGGTATCCCCAGTGTTCACCGAATCCCCACCAGAAACCGCAACCTTCCTAACAACCCCAGAAACAGGCGCAAATATCTCATTCTCCATCTTCATAGCCTCAAGAACCAAAAGAAGATCACCCTTAGATACACTATCCCCCTCCTTAACCAAAACCCTCAATATCTTACCAGGCATGGGAGCAGATACCACAACCCCACCAGCCTGGGCCAGATCCTTAACCTCCCTCTTAGGCGCAGACACAATAGCACCCGAAACCGGAGAGGAAGTCACCGCTGGCACAGGTTCAGGTGTAGGTTTAGGCGCTGGTGTAGGCGTAAACGTCGGCATAGATGGTGGCTGAGCCTGAACCTGAGGCCTGGACTCAACCCCCGAAGATAAAGAAGTTATCTCCTCAACCTCCACCTCATAACTTTTACCATTGATGGTTATCTTAAAGAACTTCTTATTCATGCTCAATCCCCCCTATCATAGATTCTATCTTAGCGCTCTCCCTCCAAAGACTCCTTCCAAAATTAGGAACCCTCCAAACCCTGTAAACGTAAGGCCTACCACCGCTAAAAGCAGCTATAGCAGCCGCTATGGCAACTATATCCCCATCAAGGTCAGGCAACGAAACAGGCCTCGGCAGCTCCTCCTTAAGAAGAACCGCCTCCTCCTTCTCTTGAGAAGGTAAAGACCTCCCAACTTCCTCCACTTTAGGAGCACCTTCAAGAACCCGCGCAACATACTTTATAAGCACCATCATCAAGGCTAAGCCACCTAAAACTAGAAAAACCATGCTCATCGCAACCACAGAAAGCCCTAAGGCACCACTTAAGCTGTTTAAAGAATCCATACCTAAAACCACCCCTTTAAACCGGCATCACACCATGCTTCTTCTTAGGCCTACCCTCCCTCTTACCTAAAGCCATGGAAAGGGACTCAATTAAAGCAGGCCTGGTCTCCTCAGGCTTTATAACCCTGTCAACAAAACCACGCCTCGCAGCTACATAAGGATTGGCAAACTTCTCCCTATACTCCTCTATCTTCTGCCTCCTTACCTCCTCTGGATTAGAAGCAGACTGTATCTCCTTCCTAAAGATTATGTTCGCAGCACCCTCAGCACCCATAACAGCTATCTCAGCCTGAGGCCAAGCTAATACCACATCAGCACCAAGATCCTTACTGCACATGCCAAGATAAGCTCCACCATAAGCCTTCCTAAGTATAACAGTAAGCTTGGGTACAGTGGCCTCAGAGTAAGCATAAAGCATCTTGGCACCATGCCTTATTATCCCACCCCACTCCTGGGCAGTCCCAGGAAGATAACCAGGAACATCAACAAAGTTAACTATGGGAATGTTAAAGGCATCGCAAAACCTTATGAAACGAGAAGCCTTGTCACAACTATCAATGTCAAGACAACCAGCTAAATGCCTCGGCTGATTGGCTATTATGCCTATAGAGTAACCATCCAAACGAGCAAAACCTATAACTATGTTGGGAGCATATAGCTCCTGAACCTCAAAGAACTCCCCTCTATCCACAACAAGCCTTATAACATCCCTAACATCATAAGGCTTGTTGGGATTAACAGGAACCACATCCCTCAAAGCTAACTCCATCCTCATAGGATCATCACCCAAAGACTCATAAGGAGGATCCTCCATGTTGTTCTGAGGTATGTAGCTTAAAAGCCTCCTAACTAAGGAAAAACACTCCTCCTCACTATCAGCCGCAAAGTGTGCTACACCACTTTTCTGATTGTGAGTCA
>LEKQ01000016.1 GCA_001443005.1 bacterium GBS-1
TATATCGAGCATCGAGGGTGCTGTCGGGGATCAGGAGAGGCTATCTAACGAGATAAGGGAGATAAGCGCTCGCTTGAGAGATGAGTCGGCTAAGCTTGAGGATGCCTTGGCCAAGTTCAAGGTCGAGGGTGAGGAAAGAAGGATAGCGCCGGTTTCTTAAGCCATATGCTTTTTCATAGCTTAAGGGATGCCTTTGTCATAACCTTTTTCGTCATAAACATGATGATAGTGGCTGAATATTTGAACCTTCTTTCCGAAAGGAGGCTCTTTTCCCTTTTGAAGGATAAGAGCCTCCTAAGTTATGTATTCTCTTCCTTTCTCGGAGCCCTTCCCGGTTGCCTTGGCCCTTTCGCCGTAGTTTCCCTTTACATGCACGGCTTTTTGAGCTTTGGAGCAGTTATGGCCTCGATGATAGCTACATCCGGAGACGAATCTTATCTTATGCTTTCCCTTTTCCCCGTAAAGGCTATTTATCTTTTCCTCATCTTGTTCATCGCCGGCGTTTTCTTTGGTTGGCTTTCCGACAAGCTTCTTAAGGTATTTGGCTTTGGGATTTATAGTATGTCCAGATGTGGTTTCAACTGTGAATGTGGTAATCCTCACAGTGTTTCGGTTAGGCCCTCCTTTTCAGTTTTAAGGAAGGGGAATCTTAAGAGGTACGTTATACTTTTAATATTGCTCTTTTTTACCCTTTCCCTTCTTTACCTTGATTTCGGGGATGAGGGGTGGATGAAGTTAACGCTCATCGCAATCGGAGCTTTCTCTTTATTCATTTTAGCGACCGCTCCAGACCATTACGTTGAGCATAATATTATAGATCACGTTATATTTAAGCATAGCTGGAGGATCCTCCTTTGGGTATTTGGGTCTTTGGTATTGTTGGAGTTTTTAGTTGAATCTTGGAATATCGCTAGTTTCATTGAGAGACACGGTGGTATCATGTTTCCCTTAAGCGCTCTGGTAGGTTTGATACCGGAATCCGGTCCTCACATATTCTTCACTCTGGGTTACGCTCGTGGCGTTATTCCCTTCTCAGTGCTCTTTTTGAACTCCTTCGTTCAAGATGGACATGGTTTGCTACCCTTGTTTTCTCACTCCTTTAAGATCGCTCTTTTACTTAAGCTTCTTAAGCTCTTTTATGGTTTGGTTTTGGGGGGGGTGCTTTACCTTTTAGGTTTTTAAGTCATGTATCTTTTCGTTTATGGAAGTTTGCTTTCTTTTAATAGTCGGGGGTATATGCTTAAGGGATCTAAGCTTATAGGTGAGGCTGTTCTTGAGGATTTCGGATTGTACGAGGTCGATTGGTATCCTGGTATAGTTCCAAGGAGAGGAAGCAAGGTTAGGGGGGAGCTTTATGAGGTAAGTGAGGAGCTCCTTCGAGAGATAGATGAGTATGAGGGGATACTTTACGAGAGAAGAAAAGTGAAGGTTAGCCTTGAGGGTGGAAAGATGGTTGAAGCTTGGACTTATGTTTATCTGGGAGAGGTAGAGGAAGAAAGATACATTCCCTTTGATCTTTTGCCTTGGAGGGAGAAAAGAAGTTTTTAATCAAAAATGATCTTCCTAAAATCGACTCTATGTGGTATAATTTACCCTGAAGGTTGAGATGGTGGGCCCGTAGCTCAATTGGCAGAGCCGCCGGCTCATAACCGGTAGGTTGGGGGTTCGAGTCCTCCCGGGCCCACCATTTTTTTATTCCTCCTTTTTCTTCCAACTCTCCTGTGATAAAATAGGATATTGCCAGCTTTCGTGAAAAAGGAAGTGGGAATTTGACGCATGAGGAGTTAATCAAGCTCATAGAGGAGAGGTTTCCTCCCTCTCTTTCTGAGGAGTGGGATAACTCTGGGCTTCAGGTTGGCCCCTTCGAAGGGGAGGTCAAAGTGGTAGGATTAGCTTTAAACCCTTCGCTTTTTTCCATTAAGTCTGCCATTGAGAAGGGTTGTGATTTCCTCTTAGTCCATCACCCGCTTATCTTTCCCAGCATAAGGAGGATTGATACCTCCACAGCTATCGGTAAGGTGATTGAGGTGGCTTTCTCTCATAGGATAACCCTTTATGCCTTGCATACTCCTTGGGACGTTACCTCCGGGGGTAGCAGCGACTACTGGGCTGACCTGATAGGTTTAGGTGATAGGTGCCCAATTCTTCCTGCTCGTTCAGACTCTAAGATTGGCATAGGCAGGATAGGTAGAATAGAGAGCGTATCCTTCGATGATATGGTATCATTTTTAAAAAGGCAGGTAAACTTTCTCCTTCCAGTTCAGGTTGGCAGAAAGGAGATTTCCAAGGTTGCCATATGCTCTGGAAGTGGCGGAGATCTCTTAGATAGGGTGATAGCTTTGGGTGCCGACCTCTATATCACATCGGATCTTAAGTATCACCAGGTGCTTAAAGCTCTTAACGCTGGGGTTAATCTGTTGATCCTTAGCCATCATGAGATGGAGGAGAGAAGCTTGATTTACCTTGAGAGGGAGCTTAAGAAATTGGTTTTTAACATAGATCTTAATCTCTTGAAGGAGAGGGATCCTTTGTTATCATGAAGGTTAGGGTATTTACAGATGGAGCCTCTCAAGGGAATCCGGGAGAGGCCTCAGTTGGTATATCTATGGAGTATGAGGAGGAAGGGGTTAAGGTAAGGGAAAGGTACGGTTTTTACATTGGCGAGGCGACCAATAACGTAGCTGAGTACCTGGCTTTGGTGTGCGCTTTAAGGATAGCTAAGGAAAAGGGGGCAAAGGAAGTTGAAATTTTCGTTGATAGTGAGCTCATATATAAGCAGATAATCGGGGTCTATATCGTTAGGAGTCAGAAGCTCCAAGGGCTTTTTAGGGAGGCTAAGGAGCTTTTGGAGTCCTTTGATAGCTTCTCCATAAGTCATCTTCCGAGAAGGATGAATAAGGAGGCTGATTCTCTGGCCAATATGGCTCTTAAGCTTTATAGGATGGCTAAAGTTAGACTTTAAAGGGAGGTGCCTATCTTGAAGAGGGTTTTAAGCGGAATGCGCCCTACGGGGAAGCTCCATTTAGGGCACCTTGTGGGGGCTCTCCAGAATTGGGTCGATTTTCAGGACAAGTATAGGTGCTATTATTGTATAGTTGATTGGCATGCCATGATGTCCGAGTATGCGGATCCATCTATGCTGAAGGAATATATAGTTGAAATGGCGTTAGATTGGTATGCTGTTGGTATAGATTTTAATAAGAGCGTGGTTTTCATTCAGTCTGAGGTTCCGGAGCATGCAGAACTTCACCTCGCGCTATCCATGATAACTCCGGTGTCTTGGTTGGAGAGGAACCCCACCTATAAGGAGCAAATGAGGGAGATAAAGAATAAGGACCTTTCGACCTATGCCTTTTTAGGATATCCGGTTTTGCAGGCTGCAGATATACTTATATATAACGCTCATTACGTTCCTGTTGGAGAGGATCAGGCCCCTCATCTTGAGCTTACGCGAGAGATAGCGAGGAGGTTTAACTACTTTTATGGAGAGGTCTTCGTGATACCTGAGATGATACTTACTCCCGTGCCCAAAATACTGGGAACCGATGGTCGTAAGATGAGCAAGAGCTACAATAATTATATAGGTTTAACGGAGGACCCCTCCTCAATAGAAGAGAAGGTCTTAACGATGATGACCGACACTCGGAGGATGAGGAGAACGGATCCTGGCGTTCCTGAGGATTGCCCCGTATTTTATCTTCACAAGGCCTTCAATAGGAGCCCTGAGGAGATAGCGGAGGTCTCTCAGGGGTGTAGAACCGCATCCATAGGCTGTATAGATTGCAAGAAGATTCTCCTTAAGCACCTTCTTCCTACGCTTGAGCCTTTCAGGATAAGAAGGAGCGAGTATGAGAATAAGAGGGAGGAGATAGTCGAAATGCTTCATGATGGAGCGAGGAAGGCGAGGGAGTTCGCATCGGTCATGATTCAGAAGGTTAAGGAGGCAATGAAGATAGCCTGGTAGAGATATGAAGCTTAGATTGAATAAGTTTTTGGCTCAGTGTGGAGTTGCTTCCCGTAGGAAGGCTGAGGAGCTGATATTAAGCGGTAAGGTTAGCGTTAACGGTAAGGTGGTTAGGGAGCTTGCCTTTTTCGTTAATCCTGAAAAAGATGAGGTTAGGGTAGAGGGTAAACTCGTAAGGCCGGAGAGAAAAGTTTACATAGTCATGAACAAGCCTCAGGGGTATGTCTGTGCTGTTGAGGATAAGTGGTATCCTACTGTTATAGATCTGCTCAAAAGTGTTAAGGAAAAGGTCTACCCCGTTGGGAGGCTCGATCTAAGAAGTGAAGGGCTTCTCATAATAACGAATGATGGAGAGCTAACGCATCTTCTGACACACCCATCGGGCTTAATAAAGAAAACCTACCTTGTTAAGGCTAGCAGGCTTCCTACTGAGGCGGAGATTAAGGCTTTGCAAAGCGGCATACCCTTGGAGGATGGCATAACTTCTCCTGCCAAGGTTAGGATCCTTCCCGATGGTTGGGTTGAAATATCGATTGGGGAGGGTAGAAAGAGAGAGGTAAGGAGGATGTTTGATTATCTAGGTATAAAAGTTGAGAGGTTAGTAAGGGTCGCTATTGGGAAGATGCGCCTTAGGAATCTTAAAGAAGGAGAGTATAGGTTTGTCACAAAGGAGAGGCTAATGCATATGATATATCGAGGTGGTGTGATATAATCATCTTGATAAGGCTGTTTTTTAGGAGGGAGTAAGAGTTGGTTATAAATAGCTCTGTGATGGAGCGAATTTTAGCTAAGGTAGATGAGATACCTCCTCTTCCAGCGGTTGTCATTAAGGCCATCAAGACGATAGATGATCCCAAAAGTAGCTCCTCAGATGTGGCCAAGATAATATCTCAAGATGAAGGGTTAACAGCGAAAGTCCTTAAGCTTGCTAACTCTGCATATTACGGTTTCCCAAGGAGCATAACTACACTTAGCGAAGCGATAACGGTCTTAGGTTATAATACTGTAAAGTCGCTTATATATGCTGCTGCCGCCCATGGGCATATGAGTGGTGAGCTTAAAGGGTATGCTTTAGACAGGGGTGAGCTTTGGAGGCACTCCTTGGGTGTGGCGATAGTTTCTCGTGAGATAGCCAAGAAGGTTAAGCATAGGGATATAGAGCAAGCCTTCGTCGCTGGTCTCCTTCACGATATAGGTAAGATAGTTTTAAACCAGTTCGTGCGCTTTGGCTTCACTTTGATAGTTAAGAAGGTCGAGGTTGAGAGGGTACCCTTCAATCAAGCTGAGAGGGAGATCCTAGGCTTTGATCATACAGATATAGGTGGTAGGATCGCCGAGAAGTGGAATTTGCCTCCGGAGCTCGTTGACGCAATATATCATCACCACTCCCCTGAGGAGTCGAAAGTTTCCCCTAAGCTTACCTCTATAGTTCACGTTGCCAACTCTCTATGTTTAATGCTTGGTTGGGGAATTGGCGCAGATGGACTTCTTTACCCTTTGAGTGATTTTGCCTTACAAAACCTTGGTATAGATAACCTGGATGATCTTATGTCCGCTTCAGCTGATGCCCTTAAGCAGGATGATCTCTTCTCTGCTCTTGAGTGAGGAGGAGCGGCCTTGATAGTAGCTATAGATGGTCCTGGAGGTAGCGGTAAGACGACCGTAGCCAAGCTTGTAGCTAAGAAGCTTGGTTTTTTTTACCTTGATACCGGTGCCATCTATAGGGCACTTACCCTTAAGCTCATGAAAGAAGGTGTGTCCCTAAATGATCCCCTTGCGGTCTCTCAAGCGATAGATCGAACCTCTATCGAGTTTAGAGATGATAGGGTCTTCCTTGACGGTGAGGATGTTACCCTCGCCATAAGAGATCCCGAAGTTGATAGAGTAGTCTCTTTGATAGCTAAGATTCCCGTGGTTAGGGAGAAGCTTCTACCATTGCAAAGAGAGCTCGTTAAGGGCAGGAATTCGGTCGTTGAAGGTAGGGATATGGGAACGGTCGTTTTTCCCGAAGCTGAGGTTAAGGTGTTTTTGACGGCCTCTTTATCAGAGAGGGCTTCCCGCAGGTGGAGAGAGCTTTTAAGTAAAGGTAAAGATGCCTCTTTGGAGGATGTTTTAAACGATTTAAAGAGAAGAGATGACATAGATTCTAATCGCGATGTGGCTCCGCTTAAGGTGGCTCCTGATGCTGTGATCATAGATACGACCTATAAAAGCGTGGATGAGGTGGTGGAGGAGGTAGTTCAGCTTGTTCTACAACGTTATAAAGGCTCTGGCTTTCTTTCTCCTTAAAGTTCTATTCTCAATGGAGGTTCAGGGTAGATTTAACATTCCCAAGGAGGGGGGGCTTTTAGTCATCTCAAACCATTGCAGCCAGATGGATCCCGTTATCATCGGTTCCATGTTCCCGAGGAGGCTCTACTATATGGCTAAGGAGGAGCTCTTTAAGATACCCTTTCTTAGGAGCCTTATCATCTCCTTGGGTGCCTTTCCTGTGAAGAGGGAGACGGGAGATCTAAGGGCTTTGTCTAAGATCATGGAGTTAGTGAGCCGGGGAGAAGCCGTTTTGCTTTTTCCAGAGGGTTCTCGTTCGGAGGATGGAGAGGTTAAGGAGTTCATGCATGGAGCCTCCTATGTTGCTGTTAAGACGGGGGTTCCTGTGCTTCCTGTGGCTGTAAGGGGGAGCTTTGAGGCTATGCCCAAGGGGCAGGCGATTCCCAGGCTAACTAAGATAAAGGTTAAGGTTGGTGAAGTTATGAGGCTAAATCTTGGTTCTAAGAGGGCGAAGGAGAGCATATATATTTTCACTAATGATCTCAGAGAGCGTGTAATAGGGCTCTTGAGGGAGTAAGCTATGCGAGGCATACTCGTTTCCCTTATACCTCCTTCCTCTAATCCCATTGAAATAGAGGAGCAGATAGAGGAGTTAAGGGAGCTCTTCAGGACTTGGGGTGGAGAGAGTATCGCGGTTTTGACGCAGAAAAGGAGCCCAGATCCTGCCTTTTTGCTTGGAAGGGGGAAGGTTGAGGAGCTTAAGAGGTTAATTGAAGGTCTGGGGGCTGACATCGTCGTCTTTAACGATGACCTTTCTCCTCGTCAGCAGGCTAACCTTGAGGATGCCTTAGGCGTTAAGGTTATAGATAGGACTCAGCTTATAATCGAGATCTTCGCAAGAAGGGCTAAGACCGCCGAGGCGAAGCTTCAGGTGGAGTTAGCTCAGCTAACCTATGAGCTGACGAGGCTCAGGGGTAGAGGGAAGGAACTATCGAGGCTTGGTGGAGGAGTTGGAACAAGGGGTCCGGGAGAGCCTGAGATAGAGGCTGAACGAAGTAGGATAAAGGAGAGGATAGCCCGGTTAAGGGAGAAGCTTGAGGAGATAAGAAGCAGAAGAGATATTCAGAGGAAGAGGAGAAAGAGGAGAGAGGTCTTTCAAGCATCTATAGTTGGATATACCAATGCTGGTAAGTCTACCCTTTTGGGAACCTTAAGCGGGGAGGATGTTTACGCTGAGGATAAGCTTTTCGCTACCCTTGACCCTCTTACGCGGAAGGTTCGCTTGCCTTCGGGGAGGGAGATCCTCTTAACCGATACCGTTGGTTTCATAAGGAAGCTTCCCCACCACCTCGTTGCTGCTTTCAGGGCAACCCTTGAGGAGGTTAGGGAGTCCGATGGGTTGCTTCATATTGTGGATATATCTTCCCATAACTTTCTTGAGCAGATAGATGCGGTTAACACGGTCCTTAAGGGGTTAAGGAGCTTGGATAAGCCGACTATAATGGTCTTCAATAAGATAGACAAACTCAGTAGGGAGGAGTTAGAGACTCTGAAAAGAAGGGTAGGCGATAGGTTTGGAGATAAAGCGGTTTATATATCCGCTTTGATGGGGTACAATCTTGAGGATCTATACCAGGCCATGGAGAGGTGGTTCTTATAATCGAGGGTATGTCTACACTGCTTAGCATGACGGGGTACGGTAGGGGAGAGAGCGAAGGCGCTGGTTTAAGGTGCATAGTGGAGATATACTCACTAAACCATAGGTTCTGCGATATAACGGTTAGACTACCTAAAAATTTGCTTGCTTTGGAGCTGAAGATAAGGGATTACCTTAAGGAGTGGGTTAACAGAGGACGTCTAAGCGTTAAGGTTGACTTTCGCTACACTCCTGACTACATACCTGAGATAGTCCTTAACAAGTCGCTGGCTAAAAGGTATTATGAGATGCTTAACGAACTTAAGGATGAGCTAAAGCTGCTTGATGAGATAAGGCTTGACCTTTTACTGAGGCTCCCTGACCTCTTCGAGGTCAGGGAGGTTACCGACGATGTGGAGAGGGTCTGGCCTATAGTTAAGGATGCCATTGACCTTGCGGTCAAAGGGATGATGGAGATGAGGAGGAGAGAAGGAGAGGTCCTCGCTCGCGATCTTAAGAGGAGGTTGGAGATCATCTCTTCTTTGTGCGACGATATCGAAAGGAGGTGCTCGGAGCTAAGGGAATCCATCCCTCAAAAGCTCAAGGAGAGGGTTGAGGAGCTTACTCAGGGTGTGCCTATAGATGAGAGTAGACTTCTGGCCGAGGTTGTTCTTTTACAGGAGAAGAGGGACGCGACGGAGGAGATAGTTAGGTTTAAGAGCCATTTGGCTCAGTTCTCCAAGATGATCGAGGGGGGTAGCCCCGTTGGAAGAAAGCTCGACTTCCTAATTCAAGAGATGCTTAGGGAGATAAACACCCTGTCTTCTAAGGTTAGTGAAGCTCTCGTTTCTCAGCTCGCAGTTGAGATAAAGGCCGAGCTTGAGAGGATGAGAGAGCAGGTTCAAAATATAGAGTGAGGTGATCTCACTTATGGGGTTAAAGCTCATAAATGTTGGTTTTGGTAACGTTGTTGTGGCTAACAGGATAGTAGCTATAGTCAGTCCAGGGTCGGCTCCTATAAAGCGTATGAAGGAGGCTGCTCGAGAGAAGGGGAAACTGATCGATGCTACATGTGGTAGGCGAACGAGGGCAGTTATAATAACTGATAGCGATCATATCATACTTTCTGCGATTCAGCCTGAGACTGTTGCCAATAGGGTTCTTGAGGAAAGCGGTAAGGAGGATGAAGAGGAATAGGGGAAAGCTCTTCGTTATTTCTGGTCCCTCAGGTGCGGGTAAGGGAACCTTAAGGAGGGAGCTCTTCAAAGCTATACCTGAGCTTGTATATTCCGTTTCCGTTACGACGAGGAAGCCTAGATTTGGGGAAGTCGACGGAGTAGATTACTTTTTCATATCTCAGAGTGAGTTTGCTAGGATGAGGGATAGTGGTGAGCTGCTTGAGTGGGCTGAGGTTCACGGAAACCTTTACGGTACGCCGAGGAAGTTCGTGGAGAAAAACCTTGGTGAGGGTAAAAGCGTAGTCCTCGAGATAGACGTGCAGGGGGCTCTTCAGGTTAAGAGGACTTTTCCAGAAGCGGTCTTGATATTTATTTTACCGCCTTCTCAGGAAGAGCTCTCAAGGAGGCTTCATGGGAGGGGGACGGAAAGCGAAGAAGAGCTCGAAGTTAGGTTAAGGAACGCTCAATGGGAGCTTGAGAAGAAGGATATTTACGATTACGCTGTAGTTAACGATGATGTTAAGAAGGCTTCTATTGAGCTTATAGAGATAGTTAAAAAGGAGATTTACGGTTCGGGGGGTGAGGCGGATGTTTTACCCAGCGCTCGAGGATCTGATGAAGAGGACGGGGATAAAGACCCATTACCTTCTGACGATGATAGTTGCAAAAAGAGCGAGGATGATAGGTAGCGATCCAGCTAAGAAGATCATAAGCGTTGAGCCGATTAGACCCATATCGAGGGCGTTGAGGGATTTGGATCAGGGGTTGATAGAATGGGAGCTTCCTTCAAAAGTTTCCTCCAAGGGAGAAATGTGATACTTGGGGTCACGGGAAGCATCTCCGCCTATAAGGGTGTGGAGATGCTGAGGCTCCTTCAGGATGGGGGGGCGCGCGTTCGCGTCGTCCTGAGTGATGGCGCTTTATCCTTCGTGACCCCTCTTTCCTTCTCTCCCTTCGCTGAGAAGGTTTACACCCCTTCCGACTACTTCGCCGGCGGAGTTCCTCACATAGAGCTTGCGTCATGGGGAGAGCTCCTCATTGTTTATCCGGCATCTGCGGACTTCATCGCTTCGGTTGCGATTGGTAGAGCTGATGGTCTTCTTGAGACGGTTTACATGGCTTTTAGGGGGCCTAAGATATTGGCTCCTGCCATGAACTGGCGGATGTTCGAGAGTTCCTCCATGAGGAGAGACCTTAAACTGCTTAAGGATGAAGCTGTGATAATTGAGCCTGAGGAAGGCTTCCTTGCTTGCGGTGAAAGCGGAAAGGGTCGTTTGGTATCACCTGATGTTGCTTTCTTTTTCGCTGAGAAGGCCCTTTATGAGCCCAAGATCCTCAAGGGCTTAAAGGTTTTGGTGACCGCTGGACCTACGAGGGAGTGGATAGACCCCGTAAGGTTCATATCCAATCCATCAAGCGGTAAGATGGGGTATTCAGTTGCCTATGTTGCGAGCTTGATGGGTGCGGAAGTGGACCTAGTTAGTGGACCGGTGAATCTGACGCCCCCTCCTTCGGTTAGGGTCTATAAAGTTGAGTCTGCTCAGGATATGTTTGAGGTTGTAAGGGAGCTCTTTGGTTCCGCTTCTATTACGGTTAAATCCGCTGCGGTTTCTGACTTTAGACCCGTTAGGCAGAGCTCATCTAAGATAAAGAAGGAGGGAGTCTCTGAGCTAACCGTTGAGCTTGCTAAAAACCCGGACATACTCTTGGAGCTGGGGAGGATGAAGAGGATAGGGCAGGTTCTCGTTGGCTTCGCCTTGGAGACCGAAGACGTATTTGCGAACGCCTATAAGAAGCTTAAGGAGAAGGGTGCTGATTTTATAGTGGTTAACGAGGCGACGGTTGGCTTCGGTGGGGATGAAAATGAGGTCGCCTTCGTTTATCCTTCTGGCTTTGTTAGGTTTTTACCGCGCCTTCATAAAAAACGGGTAGCTGAAGAGATACTAAGGGAAGCCAATGAGATACGTCTTAGATGTTGCCGTTGAGCGACCGCTTTACTCTCTTTTCTCCTACTCTCATTATAGGAAGCTTGATTTAGGCGTTAGGGTTAAGGTCCCTTTAGGTAGGGGGTTTTCAAGGGGATGGGTTCTCAAGGTATCTCGGCTTGAAGAGGAGAGGGATCTCAAAAGCATAGATGAGGTTATAGATGATTCTCCTCCCTTGCCTTCAACATGGTTGACCTTAGCTCAGATTATCTCTCAGGAGTATTGTTATCCCCTAGGGTTGACGCTTAAGCTCCTCTTCCCTTACGATTACCTCCCTTCCTTCGGGGAGATAACCCTAAAGAGCGTTGGGGAGCGATTCAGCCGCTTAGTCGTCGGTTCAAGGCTTTCGAGGCTCTCATACTATAGGGAGGTTATAGGCGAGTTTCTCGCGGCGGGAGAGAAGGTGATACTCCTAGTTCCTCAGCTTGAGGATATGGAGGATTGGGCATCGAAGCTCTCCTTTGACAACACTTTCCTTTGGTATAGCGAGATAAGGAGGAGCGAGAGGAAAAGAGCTTGGAACGCTGCAAAAGGCGAAGGTGGGGCTCTATTCATAGGTACTTTTTCCCTGTCTCTTGTTCCCATGAGAAATCTTGGCCTTGTTATTGTTGATGATGAGGGTAGTAGCTACTTAAGAAGGCTTTCTCTACCCTACATCCACGCGAGGGATGCAATTTTGCTAAGGCGGAGGGTAGAGAGCTTCTCAGTGATTCTGGGTGGAGCGATTTTAAGCGCGGAAAGCTTTAACCTCGTTAAAGAGGGGTGGGATCTTGAGGAGTTGCCGGGAAGTAAGCCTAAGTATAGGCTTATCGACCTTAAGAGAAGTTCCAAGGTGGCTTTTCTATCTCAGTCTCTTTTCAGTAAGATAAAGGCGAATCTCAAGCTTGGGGGAAAAAGCGTTATACTATTGAATAGGAAGGCTTATGCTTCTTACTTGAAGTGTGAAGAGTGCGGATATATTCCGAAGTGCTCAAACTGCGATATCCCTCTTTCTCTTTATAGGGAGGAGGGGAAGCTTAAGTGCCCTTACTGTGGTTATGAGAGGTCCTTTTCCGATACCTGTTTTAACTGCGGTGGCTACTTCTTTAAGCTAGGTTCGCCTGGTATAGAGAGCTTGGCTTCCCTGTTGAGGAGGAGGTTGGGGTCAGGCGTGGCAGTATGGGATGCGGAGACTGAGCTGTTTGATGAGAGTGCTTTAATTATAGTTGGGACTCAAAGAGTACTTCAGCCGAAGATAATGAACGGAGTTAAGCTGGCCTGTATCGCCCTTGCTGATCTTTCTCTATACAAATCGAGCTATAGGAGCGAGGAGGAGACCTTAAGGATGATATATTCCCTTGCCTCCTTCTCTCCGGAAGAGCTTTACGTCCAGACTTACGTTCCTGAGCATCCCGTTTTCAAGATATTTAGAGAAGACTCATGGAAGGAGTTCCTGGAAGCGGAGCTAGACAAGAGGAAGGAGCTTCGTTATCCCCCTTTTTACTCACTCGCTTTGGTATCGCTTAAGGGTAAAAGAGAGCTTTTCTTGATGAGCAAGCTTAAGGAGCTTAAGTTGGCCTTAGAGGGTAGAGCTATTGAGGTTTTAGGGCCCATAAGAAGAGTCCTACCCGATGGGAAGATCTCTCTGTCTTTGCTACTTAAAGGTAAGAAGGGGGAGCTCGAGAAGGAGCTCTGTGACCTTTTGGAAAATGGTAAAATTAAGCCTTCGAAGGAGTTAGAGATAATCGTTGATCCACCGGAGGTGTAGACTAAAGGTGTCTTTGCCTATAGTTGCCATAGTTGGAAGACCCAATGTGGGGAAATCGACCCTTTTCAACAAGATAATAGGGGAGAGAAGGGCTATAGTTGGGGATGTGCCGGGTATAACGCGAGATAGGATATATGGTATAGGGGAGTGGCTTGGAAGGAGGTTTTGGGTAGTTGATACTGGAGGATTGGTCCTTGGTGAGAAGGACCCTATATGGGAGGGTGTGAAGGAGCAGGTTTTGAGGGCGCTTGATGAGGCGGATGTGATCTTGTTCGTCGTTGATGGTAAAACCGGTCCCCTGCCATCTGACCGAGAGGTAGCAGACGTGGTAAGGAAGTATGGTAGGAAGGTCTTGCTGGTTGTGAACAAGATAGATGAGGGAAAACATGAGGGTCTCGTTAGCGATTTTTACTCCCTTGGGATAGACGAGATCATCTCCATATCGGCTGAATCCAAGAGGAAGCTTGACGAGCTATTAGATAAGGTTGTATCCCTATTGCCTGAGAGCGATGAAAGCGCTGATGTTCAGGCGGAAGTTAAGGTTGCCATACTCGGTAGGCCTAACGTGGGAAAGTCTTCCCTTCTTAACGTTCTTGTTGGTGAGGAGAGGGCTTTGGTTTGCGAAGAGCCGGGGACGACCCGGGATTCCGTAGACAGCCTAATTAAGCGCGGAGGAAGGGATTACCTCTTCGTCGATACTGCTGGATTGAGGAGAAAGTCAAGGGTTAAGGATGATATAGAGTATTACAGTACTTTAAGGTGTCTTTCCGCTTTGGAAAGGAGCGACGTCGCCATACTGGTGCTCGATGCTCTGGAGCCAGCAACCATGCAGGATAAGAGGATAGCTGGTATGATAGAGGAAAAGGGGCGAGGGATAATAATAGCTGTTAATAAGGTGGATCTTATACCGGGCTACGACCCTTCCCTTTTTAGGAGCTTTCTTCAGAAGGAGTTTTACTTTGTGAACTATGCTCCTGTGCTCTTCATATCTGCTAAAACCGGCTATAACGTTGAAGAGATATTCCCCACCGTTGACAGGGTTTACGCCAATTGGAAGATGAGAATACCCACCTCTCAGCTAAATAGGGTTTTGGAGGAAGCGCTCTATATATCTCCTCCACCATCGGACAAGAGGGGTAGGCGCTTGAAAGTTTATTTTGCATCTCAAAAGGGAGAGGGACCGCCCCTTTTTGAGCTTTCTGTTAACGATGAGAAGCTCGTTAAGCAGAGCTACCTTGCTTATCTCGAAAATAGGCTTAGGGAGGCCTTTGGTTTTGAAGGGACTCCTATAAGATTTCGCCTAAGGAGGCACTAAACTGCCTTGAGTAAGGTAATAGCCATCGTAGATGATGAGGAGGATATAGTTGAGCTTATATCGCATAGCCTTAATAAGGAGGGTTTTGACACGAGAGCTTTTTATGATGGGGAGAGCTTTCTCTCTGGCCTGGATAGGTTTTATCCTGACCTCGTGATACTGGATATCCTTCTACCCGGAGCCGATGGTCTTGAGATATTAAGGTATCTTAAGAAGAATGATAGGTTCTCTGGTATACCTGTTTTAATGTTAAGCGTTAAGGATTCGGAGACCGATAAGGTGGTGGGGCTTGAGCTTGGCGCTGATGACTACCTGACTAAGCCCTTCAGCGTGCGAGAGCTCGTCGCTCGCGTTAAGGCTCTCTTAAGGAGGGCGAAGAGCGCCGGGTCTAAGTCAGGCGTCTTAAGTCTGGGCTCCTCTCTCTTAGTGGACCTGGAAAGAATGGAGGTTACCCTTGAGGGTAAAAGGGTTGATTTGACTCCCGTTGAGTTTAAGCTTTTAGTTATATTTCTTCAAAACCCTTCAAGGGTCTTTACAAGGGAGGAGCTTCTTGAGCGCTTTTGGGGTGGTAAGTTCGTGGTTGACCGCACCATAGATGTTCACATCAGCAGCTTGAGGAGAAAGCTGGGAGAGTTTGGGGGAGCCATAAAGTCCATAAGAGGAGTAGGTTATAAGTTTGAGATGGAAGGATAAAATAACGCTATTTTGGGTTTCCATCCTTCTTTTTCTTTTAATTATCAAGGTTGAGAGCCCCTCTATTAAGCTTGTTTTAGCCATCGCCTTTGCCCTCTTTCTCCATATACTGATTAGGCGTTCGGAGGAGGATCTTAAACGCTTGCTTTACCTCCTTAGAAGGATCAGGGCGGGAGACCATAGTGCCAAGTTTTTCGTCGATAGTGATGATGATATTGGAAGGCTATTTTATGAAGTGAATGAACTTTCAACTTATATAGAGGCCCTTTCCAGAGATCTCGCCAAAAGGGGTAGGGAGATTGAGGCTCTGCTTTTAACAGTTAAGGACCCGATTGTGTTGTTGGATGGGCTTGGAAGAATAAAAAAAGCGAACTCTGCCTTTGCCAAGCTCTTTGGTGATCTCTCTGAGAAGTCTTTGGAAGGGAGATGGTATTGGGAGATATTAAGGGAGAAGGGTTTCTTTGACCTGATTGATGAGGTTAGGAGGGGCGAGAAGGTGGACGATCTAACTTTAAATATAGGGGAGCGGTTCTTCTTGGTAAGCGGTTCTTCCTTGGGAGAGGAGACCCTGTTTTGCCTTAAGGATATAACCGATGAAGTACGCTCCAGGAGGAAAGAATCGGAGCTCATTTCTAACATGGCCCATGAGATAAAGACACCACTTACGGCGATCAAAGGGGCGATCGAGGCGATCGAGGATGGTGGTGATCCTAACAGGTTTCTTGCCATGGTGAAGAGAAACGTTGAGAGGCTTACGAGGGTGGCTTCTGATCTTCTCCTGCTTCAGGAGATGGATGGCGGCAGGAGACTGGAGTTTGATGATGTAGATTTGAGGGAGCTTACGCTTAGCGTTAAGACCATATTTGAGGAGGAGGCCAAGCGAAGGGGTATCTTTATAGATTTAGATCTCCCTAAGCATGAGGTTTTCGTTAAGGGCGATCGCTTTCTACTTGAGTGCGCCTTCGTGAACCTTGTTGATAACGCCATAAAGTATAACGTTGAGGGTGGTAGAGTTAGGCTCGGCCTTTTCCAAGGGGAGTCGGAGGTTCGATTCGTGGTTGAGGATACGGGAATAGGAATACCGCGCGAGCATATCCCTTATATATTCGATAAGTTCTATGTGGTGGATAGGTCTCGGTCTAGGAAGCTAGGGGGAGCTGGTCTCGGTTTATCTATCGTTAAAGATGTGGTCTCTCTTCATGGAGGTAGGGTTGAGGTTCAGAGTGATTTTGGCAAAGGTAGTAAATTTACCTTGGTGTTTCCACTTTAGTTTTCCTTGCCCCTTAAGGGGTATTTTGGTATAATGGCATCGGAGCTTTAGGAGCATCAATTTTAGGAGATAGGGGGTAAGGGAAGGATGGCCTTGTTTATATGGAAATTTCTTGAAAGGGCTGAGCAAACCATACTGGTTATTGTTTCTATCACGGTAACAGTTCTTGTCATGATAGAGGTGATCTTAAGATATGTTTTCGCTCACCCGTTGATGGGGGTTGAGGAGCTTGCTACTTTGGTGGCTTGTTGGCTTTACTTCATCGGGTCAGCGCACGCTTCTCGCGAAAGAAGCCATATAATGGCGGATGTGCTAAACACTATCGTTAAGACTCCTAGAAACTTCGTGAAGATCAAGTTTTTCATAACCTTGTTTACCTTTATCATGACCATAATTTTTCTTGAATGGTCCTGGGGGTATATACGTTGGGCTTTAAGGTTTCCAGAGTACACGCCTTCCTTGAGATTACCCCTTCTTTACGCTCAAATTTCGATGCTTATATCCGCCGTCTTAATGGTCTTCTACACCTTTGTGGAGCTTGTGGACTATGCCTTGCAGCTTTTAGGTAAGAGGGAGATAACTGTTAAGAGGGAAGAGGAGTTACCTCAAGTTGAAAAAGGATAGCTTGGGAGGGAGGTAGGCTTATGCATATAGTAATCGATATCCTTATTTTGATAGTAGGTTTATCCATAGGTGTTCCCGTTCCCTTCGCTTTTATGGCTGCGGCCTTGTATATGGCGATGGTTGCCTTTCCGGATCTTTCCTTTTTGGCGAGCGTCGGCTTTAAGGCTCTTAATTCGATAACCTTGCTTTCTATACCTTTCTTCATTATGGCGGGCATGCTCATGGGCTCAAGCGGTATAGCGGAAAGGTTAGTTATATTTGCTGAAGCTCTGCTTGGTAGAATGAGGGGGGGATTGGGGGCTGCTACCATATGGGCCTGTGCCATCTTTGGAGCCATATCTGGGACCGCCTCCTCAGCGGTAGCTGCTATTGGTACGATAATGATACCAAAGCTCGAAGAAAGAGGCTATCCGCGGTATTACACTACAGCTATGGTTAGCTGCGCTGCGATTTTGGGTCAGCTTATTCCGCCAAGCGTTCCGATGATACTTTACGGTTGGGTAACCCAGACTTCCATAACCGCCTGTTTCCTCTCTACGGTTATCCCGGGGGTTCTAACCGCCACCTTATACTCCATAATAAACTACATAATGGTTAGGAAAAACTTTCCCTTAGTTAAAGTAGAGCCTCCCGCTCCCGGCTTTGAGAAGATAAAGATAATAGCTAGTGCTACAAGGAAAAGCATTTGGAGCCTTCTCATGCCGGTCATAATCCTCGGTGGAATTTACGGCGGTGTGACTACTCCTACTGAGGCAGCTGCGGTTGCGGTTACCTACGCCATAATAGTCGGTTTCTTCGTTCATAGGGAGCTTGACCTTAAGACTTTTTTCCGTTCCTTAAGCACAGCTGCAACTACAAGCAGCGTTATAATTTTGATGCTCTTTTTCGTGACCATCCTGGGTAGAATTTATACCATGCAGAAGGTCCCGATGATCATCGCTGACTTCCTGATCTCTATATCCGATAATAAATATGTTATACTTTTCATGATAAATATTTTCCTTATAATAATAGGGATGCTTATGGATGACTTAAGCGGTACCTTGCTTGTGGCGCCCCTTCTTCTACCCCTGGCCGTTCGCATAGGTGTGCATCCTGTTCACTTTGCGGCGATCCTAGGAACGAACCTTGGGCTCGGTAACGTCACTCCTCCGACCGCTCCTATACTCTACCTCGGCGGGCGCGTAGGTAAAGTTTCCTTTGACCAGTATATAAAGCCTGCGATAATATTCATGATCTTCGGTAACGTTCCTGTCATACTTCTTACCACCTACGTTCCATGGTTATCTATGTTCCTTCCGCGTCTTGTGCTTGGTATTAGGTAGGCAAGATTAAAGCCCTTCAGGTTTTAAGCCTGAAGGGCTTTCTTTACCTCATCTATCAGCTTTAGAACCTCCTCTCGAGAGAGCCTTAGATCTTCTTCGAGGAAGTTTAGCTCGGTCTCGTCGAAAGATGTTTTACCTTCGCGCCTCATGAGCTCCTTAAGGTAGCTTCTCTTAAGCTCTTCAAGTGGATATTCTATGTGCTTTATTTGAGAGGGGTGCTCAGGTATTGCTATAACCTTTCCGGGTTTATCCTCCTTCAAGGGGTCTCCCCGTTTTATGATCATCCCCATCTTTTTAGCGAAGGTTAGCTGAGCCGATGGGAGCTTTCCCGCACCAGTATATTCTGTTTCATTTACCACTATTATTTGGTCCTCGTCCATCTCCATAGCTAGGGAGAATGCGGCGGCTAAGGAGGTGTTTCCCGCTGGGCCTCTCTGCAGTCCTTCAAGGTGGGCGAGCATCTCAGTGACGTAGAAGACCTCTCCCTGCGTTACCAGAACATACCTGTCCATGTACCTTAGTGGTCTGGCTGCGTTCTTTGGGACGTCGGCTCTATCGGGGTAAGCGGCGAAGGGTATGCCGAAACCGGTATGCCCCGTGGTGAAGTACTTTCTGTTAAAGTCTTTCGTGCTTGCCATGTGAAGCCCTCTTAAGTCCACGCTTGCTCCTATGACTTTGGTTTCCGTTGCACCCGCCTTCTTTAATCCTCGAGCTGTTCCAGTGATCAACCCTCCTCCTGCGTGGGTCACAACCACGGCATCGGGGAATCTGCCCGTGAGTTTCTGCGTCTGCTCAGCTATCTCATAGCCAAGGGTCTCGATCCCAGCTATCGCATAGGGGGTATACAACGAGGCGTTGAAGTAGCCCGTTTCCTCAAGTAGAACTAAGGTGTAGTAAAACAGCTCAGGGCCGACCGTTAGCTGAACTACCTCTGCGCCGTAGGCCTCGCAAGCTCTGCCTTTCTCTAATATCTCCGGCTGACCAATCCAATCGTTGTCGAAACACTCTTGCACTATTATGCATCTTAAGTTCTTCTTTGCAGCCTGTGAGGCGACCGCCGCACCGTAATTTCCGCTCGTTGCAGCTATCACTCCCTTGTACCCTAAGCTTGCCGCGCGATATATGCTTACGGAGGCTCGCCTATCCTTGAAGCTGCCAGAGGGGTTGGCGGCTTCATCTTTAAGAAATATCCTTGCTCCCTTTCCCTTTGGAGCAAGCTTTTTTATGAGCCTATTTATATTTTTTAACTCAACCAAAGGGGTGTTCCCAACGCAGGTTTCACTTTGTATCCTTTTGACCTCCTCTATGGAGTACCCAACCTCTTTCATCATCTTCTCGTAGTCGAAGGCGATTCCTCTTATTATGAACTTTTCGTAGTCTATACCTACCGCTTTTTTCATTATCTCCGCTCTTCTTGCCATAACTGCTTCAAAGGAGTATCTACCTTCCATCTTACATCCCCCCTAAAAGTTCCCTTAGTTCTTCACCTATGGTTAGGATCTCTGGAACCGGTTCTCCAAAGTTGTGTTCATACTTCGGATTAATGGCTATGAGCTTTCCCTCTACCTCTCTACCGGAGAAGGTCCTTATGCGAACCACCTCCCCCAAAGAGGCCTCATCGTTAAGCATGAACCCCTTTACTCTCATCTCGAAAGGGACCCTCTTCGTGTCCTCTGGCAGGTTGGGAGCTCGCTCCTCCGGTTCCAGTATCCTGACCTCGATCTGGACAAAATCTCCCTTTTTCGCTTTCATTGACTCACCTCCCTTCTTTTTAGCTTAGATTATCGGATCTTAAGCTATTTTTCAAGCTGTGAAAATCTTTCAATAAAGCTAGAGAAAAACCTTTTAAGGCTCTTGCTTTGCTTTAAATGTTTATGCTAAAATATACTTTGTAAAATAGCCTAGGGGAGGTGGGGAAGTTTGTGGAGTAAGAAGGTTTTAAGTGTAGTAGTGGTCTTGTTGTTCGCGTTCTTTAGTGTGGTTTCTCTCGCTAGTGTAAGCTTAGCACAGCAGCCTCAGTATCAATGGAGAATGTCTCAGATCCATCCTGTAGATAGCGATTATGATATCCGCGCTAAGGAGTTTGCGAGGAAGGTCTTTGAGAGGACCAACGGCAGAATCAAGATCGACGTTTACTCCGGTGGAGTTTTGGGAGATTGGACGCAGATCTTTGAGATGGTCATGCGTGGAACCATTGAGTTAGCATTGCAGCAGGCTAATGCCAACTTCGATCCGGAACTTAATTTGTCTTATTACTTCCCTTATATATTCACGACCTTCGAGGATGCAGTTAAGGTTTACAGCCCAGGCGGTTGGGCTTATAGGGTAAATCAGCAGCTCTGGGAGAAGCATAACATCAAGGCGTTAGACGTTATCCCCATCGGTATGAGTGGGGTATCGCTTAAGGCAATGCCTCCAAGCCCTGAGGATCCCACCGTTAAGAAGGGCATGAAGGTTCGCGTCATGCCGATAAAGCCTTGCGAATGGACATATGAGGCCTTAGGTTACATACCGACTCCAATACCTTACGCTGAGGTCTATACGGCCTTACAGATGGGCGTTGCTGATGGGCAGATGGGTGGACCACCCTATCAGGGATGGCAGTTCCGTGATGTCCAGAAGGTATGGATACAGTATAACGACTTCTGCGAGACCTGGTGGTTCGTTATAAACAAGGGAGTATGGGATAAGCTCTCTCCAGAGGATCAAAAGGTATTGCAAGAGGCCGCTAGTGAGGAGTCTAAGATTCAGTGGGATAGGGCTAAGCAGGTTGATGAGGAGTACCGCCAGAAGCTCCAGAAGGAATATGGTTGGACCATAGTTATGTTGACCGATGAGCAGCTTAACAAGATAGCTCAGCACGTGAGGAAGATAGTATGGCCCAAGATGGAAGAGCTCTGCGGTAAGAGGTTGATGGATCTCATCTATAAGGAGTCTGGAATACCTCGTCAGTAGTCCCTAAAGATTAGAGGGTGCCCCTCCCTTTAAAGGGAGGGGCACCTTTTTTGTTTTTTAAAGATATCTTTACACCCCCTTTAAACCCCCTTTAAGGATTTTGAGTAATATCCTTATCGGATTGAAGCCGATATTCTCTTAAGGGGGTGTTTTAGTGTGAGCAGGTTTGTTAAGGTTTTAGCGGTTGCGCTTATGGTTTTACTCATTGCAGGGGGTTTATGGGCTGCTTCTAAATCTATTCAGGTGATAGGTTCAACCACTGTCTTCCCCATAGCTCAGGCCTGTGCTGAAAGATTCATGGATATTAATAAGGATGTTAATATCTCGGTTAAGGGTGGAGGCTCTGGTGTAGGTATAGCGGCTTTGCTTGATGGGACCTGTGATATCGCCATCTCCTCAAGGCCTATGAAGGTCGAGGAGATAAACAAGGGAAAAGAAAGAGGGGTTAATCCAGTAGCTCACGTTATAGCTCTTGACGGTATTGCTATCGTGGTTCACCCTTCCAATCCCTTGGAGGGCTTGACCGTCGAGCAGGTTAGAAACATCTATAGTGGAAAGATCAATAATTGGAAGGAAGTGGGCGGTAGGGATATGAAGATAGTGGTTGTTTCCAGGGATAGTGCCTCCGGTACCTATGAAGCCTTTCACGAGCTCGTCCTCAAGAAGGAAAAGCTTAGAGACGATGCGATGCTTCTTGCATCCAATCGCGCTGTCGCTACCACGATTGCTCAGACCGAAGGCGCGATAGGCTATATAGGCTTAGGTTACCTTTCACCTTCGGTTAAGTCCCTTAAGATCGATGGGGTCATGCCAAGCAAGGAGACCGTCATTAACAAGAGCTACAAGCTTGCAAGATCCCTCTACATGTACACCAACGGAGAGCCCAAGGGTCTATTAAAGAGCTTTATTGACTTCGTTTTATCCCCTGAAGGGCAGAAGATAGTTGAAGAGCAAGGGTTCGTGCCGGTTAAGTAAGACCATGGGTGAGAAACTGGCCAAGACGATTATTCTGACTTCCGCTTTTCTGTCCATAGCTGCCTTAATGGGTGTGTCGGTTATGCTCTTCAAAGAGGGGATACCCTTCTTCCTCAGGGTATCCCCTCTTGACTTCCTTCTCGGAGGATCTTGGCATCCTACCTACAACCCTCCAGAGTTTGGGATCCTGCCCATAGTCATTGGGACGATAGTTGTGACCTTTGGTGCCCTTCTAGTTGGTATACCCCTCGGGTTAGCTTCAGCTACGTATTTAGCCTTCTTCGCCCCTTTAAGTCTCAGGGAGGTTCTAAAGCCAATACTTGAGATTTTAGCTTGCATTCCCTCAGTGGTTTACGGCTTCTTCGGCATGGTTATCCTGGGTCCGCTTATCATTAAGCTTTTCTCGGTTTCCGTGGGGCTTAATGCCTTTAACGCATCATTAGTCTTAGGTATCATGATCGTTCCTCTTGTTACAAGTACGGCTGAAGATGCCATGTCTTTAGTTCCTTATGACCTTTTAGAGGCTTCCTATGCCTTAGGAGCCACTAAGTGGAGGACCATCGTTTACGTCGTTGTGCCTACTGCTTGGCCTGGAATACTGTCTAGCATACTTTTAGGGATGGGTAGGGCGATAGGCGAGACGATGACCGTTTTAATGGTCGCTGGCGGAGCAGCTTCGATTCCTAGGTCCATATTTGACCCCGTGAGGACGATGACCGCGACCATAGCTGCAGAGATGGGGGAAGCTCCTTTCAGAAGCCTTCACTACCACGCTCTCTTTGCCATAGGGGCGATCCTTTTCTTGATAACGGTTCTCTTAAACTTTGTGGCAGAGAGGTTCGCTAAAAGGATGATCTTTCAATGAAAAGACTGATATGGGAGAATAAAATAGCTTCGATTATGCTCGGCTTAGCTCTTGTTATCGTTCTCTTATTTCTTTTTTCGCTGGTCTTCATCTTAGCCATCGAGGGCGGTAGGGTTTTGTCCCTATCCTTTCTATTGGAAAGCCCTAGGCGGGGTATGACCGAAGGTGGAATCTATCCTGCCCTTCTAGGAAGCTTTTATCTCTCCTTGGGTTCAATCCTTGTCGCCTTTCCTTTGGGCGTCTTCACGGGCATATATCTGAGCGAGTTCGCCAAGGATAACTGGTTTACTCATTTGGTTAGGGCTTCTGTAAGTACCCTTTCAGCAATTCCTTCCGTGGTCTTCGGGCTTTTCGGTATGGCCTTTTTCGTTAAGGCTTTCGGTTTCGGTGTTTCCCTTCTTTCAGGGATTTTAACGCTTAGCATCCTCGTTCTTCCCATAATGGTTAAGGTCACCGAAGAGGCTATAAAAGCCATCCCCATGGATTTAAAGGAAGCAGCGTACGCCTTGGGTGCTGGTAAGTGGAAAACCATTAGGTTGGTCCTTCTTCCTATAGCTTTTCCAAGCATAATTACTGGAACCATTTTGAGCCTTGGTAGAGCGGCAGGTGAGACTGCTCCCATAATGTTCACCGCAGCTACTTTCTATACTCGTAAGCTTCCTTCAAGCCTATTTGATGAGGTTATGGCTCTTCCCTTTATGATTTACGGGCTTATGACTGAAGGGACAAAACCAGAGAAGCAGATTCCCATGGCCTTCGGTTCAGTGCTCGTGCTTCTTATCCTCGTTTTGGGTATTAGCGGCATTGGGATATTTTTGAGATATCGTGGGAGAAAGAGATACATTTAACTATCGTCTTATTTTTCGGTTGGAAGTTCCGCCTTCTTCCAGGCCAATATCCCGCCCTTCATGTTTAACGCCTTATATCCCATTTCAAGTAAGGTCTTCGTAGCATCAAGCGATCTTCTTCCTGATCTACAATAGACTATAAAGGTTTGAGCTTCCTTATCTGGGAAAAACTCCCCTATCTTAGATTTAACTAATCCCCTGGGCAGGTTTATGGCCTTCGGGATCCGCTCCTCTTTGAACTCTTCTGGTTCCCTTACATCTAAAAATATATACCCCTTCTCGTTGAAGTGGGTGAAAGCCTCCTCAGGAGTTATCTCAGGGATCTCCGTATCCTTCGTTAACCCTCTAAGCCCAAAGTTTAAGAAAAGAAGGATTATAAATGTCAAAATAATAAGCTTCATGCTTCCTCACCTCTTTATTGGGTTTCTTAAAAACTTT
The DNA here is from genome assembly GCA_001443005.1 of bacterium GBS-1. GTDB lineage: Bacteria > Synergistota > GBS-1 > GBS-1 > GBS-1 > GBS-1. The sequence goes on from LEKQ01000016.1 coordinate 24,090, forward strand.
TCCTCAAGGTACCTTACAAGATAAGATGGGGAGAGATTTTCTCTCGTCACGGCTTTTATCATCTCCAGGGGCTCAAAAAACTTTCCCTTAGAGTATATATTCTCTTTAAACCATTCTAGTATGGCTTTAAAATTTCCCTCGGATACCATTTTATCTAGATCTGGTAAATTTTCCTTAAGCTTCCAGTATATCTGCCCAGCGTATATGTTTCCCAGCATGTAGGAGGGAAAGTATCCAAAGTGCCCAGATGCCCAGTGGATGTCCTGCAAAACTCCATTTCTGTGGTTGTCTGGTCTTATCCCAAGATATTCGTTCATCTTTTCATCCCACGCGTAAGGTAAGTCCTCTATAGATAACCTCTCATTGATCATGGCCTCTTCAAGCTCAAAGCGAACTATTATGTGAAGGTTGTAAGTGATCTCATCGGAGCTAACTCTTATGAGGGACCTTCTAACGGTGTTAAGCTTCTTCCATATGTCGACTACGCTCATCTCACTTAAGCTTGGAAAAGTTGAATCCAGTATGGGTTTTAAGAAGGTGAGGAATGGGAGGCTCCTCCCTACTATGTTTTCCCAGAATCTCGCCTGCCCTTCGTGCATGCCTGCGGATGCGCCATCCCCTATGGGTAGACCAAAGAACTCCTTGGGTATGTTTAGGTCGTATAGGGCATGACCGCACTCATGCATTGCGGCAAGCAGGGCTTGAAAGGGGTCAGCCTCATCGTATCTTGTGGTTATCCTAACATCGTTTAGCCCTACTACTTCCGTGAAAGGGTGAGGAGAGGTATCAAGCCTGCCGGCATAAAGGTCAAACCCAAAAGCGCTTATAACCCTTTGGATGAGCTCCCTCTGTTTGTCTATGGGGAAGGATCCCTTTTTAAGGCTCCCTTTACCCTCTTTCTCAAGATCGGATGATTCTACTCTCTCCAGAAGAGGTATAAGCGCCCTTTTCATATAATCGCATATCTCCTTAAGATAGGAGGTTTTAAATCCCGGTTCGTATTCATCTAGCAGGGCGTCGTACCTGTTATCCTCATAACCTATGTGTTCAGCTATATCTATCACCATTTTTACGATCTTTTTGAGACTATCCTTAAGTATTAGGAAGTTATTATCTTTGCGTGCCTCTTCCCATAGCTTCTCAGCAATGGCCTTCTCCTTCTGAAGCTCAACGAAAAGCCTTAAGGGGATTTTTCTATATTTTTCATAATCCTTCCTGGTCAGACGAACCAAAGCCAGCTCAAGCTCACTTTTTGCTTCTTCCTGCGCTTTTTCTATGAGATTCCCCATCCTTTCACTCGTAAATAGGAAGAAAGCGTATTCCGATAACTCCCCTAGAACCTCCGCTCTCCAAGAGGCACCCTTAGGTGGCATATAGGTTGATAAATCCCACTGCAATAAAGATATGGCGCTTCTCACTTTAGCTATCTTAAGAAGCTCGCTTTTAAGCTCTTTGATGCTCATTAAAGCCCCCTCCTAAACTAAAGATACTGTTAACTAAAAGTATTGAAAATCTACAAACAAATTTTATGACTTTTAGGAAATAGATTATCGCTATCTCAAACCATATATGCTAAATTCTCATTTGAGTTGGGGGAATTTAATTTTACAATACTATTTTACCACAGATCGTTGTTGTGTTTCGATGATTGTGCCTGGGAATGTGAAGTTGAAAGGTTATACATTAGGTAGAATAAAACCCCTGGGCGAAAGAAGAAATAGAGGACCTTTGCCCAAGCTCCAAGAACCATGAGGTACATTTTATCAACTCCTTGTAAATTTTAATCCGTAAAACACCAAAAGAACTACCATCTGTGTAATTAAACAACTCGCACCGATTACATCACCTGTTACGCCACCTATCTTTAGTTCTGAGACCTTGGTAAAGATATATCCTGTAAACCAGGTTAATGAAAAAGAAATTATATACGCTTGAAGGTCAAGTAATGCTAAAGGTAGCGTGAAAATGGTCGCGTAGAAAGTAAAGAGTTTGTTGTATGGAAATAACATAGCACCAAGACCGTTTGGCTTTGCTGGCACAGAAAAGGTCAGCAATGTATTCATTCCGTATCTTCCAAATACGGCAGCAAACAAAAAATCTTTCCAGTAAAGCTCGTTCATCAACTGGTAGAGCAAAACTACATAAAGCGTTCCGTAAAATATGGCAAATGGTCCAACGTTTCCTTTCGCCATTATCTCTAATCTGCGCTCTTTTTCAGACTGGTTTAGAAAACCATCGAGCGTATCTAAAAGCCCATCGAAGTGGAATAAATCAAACAGGTAATAACCTATAGCCAGGAAAATAGGTAGAATAAGAAGCCTTAAGTTCGGTGCTCTCTGCAAGAGGAAAACACCGAAAGAATATATCATCCCTGGGATATATCCAACTGCTGGAAAATAGACTGTACTTCTTTTGATGCTTTCTTCCCAATCGTTGAGGTCTTTAAGACGGACGGGAATTCTTGAGATAAAGGACAGGCACAACAAAAAGTTAGTAAGAAAGTTTTTGAATAATACCATGTCAAACACCCCGCTCTTCTTCTCCTATTTTCAATATTTTAAATTCCTCCCAAATTTGGAGCGATTGTGCTAAGTCGTCTTCGTTGAATATTTCAAAACACAGGTAATTAATTTCAAAAAGCTTATTTGAGAATAGATTGTAGAGCTCTTGAAGTGCTTGATCGTTTAGTTTTTCGTGATCCTTTCCGTTCGAAACCCCCATGATGTGTAACTCAACGACCTTTTTTAAGAAATCCGCGTCCACTTTCAGGCCAAGAAGGTGATGCCCGATGTCGAAAACGGTTCTTTTGTGCAATTGTATACATTCTATGAGATTTTCGATTGCAACCTTTGGATGCTCAAGGAGTGTGTTCAGCTTTTCCGTATATAAGCTCTCGGATATTTTACAATATGGATGCAACACGTAGTTAGCAATCTTTAGATTTTCTTCGAGATATTCAAAAGCTTTAACGACGTTGCAGATATCGTCTGTTGGAAGATGAACGGTATAGGTAATTCCCCTTTGCTTTGCGATTTTCAGAAGGTGTGATTTTTCTTTTTCAAAAAGTTTATGCGTATCATCATCCCACGTATAAACAAGTAACTCGATAAAATTTATCTCTTTAAAATATTTTGTTATGAAATCAACATTTTCATAATAAGTTCCTGGTATAACCCATGAGGTTGTTCCAAGCAGCTGTCTTTTATGCCATCTTTTAACTTGTTTCACTTGATACGCACCCCGATTCCAGCTACGACAAGGTAAACTTCTTGTGATATCCTTGCAAGCGTGTTGTTTAGCTTCCCAAGTGTTTGTATATATTCCCTTGCGAGCTTATTCTCAGGTACTATGCTCCACCCAACTTCATTCGTAACAACGATAACCTCGCTTTTCATTTGACTTAAAGTATCAACTAATTCATTCAACGACTTCTCAATTTCTGCCTTGTAATGATAGAGGTTACCAAGGTATGTGGTGATGCATTCAAAAAGAATCACATCGTAAGTACCATCGAGTTGTTTTAAAACATTTGAAACGTGGATAGGTTCTTCATAAGTATCAAAAAGTTTTCCCCTTTCCTGCTTGTGTTTCAATATGCGTTCAGTCATCTCATCGTCGAACGGAACGCCTGTTGCCAAAAATGCGCGTTTAGCATATCCTAAGGCTTTGTTCAATGCAAATCTACTTTTACCTGATTTCATTCCACCAGTTACAAGTATCAGAACGCATCACTTCCTTTCGACACCCCAGCGCTTTCAAATGTTGCCATCTCTCTTATCATCTTTATCGCCGCTTCGATTATGGGAATCGCCAAGGCCGCACCGGTTCCTTCGCCAAGTCGCATATCAAGGTCAAGAATAGGCCTAAGTTCCATAGCGTCAAGCAAGACTTTATGCCCTTTCACTTTCGATTTGTGACCTGCGAATACAAAGTCAACTACACTTGGTTCCATTTTCCAAGCTATTAAAAGTCCTGCTGTTGTTGGAAAGCCATCTACAAGGATCGGAATCCGTCTTTTTGCTGCCTCGATTATAAACCCTGCCATCTGACCTATACAGAAACCACCAACTTTTTCAAGCACATCTACGGGGTCGTTTGGATCTGGCTTGTTTATTTCAATAGCTTTTTCAATAGCCATTCGCTTTCTTTTTAAGCCCTCATCGTTGATTGGGGTCCCGATGTCTAAAATATCATCTAACTTAAAACCAAATGCAACCGAAACAGCTGTTGCTGTTGTAGTATTACCAATTCCCATATCACCAACAACGAGAAGGTCTGTTCCTTCCTCTATCGCTTTTCTTGCTATATTTTTTCCTGTTTCGATACATTTAAGAGCCTGTTCTCTTGTCATCGCGGGACCTTTTGTAAAATCAGCTGTTCCATAACCGATCTTTGCATTGATTAGCTTTGGGTGTGAAAACGCAAAATCACTATCAACCCCAGCATCGACCACATAAACATCCGCTCCTACGTGTCTACCGAAGACGTTGATAGCAGCCCCACCATGAAGAAAGTTCAAAACCATCTGGTAGGTAACTTGCTTTGGATATGCAGAAACTCCTTGTTCAACAACGCCATGGTCTGAAGCAAAAACATAGATTCTTTTGCTTTTTGGGAGGTCTGGCATTACCTTGTTTTGTATAAGCCCCATCTTCAAAGCGATTTCCTCTAAATATCCAAGGCTTCCAACAGGTTTTGTTAAGTTATTCAAACGCTTGATGATGCTATCTTTCAAAGTCCTATCTTGTTCCATTTCTTCGTTCCTCCTTTTTGTTTTAAGTAAAGAAAAAACTTCCCAACCAGCCCGAGCTGTTGGGAATTAATACCCATATAGTCGGTCTACCGGCTCATGGATCATCCTACTCTCCGCGCCTTCCCAGCTCAAACCAGAGCCAGTGGCGTTTATGCGGATTTCGTCCCCAATCACGGTTGCTGGGCAGCCCCGGACTTACACCGGTGTTCCCGTACACTACATGGGACAATCTATTCGTTTATGATTGAAAAACTTTGTAATCTTACATTTGCTAAAGTTTCAATGCTTTTAGTTAATAGTATTAACCTAAAAAGGGGTAGGTCGCTGGAAACGAACCTACCCCTTTTTGCTTCAATTATATTTTATTTAAAAACTTTAGAACTTAAGGTAGACGAAAGCCTCCGGGTTAATCACCCTAAAGGTAAAGGTCTCAACTATAAAGAGCTTGACCTTGGAGCCCTCTTGAGCCTCATATCCTATAGATAGGTCCTGTCCCAGTATCAGCTCGAAATCCTTTCCCCTTTCAGATATTACTATCGCGTCATCTATCCTCGGCGTGGGTATTATCTTACCATCCTCGAGAATATCTTCTATCTTTTCATACAACGGATAGGCCTTGCTTTCCTTGACGAGCTTAACCCACTTATCGATATTTATAACTAGGGTGTAAGGTCCATTGATACCATGGGTTTTGAAGTTAGATAGAGCCTTAAAGAGGCTTTCTATGAAGTCTTCCTCGTTAAGGGAGGATTTAACCTCTCTTGAATCTTTATAGGCTAAGATACCTTTTATTCCCGATCTTTCGCACCCTTCAAATATAGCGCCATCTTCAAAGGCGGCCATATTTCTTACCGCCTCTTCTAACGCTGATAGATCTACAGCTGGGTGTCCTCTCTCTATCTTATCGAGCTCCTTTAGATCAAGGTAGAAGTAGGTCTTCGCTTCAACCAAGGGTAATGCTTTCCTGAGCCCGAATATAACCGATTCCCCCTCCTTCGAGAGTATCTCAACCTCACCTGCAGGATGAGCAGCGTAATCCCAACCGAATGGGCCGACGACATCAACGACTAATCTTCCGAAAAGCTGTGTGGAGAAAACTTCCTTCGCTCTTTCATCTATCTCCTTCCACTGATTGGGAGTCAGAGGGGATATCGATCTTCTTAATATATCCATCTTCCTTCACCCCCTTTTAACCTTTCTTATCTCCAGATCTCCGCCTTCAGATCCTCCACCTGCACCGGCCTCAATCTCCGTAAGCGGCTCAGTTGTGAAAAGGTAGGTTCTCAAGGCTTTATCCCACCCAGGCATATTTCTCCTAAGCCATTCAAGGAGCATGGCTGCATGCTCCATCTCTTCCTCCTGATTGTGCTTCAATACCTCCCTTATCGTCTCGTCGTTCGTAGCGGAAGCTCTCTGCTGATACCACATTATAGCTTCTATTTCTTCCTTTAGGCTGATTAGTGCTCTAGTAAAGTCTCTATCCTTGGGCGTTAACTCGTTTATCGGCTCATGGTATTGTTCTGCCATATTTTTCACCTCCTGTCATTAAATTAACTTCAACGTTCTTTTAGTTCCTTTAATAATTCTATCACAATATTAGGTTGACTTAATAGAGGATATAGAAATATTTTCAGGGGGTGAAGAGAGTTTTTATAAATGGTGTCAGTGATGTTTTTTCGTTGAAGTCCGATGGTGCGAAATCCTTGGAGATCAGCGAGGAGTAGGTGTCTTGAAAATTTAAGAGTGCTTGATTTTGCTTGGTCCAAATGGGTTGCTAATCCATCTACGAGGGGTTTAATTAGTGGCGCTTAGACACTTTGGACAACAATTTCCAAATGGTGAACTGGCGTGACAAATTAATGTGGTACGCTTAAAGTTTCACGTGAGTTATGCGTTGTCAGCTACAGGTCTACTTATGAGGGATTGGAATAGGTTTAAGTTTTAGAAATTCGTTTAGACTCTGATACGTTTCGAATTCCTCTGCAGGGGTTGAAATGGGCGTATCCGAGCACTTCGGATAGTAATTTCCATATTGAGAGCGTAATCGTGAGAAACTGAAATGTTTGGGTAGATTTTTTTTGATTTTGCTATTGTAGGCGTTTAGAGGCCATCCATGAGTGGTTGAAATCAAGTTAGTAATTTCTTTAAAATTTTTACTTGGAAGGATAAGTTGCGAGCTTAAGCGCTGGGTTCGAAACCGCTATAGATCAGTGAAGTTAGAAGCATCGAATATTTTTAAGTCGAAGGGGGTATATTTTAAGGCTATGAGGCCAGTAATAGGCATAAGTACGGCGTGGAGCGTGGAAACTTGGGGTGATACTTTGGAACACGGTGGTTATATTTACTGTGGCTCATACTATATCTTTGCTGTGGCAAGGAGTAATGCCATTCCAATGATGGTCCCACCGGTACCTGAGGAGACGAACCTTCAAGAAATGGCGAAGAAGGTAATAGATCTGGTGGATGGGCTTTTGCTAACAGGAGGAGGTGATGCGAAGCGTTTCAAGCCAGAGGAGATGCCACCCTTAAAGGTACAACAACCATTGCGGTACGAGTTTGAGAGGCATCTGATCAAAGAGGCATTTGGGAAAAACTTGCCTACCCTGGGTATTTGCCGCGGTTATCAGATGATTGCTGAAGTTTTAGGAGGGAGCATTGGAGAAAGTATAATTTCTGGTCATAAGCAAAAGGGACCAGGTACCCAAGCTTTTCATGGTATAAAGATCGACCCCAAAAGCAAATTCTATGAGATATGTGGCATCGATTACTGGAAGGTCAATAGCTTTCACGTTCAGGCTGTTGAGTCTCCTCCACCAGGGTTTAGAGTGGTGGCCTTAAGCGATGACGGTGTTATTGAAGGCATCGAGGCGATTGACAAGGACTTTTTCATCGGCGTTCAGTTCCATCCAGAGGAGTTATTTCCTGTCGATCAGGTGGCCCAAAAGCTATTTCTCAAATTCATAGAGGCTGCTAAAGTTTATAGAAATTCTATGAAGTCTCGGTAGGTTGAGGTAAAAGGATTTCCAGCATTAGAGGAAGCTATAAGAGCTTAATAGATATATTATGAAAAAGGAGGGGGAAAGATGATGCGGTTTCTTCCAGAGTTCATAAGGAAACCACATAATTACGTGATCATATTCATGCTTATTATCTTAGCTACGATAGCTACTTGGGTGCTTCCAGCTGGTGAATACGAACGCGTGAAGGATCCGAAGTCAGGGAAAACCGTGGTAGTGGCGGATTCGTTTCGTTACGTCGAGCAAAAACCCGTAGGGCTATTCAAGATGCTACAGGCAATTCCGAAGGGTATTAGAGGAGCTGTCGGTATAATAGCTTTCGTTTTTATAATCGGTGGAGCGATTCAGATAATTCGCGGCACAGGTGCTTTAGATGCGGCCATAATTACTATGGTGAGAAAGCTTAAAGGTAGGGATTTGCCGCTGCTTATTGCCATAATGATTATGTTTTCATTGTTAGGTGCAGCCTTCGGTTTTGCGGAGGAGACCATCCCGTTCATTCCGCTTGGGGTTGCTTTAGCTGTGGCTCTTGGATATGATCGGGTGGTTGGATTCCATATTGTTAGGACAGCGGCGTGGATAGGGTTCGCTGGAGCCTTTTTGAACCCATTTACCATAGGAGTTGCTCAGAGTATAGCTGAGTTACCACTCTTCTCGGGCCTTGGCTATAGGCTCCTTTGTTACGCGGTCTTTTTGGTGATAGGAATTTGGTTTATAATCAGTTACGCGCAGAAGGTGCGTAGGGATCCTAAGAATAGCATTATTTACGATTACAAGAGTGAGGTTGAGCGTAAGGACCTCGAGCTTGACTTCACACATAGTGAGTTCACGACAACTCATAAGATCGTGCTCGGTGTGCTGTTCGTCACGATAGTGCTGTTAATATACGGCGTTATCAAATATGGCTGGTATACAACCGAGCTTTCAGCCCTGTTCTTGGGAGCTGGAATTATAGGCGGTTTAATAGGCGGTTTGTCGATAAACAGGATAGGCCAGGAGTTCGTTAAAGGGATGACGAGCGTAACTTACGGTGCTATGATTATAGGTTTCGCCCGTGCGATTGTGGTTGTATTGGAAGATGGTAAGGTGCTTGACACTATAATTCATGGACTTTCTGCTCCTCTGGCAGGGGTTGGAAGCGTTACAGCGGCTGTCGGAATGTTCATCATTCACACAATTATAAACTTTTTCATAGGTTCTGGAAGTGGTCAGGCTGCGGCTACTATGCCGATAATGGTACCGTTATCGGATCTTATCGGTGTGACAAGACAGACGGCGGTGCTTGCATTCCAGTTTGGAGATGGAATTACCAATATGTTCTATCCCGCTATGATGTATTACCTTGTATTTGCTGATATTCCTTACGAGCGTTGGGTTAAGCATATATTCTGGCTTACCCTATACCTTACCATAGCTGGTGGTGTGTTAGTGGCCATCTCTGCGATGATAAACTACGGACCTTTCTAAGTAAGACCTTTAACGTTCGTAATCCAATAGTTAAAATAAGTCGATAGTGATTACCAAAGGATCGATTTAAGCTTGGCTTAGAGGGGAAACACATTTAAGGTTTCCCCTCTAAGCTTTTATCTGCCAGATTTTGACTCGTGATCGCTGGAGAGCAGGGGATGTAGAGAGGCTAGCCTTGGGTTAGTTCCTTACTTTAGAAATATGGGGGAGCGTGAGGGGTAGCAATATCCTCTCAATTTATTGGGTGAGGATATCGCGGAGAAGGCTTTTTCTGTGGCAGAGGTAGAGGAAGGGAAGCTCGCCTGATATCGGAGCGGGAACCGGCTTTATCAAAAAGAGCTGATTCGCAGGAGGTTGAAAGTGATTGCTGTTGATTATGTTTTCGCTAATATGTGTTTGCATAAAAAGGGAATGGGGAGGATACTTAAGCCAAGGGGAAAGCTGGTTATTAAAGATTTGGATGAGCATCACGATCGCTGGATGGGTTTTAAGAGGGAAGATATAAGAAAGTGGTTTAAAGAGATGGGGATTAAAGAGATAGGCGTAGGTTGTGCAGGTGAAAACTGCTGTGCTCAATCTTGTGGTGGGGGAGAATATGCTAGCGTTAGTATATTTATATTCATCGCGTTGGGGCAGAAGCGATGTTTTTATCAAATTTTTCATGGGCTTTTGAAAAAGCTATTGATATAAACTGAGAAATTGCTTATAATATGGGAAAAAGCTTGGGAGGTGAGGGGTTTGACGAAGGCAGAACTTGTCCGGGAAGTTGCTGAGAGGACGGGTATGACCAAGAAGGATACTGCCTTAGTTGTTAACGCTGTTTTTGAGACGGTAATGGATGCCCTGTCTAAGGGGGAAAAGGTTCAGATAGCTGGTTTTGGGATATTCGAGGTTAGAGAGAGGGCCGAGAGGGTCGGAAGGAATCCAAGAACTGGTGAGGAGATTAAGATTCCACCTCGGAAGGTCCCCGTTTTCAGGGTAGGTAAGGAGCTCAGGACGAAGGTTACCGGTACGTGAGAAGGAAGTTTTCATGTTTTTGCGGGAAGGCTGGGGATCCTGGCCTTCCCTTTTATAATTATCATGAAGGTCTTTTTTGCTTTTCTTTTGCTTATTGTCCTTTATAGAGGCTGGAAGAAGGGAATAGTTCAAGGGTTTTTAAGATCGATAAGGCTTTCTTCCATTTTCCTTTGGCTTTTAGTGAGCATTACTTTAGTTTTCCTTGATTCCTATTTTACCTTTAGCAGGGCACAGGGAGGGCTAAGGTATATCTCGAAGTTCGGTAATATAGTTGGGGATGCTGATATTGTACTTCCTATTTTGATTTCTATAGTTTTACTCTTCATCTTTTTTCGCTCTGAAAGTCGGGAGGAGTTATTCATAGAGCTTGTTTGCGTTATTACCTTAACCACTCTTTTAGGGGATGTCTTCAAGGTCCTCGTGGGTAGGGCGCGTCCCTATATGGGAATGGGTGTTTTTTCCTTTTTTAACCTTTCTCACTCCTTATTCAGCAACGATTTTCAGAGCTTTCCTTCAGGACATGTCCTTTTCTTTTCTTCATTATGCACTTGGTTTGCCTTTAGGCTCGGGTGGTGGTTCAGGTTTATCCTTCCTCTGCTTCCTATAGTTGTGGCTTATAATAGATTGGAGAGTAATAATCACTACTTTTCGGATGTTTTCTTCTCCTGGGTTTTGGGGTATGTTATTATAGCAAGATATATGAAGGAGGTGAGAGGGACTGAAGAGGGGCCTCTGGCTAGTAGCGCTTGTGTTATTCTGTCTTTCATCAGGCGTTTACTCCCTTGATAAGGGGAGGATATATGATGGAGTTTTAACCTACGCTAAGGAGATCCTTGAGATCTCCACCCTTTCTGAGAGGGCGAAGAGGGGATTTTATGAGGGCGTTGAAAGGGGCTTGAGGGATGCGATTAACTTCATTGAGGGGTTAAGCGTTGAGGAAGACCTTATAATAGATAATCTTAAAGAGATAGTGAAGTCTTCTCTCTTGTGGAGGTTTTCCGGGGAGGGTGTACGAGCCTTTATCGGAGGTTTTGGTAGACTAATATGTCTGGGTTTTAGCGTTGACGGCTCAGGTAAGATAGTGAAGAGGTTTATAGTAAGAGAGGTTAGCGCTTCTCACCTTAAGAAGATCCTTGAGCTCAGCGGTATACTTATAAACAGGTATGGCTTTCAGGCTTCATCGATAGAGTCATTCCTTCTGGAAAAGCTTTCTATGTTGGAAGAGAAAAGCAAAAGCGAGCTCGTTAAGTCTATAGTGGATCATTTAAGGGGGAAGATTCAAGAGGCGAAGAAAAAATGAATGGTTATACTTTAGACGTCTTTTTGAGGGGTAGATTAAAGCTTTATCAACCTAAGGAGGGACCGCGCTTCGGTGTTGAGGCCCTTTTGCTTACTGATTTTCTGACCCTCAGACCTAAGGATAGGGTTATAGAGTTAGGGACAGGAACGGGAATAGCTCTCCTTCTTTTAGCTCTTAAGGTTCCGGTGATGAAGTTCTTCGGGCTTGAACTACAGAAGGAGCTTGTGGAGATAGCCAGAAAGAACGTTGAGATAAACGGCTTTGATGATAGAATAGAGATAGTTGAGGGGGATTTAAGGAAGATAGAGGAGACGTTTTCTCCTGGTTCCTTTACTGTTGTTTTAGGTAATCCTCCCTATATACCATTGGAGGCAGGGAGAATCCCTTCGGATAGAGTGAGGGCCCTGGCTTACACGGAGGAGGGTTGTACCCTTGAGGAGTTCCTGAAGGCTTCGAGATATCTTCTTTCCACAGGTGGTAGGCTTTATCTAATATACAGGCCCTTTAGGCTACCCGATCTCATCTTCCATATGAGGAGATTGAAACTGGAACCTAAGGAGATCAGGTTCGTTCACTCTAAGGCGAGTGAAGATGCGGAGTTCGTGCTGGTCAAGGGCGTTAGAGATGGCTCTCCCTCACTTAGGGTTGCTTCCCCCCTCGTTCTTTACAATGAGGATGGTAGCTACAGCGATGAGCTTAAAAGAATATACATGGGTGAAGTTTGATGCCCCTTTATATCTGTCCTACTCCCATAGGAAACCTTGAGGATATCACCCTTAGAGTTTTGAGGATTTTAAAGGAATCTGATGTTATATTCGCTGAGGATACGAGAAGGGCTAGGATACTCTTAAGCAAATACGATATAGAGAGTAAGAGACTTTATAGCTATAATAAGGATAATTGGAGAAAGAGGATACCTCTTCTTGAAAGTTTGCTCCTTGAGGGAAAGATCGTCTCTCTTATAAGCGATGCTGGAACCCCCGGTATATCTGATATGGGTGTTGAGGCAATAAGACTCTGTGTGGATAAGGATTTTAAGGTTGAGGTTCTGCCCGGACCAACAGCTTTCGTTCCCGCTCTTCTTCTTTCTACCTTTACCCCTCACCCTTTTCTCTTCTATGGCTTTCTTCCTTCTCAGCGAGGGAGAAGGAGAAAGGTCTTATCTTCCTTGAAGAGTCTTCCCTTCACTTTGGTGTTTTATGAAGCTCCTCATAGGATATCCGAGAGCTTGTGTGATATACTTGAAGTGTTAGGTGATAGGAGAGGGTGCTTGGTAAGGGAGATAAGCAAGGTTCATGAGGAGGCCTTAAGGGGAAAGATATCTGAGCTTCTTGAGAGGTCTAAGGATCTAAAGGGAGAGATGGTGTTAGTCATAGAGGGGTGCCTGAAAGAGCCTGAGGTGAAGGAGGATTCTTTAGAGGATAAAATACTTCTTTTGATGAAAGAAGGATTTTCTTCGAAGGAGATAGCTCAGGAGCTTCATGATAAATTTGGGTTGTCTAAAAAGGAGGTTTATAAAAAGGTTTTAGAGTTGAAAGGGAGGGGTGAGTTTTGAAGAGCTTTTATATAACGACACCAATTTATTACGTTAATGATGTTCCTCATATAGGTCATGCTTATACGACGATAGCTGCTGATGTTATGGCTCGTTGGAAGAGGATGGAGGGGTATGATGTCCTCTTTTGCACTGGAACTGACGAGCATGGTCAGAAGATAAACAGGGCTGCTGAGAAACTTGGCCTTCACCCTAAGGAGCTTGCAGATAGGGTGGTTGAGAACTTTAAAAGCCTTTGGGTCAAACTTAACATAAGCAACGATGACTTCATAAGGACCACTGAGGAACGCCATAAGAGGGTTGTTCAGGAAGCCTTTAAAAGGATGATAGAGTCAGGTGATATTTACAAAGGGGTTTACGAGGGTTGGTATTGCGTCTTTTGCGAAAGCTTCTGGAGCGAGTCCCAGCTTATTCCTGAGAGGAGATGCCCTGATTGCGGAAGAGAGGTTGAGATGGTCAGAGAGGAGACTTACTTCTTTAGGCTCTCTAAGTATCAGGATAGACTTCTTAAACACATGGAGGAGAACCCCGATTGCGTGAAGCCCGAGTCGCGCTTTAACGAGGTTTACAGTTTCATAAGAATGGGGTTAAAGGATATAAGCGTGACTAGAACCACGGTTAAATGGGGTATTCCCTTTCCCTTGGATCCCTCTCACGTCATTTATGTCTGGTTCGATGCGCTTATAAATTACCTTACGGTTGCAGGCTTTACTCAAGATGAGGAGAAGTTCAACAAATACTGGCCTGTGGTTCATCACCTCGTTGGTAAAGATATATTGAGATTCCATGCGGTTATATGGCCTGCCATGCTTATGTCCCTTGGGGTTAACCCTCCTAAGATGGTCTTCGCTCACGGATGGTGGACCGTCGAGGGGGAGAAGATGTCTAAGTCCAAGGGCAATGTTGTGGATCCCAACGAGGTCGTCGATAAGTATGGGGTGGATGCCTTTAGGTATTTCCTTCTCAGGGAGGTTCCCTTTGGGCTTGATGGGGACTTCTCCCGTGACGCCTTCATAAACAGGGTAAATGGGGAGCTAGCTGACAATTTTGGTAATCTTCTTAATAGGACCTTGGTCATGGTTGAAAAGTTCTTCGGTGGTGTGGTTCCTGAGCCTATGGAAGAGGAGGCGGTGGACAGGGAGATAGCTTCTTTAGCTTTGGAAACCTTTAGGAAAGCGAAGGAATACATGGATGAGTTCGGCTTCGATAAAGCCCTTAGGGAGATCTTGGCCCTTTCATCGAGGCTGAACAAGTATGTGGATGAGACATCTCCTTGGGCTTTGGCTCGGGAGGGGAGGAAAGGGAGATTGTCAAGCGTAATATACACGGTCCTCGAGGGGCTCAGGTTCCTAACCGTTATGTTAACCCCCTTCATACCTAAAAGTGGAGAGAGAGCTTGGACGATGCTTGGTTTGGAGGGGAAGCCGGAGGATCACGGCTTTTCATCCTTGGTCTGGGGTAAGTTCCCTGTGGGTATAAGGGTTAAACCTGGAGAGGTTTTGTTCCCAAGGATAGAGGTTAAGACTGAGGTAAAAAGGGAGGAGATGAAGGTGGAGAGCTTCGTTAGCATCGATGAGTTTAGGAAGATGGATCTAAGGATAGCCAAGGTTCTTTCTGCGGAGAGGGTTCCGAAGACCGATAAACTTCTCAAGCTTGAAATAGACATAGGTGATGAAAGAAGGACCATAGTTGCTGGTATAGCTGAGGTATATTCTCCGGAGGAGCTCATAGGCAAGGAGGTTGTGGTCATCGCTAACCTTGAGCCTGCCAAGATAAAGGGTATAGTATCTCAAGGCATGCTTCTTGCTGCCATAGATAGGGATGGTAAGCCGGTTATACTGAGGCCGGAAAGAGATGTGGATCCAGGAAGCAAGGTGACTTAGAGATATGAAGCTTTTTGATAGCCATTGTCACTTAAATATGAGGCATTTTAAGGACGATTGGAAAAGTACTTACGAGAGGGGTTTGAAGGCAGGGGTATATAGAATGGTTGTTGTGGGATGGGATATATCATCGAGCGAGAGGGCGCTTAAGATGACTGATGAAGCCGAGGGGGTCTACGCTGCTTGTGGCTTTCATCCTCACGATTCCAAGCTCTTTCGCGATGGAGACGACGTTAAGCTCAGGAAGCTTCTTTCCCATCCCAAAAGTGTGGCCTTGGGGGAGATAGGTTTGGATTATTATTATGATAATTCGCCAAGGGATGTCCAGCTTAAGGTCTTTGAGGCTCAGCTTGCTCTGGCTAAGGAGATAGACAAACCCGTCGTTATACATGTGAGGGATGCTTACGAAGAGGCTCTTTCGGTTGTTAGGAACGTGGGACTTCCTTCAAGCGGAGGGGTGTTGCACTGTTATACTGGCGGGACGAGCTTTATAGAGAAAGCCCTATCTTTTGGATTTTACATATCCTTTTCCGGTATAATCACCTTTCCTAACGCCGATGACTTAAGAGAATCTGCCAAGATGGTTCCTAAAGAGAAGCTCCTTATAGAGACAGACTCTCCTTACTTAGCTCCTAAGCCTCATAGGGGAAAGAGAAACGAACCATCTTATCTAATATATGTGTTAAGGGGATTAGCTAACGTGAGGGGTGAGGAAGAGGAAGAGCTTGCTCTTGTAACCTATGAAAATGCAAATAGGTTTTTCAGAATTAATTATTTGTGATAAAATATTCTTATAAAGGTGGAAAGGAGGTAATTGTTGTGAAAAAACTTATCGGGTGGTTGGTGATATGTTTAGGCGTTGGGGTTATGGCCGTGGGAGCAATCGCTCAATCTTCTTATACACAGCCTTCTCAAGTTGGCGAGGTTGCAAAGGTTGTTGAGGAGACGGCTCACGGTTCGATTAACTGGACCGAGGATTATGTTGAGGCCTCTGGTTCTGCCGTTCCTCCTACTACTGCCGTTAATCCAGCGCAGGGGAAGCTCTTGGCCAAGAGGGGAGCTATCCTTGACCTTCAGAGGAACTTACTTGAGACCATAAAGGGTGTGAGGATTGATAGCCAAACCCTAATGGAGAACTTCATGGTCAAGAGCGATATAGTTAGGAGCGAGGTTGAGGGATGGGTAAAGGGAGTAGAGGTTGTAAGGGAGAAATGGGATGGCGAAATATACACCGTATGGGGAAGGATATATCTTAAGAAGGTCAGGAAGGTTGTCGCTGATACTTTAGGTATCCAACCTAAGGAAGTTACACCTCCACCTCCTAAGGCTAACTACACTGGACTTGTACTTGATGCAAGAGACGTTCCTTTGATTCCTGCTACAACCTTTAGGATACTCGATCCCAATGGGAAGGAAGTCTACTCTATAAATCACGTTGACAGGGAGAGGTTTATGGCTAGTGGAATGGCTGCCTATCAGACAAACATAAACTGGGCAACTGGAGACCCAAGGGTTGGAACCAGGCCTTTGGTCGCGAAGGCTATTAAGACGGTTTCCCCCAATAACGTTGACGTTGTAATATCCCAGAAAGAAGCTGATGCTATAAGGAATAATAACTATGATTTTAGGCCCGCGTGTAGGGTGATAGTCGTTAAGCGGTGATCCTTGATGAGGCTTACTTTTAATTTTTCCCTTCTATTTCTTTTTATTCTTTTAATATCTTTTCCTGTTATAGGCCTTGAAAAGGGTGAAACGACCGTTGAGGTTGAGGGAGCTGGAGCTATTATCGGCGGAGATAAGGAAAGGGCCTTTGAGGAGGCTAAGAGGGATGCCTTTAGGAACGCTATAGAGCAGGGGTTGGGGGTCTTGATTCAGGGTATAACCGAGATGGAGAACTTCCAAGTTATAAGGGATAAAGTTATGGCTCAGTCAAAGGGGCTTATAACCGGTTACAAGGTGCTTAGTAGATGGGAAGAGGATGGCATAGTTAAGGTTAAGATAAGGGCCACCGTCGCCCTAAGTAAGCTAAACGATGTCTTAGGGCCGGTGGTCATCGATACCCTTGGTAACCCAGTTTTGATGGTTTGCGTTGCTGAAAGCATCGATGGTAAGACGCCCTTTATCTCTGTCAGCGAATCCACCATATTGAGCGTCTTTCAGAATGCTGGCTATCATGTAGTTAATCCCAGTCAGATAGATGCTAATAGGCGCAGGGAGGCTACAGAGGCGAGCCTCACCGGTGACAAATCCAAGCTCATAGAGCTGGCGAAGAGGCACGATGCGGATGTTGTTATTTCGGGCAAAGCTATGGCTGTTCCTTACACTTCGCAGGTGGTTTCAGGCCAGAAGCTTTATGGCGTTCAGGCTCAACTTAGCATAGAGGCTATAATAACGCAGACGGGGAAAGTGCTTGGGGTTGCTATACCGTCAGTTAGGAAGGTAGGCTTAAGCGTGGAGGATGCTGCTATGAAGGGGCTCAAGGAGGCTGCCGATGAGGCTGCGAGGAAGCTAGTTTATGAGGTTGCCTATGCGATGCTGGGGCAAACGGGCAAGGGTATAGCTGGAAGGACGATTCAGGTTAGGATAGAGGGGTTAAACTTCACTCAGGCGAGGAAGATAAAGGGAGAGATGGAGAAGTTTAAGGGGGTTGTCGGGGTATACCAGAGGAGCTTTGTTGACGGTAATTTGGTTGTGGACGTTAACATTGAGGGTAACGCTGAGGACTTAGCGGTCAGACTTGAGGAGCTTGGCCTTGAGGTCGTAAACTTTACCGCAAACAACATAGTTTGTCGGTTTAAAGGAGGAGGAGGGAATTGAAGTTTGGAGTTTCCCTTTTCCTGATTTTGACCTTTTCCCTACCAGTTTTTGCGATTCCCTATAATGTAGATCTTTCCCTTCTTAGGAAATTTAACGAAGATAATCTTGCTCTCCAGGGTTTCCCCTGGGGGAGCATAAACTGGGAGGAGAATGTCGTTATAGTTAAGGGCATAGGTAGGGTTCCTGAAAGCTACGAGAGTGAGGCTCAGGCCAGGCTTCTTGCAAGAAGGGGTGCTATCTTAGTCGCTCAGAGAAACGCCTTATTTTTACTTTATCAGCTAAACTATCCTCTTCCCAAGAACTATAACACGGTTAAGATAAAGGGAGTTGTCGGGGGAGGTTATATAGTTGAGGAGAGCTTTGATGGTAAGGTTTATACGGTGGTTTTGAAGATACCCTTGAAGGAGTTGTTAGAGTATAGTGTGGAGATTCAGTAAAGGAGGGTTGTTTTAAGATAACATGAGAAGGGTGATTTGGGGTTTGGTTTTGGTTTTCGGGTTTTTAAGTTTGAGCTCTGTGGTTTTTGGAGCTTCCGATAAGATGAGGGTTGCCGTTATAGATTTCAGCAATAACGTGACTGGACCGGAGAGTGAGCAGGTTGAGGCCGTTAGAAGGGCTATAACCGATATGTTCATTACTGAGCTATGGAAGACGCAGATGTTCTCGATAGTGGAAAGAAGCCGCCTTGAAGCCATAGCCAGGGAGCATAGGTTAGCGCAGGCGGGTTTAGTTGATGCGACGACGGCGGCTCAGTTGGGTAAACTTCTTGGTGTGGAGGCTATTATAACCGGTAGCATAACCCAGTTCACGCTGAAGAAGAGAGGTGGTTTTATACCCATTCCTCAGCTGGGTGGAATAGCCGTTGGAGAAACGGAGGCCTTTGTTACGCTAGACGTTAGGATCGTTAACGTTGAGACAGGCGAGATAATACTTGTGGCTAAGGAGACTGGTCAAGCTACCCATAGCATGGGTGGGGTTGCCTTTGGAGGACTCATAGCCGGTCAGGGAGAAGCGGAAGGGATCTTGGCGGCTGCTACTCGTCAGTGTGTAGAAAAGCTCGTTAAGAAGATCGGGGCTATTAGGGCGCGGGGAGGCAAGATGGTATATCACGTTATAAGAAGTGAGAGAGGTAGGGTTTACATAGATGCCGGAGAAGCGAACGCTGGTGTAACGCCGGGGAACTATTTCGCAGTCTACGTCGAAGGGGAGCCCATCTATGGTGTTAAAGGTGAGCTCTTAGGGGTTGAGAAGAACTACATAGCTGTTCTTGAGGTTGAGGAGGTTTATCCCCAGTACTCTATAGCCAGCGTAGTTAAGGGTAAGGGAGTGATGAGAGGGGATAAGGTCGAGCCTTTGTTTGATCCTTCTGCTGTCGAAAAGATAAATATAAGGCCGAGGATACTTGCTGAGGGGGCATCTGGGTCGCCTTCCCAAGGGCAGCCCGGTGAAACTCCGCCTCCACCACCTTCAGCTGGAGGGCAAACTCCACCACCTCCTCCACCTCCACCAGCGCCTCAAAGCGTTTCAATACTTAACACCGGAACTACGGTTGAAGTTATAGAGCTTTGGCCTATAAGCTCTGATCTGAAGAATAACCTGATAAGGCTTCACAAGGCTGGGTATTATAACTATTCGAAGAAGAATTACTCTCTTGCTATTCAGAACTATAAGCTTGCCTTCGAATCCTATAATGGTAATTACGTTGCCTGCTACTGGTTAGGAAGGATTTACTATGAAATGGGCAGGAGAAAGGAAGCTATAGAATGGTGGCGAAAGGGATTAAGCATCAATCCTAACTATGAGCCCGTTAAGAACAAGCTTAAGGAGGTTGGAGCCCTTTGATTAGGAAGATCTTAGTTTTGTTGGTTTTGCTTTGTGCGCTAACTGGTATAGCCCTGGCTTACTTGCCCAGCGATGGAAGGGTTGTCGTGATCCTGGATAACCATCTTGCAGAGTCTAAGATAATGGAGGCGCTAATAAGCTCGGGGTACAATGTAGTTGAAAGGGAGGAGTTGGAGAAGATAAAGAAAAGCCAGGCAGCCATTTTAGCCCTTCAGGGAAATGCAGAAGCCATAATGAAGCTTGGGAATGCCTATAGAATAGCTTACTTCGTTAGGGGTAAGAGTCAGTTTGAGGAGCCAAGGTTAAATGAGTTTAACCTTTATACGGCTACGGCATCCCTTTCTATTCAAGCCTATAGGACTAAGGATGCGCGCTTCCTATTAAGTCAGGTCTTTTCGGCGAAGGCAGTTGGCTATACCGGGGAAGAAGCACAAAGGAAGGCTTTAATTGAGGCAGCATCTAAGGCTGCTACCTTTCTTATAGGTGCCCAGCATCCGAGCGAGGTTTCAGGACCTGCTAGAGCTATCCTGAGAGGGGTGTCCGATTACGGAATAGTTAATAGCGTTTACGAGAAAATACGTGGTTTTCCTGGAAGCAGGAACGTTAAGGTTGTTTCCTACGGCGGAGGGCAAGCGATTATAGAGTTTCTCTACTCGGGGGATTTAAATAGCTTGGCTCAAAGCCTTAAAACTGCTGGTTTACCTATAGAGGTCGTTTCGGTTCAGGGAAGGGTGATACATATCAATTGCTATTGAATAAGATGGTCGGGGCAACCGGACTTGAACCGGTGACCTCCTGCTCCCGAAGCAGGCGCGCTAACCAGTCTGCGCTATGCCCCGACCTTCTACCTTATTTTATCATCTACCGTTTTCTTTGGTCAAGCTTATGAGCTTTTCCTCTATGCTAAGAAGTCTCTCTATAGCATTCTTGAGGTTGCTTACGCTTTCCTGAAGGCTTTGAGATAGCGAAGCGTAATTCTCTACGGTTTCCTTGACCCTTTCAATCGGTTCCTTCAAGGTGGTTATGCTTCCTTTAAGGTGGTTTAAGGTGCTCGCTATCTCTCCCGCTGAGCTTGAGCTCTGGTCGGCAAGCTTGCTTACCTCGCTTGCTACGACTGCGAAGCCCTTGCCTAACTCTCCCGCTCGCGCAGCTTCGATGGAAGCGTTAAGCCCTATCATCTTGGTCTGCTTAGCTATCCCTTGGATAGATTTAATAATGTCGTTCACCTTCTCCGCTTCGCCTATGAGCTCCTCTATCTTATCGGTGAGGGATAGAGTTAACTTCTTTACTTGATCCGTTCCCTTATATAACGTTTCTGAGAGCTTGGTTAATGTGGGTAAGGCTTCCTCTATCTTGACCTTGGTATCTCCAAGCTCCTTTATCTGTTCCAATAGAACCGACTTCTCCCTCTCCTCGTACTCTATTATATCCCAGATAAACTTAGCATCCTTGGCCTTAAGGAGGCTCGCGTGAGGTGGCTTTTTCCTTTCAAGCTCATTTGCTACCTCCTCTCTTCCCGTTACCTCTATTATCAGATCAAAAGAGCGAGACAGAAGTTCATCGATCTTCGTCGTAGTGAATATACCATATTTTTTAGCTTCAAGTATAGCTGGGGCATCGGGTCTTACGTCCATTATACCTGATATAGGTATGTTTAGTTTCTTAAACTGCTTTAGCAGGCTCAAAGCACCCCTTCCGCCGCCAACCAAAACAACACCCCTATACATTTGTTATATCCACCCCTTTTCACTCTTCTTATAAGCTTATAATCACCCCGATTATCCTGCTCCAGGGTGCGTATTTCCCGCCGTATCCATAGGGAGCTTCATATAAAACCAGTAATATTTTATCATTATCAAGCTGGACTGCCGATGGGTATCCGGAGTCGCCTAGGAGTAGGTCACCGCTAGAAGTTACATGCCCCCTGGGTTTGTAGATAATCCTCTTTCTTTCCTTTTCAAAACTATACTCTGGCGGAAGAGCTTCAACCATAGCTGTGGCCTCAGGTAGGTCTTTGCCCTTGGGTATAGGAGCCGTAGGCCTTATGTCTCTTAAGCCCAGGTTATAAAGCAACTTTTCTAAGAACCAGCTTTCCTTAAAGTATAGCTCTGTATCTCTGAAGCTTAGTATAATCCTTCCGTCTCTCAGCCTAAGCAGATGGGGAGAATGACCATAGAAGGGGAGAGGTCTTGGTTCATCCCAGCTTGCCCCGCCGTCTTTAGATTGAGATATGTATAGAGGACCTAGATTTGTTCTTAAGACGCTGATCAATCTTTTTCCTTCGTCATCAAGCTTAGCTATCGCAGGTTCATAGAATTCTATACCTTCTTTGCCCCCCTCGGCAATGATAATAGGCTTCTTCTCCCACGATTTACCATAGTCCTCGCTTATTAGCAGGAATGCGGAGGATCCCTTTCCTTCCAGTGGACCGTATGCTGGAAGGAGGAGAACTCCCTTTCTCAGCTCCAATACGCTATCTGAGGTTGCGGAGTTAGGGAAGATCATCTTCGGTTCTTCCCAAGTCTCTCCGTTATCGGAGCTAAAAGAGACGTATATGGAGCTCGTAGGGTTATCCCTGTCTCCATCCCCCCAGTGAAACCAGTTTAAGATGATTTGACCGTTTGAGAGGGTTGCTATCGATGGATCTCTATCGTCGGATACGAGGCTATACTCACCCTCATATCGCACAAATCTTTCGGGTATGTGAATTATCTCTTTGGTTTCCCAGCTTTTGCCTCTGTCTCTGCTTCTTGAGAGGAATATCCTACCGTCTCTCCCCCAAACATGGGCTTTCCCAACCCTGAAGACCACAAGGATATCTCCGTTGGGAGCTATATTTACGTCGGGAAAGCCAGCATGTAACGGAGTTCCCTCGTAAATGGTGAACTCTTCTAGGATCATTTCCCTATCCACTTCCTTGCGAGCTCAACCGCCTGGAAGGGGTCCTTACCATATCCATCAGCTCCGCAGCTTATCGCGAAACCTTCGTTTACAGCTGCTCCACCAACCATGACCTTTACTTGAGGTAAATTCTCTTTAATTAACTTCACGGTTTTCTTCATGTTTTCAAGCATGGTGGTCATAAGGCAACTTAATCCTACGACATCTGGTGTGATTTCCTTAGCCTTTCTTAGAACCTCCTCTGCTGGTACATCTTTCCCCAGATCTATTACCTCGTAGCCAAAACTCTCAAGGACAAGTCCCACTATCTTCTTACCGAGGTCATGAAGGTCTCCCTCAACCGTTGCCATTAGTATTTTACCCTTCTTGCTTTCTGACCTTGGTGAGTGTTTTCTTACAACCTCAAAGACGGCGCTTGCCGCTTCAGCGGATGCTATAAGCTGTGGCAGAAAGAAGATCTTTTTCTCGTATTTTTCACCTACCTCCTCTAATCCTGGTATCACGTACCTTTCTATCAGTGATAGGGGCTCCTCTACTGAGGATATGAGTACCTCTGCCTCCTTGTAAGCCCTCTCAGTTTCTCCTCTTATTATGAGATCCTTAAGGTTTAGCTCCAGAGCTTTGCTTTCCTTTTCTTCTCTTCCTGGGCCTACCAGCTCTATGAATCTCTTTCCTCTTTTATCTCTTCCGATTAGAAAGTCGGAAGCAAGGATCGTTTCTACTATATCCCTTTGCATTGGGTTTATTATTGCGAAGGATAGTCCTGCTGATATCGCCATGGCCAAGAAGGCCGAGTTTAATATATCCCTCGATGGTAATCCATGGGATATGTTAGATATACCCAATACAGTTTTAATTCCGTCTTCGCTCAGTTTTCTTATAACCTTTAAGGTTGTTGTAGCTTCAGCTGAGCCAGCAGGTAGGGTGAGTGGGTCTATGATCACGTCTTCCTTGGGTATACCGTATCGAGAGGCTTCTTCCAATATCTTGTAAGCTATATCTATTCTCTCTTCAGCTGTTTCAGGGATGCCCTTCTCATCCATGGTCAGGCCTATGATCGATGCTCCGTACTTCTTTGTCAACGGTAACATTCCCTCTAAGGATCTTCTCTTTGCTGTGGTTGAGTTTATGAGTGGCTTGCCGGGGTAGATCCTCAAGCCAGATTCTATAACGATAGGGTCATCGCTATCAAAGGAAATAGGAGCGCTAATAACCTTTAGGAGCTCTAATGTCGCTTTTCTCATAGTCCCTTTCCTATCTATCTCTGGAACACCAACGTTCAGGTCTATCAGATCGGCACCCGCTAGCTCTTGCTCTATAGCCTCTCTCTTCAGCATTTCAAACTTGCCCTCTTTTAGCTCCTTTGCCAAGATCTTTCTTCCTGTGGGGTTTATCCTTTCCCCTATTATTATGGTTCTACTACCGTTGCACTCTAAAAGCCTAGATCTGCTCGTGAAAAATATCCCAGACTTTTTTTGTCTTTTTACTACCTCTTTCCCCTTAAGCTCCCTCGCGAGCAAGCTTATGTGAAGGGGAGTTGTTCCACAACAACCTCCTATTATGTTAGCCCCGCTTTTGTAAATATCCACCGCAAGCTCTAGGAACCTCTCCGGTGGAACCTCATCCCATTTATCAGGGGGGCCGGCATTGGGGTAGGCTATGATAGGGGTTTCCGTATAGCTTGCCATCTCTTTTACGATTTCAGGGAATATGAAGGGATCTGTACCGCAGTTCGCTCCGATAACGTCAGCTTTCCATGCGCTTAAGCTTACGCTACCTATACCAGGAGATGTTCCGGTTACGGTTAGACTCCCCTCCGTGAATGTTAAGGAGCAGATTATCGGCTTTCTTTGGGGGAGCTCCCTTAGGGCTAAAATAGCCGCTTTAACCTCCATTATATCTATAGCAGTTTCCACTAAAAACAGGTCTACTCCCCCATCTAATAGAGCCTGGCCCTGCTCTTTAAAGATGTTTACCGCTTCCTCGAAGCCTAAGTCCCCCAAAGGTTCTATCATTCTTCCTAAGGGGCCTATAGAGCCTGCCACCAAAGCCATACCGCGTGAGGCCTCTTTAGCTATTTCCGCTGCCCTTCTGTTTATCTCGTAAAGTTTGCCTTCCAGTCCCTTGCTTTTCAGTTTTATTCTGTTTCCGCCGAAGGAATTAGTGGTTATTATTTCTGCTCCAGCGTCTACATAGGATGCGTGAACATCTTTAACTATATCTGGGTATGATAGGTTTAGCTCTTCAGGTATGGCTGTTGGAGGAAGCCCTCTCTTATAGAGCTCTGTTCCAGTTGCACCATCTAAGATCATGACCCTCTTGAAATCTAGCTTCACCCTTCCATCACCCCTATTAGAGCGGTAACTGACTTTCTTGGTATTAGCATATAGGAAGGAGAGACCCTTATGCCAAGGGAATCTCCCCCTAAGACCTTAAGGAGTTCCCCTTGAATAAGGAGGGGGAGGTCTCCATAGCCTGGGCTGTATCTTCTTGTCAGTTTTAACTTTCTTCTTGTAGCTTCAGCTATAAGCAGATTATTTAGGTAGTCCATGGCCGTATCTGCTGCGGTTGACCCTATAGCGTCTAAGATAGTTGCTTCAAGGAACCTTTTTCTACTTGTCAATTCGTCAACCTCTCTTTCTAAAGCCTCTCCTATGGTTGTTGCACAGACTATGACTTCTATAGAATCCTTAAGTAGCTTGGCTATGTCCTTTCCAGGAAGGACAAGTTCCTCTGTTTCTACCAGGTTTTCGCCTTTGGATTTTATCCTTAAGCTCTTAGAGAATATCGCTGCGCTTATGAAAGCCTTGCTCTGAGCGATTAATCGCTCTATCAGAAAATGGATTTCGTTTGAAACAAGAGTAATACCTCTATATTCTCCAAGGTATCTCCTTACTTCTCCTATATTTATCACTATCGGGATGTTTCTTAGGCTTATCTCGAAGCTCATCTATCATATTATATCATTTAAGTAACATTTCCCTGGGCCCTTCGTAGGAGATGTGCTTTGCTACATTTTGAGCTTCTTTGTAAGGTATTTCTCCCTTTTCCACCATCTCTCCTAAGACGTTTGAAAGGACCCTTCTAAAGACCTCGGTCCGCGAGCCGAAGGAAAGAAGCTTTCTTGAGTCTGTCACCATGCCGGGGATATTGTAAAGAAGGTCAACCGTGGCTATATACTTGAGATGGGTTTCCATTCCATAGGGGCTATCGTTAAACCACCATGGGGCCCCGATGAATACGTTAGGGAAGGCTCGGGCAATCGTCGCTATGGTTGGAAGATGGGTTGGGTCTAAGACGTATATTATTATTCTCAGCTTGCCATCAAACTCGTTTAGAAAATATTGAAGCCCTTCAGCTATCCTTATGAAGTTCGTTGAGATGTCTCCACCAGAGTTATGTCCCAAATCGTTTAGTAGTTTCGCTCTGTAGTCTCGAAGTGCCCCTATATGAAGCTGTGTTATCCAGTTTGTCTCTTGATTCATTTTCCCAAACTCGAGCATTATGAATGACTTGAAGTCTATTATCTCCTCTTCCTTTAACTCTTTACCTGACATCGCCTTTTTGTATATTTCCTCTGCCCTTTTCTTTTCTACAAAGTATATCAAAGGCTCAAGTAAAGCGTGGTCGCTTCCTATACATCCATAAGCATTGAAGCTCTCGTGGGATTTCCAAAGAGCGCTTAAGAAACCATCAAGATGTGAGACCTCCTCTTTGTATCTTTCCCCAAGCTTTATAACGTATTCCTTCCATTCTCTTTTCTCTATATTCATAGCGTTATCAGGTCTCCATGTGGGTAGCGTCTTAAACTCTTTGATATTTTCGTTAGCCTTCCTGTGATATTCGAGATTTGAGATGGGGTCGTCTGTTGTGCATAAAACTTCTGCTTTTATTTTTTTGAGTATCTCTCGCGGGCTCATGTCAGGTCTTGCTAAGATTTTCTTGCTTTCCTCCCATATCTCCTCCGCTGTGTCCTGGGAGATTATCTTTCTTATACCTAGGACTCTCCATAGGTCGAGGTGGATCCACTCGTAGGTGGGGTTACCGACTAGCCTGGGAAAGACCCTCGCTAAGGCAAGCCATTTCTCCTTATTAGATGCCCCTCCAGTTATGTGGCTTTCAGGGATGCTACACCTTCTCATGAGGCTCCATACATAATGGTCCGTTGCTCCTTCCGCTTCCCATATATCGTTCCAGTTCTCCTTTTCAAGTAGCTCTCTCGAATCCAGGTGGTTATGAAGGTCTATAATCGGGAGATTTTGGATGCTTTCATAGATTTTTTTCGCCGTATTATTGGTTAAAAGGTAATTTTCTCCTAAAAACATTCTTTCACCCCCCATCTTTGAGAATATGAAAATAGCTTTCTTAATGATAGCATAATATTATAGGTTAAGGCTGGTAGAGGGGGGAAAGGGCGTGAATACCTTAAGGAAGGCTATGCAGATTTTAGATTACGTGATTTTTTCGCCTGGGGATGTAAGCATAACCGATGTGGCGAGAGAGTTTAATATGAGTGTATCTAACGCATATAAGTATTTGAAGGTTTTTGAGGAGCTCGGCTTCATCGTGAGAAAGAGGGATAAGAGATATATACCTGGTTATAAGTTAGCTGAATATGGCTCTATGGTTTTAAGGAAGATAGACGTGAGGGAGATAGCTCATCCCTACCTTGTAGATGTGATGGCTAAGACGGGCCAAACGGTTCATTTGGTCCTAAAGGATGGCTTTGATGGAGTTTACATAGATAAGGTGGAGGGGGTATATAGCATACCAATGGTCTCAAGGGTGGGGATGAAGGTCGAGCTTTACGCTTCCGCATCGGGCAAGGCCATCTTAGCTTATTTACCTGAGAGTGAGATTGAGGAGTATCTTTCAAAAAAGAGGCTTAATCGGAAAACGCCAAATACTATAACCGATCCTCAGATGTTAAAAGGGGAGCTTAAGAAAATTAGGGAACTGGGATATGCCGTTGATAATGAAGAGAACGAGATAGGTATAAAGTGCGTTGGAGTTCCCATATTTGACCATACAGGTTACCCTATCGCTGGTATGAGTGTGTCAGGCGCCGCTAGGAGGCTTAGTGAGGAGGTCATCAAAGAGTGCGCTCTTCATCTTAAAAGGGCAGCGGAAGAGATATCAAAGAAGCTGGGGTACTAATTTTCAAATTAGGAAAGTAATTTTATTAAAAGTGAGAAATTAAAAGATTTAAGGCGAATCTGGGAATTTTAAGAAGCCTTTGGGGTAATGGGGCGCAGTTTAAGAGTTGATTTAGACTTTCTTTCTCTGTTAATTTTATTGTGAATACTAGTATACTGAAGGAGATAGCTATGGTAATGGATAATGATGCCTATACTGCTCCCCAGAGTAACCCTTTATGAAAATTTCCCGATAGGGTAAGGAGGTGTTTTCCTGTGAAAGTGGTAACCTTTGGTGAGATAATGCTTAGGCTTAGTCCCCCGAACTATAAGAGGATCTTTCAGGCGGAGTCCTTTGACGTTACCTATGGTGGTGCTGAAGCTAATGTGGCTGCCTTTTTGGCCCAGATGGGGCTTGACGCTTATTATGTTACAAAACTTCCCAAGAATCCTCTGGGTGATGCTGCGATAGGCCATCTCAGGAAGTACGGCGTTAAAACCGATTACATAGCAAGGGGTGGGGAGAGGATAGGTATATACTTCCTGGAGATAGGGGCATCTCAGAGGGCTAGCAAGGTCGTTTATGATAGGGCTGGCTCTTCTATCTCTCAAGCCAAAAGGGAAGACTTCGATTGGGAGAGAATACTCGATGGAGCTAGGTGGTTTCACTTCTCTGGCATCACGCCGCCCTTAGGCAAGGAGCTTCCAGCGATAGTCAAGGATGCCCTCGAGGTTGCTAAAAAGAGGGGGGTCAAGGTGAGCTGCGACTTGAACTATAGAGCTAAGCTATGGAGTAAAGAGGAGGCCCAGAGGGTGATGATCCCCTTTATGGAGTACGTTAATGTCCTAATAGCTAATGAGGAGGATATAGAGAAGGTTTTGGGAATCCCAGTTGAGGGGTTGGACCTTAAGACCGGGAAGATAGTTAGGGAAGCTTATGTTAAAGTTGCAGAGGAGATAAGCAAGAAATATAATTTTGATACTATAGGTGTAACTTTAAGGGAGAGCCTCTCTGCAACGGTAAACTATTGGTCCGTCATGATCTTCGAGGGGGGTAAGCCTTACTTCTCTAATAGGTATGAGATACACTATATAGTGGATAGAGTTGGAGCTGGTGATTGTTTCGCTGGAGGTTTAATATACGCTACGTTGAAAGGGTACGATCCCCAGAGGAAGGCTGAGTTCGCGGGAGCGGCATCTTGCTTAAAGCATACGATTCCTGGTGACTTTTCTTCCTTAAGCGAGGATGAAGTTGAGAAACTCGCAGGGGGTGCCACATCAGGGAGAGTTGAGAGGTGAATCGAAAGGTGCTTATGCTGAGTTTGGAAGGGTTAAAGGATAGGAATGGTTGGAGCAGGGCTGGTGTAAAGCTTCCGACCTTCGATATAGAAAAGGTCAGGCGAAATACCAGAGATAATCCGAAATGGGTTCACTTTGGAACGGGAAACATATTTAGGGGGTTTATAGCCGGTATATCGCAGGGTATGATTGAGCTAGGTAGAGAGAGCGTTGGCATAATCGGGGTTGAGCTTTTCGATTATGAGATTCTAGACAAGATATATTACCCCTATGATAATCTCGCTTTAGCTGTCACTATAAACAGCGATGGAACCCTGGATAAAGAGGTTATAGCAAGTATAGCGATGGGATTAAAGGGAAGCCCTGACTCGGGGGACTGGGAGATATTGAAGAGTATTTTTAGGAATCCATCTTTGCAAGTTGCGTCCCTAACCATAACTGAAAAGGGGTACAACCTTGAGGATGAGAGAGGAAGGCCCTATCCCCAGGTTCTTGAGGACATGGAAAGAGGCCCTCTTTATCCTAAAACTTCGATGGGACGGATCGTATCGCTTTTATACGAGAGGTTTAGGAGCGGAAAGCTTCCTATCGCCATGCTTAGTCTTGATAATTTCTCGAGGAACGGAGAGAAGCTATTCTCCTCTCTGAATAAGATAGCTGAGGAATGGGTTAAGATGAGCTTCATAGAGGAGAGCTTTCTGGATTATCTTAGAGAAAGTGTTAGCTTTCCCTGGAGTATGATAGATAAGATAGTTCCGAGACCTTCGGAGTTCGTTAGGAAGCATCTTGAGGATCTTGGAATTGTCAGGATGGAAATATATATAACCGAGAAGAAGACCTTTATAGCTCCCTTCGTCAATATGGAGAGAGCACAGTACCTTGTGATAGAGGATAGCTTCCCCAACGGTAGGCCTCCCTTCGAGGGAGTTTCAAGAAATCTCTTTTTGACCGATAGGGATACCGTTGAGAAGTCCGAAAGAATGAAGGTTACCGCCTGCCTGAACCCTCTTC
This sequence comes from bacterium GBS-1, assembly GCA_001443005.1. Classification (GTDB taxonomy): domain Bacteria; phylum Synergistota; class GBS-1; order GBS-1; family GBS-1; genus GBS-1. The sequence goes on from LEKQ01000016.1 coordinate 54,087, forward strand.
ATACCACTCTCGGTGTTTTTGGATGTCTCTTGGGTTATAAGACCATAGCTGATGAGATGAGGGATCCGCTTTTGGTTGAGCTGGTTAAGGGTGTGGGGGAAGAGGGGATCAAGGTTGTGGTGGATCCAGGTATAATAAACCCAAGGGAGTTTTTGAAAGAGGCCATATCGGAGAGGCTTTCCAATCCCTATTTGCCAGACGTTCCTCAGAGGATCGCTACAGATACCTCTCAGAAGGTTCCCATAAGGTTCGGTGAGACCATAAGAGCCTATCATGAGCGCCCGGATCTTGACCCTACGGAACTTAAGTATATACCATTTGTTATAGCGGGATGGTGCAGGTATCTTTTGGGTGTAGATGATGAGGGTAAGCCGATGGAGCTTAGCCCCGATCCACTCTTGGATACCTTGAGGGGTTACATCGCTGATGTTAGGTTCGGGGATCCCTATTCGGTGAAGGATCGGCTGAGGCCCATATTGTCAAGTTCGCAGCTCTTTAAGGTTAACCTTTATGAGGTGGGTTTAGGCCATAGAATAGAGGAGCACTTTAAGAGGATGATAGCTGGCCCCGGTGCCGTGAGGAAGACGTTAAAGGAGATCTTAGGGGGGATATAGGTATGAAGATGGTCTTCAGGTGGTATGGTGAGGGTAACGACCCTATAACTCTCGAGCAGATAAGGCAGATTCCGGGAGTTGTTGGAGTTGTTGGAGCTCTGTTTGATGTGCCTGTGGGGGAAGTTTGGCCCCTTGAGAAGATCAAGCACCTTAAGGATACGGTTGAAAGTGCTGGGCTTACCTTAGAGGTCATCGAAAGCGTTAACGTCCATGAGGATATAAAGCTCGGTCTTTCCACAAGAGATAGATACATAGAGAACTATAGGGAAACGATAAGGAACCTGTCAAAGGTTGGGGTTAAGGTGGTCTGCTATAACTTTATGCCGATATTCGACTGGATGAGGACGGACCTTCATAAGAAACTTCCCGATGGATCAGAGGTGATGGAGTACGATCATAGCCTTATAGAGAACATTACCCCTAAGGAGCTGGTTCGGAGGGTTAAAGAGGGCTCTGCAGGGCTCGTTTTACCCGGTTGGGAGTGGGATAGGCTCGAGAAGCTTGAGCAAACCTTCGAGCTTTACAAGGACGTTGATGAAAAGAAGCTCCTTGATAACCTGATTTATTTCCTTAAGGGGGTGATCCCCGTCTGTGAGGAGTGCGATGTGAAGCTTGCCATACACCCTGATGATCCACCTTGGAGCATCTTTGGGCTTCCCAGGATAGTTACTAACAGGGAGAACATAGAAAAGTTCTTGAAGGCTGTCGATAGCCCTTATAACGGATTGACCCTCTGCATGGGGTCCCTCGGTGCCAACCCGAATAACAACATTCCTGAGATGATCCGCTATTTTGGTAGGATGGGTAGGATACATTTCGCTCACTTGAGGAATCTCAAGATAGTGGAGCGTGGGAAGTTCTATGAGACCGCTCACCCATCTTTCTGTGGCTCTCATGATATGTTTGAGGTGGTTAAGGCGTTCCATGATATAGGCTACAATGGATATGTCAGGCCGGATCACGGTAGGATGATATGGGGAGAGAAGGGGCGTCCCGGTTATGGCCTTTATGATAGGGCTTTAGGTATAACCTATCTTTTGGGTCTCTGGGAAGCCATAGACAAAATGAAGGAAAGGTATTGTTGAGAAGGATTAAGAAAGATTAAAAAGCGCCCCCAAGCTTGGGGGGCGCTTTTTTTATTGGTTAAAATAGTGTATAATAACTAAAAGCCCGAAGATGCTTTCTGGCCTAAAGGTGGACGTGAATGAGGGATGTAGTCTCTTTAGATAAACTTAAAGAGGGAGAGAGGGGCAAGGTTATAAATCTGATTGGAGGACGCGCTTTTAAGCTTAGGCTGATCCAGCTTGGAATAATGCCGGGCGTGGAGGTTAAGGTTTCAAAGAGTGCTCTCCTAAGTTGCCCCATGATGGTTGAGGTTAACAATGCTAGGGTCGCTCTTGGGAAAGGGGTTGCTTCAAGGATTTGGGTGGAAAGGATAGAGTGAGGATTGCCCTCGTAGGGCAACCTAACTGTGGCAAAAGCACCATATTCAATCAGGTTGCTGGGTACAGATCTATAGCGTCTAACTTTCCTGGGACAACTGTAACTTATACGATGAGCGATGTTCGCTTTGGCAGCAGGGTATTTGAGCTCATTGACCTCCCTGGTATCTATTCCCTCACTCCTGTCGATGAAGCGGAGAAGGAAGCGCGCAGGTTTATCCTTAGAACGGGTGCAGATCTATACATAAACGTGGTTGACGCTTCGCTCCTTTCAAGAAGTCTCGAGTTTACGATAGAGCTTATGGAGCTTGAGATTCCCATGATTCTCTGCCTTAACATGATGGATGAGGCGATGGAGAAGGGGATAATAATAGACGTTAATAAGCTTTCGCAGGTCTTAGGGGTTCCCGTAGTTGCGACGATCGCCAAGAGTGGTAAGGGAATTAAGGAGCTCTTTGAGACCGCCTTGAAGGCCATTGAGGATGGTGTTAGGGCTTCCCCTTTCAGTTTCTGCGGGGCTATAGAGAGAGCCATATCGGAGCTGGAAAGGCGAGTTAGGGATATAAACATAGTTGGTAAGCTTCCTGCAAGGTTTCTTACCATAAGGCTTATTGAGCAGGATGAGGAGATAGCTCCGCTGGTTTATAGGTACTCTCCTGATTTAAAGCCCCAAGTTGACGAGCTTAGAGAGGGTTTGGTTAAAGAGTATAATCTCTCTCCTGAAGAAGTAATAGCCTCTCAGAGGCATGCTCTTGCCTTTAGCATCTTTGAGCAGGTCGCTAAGGTTAAAAGGGTAAGGGAGACCTTTAGGGAGAAGCTGGATTCCGTTATGCTTAACCCCTTCATAGGCTATCCTCTTCTCGTTATAGCTCTTTACCTTTTCTTCGTTTCGGTCTTTAAGCTTGGAGCTCTTATTGAGGAACCGCTTCTTGAGATCTTTGACTCCCTTTACGGTTATGTGGAGCCCCTATTTAAGGGTGATAGCCTTTCGGCATACATGTTTAAAGGTTTATATGATGGTTTTACAGGTGGCCTCGCTATAGTTCTGCCTTACCTTGTCCCCTTTCTCATAGGATTGGCCTTCCTTGAGGATGTGGGTTATCTTCCTAGGATAGCCTTTCTGATGGATGCGATTATGCATAAGATAGGCCTTCACGGTAAGGCCATAATTCCCTTGATGCTCGGATATGGATGCAACGTCCCCGGTGTCATGGCCGTGAGAGTTCTTGAGAGTTCGCGCGATCGCTTGATAGCCTCTATCTTAACCGTCTTAGTGCCCTGCGCTGCTCGCATGAGTATAATAATGGGTTTAGTCGGTTTCTATCTCGGTGGGAGCTGGGTTTTCTTCATATACGCTTTGAATCTCTTCATTATAGCCCTCTTAGGTTGGGGGTTCTCGAAGCTTCTTCCTGGCTACTGCGAAGGCTTGATAATGGAGGTTCCTCCCTATCGTTTTCCGACGATTCGGGGCATAATCGCTAAGATGTGGCTCAGGTTGCGGGAATTCATAGTAATCGCCTGGCCCCTTCTTTTAGCTGGTAGTGTGATTTTATCCCTTCTTTCTTATTATGGGCTTGAGGCCAAGATAAACGCCTTTTTAAGGTTCTTAACCTACTCTCTTGGTCTTCCCCTGGAGGTCGGCGTTACCCTGATATTCGGGATACTGAGGAAGGAGCTCTCTCTCTTAATGCTTAAGCAGGCATTAGGAGGAGATCTTAAGCTTCTTCTTCCCTCTCAGATGCTCGTTTTCACCATCTTCGTCGTCTTTTACTTCCCTTGCATATCTACGTTGGGTGCCCTTGTGAAGGAGGTAGGGTGGAAGAGATCTTTGCTCATTGTTATTTTTACTATATTTTTGGCCTTTATATTGGCTTCCCTCGTTAGGGCTATTAGTTTACTATTCTTAGCTTGAGCTTTCTTGCGAACTCCAAGGTTTCACTCCACTCGATGGCGTTTATCCTTCTTGATATCTTAGGGTAGCTATGTGCGCGATAGGTTGGATAGTACTGGTCCATCAAGTTTACAGCTATGCCGGGGAAGTTTTTTGTGAGGAGCTCAAGCGCTTTAAACGAAGATGCTGCATCATTAGGCATTATGAGATGTCTCACGAAGACCCCCTTCCTCGCCAAACCGTTGGGAGCTATCTCCAGATGCCCCACTTGAGAGAGCATCTCATCTATAGCCTCTAAAGCTACCTCAGTGTAGTTTTTAACCTTCGACAGCTCTTCTCCAGCCTTAGACTCGCCGTATTTAAAGTCGGGCATGTAGATATCTATCAATCCTTTAAGTGCCCTTAAAGTTTCAACGGAATCGTATCCTCCGGAGTTATAGACTATGGGAACTTCTAAGCCCCTTGCCCTCGCGAGCTCTATTGCCTTGGCTATTGAGTAAACATGGGGCGTAGGCGTTACAAGGTTTATGTTGTGGCATCCAACCTTTTGAAGAAGAAGCATTATCTTAACCAGGTCTTCAATATCAACTACTTTGCCTGAGCCTAACTGGCTTATGTCGTAGTTCTGACAGAATACGCAACGCATGTTGCAGTAGGTGAAGAAGATCGTCCCTGATCCTCCCCTTCCGACGAGAAAGCTCTCCTCCCCAAAGTGAGGACCATAGCTGCTTATCATGGGGTCGAGCGTCGAAACTCTACAGAAGCCAGCGATACCTTTTCTACGATCCACCTCACACCTATGAGGGCACAATCTACAAGGAGAGGTTAGCGATTCAAGTTCCTCTACCCTTGGGCTTTCCATCGATGGTCAGCTCCTCTCCCTTAAGGAGCCTTCTTATGTTCTCCCTGTGGGTGTAAAGGACAAGGGCAAGCGCTATTATCGAAAAGTAGGGAAGAGCTTTCGGAGAAAGTGGGACTATATAGGCCCACGCTATGCTTGAGGCTACACCGCATAGCGATCCTAAGGATGAGTATCTTGTTATCTTAACTAGGCTATACCAGACGAAAGCTGAGAGAATGGCCACAGGTAAAGATGCTGCTAAAAGAACGCCATAGGTGGTGGCTATTCCTTTACCTCCCTTGAACTTTAAGAAAGGGGTCCATACGTGTCCGCAGATAGACGCAAACCCCGAAGCTAAGGCTATCTCTTGAGAGCCTGTAAACTTCAGGGCTATAAGGTAGGATAGCGCTCCTTTAGTGAGGTCTCCTAAGAGCGTTATAAAGCCTGCTTTTCTGCCTAAGGTTCTCCTTACATTTGCCATTCCTATATTTCCGCTTCCGTATTTTCTTATGTCTATCCCTGAGCTGAGCTTAGCGTAAACGTATCCCGTTGGAAATGAACCTAAAAGAAAACCTAAAATTATGAAGATGATGTAATCCATATAACTATATATCTACCTCCTATTTTAAAGTTTCCCTTATTATCGATCTATTCTTGAGGAAGTAATCCAAGCCTGATAAAATAGTAACTATCGCGGTCGCCCATAGGATGAGCGAGCTTATCATCTTTTCAAACCCCAAAAGTATGATGAACACGGCTATGGTCTGAAGTAGCATCTTGGCCTTTCCAAAGGAGCTTGCTGCTATAATTATGTTTTTATTTGCTGCCAATGTTCTCAGTCCCGTTACTAAAAACTCCCTCGTTATTATGACTATGGCTATCCATGCTGGAACCTTTCCCAATTGAACGAAGCTCACAAATGCACCGGTTATTAGGATCTTATCTGCTATTGGGTCAAGAAGCTTACCCGCATCGGTGACGGTCCTTTGGGCTCGCGCTATCCTCCCGTCGAGATAGTCCGTTAAAGATGCGATGGAGAAGATGATCAGAGATATGGTTTTCAGTTCCCCCTCTTCTGTTAGGCAGGATACTATAAATGGTATAGTAAGAATCATTCTAAGTAAAGTTAGCTTGATCGCTAGGTTCACTCTTTAACTCCCTCCGCGCAAAAGTATCCTTGAAAGCAGCCTCTCTTGAATCTTCACTGCTCCTACAGGACATAGCTCATGACAGCAGAAACACATGATACACTTTCTCTCATCAACCCTTGGATAGGGATTAAGCTCTATAGCTTTCACCGGACAATTCTTCGCACATATACCACATCTTACACACTTATTTTCATCCATCCTTACCCTCGATGTCAATCCCTTCCATAAAAAGGAGGGCAAAGCACGCGCAAGTATGCCGCTTTTAGGGGGCTCGAAGTTGAAGGAAACCTCTTTAAGCTCCTCCCCCAGGATTTCTATTCTATCTGGGTTGAGGTTTCTATCTTCAGCCACCTTTATCGTGGGTATGCGTCCAGGTTTAAACCCCATTATTTTAGATGCCACTATGTCTACTGCGAAGGAGTTTTCTCCGCCAAATATCAGCTTGGTTTCAATTGGTTTTCCCCAGGATGGTCCCTCCCCTTCCATGGAAAGGGTGGCATCGACTATAGATAGGGTGGGTTTAACGGCAAGATGAATGTTTATGAGAGCGTGGGAGAAGCTCTCAGGATCCCTAGCCTCTGCATGTACCCTTGCTTTCTGCCCCCCGGGAAGACAGCCGAAGGTGTTCTTCACGGCGCATGTCATTACGGTAAAGTTATGGGTTTTCAGCTTAGGCACGTTTATTACCTTATCGGCTTCAAAGACAGCCTGGGCCAGGGCAATGTGAATTTTCCCCCTCTTCCCTAAGCCTATTTCAATGATCCTTTTGCCTTCCTCATCGAAGTTTCTCAACTTTAGCTTCGGGTATCTCTTAAGCAGATCTTTAAGATTTATGCTATCCATAGTCCTTTCTGTAGCGCTCTTTGTTGATACTCCGGAGCTGTCTCCTATCCATACCTCTGAAGCTAAGGGGTGGATAAGCTCGACTATCGCTTCTATTACCCTGGGATCCGTTATTCTCGCTTCCTCGATCCTCGATGGGGAAAGGAGATTGGGCTTTATGAGGACCTTATCTCCCAGGGAGACGAATCTCTCAACGCCACCTAAGAGATCAAATATTTCATTGACTTTCGCCCTTATCTCTTGGTAGCTTATCTCCTTAAGCTTCCGAATAGCGACTTTCATAGAAAATATTATATCATTCGGAGATACCATACTTAACGAGAACTTCGCTTAACAAGTTTAGACGCTTTTGTGATTCGGCCTTTAATTTAGATCCTACAGCAGCTACGATAGCATCACATACTGCCACGAAGGTTATAGCGCTATAATGACTGGTGTTTTGCGGGGATAGAAGCGTTTCTGTAGCCAGTGGAATCATGGCATTAGATAAGCTATTAGTAATTAGAATTATAGGTACGCCATTTTTGTGAGCAAAATCTATGGCATATTTGGTTCTTTTAGTGTATCGAGGGACTCCTGCCATCAACGCTATCATAACATCTTGGGGTTTCATGTCTATCAAAACTTCAAACATTTCATCTGTTCCATTTGCGTCTACGAGGAAGACATCCTCTCTATATTGAAGAAGTAATGCATGCAGATAGAGAGCTATTCCTCTTGTAGATCTTAAGCCTATTATGTATACTCTTCTTGCTTTTGCGATTATATCGACGCTTCTGGGGAAAGCTTTCAGAAGCTGTTCGTTGAGCAGGTCTTCTAAGGCTCTTACGCTCTCGCTTATTATTTTCTCTAGAAGCCCATTTTCATCCAAAGCCTTAAGTGCCTCCCGCATTTTATTTAGAGGCATGCCATGGGTCTCAGATATATACTCTTTAAGCTTTTCCTTAAGGTCCTTATAGTTTTTAAAACCGAGGTTTACGGACACCCTATGTATTGTAGCTAAACTTGTCTTCGTTTCCTCAGCAAGTTCTTGAGCGCTTGAAAAAGCAACCTTAATATAATTATTAATTATGTAGTCACAAAGTTTTTTTTGCTTTTTCGGCAAGATTTCCCTTTTTTGTCTAATTTGGCAAACAACATCTACTTTATCTTCCTTCATCTTCTTCGCCTCCGATTGTGAGCCTGTTTATGATCCTTTGTTTGTTTCGGAAATACCTTTCCATTTTAGCCACCGTTGATATTGGGAGCTTTGTCTTGCTCTAAGAGTTTAAGCAAGCTTTGGGGGTATCTCATAGATTCGATGGGATAGGAGATGTTCGCTATATGAATATTCTTCGTTAATCCCAGCTCAACTAAAGGAGCTAGGTAGTTAGCTCCTCCGAATACTACTATGAGCCCTCTGTTTTTTTCCCATATAGAGAAGCGGAATCTGTTAGGGATCGTGTAGCTGTGGTAAATCGGTTTTCTAAAAGGCGTGTTTTCTAGAAGATCTACTGTTTTTATAACCTTTTCGTATAGGATTGACGGAAAGGTTTTGATGGCTGCGGTTACGTGTCCTATTCCTGTTGATATGTAAGAGCTGACAGATGTGTATCCTCCACGAATGAAGAGCTCTCCTGGGCTTATGGTGGTTCCGGTGTGTATCATGATCTCAGAGAAGCCTCGAACCTTTTCCTCTTCTATGAAAAGTATGCCTGTAGCTGTGCTTTCTATGGGTATTCCTCTTTTTTGGAATATGAGGTCGTAATTTCTAGAACTTGGAACGATTAAGGCAACCTCATCCTCTTGAATGAAGATGGTCTTTAACTTTTTCGGTCCTGGTTCTATCGCTATAAGTGGAGAGAATATGATTTGCCTTTGGCTTAACTTAATCATTATCTCCAAGCTTTCCCTAAGCTGTTCTCTTTTTATGATTAAGGTGTTTGCGACTATAGAGCCAGTGTTTTTATCTATGTCATAGCTAGATTCCCAAAAAGCTTTTTCTCCTTCTATAGCCATTTCTCCAAGCCTTTCCGGAAGAAGCATTATTTTAGCTTCTTCAAGCCCTTTTTTCGTGAGCATAACTCCTCTTTTACCTAAGCGTTTTACTAATCCCTTCTTTTCCATATTTAACAGGTGATACCTTATTGTGCGGGAATCTACATTAAGCCCCACTTTGCGAAGTCTCTCCTGCAGGTAGAGAGATGTTACAGGTGTCTCTTGGAAGTAGAGATTCTTAACTATTTCTAAAAGGGTTGAGGGATGCTCCTCCAGCTCCATATTTACTATCACCCCCATTAACTTTATAACCCCTAAAAAGATCATTTTAGGGAAGCGGCTATCCAAGAGTTTTGGAAGAGTTCTCTTATCATAAATTTTATCATTGTTTTTCAAGTTACCATACTTGCAAAAAGAGAATACTTATGCTATAGTGGAGTCAGTTGTGGAAGTGTATTTCCACAAAGGAGGGGTGAAGGTGAAGAGGGTGTCTATATTGGTTTCTACGGGAAACTTGGGTGACAACATAATAGAGAAGGGTAGTTTTTATGAGGGCGTTAAGAGGGATATAGATTGTTTTGCTAATGATGCTGGAACGGCGGATGCGGGACCAACGTTCTTAGGTGCTGATATGCCTCATAATCCAATAGAGTGGGAACGACACGATCTTGAGCTGCTTTTGGTCGAAAGCAGAAAGAAAGGAGTTCCGATGATAGTAGGGTCCTGTAGCACCACTGGAACAGATAAAGCTGTAGATAGATACGCTCAAATCATAAGAGAGGTAGCTAAAGAGAGAAGGCTTGGTCCCTTTAAGATGGCTTTGATATATTCTCAAATAGATAAGGATGAATTGGCTAAAAGAGTTGAGCGTGGAGATACCGAGCCCTTAGGGGCGGATTATCCTATAACTGAGGAAGTATTGGCTCAGACCAATAACGTAGTTGCCATGATGGGGGTAGAGCAGATAATCCATGCCTTAAGTTTCGGAGCGGATGTGATTCTCGCTGGGAGGGCCTGTGATGATGCTGTTCTGGCTGCCTATCCTATATATAAGGGCTTTCCTAAAGGTATAAGCTTGCACATGGGTAAGGCTTGTGAGTGCGCTTCTTTAGTGTGCTGGCCCCAAAAGGTTAAAGAGTCCATAGTGGCTACGGTAACTCACGAGTATTTTTCTATAGAGCCTATGCATCCTGAACAGCGGGCTACTCCTCATAGTGTAGCTGCTCATTCTATGTATGAGAGGACAAATCCCTTCATACAAGCGGTTCCTGGAGGGGTACTTGATATGCATGAATGCATTTATGTAGCAGAGAACGAAAGAATAACTAGAGTGTATGGAAGTAAGTTCATACCATCACCTGACGGTTCTTACAAGGTAAAAATCGAGGGGGCAGGGGAAATAGGTTACAGAGTTTATCATATAGTTGGTGTTAGGGATCCGCGGGCTATTTTTTATATGGACATGATTCTGCAGGAGACTCGCAGGAAGGTTTCTGAGATAATAGGCCCCCATCGTGATAAAGATTACCAACTTTTCTTTCACGTATATGGTAAAAACGCTATAATGAAAGATTTTGAACCGGTGAAGCAAACCAGCTCTCATGAGGTGGCGATAGTAATAGAATCGATTTCTAAGGATAAGGAGCTTGCTACTGCAGTGGCTAAATGTGCAAAGTTTAGACTCTTTTATATGAGCTATCCTGGACAGATGAATTCCTCGGGAGGTTCTGTGGCCTTGCTAACCGATGAACCTCTGTATCCTCAGAACAAATGTTATAAGTGGACTATAGATCACCTTTTGAGACTTGATGATCCCTTGGATCCCAAAATATTTCGTTACAAGTTTGAGATAGTCAGGGGATAGGGGAGGTGATCTGGGAATTGGAAAGCGTAAAGGATACGCTTCTCCTTAGGCTTTCGGGGTTTTATTCCAGTTTGGACTTAGATAGCATTCCTCAAGAAGTGATAGAAAGGGCTAAGGAGCGTCTTATAGATTTTTTGGGTGTATTGGCTGTGGGGTTTAAGAGAGGAGAGGTTGCCTCCTATGTGAATAAATATGTGCTGAGTTTAGGGGGAAAAGAGGAATCTACCATTCTTTGCTTGAACAGGAAGGTCCCAGCTATTCATGCGGCTTTAGCTATGGGGGCTATGGCGCATTCAGTGGAGCTTGACGATGGGCATAGATGGGGCACATCGCACCCTGGGGTAGCGATAATACCATCTGTTTTAGCTTTCGGTGAGAGAGAAGGTAGTGATTTCAAGAGGATGCTTGGAGCCATAGTTGTGGGGTACGATCTCATGCTAAGGGTTGCAAGAGCCATAAACCCATCCCATTTAAGAAGGGGCTTTCATTCAACGGGTACCTGTGGAGCCTTGGGATCTGCAGCAGCATGCGCGTTCCTTAAGGGCTTCGATGCATTGAGAACCGCCTACTCTGTATCTATAGGTGGCTTGCAGAGCGCAGGAATACAGGAGATGCTTCATGACAATCCGTCTATAAAGGTTCTCCAAGCTGGTCATGCTGCTATGGCTGGTGTTTTAGCAGCTGATCTCGTTGCTCTAGGAGCTAGAGGCCCTAGAACGCTCTTTGAAGGAAAGCATGGTTGGCTCAAGGCCATGTGTAATGGAGAGTATGACGAGAGAGCTTTAATAGGTGATCTGGGCAAGCGATGGGAGATAAACTTCGCTTATACAAAGCTGTATCCCACTTGTAGGCATTGTCATGCTTCTATAGATTTGGCGATAGAAGCTAAGGATACCCTGGGAATACAAAGCCTTAAAGAGGTTAAGGAGGTCTTGATCCGAACATATTCTGTGGGCATAGCTGAGGTCGGCAATATAGCTTGTCCGAGCTCCTTTGAGGAAGCTCTTTTTAGCCTGCCCTTCTCCGTTTCCGTGGCTCTCATGAAGGGGAATGTAACCCTAGAGGATTACTCTGAGGAGTCGCTTAGAGATGAGGAACTTAAGGTTTTTGCTAGGGATAGGGTTAAGATTGAGTCTGATCCCGATATGGATAAGTTGTATCCGGAGGAGCGAGGTGCCTATATGAGAGTATTAACCAGTGATGGAAGGGTGTTTGAGAGAAAGGTTTCTATTCCTCTAGGAGAACCGGAAAGACCTGTGGATCGCGATCGGCTCTACAAGAAGCTTTCCTCCATACTTGAACCTTACTATCCTGAAAGCTTTCTGAAGGAATTATGGCGTGTGATCATGGAAAGGAGACCTGAGGAATCCTCTTTCGAGGATATAAAGGAGGTTTATAGGAGGTATTGTGAAAATGGTTAGAAAATATAAGAACATATGTGAGTTAGCTAGGACTATAAGAAGTAAAAACGCAGGTTCGTTTGTGATAACGCTGGAGATAATTTTCGATGACAGAGATATATACGAAAAGGTAAAGAAAAGCGGTGTGATAACCAGGGAGAAGATAGCGGAGCTTTATGGCGTTGAGCCCGATAAGATTATAGACTTTATGTTTTTCGACCCTGGGATGGGGATAAAGGCGAACTTCAGAAGAGCGTCCCCGAGCGGAGGACCAGGCGAAACCGATGTGTATGGTTGCCAGCAATATGCGCCTCTTTTCAATATAGATATACCGTGGGATGAGTGAGCCATGTCTTACACTAGAAATTTTGCAACTTTCATTAGCTCTCTGAGTTTACAATCTGTGCCGCCTGAGGTTCAGCACCAAGCTAAAAGGTGCTTTTTCGATGCTGTTGGAGTTATGATCGCTGGAAGCTTCTATTCAGATACTGCAAGAGTAGTAAAGAGTTTAGCTCAAGAGCTTGAGGAGGTAGGGGAATCGACCATAGTGGGGACTAATCTTAGGAGGTCTTGCATGACAGCAGCCTTTGCTAATGCTGCTATGGCTCATGCTCTTGAGCTAGATGATGGTTCAAAGTATGCCACTTATCATCCTGGTGCTTCTTTAATACCGACCTCTTTAGCTTTAGCCGAAAAGCTTGGCGCTAGCGGACGAGATCTTTTAGAAGCTATTATCTGCGGGTACGAGGTCTCTCTGAGAATAGGGACGGCGGTAAATCCTCATCACTATCTCAGTGGTTTTCATCCGACGGGAACCGTTGCTGTGTTTGGTACTACGGCTGTTTCAGCTAAGCTATTGAAGCTTTCGGAAGAGGAGATAGTAAGCGCCCTTGGGATCGCGGGTAGCATGGCTTGTGGAATAAATCAATACGAGATAGATGGCTCAAATGTTAAGCATCTTCATCCAGCAAACGCTGCCAGAAACGGTATCCTTGCAGCCCTTTTAGCTAAAAAGGGATTGAGCGGCCCTGAGCATATCTTGGAGGGAAGGTTGGGATTTTTCAAGTGCTATGCTCAGGGGAACTATGACAGAAAGGTTTTGGAAGAAGGTATAGGTAGCGATTTTGAGATCTTGAGGATATACTTTAAGCCCTATCCTTCCTGTCGATACGTTCATTACGCTGTAGAGGCAGCGCTAGAGCTTAGGAAGAGATACGGGATAAAGGCGGAGGATGTTGAGAGCATAAATGTAAGGACACACCTAAATGCGAAACAGGGGTCAGATATTCCTGACTATAGAACCCCTCTACATGCTCGCTTGAGCATTCAGTATGGGATTGCCTCAGTGCTTGTAAGAGGCAAAGCCGGAATGAAAGAATATACTGAGGATAGCATAAAAGATCAATGCATTAAGGAGTTAGTTAATAAAATAACAATAGAAGTGGATCCTGAGATTCAGAAGCTTTATCCTAATCCACGTTCTTTGGTCCTTGAGATAAACACGAAGGATAATAGGGTATTTTCCCATAGGGTTGATTACCCTAAAGGGGATCCTGAAAATCCCATGAGTGATTCTGAACTTGAGGAGAAGTTCTTAGATATCACAGAGGAAGCTTTAGGAAGGGACAAAGCCTGCCTATTAATGGAGAGGCTTTGGAGCATTGATGAGGTAAATAACATAAGATCAATAAGTGAACTTTTAATGCTTTAAGGGGGGTGTCTGTTTTGGGGGAATTCGTGAATCCCGCAAAGGGAACAATAGGAGAGGCTCTCGCTAAGTTTGCGGTTGAGCTTAAGTATGAGGATATACCGAAGGAGGTTTTAAGCCATCTTAAGGATGTTATGCTGGATGGCTATGGTTGTGGCTTATTTGGTACTACAACACCGTGGTGGAGCATATATAAGAAGGTGTTAACCTCCCTGTTTAAGGAGAAGGAGGTTTCAATCTGGGGCGACAGCGATAAGACATCGGTGGTAGCTGCTACAATGCTCAACGGAGCTGCTATTAACTCCTTTGAGCTCGATGATACTCACACTGAGGGGATAATTCACGTTTCGACTGGGGTTTTAGGATGTGTATCTTCATTTGCGGAGTATTTAGGAAATGTCTCGGGAAAAGATTTTCTTGTGGCGACAACTCTTGCTTATGAGGTATCCTGTAGAATAGCAGCTCCTGTTGGAAGGATTTTAGCAGATCAGGGGTTTAACAATACTGGAGTTTGTTGTCCTATAGGGTCAACAGCGGCCTGCGGAAAACTATTGAATCTCAATGTAGATCAAATGATAGATGCCTTTGGTATTGCTGCTAATTGGTCCTCAGGGCTTCAAGCGATTCAGTTTGAGTCTATGGCCAAGAGAATAGTTCCCTCTAAGTCGTCAGAGGGTGCCATAATAGGAAGTCTTTTAGCTAAAGAGGGATTTACCGGTATAAAGGATGTTTTCGAGAACAAGTTTGGAGGATTTTATAACTGCTTTACCGATGATGTATACGATAGGGAAAGGATAGTGGGAGACCTAGGCGTTAGGTACGAGCTTATGGGGATAGGTCTCAAGTTTTACTCGACTTGTAGAAGTAAGCATACAACCATAGATGCCCTTAAGAGGTTTAGAAGCGAGCATCCAGAGGTTAAGCCTGAGGATATAGAGAAAATAGTTGTTCACACTACTTCTATAACTAAAAAGTACTCAGTTGATGTAGATAGGATTATCAGCGTAGTCTCAGCTCAGCTCAGTCATCCTTATGTATGTGCTGTGGTTATGCTGGAGGGAGATGCTTTCATAGACCAATTTAATGAGGAGAAGATAAGGGACCCCAAAATCCTTGAGCTTGCCAGGAAGGTCGAAGTAGTGGTGGATCCAGAGATAGACAAATTGCCTAACTCCTTAAGATATACAGTGCATGTAGATATATACCTCAAGGATGGCAGGAGTTACAGGGTAACCCAGGTTTTTCCTAAGGGACATCCTAAGAATCCCTATACGAGGGAGGAGCTTGAGAGGAAGTTCAAAATACTAGCGGGCAAGGTTTTCCAAGATGAGGAGCGCTTAAATAGAATAATCGAGACGGTTATGAACCTGGAGGATCTACCCAATGTTAATGAGTTGTTTAAGCTTTTGAGCAAATGAAGATGAGAGGGAAAACCATAGTAGAGAAGATCATATCTTCTCATTGTAGGGAAGGCGTTAAGGCTGGAGATTTCACCGTTGTCTCTGTGGATCTGGCCGTAACTCACGATGCCACAGGTCCTGGAGTGATCAAGGCTTTTGAGGAGTTTGGTAAGAAGAGCGTGTGGAATAGGGAGAAGATAATTTTCGTTTTCGATCATGCGGCGCCTTCACCAAACGAAAAGGTGAGCAACTTGCACGTTATGATGAGGAAGTTTACGAAGGAGCACGGAATAAAGCTTTTTGACGTAGGATGTGGGGTATGTCATCAGGTCGTGATTGAGAAGGGACTTGTTTTACCGGGAGATATAGCTGTGGGTACGGATTCGCATACTTGTACTTATGGCGCGTTAAATGCCTTTGCCTTTGGTATAGGGTCAACCGAGATGGCTGGCGTTTTCTTAACGGGGAAGCTGTGGTTAAAAGTGCCGGAAACACTAAAAGTAATCTTGAACGGAGGCCTTCCAAAGGGGGTCTATGCGAAGGATGTAGCGCTTAAGATGATAGGTGAGCTGGGTTCAGAAGGAGCTGACTACTTGGCAATAGAGTTCATCGGAGAGGCTTTAAGTCAGATGCCGATGTCCGACAGATTCGTTTTGTCCAATATGGTTATAGAATGCGGAGCTAAAGCTGGTCTAATGGAGGCTGATTCGGAGACACTGTGTTGGCTTAAGGGTAGGGCTCGTAGAGAATTTAGCCCCGTTAGAAGCGATGATAACGCAAGCTTTGTAGATGAGCTTTCTATAGACTGCTCTACCCTTCAACCTCAGGTTGCTGTGTATCACTCTGTAGATAACGTTTACCCGATATCTGAGGTTGAAGGGGAGAGCATCGACCAGGTATTCATAGGAACTTGTACTAATGGAAGGGCTGAGGATTTAAGGGTAGCTGCTTCTATACTCGCTGGAAGGAAAATCTCTGATGGGGTTAGGCTGATCGTATGCCCAGCTTCACACGATGAGCTTCTTAAGGCTATGAAAAGCGGTGCGATTGAGGTTCTTATAGAAGCTGGGGCAGTTTTAATACCACCTGGTTGTGGACCCTGTCCTGGTACGCATTTGGGAGTTCCTGGGGATGGAGAGAAGGTGTTATCGACCGCTAATAGAAACTTCAAAGGGAGGATGGGAAATAACAAGGCTTTCATCTTTTTAGCGTCTCCAGCTACCTGCGCAGCTTCAGCTATAACGGGTAAGATTACAGACCCAAGACGCTTTCTGTGAGACAGGGGGTGTAAAAGTGGGGGAGATCCTAAGAGGTAGGGCTTTCAAGCTGGGAGATAACATAAATACAGATTATATAATAGCCGGGAAGTATACGAAGACCCTGGATTACGCATTTTTAGCGGAGCACCTGCTTGAGGATGTGGACCCTACGATAGCAAAAAGGATTAAAAGAGGAGATTTCCTCGTGGCTGGGAAGAACTTTGGCTGCGGGTCATCAAGGGAGCAAGCGGCTATAGCTATAAAGTATGCCGGTATAAGCGCTGTTTTGGCTAAGTCCTTTGCAAGGATCTTTTTCAGAAACGCTATCAACCTAGGGCTTCCAGCCTTAGTTTGCGATACTGATCTTGTAGATGAGGGGGATGAGCTTGAGCTTGATATCGAAACCCTCTCTCTGAAAAACCTCTCTAAGAGCATACCAATTCCCGTTGTTCCCCTAAATAAGATTATGGTGAACATACTTAGGGAGGGAGGACTAGTCCCCTATCTAAAAAAGCATGGGGATTATGTCTTTTGATCTCTTTAAAACTAAAGGAGGTGAGTTTAAATGTCTAAGGGGAAAACGGTGAAAGTAGCTCTTTTTACCTTGATGCTTCTTTGCATTACGGTAGTAGCTTTCGCTAAGGTTTACTATCTTAATATGGGGAGCACTTCTTCGGCTTCTCCAATTTACGCTTGGTGCGTTGCTACCGCTAACGCTATAAATAAAGAATATGATGATATAAGGGTTACCGTCGTGGAAAGCGGTGCTGCCTTAGATAACTTGAGGAGACTTAGGGATGGAGAGTTTGATTTTGCTTTAGCGGTGGACTTACCATCTGCGATGCAAATGTATAAGGGAATAGACGCTTTTAAGGGAACCCCGTGGAAAGAGGTTAGATGGTTGCTTGTCAGAAACGTGATTGCAGACAGGGTTTACGTTCTTAAGGAACTTAACATTAAGAACTTTGCTGAGCTCGAAGGTAAGCCCTTCTGCCCCGGGCTTCCTGGCTCTTCGAGTGCTAACTACATGATGAGAATGGCTGAAGCTTTGGGTCTCAAGATGAACTTTCGCCCTGCTAGCTTAGCTGATGCGATTGAGTTGCTTAAGCAGAAGAAAATAGTCGCTTTACAGCAGTCCAGTCCCATTGATTCTATGTCTGCTGCGTTGCTTGAGGTGCATATTCACACTCCGTTAACGGTTGTAGGGTTTACCAAAGAGCAAGTTGAGAGAATCAGGCAAGTTTATCCCTACCTCAGCTTCATTGAGACTCCTAAAGGAGGTATAAAGCAGCTGCCTGATGCAGGGCCTTTCTATGAAGAAGCTCCTATAGTTGGTGCGGTGGCTTCAAGCAAGCTCCCTCAAGAGGTAGGATACAAGATAATCAAAGCTTATGTCAAGCGCTTTAACGAGATTGCTGAAGCTTGGCCAGCAATTAAGGGTTGGGATCCTGTCAGAGACTTCTTTAAGTACGCTCAACCTGGTGGAGATATCCCCGCTCACGCGGGCTTAGTACAGTATGCTAAGGAGATAGGCATAGAGGTTCCCGAAAGGTTAATACCTCCTGAGTATAAGCCGTAGATGGCAAAATTTGGTCTCTAACCATGGTGCCCTCTTAACTTGCGGTTCAGGTTAAGAGGGCACCCGAATCTGGGAGGGTGAGGATTTTTGGATAGAGAGAGGGTTATCAGATATTGGTCTATGTCGTTTGCGTTAGTTCAGCTTTTGGTTCCCCTGTTTTTAACAGACCTTATAGATATCCAGTTGAGGGCTGTTCATGTGGCTTTGGGATTAAGCCTCGCTATACTTGTATTTTCTAAACGAGTGGGGAAAATAACTCCCTTTGAGATGTTGATGATAATTATAGTTTTATTAGCTAACATCAATATCTTAGGTGATGCCTATGATATATATATCACGCCTGGCGCTTCTGACTCATGGGATATAGCCCTTGGCATCGCTATTTTTATGATCATCTTAATTGTTGCGAGGAATTCAATGGGGTGGCCAATTCCAACGATGGTTCTGCTTTTTCTTGCATATATATTTTTGGGTAGATATATGCCAGGGATATGGAAGCTTAGAGGTTTATCCCTTCGCTATGTAATAAACTCTATCTACTGGTCTCCCTTGGGGGTGTACGGCTCCATTACCGGCATGTCTGCCACTTTTATTTCTACTTTTATAATCTTCGGCTCGCTTATAGCTAGTGTTGGAGCTGGAAAGACCTTTATAGATTTGGCTTTGGCTTTAACGGGAAGGTATCGTGGTGGCCCGGCTAAAACCGCTGTAATATCGAGCGCCCTTTTTGGGAGCATTTCTGGGAGTGGCGTGGCTAATGTGTGTGTTACTGGGAACTATACAATCCCCTTGATGAAACGTTTAGGCTATGACAAGGATTTTGCCGCGGCGGTAGAAGCGATAGCTTCTACAGGAGGCATCATAACTCCTCCACTTATGGGAGTAGCTGCCTTTATGATGGCCGAGTTTCTGAAGATATCTTATTTTAACGTAATGGGCTATGCTTTAATACCTTGTATATTGTTTTACACGGGAGTTTATGGTGGGGTTCATTTCTATACTTTGAAACATAATCTAGCTGCGGTTCCTGATGAAGAGATACCCTCATTTAAAGAGGTTTTAAGGCCTGAGAGGATACTACCCCTGCTTTTACCCACGGTTGTTCTAATTTACCTGATAGCCATAGGAAGGCCGTTAATGTATGCCGGTTTCTATGGAAGCTCAACGTGTATACTTTTGCACCTGTTTCTCTCCCTTCTAAGGGGGAGATTAAAGAAGGGGGTAAAGGATATCCTTGCAGGATTGGAAGATGGTGGAAAGGGTTTAGCAAGGTTGCTTCCGGTTTTAGTTTCGGTAAACGTCTTGGTTAATATGATAGGTATGACCGGCATTGCGCCGAAGCTAAGCGGTATAATAACCTCTTTAGGCGAAAATAATATGATACTCTCTCTTATCATAGCTACTATAATACCATTCATTCTAGGTACCTCTCTTCCAGTGGTTCCTACATATATGCTTTGCATATCCATTCTTTCATCTCCTCTTATGAAGATTGGTGTAAGGCCAGAGGCGATTCATCTCTTTTTCATATATTGGTCTATGTTGGGAGGGGTAACTCCACCAACCTGTACCCAAGCGATGGTAGCTGCGGGTATAGCTGGAGGAAATTGGGTAAGAACGGGTTTCCTATCGGTAAAGCTCGGTATAGTGGCTTTTATAATCCCATTCTTCTTCGTCATTAACCCGGCGCTGTTAGGTTTGTCAACATGGGGTGAAGTGATCTCTTCAGCCATAACCGGTTTTGCGGGAGCATTGCTTTTGTCCTTTAGCTTGTTCTGGACCTTTAAGGGGATCCCAGGTATTCTCTTAAAGGCAGTGTTTTTTATTAGCGGGCTTCTAGCTCTATACCCCAATTTATGGATTTCCTCAGCCTCGTTGGCTATAGTTGCTCCTATTCTGTTTCTTGGTAAGAAAAAGGGATACATAGCTGCTAGGGAAAGCTCTCCTTAATGGGAAAATCTTAAGCTGGGTTACGGGTAAGAATACCGTATCTTTTCCCTTTAGAAAGGGAATTTATCGATTTCCTCAGCTATCCCCCTCGCATATTTTAGCATTTAAACTTGGGAGGTCAGGGATATGGTATGGCTTTCCTCATTTTATAAAGATCGCTGATTTTTTGTCATGCGTATTGTCAGAGTTCAGAGCATGTGGTAAACTTATCAATGAAATAATTTCTTCCTAAATTGTCATTTTTAGGAAGAAAACCTTTCATTAAAGGGGGTGCTATGGATGAGGAGGGGTATGGTATATTTGGCGATTCTGGTAGCGATTTCTTTAGCTTTTGGAGTTAGGGTTCTTGCAGCTGAACAGTTTTCTATCGCTACTGGTGGAACAGCTGGAACTTACTATCCTATAGGGTCGGCCATAGCTTCTGTTGTTAGTAAGTATGTTCCTGGAGTTAAGATGAACGCTGAGGCAACGGGAGCCTCTGTAGCTAACCTTAGAATGCTGAAGGCTAAAAAGGTAGATTTCATAATGGCTGCATCCAATACTGCCTACGGAGCATATAGTGGAGAACCACCCTTTGATAAGGATCCTGTGAAGAATCTGCGTGGAATTGCCGCTCTTTATCCTGAGGTCTTCCAGTTTGTGGTGAGGAAAGACTCTGGTATTAAAAGCTTTTATGATCTGAGGGGGAAGAAGGTAGCTGTAGGAGCTCCGGGAAGTGGGACAGAAAGAACAGCCAAGCTTGTTTTAGCTGCGCATGGTTTGACCTATGGCGATATAAAGCCTCAATTTCTCAGTTTTGCTGAAGCTATGACAGCTCTGAAGGATCGCGTGGTAGATTGTGCGATAGTTGGTGCGGGTGTTCCAACCCCGGCCGTCATCGATGCTGCTATGCTCATAGATATAAATCTTTTAAGCGTTGATGAAAAGGTTATTGGGGATTTTCTCAAGAAGCACCCTTATCTTGCTTTATTTGAGATAGCACCAGGTACTTATAAAGGCGTGGATCAGAGTGTAATTACGGTTTCGAGTCCTGCATTGCTTTGTGTGGATGAGGGTCTGAGTGAGGAGGTTGTTTATAAGATCGTTAAGGCGATTTTTGACCACATTGATGAGATAGCGGCGTCTCACGCTCAGGCTAAGAATATTAAGCTTGAAACAGCGCTGAAAGGGATGTCCATACCATTGCACCCAGGCGCTGAAAGGTTTTTCAGGGAGAAGGGATTAATTAGGTAGGAGACATATTAGGCTCTTTCTAGGTTTTTAGGGTAGGTGCGCATTTCGAAATGCGTACCTACCCTGATTTGATGGGGGGTAATATGTTATGAACTTTGATAATGGGTTTCCTAAAGATAGATCTGATGAAAGGAGAACTCTTATAGGTAGTGTTAGGAAAATTGCTCTTATACTAGCCGTTGTAATGTCTTTGTTTCATCTTTACTCCTCTGGAGTAGAGATGTTGCCTCAAATGCAGCATCGCGCTATTCATCTTGCTTTAGCTTTGGCTTTAGCCTTTTTCTGGTATCCTCACTCGAATAAGCACGGTAGTGAAAGACTTCCCTGGTTTGATGTCTTAGGTATAGTCCTTTCTTTGATCATTGGTATCTATTTAGTTTTGGATTATGAGAATATCGTTGTGCGTGCAGGTGATCCATCTTTAGGGGATCTTTTTTTCGGGGTTATTACCATAGTTATGGTTTTAGAGGTGACGCGCCGCACCATGGGATGGCCTTTGGTTATAGTGGCCTTGGGTTTTTTAGCCTATGCCGCCCTGGGGCATCTTATTCCTGGTGCTCTTGGTCATAGAAAATATGACATTGCTAGAATCATAGAGCACATGTTTTTGACGAGTGAGGGGATTTATGGTGTAGCTATATACGTGACATCTACCTTTGTCTTTGTTTTCATCCTTTTGGGAGCCTTTTTGACCGAGACTGGTGGAGCTAAAGCTTTCATAGACCTTGCCTTTTCCCTTACGGGGGGATATCGTGGAGGACCAGCTAAAGCTGCTGTTATAGCTAGCGGTTTGATGGGGACCATATCTGGGAGCGCTTTCGCAAACGTTGCTGGTACCGGGACTTTTACTATACCGTTAATGAAGAGCCTGGGATATAAGCCGGAGTTTGCAGGTGGCGTTGAAGCTGCAGCCTCAGCGGGAGGACAGATAATGCCGCCGATAATGGGAGCGGCTGCCTTCATCATGGCGGAAATGACGGGTGTTCCTTACGGAAAGCTGATTATATACGCAGCTATCCCAGCCATTTTATATTATGTAGCTGTATTTGTAATGGTCGACATAGAGGCGGTTAAATTGGGGTTAAAGGGGGTTGCTAAGGAGAGGCTACCTAGGTTTATTGAGGTTTTGAAAAGGGGAGGATTCTTGCTCCTGGCTCCCATAGGCATATTTTATATGCTGATAGTTGGATATTCTCCTATAAAGGCTTCTTTCGCTGGAGTTATGTTGGTCATTTTGACCAGCTTTTTAACTAAGGAGACTCGTTTGAATATTAGGGGTTTTATGAGGGCCCTTGAACTGGGAGCGATATCCTCTCTTAGCGTCATAGCTGCGTGCGCTTGCGCTGGATTGATAGTTGGTTCTATAACTTTAACTGGTATAGGGTTAAAGTTTGCAGATCTGGTCGTGGCCATCTCTCGTGGAAACGTGTATTTAGCTTCGTTTATGGCCATGTTTGCATCGATAGTTATGGGTATGGGAATGCCTACCACGGCCTTGTATATAATTCTTGGTTCTATAGTGGCTCCCGCCATGGTCAAGCTTGGTGTACCTGTGGTTGCTGCTCATCTTTTCATATTTTACTTCGGTTGTATGGCAGCTGTTACTCCTCCAGTAGCTTTAAGCTCTTATCTGGCAGCTGCTATAGCTAAGGCGGATCCAATTAGTACAGCTCTTAATGGGCTTAAGTTATCTTTGGCAGCTTTCATTTTACCATTCTTGTTCATTGTGAATCCGGAACTTTTATTACTGAAAGGGACCCTTGTTGATCAGGTGTGGGCCATTTGTACTGCCATGGTCGGCGTCTTTGCTTTGGCAGGCTGTCTTGAAGGATATTTTGGAGGAAGCCTTAGGTTTTATCAGCGTCTTCTTTTAGGTGGAGGAGCCTTGGGGTTAATGCACGGTGGAAAGTTTACAGATGTTTTAGGTTTGATCTTATTGCTTGGTGTACTTATTCAGAAACTTTTAACTCGGAGAAAGAGAGGTGTAAGCCTTGAATAGGGTCGCAGTTTTAGGAGCTGGAAGCGGTGGGGTTAGTATAGCTGCTACTATCTCTGGTAAAGGTTATGAGGTATCCATTTATGACAAGGATGAAGAGATAATAAGTGGTCTTAGCAAAGTTAAAGGGGTAAAAGTTCATGTAGGTGGTGAGAGCTCGTTCTTTCCGATACACACAGCTACGACTTCCTTGAGCGAAGCCTTAGAAGGGGCCGATCTAATAATGATAGTTACTCCAGCCTTCTCTCACAAAGAGCTAGCCTTGAAGTGTTCTCCCTTCTTAATGAGTGGTCAGGTAGTGATCCTAAATCCTGGGAGAACTGGAGGGGCTATCGAGTTTTATAATACAGTTATGGAGGCCAATCCTAAGGCGAACTTCGTAGTAGCTGAGGCACAAACTCTTTTGTATGCCTGTAGAAAGGTGGGATTCTCAGAGGTTAAGATATATAAGGTTAAGCGTAGGGTGCCTTTGGCTGCTTTGCCGGCCACCAAGACTAATGATGTTCTTTTTAAGATAAAAGACCTCTTCCCTCAGTTTGTTGCAGCTAACAACGTTTTGGAAACCAGTCTGATGAACATAGGGGCGGTTTTCCATCCTGTCCCTACGTTGCTTAACATAACTCGCATAGAAAATAAGGAGGATTTCGATTACTATATAGAGGGGATAACCCCTTGTGTTAATAGGGTTCTTGAGAAGGTGGATGAAGAGAGGGTCCTGGTAGCAAAAGCCTTTGGCGTTCGATCCTTGAAAGCTGTGGAGTGGTTGAAAGAGAGTTATGGAGTGAATATTGAAAAGGTTAATTTTATCTATGAGGCTATAAGGGAGCATGATGGTTATTATGGCATACCCGCGCCTAAGGATATATATTCTCGATATATAGTGGAGGATGTTCCTACGGGTTTAGTTCCTATTTCAGAGCTTGGTAAGTTGGCAGGTCTTTCAACGCCTACGATAGATAGCATTGTAACGTTAGCTAGTACTATCTATGGGAGAGATTTTAGGAAAGAGGGAAGGAATCTAGATTCGTTGGGTCTTTCTGGGAAGAGTCTTGAGGATGTGCTTCATTTTGTGGAAAGAGGCGAGTGGAAGTGATGTTTTTATATCTCTCTCAGGAAGATGTCATAAAGTGTGATGGTCTTGACATGAAAATGGCGATCGATGATATGAGGCGTCTATTTCTTTTACATTATAATGGAGCGACTATAGTTCCTCATAAGCTGTCTTTACGTTGGGGAGACTTAAAATCCGAGTCTAGAATTGGCAGAATTAATGCTATGCCAGGTTATGTAGGTGGAGATGTTAACGTGGCTGGGATAAAATGGGTGAGTAGTAAGCCCGATAATCCATTGAAGCGAGGGCTACCCAGAGCATCTGCTCTTATAATATTGAATGATCCTGAAACTCTATTTCCTGTTGCTGTTATGGATGGAACTCTAATAAGTGCAATGAGAACTGGCGCTGTTACGGGTTTAGCGGCGATGTATTTATGTCGTGAGGATGCTAGTATCCTCGCCCTAATAGGGGCTGGAGTTCAGGCTCACACTCAACTGATGGCAGTTAAAAGCGTCCGTCCATCTGTTAGAGAGGTAAGGGTTTTTGATCTTAATTTGGCTAGGTCTGACGCTTTTATAGAGACGGAAAGGAATAACTATCCCGATGTGCTTTTTGTCAAAGCTTTAAGCGCCGAGACGGCAGTTCGGGATGCAGATATCGTCATTACAGTTACCACATCTATGGAGCCGATAGTTAAAGCGAGCTGGGTTAAAGAGGGGGCTTTCTTGGTTAATGCGGGGAACTATGAGTACGAACCGGATGTGGTTTATGAATGTGATAAAGTTATCCTCGATGATTGGGATGAGGTTGTGCATCGGGGTATACAAACTGTGGCTGTTATGTTTAAGGAAGGTGCCTTTCACAGGGAGAGATGTTACGCTGAGCTTGGTGAACTGGTAGTTGGCGAAAAGAAGGGAAGGGTTGCGGAAAATGAGAAAATCTTTTTTGGTGCGGTTGGGATGGGGGTAGAGGATCTTATCATCGCAAAAAGGGTTTTTGACAAGGCTCTCGAGAATAAAATTGGAGTTTGGCTTTCTCTTTGGGATAAGCCATATTGGTTTTAATTTAGGCGTTTTGTGATATACTTAAGCTGATTTCTATTTGAGGTGCCTTAACCCAAGCATGGGTAGAAAGAAGGTCTGCGTTATAACCGGTGCTACTGGGGGAATAGGTAGAGCTTTAAGTCGAAAATTTGGAGAGGAGGGTTTCTCCCTTCTTTTGGCTGGAAGGTCAGAGGAGAAGCTCTCCGCGCTTAGGAGTGAGCTTTCGAACTTCGATGTTGAGTTATGTTCTTATGACGCCTTAAAGGGTGATGAGGCCAGGATCGTGTATAAGGCGCTTGAGGCCTTCGGTAGAATAGATGTTCTCATAAACGCTGCTGGTGTAGGTATCTATGAGAGTTTCGTTGATATTAGCGAAGAGGATTTAAGAGCCGTTTTTGAGGTTAATTTCTTCTCCCCATGGAGATTAACCAAGGAAGCTTTAAAGCACATGGAGAGAGGAAGCTCTATCATAAACATATCCTCGATAACTGCTCGTTTACCCGTTCCCTTTATGGGCGGTTATGGTGCGAGCAAGTCTGCTTTAAGCTCCGTCATGGAAAGCTTAAGAGCTGAGCTTTTAGAGAGGGGGATAAGGGTTCTTAACGTTGAGGCTGGAAGGATCAAAACCGATTTTCCTGAAAAAACCTTGGGTAAGCTCGTTCATCCACCCTTGGGGAAGAGAGAAGATCCCTATGCTTTCGCTCAAGCGGTTTATTCGGCCTATGTTAAAGGGAAAAGGACTTTAATATGGCCCCTTCGCTATCGCTTCTTTGCGCTTCTAAGGAGCGTTTTTCCGAAACTTTATGATGCTAAACTTTATAGGGCTTGGAAGAAGACAAATGAGCTTTAATTTTCCATCTTAAGCTCGCTGAAGAATGTATCAAGTGCTCTTTTAACCGCTCCTCTTAAGAGAACGAATCTCCCCTGGAGGTTTGAGAAGAGGGGCTTATAGGTTGCGAATATCGACTTCCCATATATAAGCCTTCCGTTCCAACCATCGTGAAGATATATAGTCATCTGAACTACGCCCTCTTTGTCTGTCGAAGGTATGTAGCTTCCTGCTGCGATGGCGATGCCTATCCTTTGAGCTGTCATGAATGGAGCGACTCCCCCTATTATGTTGCTTAGGGGACTCGCGCTTGACACATCTATTACCCCATAGTCCACTACGCATCCTCGGACGACGATATCTGCGTTGAATAGCTTTGCTATTTTAGAGATCTCCTCCTCGGTGAGAGCAGGAATGTAAGGTTCGCTTCTGAACTTCACGTCGTTTTCCTCTATATATTCCGCTAACTCTTTGCTAAATCCGTAGCTTTTAAGCTGTTTTTCTAAGCTCACCTTGTATTTACTATCTTCCTTTATGATTTCCATATCTTTTAGAACTTTCCAGACATCCTCGTCAGGTATGACCAGCTTGCCCATGGATTCAAAGCCCTGGCGAACCGAGAAGAGGAGTCTTCTATTGTCTATGCTGAAGGGATCGCGCATATAGTCTGCGAATGGAATTATAACTATCCTCTTAGCGTTGGCGAGCTTGATTTTAGCATCTTTTAAAAATGGATTTTCCTCTCCTTTTGCTATGCCTGGCATACACATTGCTATTATTAATAACAAGATAAAGGCTATGCGTTTCATCATCCATCTCCCCCTTCATATATCTCTTTTAGAAGTATAGCATAAACTGCTATAATCATAAGTGAAGAAAGGGGTGAAGTTTTTTGGCTTTAGATGTAAAAGTTGAACTCATAGAGAGCGCTTTAAGGGAGTATATGAAAATAGAAAAGGTACCATCCCTCCTAAAAGAAGCGATGGATTATGCCCTTTTCCCTGGGGGGAAAAGGTTTAGACCTCTTTTGGTTTTATCAGCTTGTGAGGCTGTCAGGGGGGATCTTAGGCAAGCTCTTCCCGTGGCTTGCGCCATAGAGTTGATTCATAATTACTCTTTGGTTCATGATGATCTACCTTGTATGGATAACGATGATTATCGGCGAGGCAAGCCATCTTCCCACAAGAGGTTTGGTTGCGCTATAGCTCTTCTTGCTGGTGATGCTTTACTTACCTATGCCTTTGAGCTTCTTGGAAGGGCTTTTGAAGGGGATGTCCTTAGAAGGCTCCTGTTGGAGATAGCTTGCGCTGCGGGTCCGTCAGGGATGGTTGGAGGGCAGGTCCTCGATATAACTGAGGGGAGTATAGAGGAGATACACGTTAAGAAAACCATGGCTTTAATAAGGGCCTCCGTTAGATGCGGTGGAATAGCGGGAAGAGCTTCGCTAAACGAGCTTCAGGTTTTAACGGAGTACGGCGAGAGGTTGGGTTTAGCCTTCCAGATAGTGGATGATATCTTAGACTTTGGGAAAGAAGAGAGACTGACCTATCCTTCGGTCTATGGCATGGAGAGGGCTAGGGAAGATGCGAACAGATTGATCGAGGAAGCTCTTTTATTTGCCAGCATGTTTAAGGAAAGAGGAGAGGACCTCAAGGAGTTAGCTTTAATGGTTTTAAGGAGGATTGAAGAGGCTTGATCCTCGAGAGGGTAAAGGGCCCCTCAGACCTTAAGAGGCTTAGCTACGAGGAGCTAAAGATCCTTGCTTCTGAGATCAGAAAGAGAATAATAGAGGTTGTAGGGGAGAACGGTGGGCACTTGGCCTCTAACCTTGGTGTTGTGGAGCTAACAATAGCCTTGCTTAGGGTTTGGGATCCCTTTAAGGATTACATAATTTGGGACGTGGGGCATCAATGCTACCCCTTTAAGATGCTTACGGGTAGGAATGATCTTTTTCATACCATAAGGAGAAGGGGTGGTTTGAGCGGATTTCCCAACCCTAAGGAGAGTCCTGCGGATAGATTTGTGGTTGGGCATAGCGGTACCTCTTTGTCTTGGGCCTTGGGGCTAACCTTAGCGAGGAAAGGCGATGTGGTTGCTGTGATAGGAGATGGTTCCTTAATCTCGGGCATGGCCCTTGAGGCTTTAAACCATATAGGGAGCTTGGGACGGAAAATAGTTATAGTATTAAACGATAATGAGATGGCCATAGGCCCGAGGGTGGGAGCTTTTGCTTCTCACCTCTCTCGATTGAGGATGAGGCGAGGGTGGCTAGGCTTTAAGAGAAGGGTTCGCTCGATGCTTGAGCTCCTTCCCTTTGGGGAAGAGGTCATCGAAACCCTCGATGACATCAAAGGCAGGGTTAGGAAGCTTTTACTTAGAAGCTCTATCTTTGAGGAGCTTGGATTGATCCACTGGGGACCAGTGGATGGTCACGATATAGAGCTTTTAGAGAGAATTTTTGAGAGCTCCAAGGAGGTAGACAAGCCTATAGTCATTCACGTTATAACGAAGAAGGGTAAGGGGTATCCTCCAGCTGAAAGAGACCCAGAGACCTTTCACGGAGCACCGCCCTTTAACAAGGTTGAGTCTAAGGTTCAGGAAACTTGGAGTTCGATATTCGGTAAGGTAGTTTTAGAGCTCGCGGAGAAGAATGATAAAGTGGTGTGTCTTACTGCTGCTATGAAGAAGGGCACGGGGCTTGATGAGTTTGCCCGGAGATACCCATCTCGATTCATAGATGTAGGCATAGCGGAGCAACATATGCTGGGCCTTTCAGCTGGTCTCGCTAAGGGGGGATTAAGACCCATAGTTGCCATTTATTCCACATTTCTTCAGAGGGCCTACGATCAGGTGATTCATGATGTGGCCTTACAAAACCTCCCGGTGATAATAGCGGTTGATAGGGGTGGGATAGTGGGAGATGATGGTCCTACCCATCATGGCGTTTTTGATCTTGTGTTTCTAAGGTGCGTTCCTAACCTGATAATAGCCTGTCCGCGGGATGCCAACTCCTTGAGGAACATGCTTCACACGGCTTTAACGTTAGATCGCCCCTTTATTATCAGGTATCCTCGAGGGGTTGTAGATCGTCCTCCTAGGTGGGATGAGGATCCGGTCATCTTGGAAGTGGGTAAGGCTGAGGTTTTGAGGGAGGGCGATGAGGGGGTGGCCTTCTGCTTAGGTCCTACCTACCACTTTGCTTTGAGGCTTTCGAGATTTAAGGTTGTGGATCTCGCTTTTGCTAAGCCCCTCGATGTGGAAACGATAGTTGAAAGCTCCCTGAGGTTCGATAGAGTTTATGTCTTCGAAGAGGGCTCTAAGATAGGTGGTGTGGGAGAGGAGATAGGAGCTTTGCTCCTGTCTCATGGCATAAAACCGCGGGAGTTTAAGGTCTTTGCCATTCCTGATAGGTTCATAGAGCATGGTGATAGGGGTGAGCTTCTTGAGGAGATCTTTGGGATCGAGAAAGGAAAGGATAGATAAGCTTTTAGTTTTAAGGGGATTTTGCGAAAGCAGGGAGAAAGCTCAAGGTATCCTTTTGGCTGGAAAGGTTTTTGTTAACGGTAGGAGGATCGAGAAGCCTGGTGAGAAGGTGCTTGAGAATGCGGATATAGAGGTTAGGGGAGAGGCTTGTCCCTATGTAAGTAGAGGGGGGCTTAAGCTTAAGAAAGCTATAGATGAGTTTGGTATATCCCTAAAAGGAAAGGTCTGCTTAGATGTGGGTGCTTCTACTGGTGGTTTTACCGATTGCATGCTTAAAGAGGGAGCTCTAAGAGTTTATGCTGTTGACGTGGGTTATGGTCAGCTTCACTGGAGCTTGCGGAACGATCCTCGCGTGCTTTCCATAGAGCGCTTCAACGCGAGATATCTCAATAGTAGCGTTATCGGAGAGCCTGTGGATTTTTTCGCCATGGACCTATCTTTCATATCCGTTAAGAAGGTCCTAAAAGCAGTGGAAGCTCTTCTTAAGGAAGAGGGTGAGGGGGTTGTTTTGATTAAGCCTCAGTTTGAGGCGGGAAGGGAGCATGTGAAAAGGGGAGTGGTTAAGGATAAAAGCATCCATGCGATGGTCATAAATGATATTATTGATTTCGTTGAGAAGAACCTGAGCTTAAAGCCCTTATCCCTTACCTATTCTCCCATAAAGGGTCCAGAAGGCAATATGGAGTTTCTCCTTCATCTTGCCTTTAGGGAAGGTGCCTTCGAAAGGGGGATGATAGCATCAATCGTGGAGCTGGCTCATATCGCTCTTGGGGGATAATAGTGAACCCTCAAAAGGGTAGGGTTGCAAAGGAAGTTGTTTACGGGATAATTTCCTGGCTTGAGGGGAAGGGCATCGATATCCTTCTAACTAAAGAAGGTGGTGACTTCTTAGGTAAGCGGGAGATGGCTGTTGATGACCTGGACTTTGCTAGTAGTGTAGAGATAGCTCTTATAGTGGGTGGGGATGGTACCTTTCTTAAGGCAGCGAGACTCCTTGCCCCACAGGGGGTTCCCATGCTTGGAATAAACTTAGGAAGGCTTGGTTTTCTCGTTTCAGAGAGCGTCGCTACCCTGGAGATAGCCCTGTCTAAGGTTTTGGAAGGCAAGTTTGAGATAGATGAAAGGCTTATGCTGGAAGCACGGTTTAAGGGAGAGACTCTTTACGCTCTTAATGAGTTCGTGATTATGAAGGGTGCTTTTGCCAGATTGATAAACCTTGAGGTTTTCATAAATGGGGATTATTTCACATCTTATCCTGCAGATGGCTTGATCATATCTACACCTACAGGTTCAACTGCTTACTCTCTCTCTGCGGGAGGGCCTATCCTCCAACCGGGTATTCAAGCGATGGTTCTAACCCCAATATGCGCTCATACCTTTTATGCTCGGCCCATAGTTATATCCTCTCTTTCATGCATAAGGGTGGTGGTTAATGCGGACCATAAAGATATAATGCTAACGCAGGATGGACAGGCGGGATTTAATGTCCTGCCAGGTGATGAGATAGTTATTAAGAGGGCTCCCTTTTTCGCTAAGGTTATAACCTTTAGGGGGAGGAGTTTCTTCGAGCTTTTGAGGAAGAAGCTCAAGCTTGGGGTGATTCCGGGTGATTAGGGAGCTGAGAATAAGGAACTTTGCCATCATAGAGGAGATAGATGTGGAGTTTCACCCGGGGCTCAATGTCCTCACTGGTGAAACTGGGGCCGGTAAATCTATCATAGTTGAGGCCTTATCCCTTCTTTTAGGGAGAAAGGCTGGTGGTGAGGTCGTTAGAACGGGCGCTTCTCGAGCTGAGGTTGAGGCTCTGTTTGAGGAAGGGAATGAGGAGATAGTCTTAAGAAGGGAGATTTATCCGGAAGGGAAAAGCAGGGCCTTCTATCAAGGGAGAGGCGTTCCTGTTGGTTTCCTTAGGGAGATCGGTCCCTCCCTCTTTGAAATTCATAGCCAGCTTGAATATGGCTGGATATTGAAAGAGAGCAATCAGCTTGATGCTCTCGATAGATATGGAGGGGAGGTGATAAGAGCTCTGCTTGGAGAGTATAAGAAGCTCTATGAGGATTACTTAAGTAAGAAGGAGGAGTTAAAGAGATTAGAGGTCGACTCGAGAGAGCTTGAGAGAAGAAGGGAGGAGCTCAGCTTTTACCTTGATGAGGTTCAAAGAGCGTGTTTAAGGGAGGGAGAGGAAGAAGAGCTCCTTGAAAAGAGAAAGAAGTTGCTTAACCTGGAGGAGTTAAAGCTTCATCTTAAGGGGGCTCTTTCTATAGTTGAAGGTGAGGGTTGGGGTGGAGGATTGATAGATAAAATTTCGGAGCTTAAAAAGATGGTTGGAAAGGCCGCTGATTATGAAAGGGATTTAAGCAAGTTTTTAGGAGATCTTGAAAGCATGCTTGTGTCTTTGAAAGAGCTTGAGTCCGAGCTATCTAAGAGATTGGAGCTTTTAAACCTTCCGGAGGAAAGCTTAGACGAGATAGAGGGGAGACTCTCTTTGATAAGAAGGCTTAAGAGGAAGCATGGTGTGGAGAGCGTCTCAGAGCTCCTTCGTTTGGCTTCTTCTTGGAAGAGGGATCTGGGCCTACTTGAAAGGGTAGATGATAAGATTCGTCTCCTTAAGGAAGAGGTGGAAAGGCTTTATGTTGAGCTTCATTCACTTGGTGTTAGATTGTCTGAGGAGAGGAAAGCGTGTGCCTTGCGCCTCGAGGAGGAGGTAAGAAGGGTCTTAAAGAAGCTCGCTATGGGTGAGATAGTCTTTAAGATAGAGATTGGCGAGAGAGAGCTGGGCCCCTTGGGCATGGATTCCGTTAGATTTGTGATGGCTCCTTCCCCAGGTGAGGAGCTAAGAGGGATAAGCGATGTGGCTTCGGGTGGAGAGATATCGCGCTTAAGCTTCGCTTTGAAGTGTGCTATATCGAGGAGCTATGGAGTCCCCACGCTTATATTTGATGAGATCGATGTAGGGGTTGGAGGGGAGGTTGCGAACATGCTCGGTGAGGAGATAAAAAAGCTTTCGAGGGAGAGACAGGTGATATGTATAACCCATCTGGCTTCCATAGCTTCTAAGGCTGATTATCACTACTTCGTTGATAAGGTTCTTGAGGAAGGAAGGGTCAAAACAAGGATTAGGCTGCTTGATGAGGAGGGAAGGCTTAAGGAGATAGCGCGTATGCTTTCAGGGAGGGTTTCCGATATCGCCCTGAAGCACGCTAAAGAAATCCTGGAGGGAGGTCACCGATGATAGAACTGTTGAAAGAGGAGTTAAGCAAGGTTTTCGGGGATATCTCTTGGGAGAAGGTCAAAGAGGTTAAGGGAGACTTTAGCTGCCAGATACCTGAGATAGTGATATGTATGGGGGTTAGGGGAAGAAGAGAACTTGTAATTGCCTTCTCAAAAAGCCTTATAGTGAAAAGGGTTTCTCAGAAAATGGGCTGCGATGATGCCTTAGTGAGTGAGAAAGAGATCATCAATGAGGCTAAAGCTCTCGCTGTGAGCTTGGTGAGGCCCATGGAAAATGAAGTCATCCCCTACCCCGCGGTATTAAAGGGAAGCTTAATGGAGCTTACGATTCACAAAGCCATACTGGATGCCTGTTGCGGTAAGGCCCGTGATGGCTTAGTCTTTATAGGTATCGTTGAACCTATGGTTGAAAATCCTTCTACTCTATGAATTTTGGCAAGTACTCCTTCTCTAGTTTTCTAAACTCTTCGAACCTTACGAGATCTTTGAACTCGCTGAAGGATATGAGAAGTTCCCTTCTTTGTTCTATATGAGATTCTTCATCTGTGATACTTTTTAAATATAGCTCCATTCCTTTTATGGCTGCGAAAAGCGGTCCTACAGGTACGCTGACCCGAGCAACTCCTAGCTCTCTCAGCTTTTTGAGAGAAACAAAGGGTGTTTTACCGCCGCCAGCGAAGTCGAATAGATTTATGCTTATGGGAGCTTGGATTTCCTTTGCTGCTTTTTCTATCTCCTCTAAGCTTCTCGGAGCCTCAACGAAGATGATATCTGCTCCTGCTTCAGCATAAGCGTTTCCCCTTCTTATGGCCTCTTCTATGCCTGCGACGGCTATGGCATCGGTTCTAGCGTTTATTACGAAGTCTGGATCGAGCTCATCTCTTACCTTCGCGCAGGCCTTTATCTTGAGTACCATTTCCTCTATAGGGATTATTTGCTTCCCCTCTAGGTGGCCGCATCTCTTTGGGAAAACCTGATCCTCTATGTTCATACCTGCTGCGCCGATCTTTATAAACTCCTCCGTAACTCTCATGGCGTTTATGGCGTTTCCGTAACCTGTGTCAGCATCGGCCATGACAGGGATGCTCACAGCGTCAACTATGTTTTTAGTGAAATTTAGAACTTCAGAAAAGCTTATAAATCCCATATCTGGGAGTCCTAGATAGGTCGCTGATAGTCCAAAACCGCTAACCTGAAGAGCTTTAAAGCCGTGCTTTTCTATCAGTTTCGCAGAGACCACATCGTGTGCTCCTGGAACGACAAGCGCTTTTCTCTCCATCAGTAGCTTTCTTAGAACAGAACTCTTTTTCATGTATAATCCACCCCTCTTTCCATATTGTGGAAGTAACTCTTAAATTCTGATAAGAAACTGATTGACATTATCATGTATAGACGAATACAATTATAAGCAAGGATATCAGTGGTTGCAAGGATTACGAGATGATTAGAATTATTGGGCATGGTATATTAAGTAGATTTGCTTGCGAATTGGAGATAGATAGGCCGATTCTCTTGGGGGAGCTGGTTGAGAGAATTGGTATGTCACCTGATTTAGTAAAAGATGTGGTGTTTGTGAAGGGTCATTTTGTGATAGATGGTAGCACGGTTATAAAGGATGGAGATGAGATTCATCTCTTTTTAGTTATGTGTGGAGGTTAAACCTTTTAAATGAGGGGGTAATGAAGGTGATACACGTAATCAAGAGCGTTGAGAGGCCGAAGAGAGAAATTGTGGAGGCCTTTAGGAATCTCTCTTCAGCTACGGTATACGAAGCTTCTGGGAAGAGGGGAGCTGTTTCGAATCAAATAAGGCCTATGCACTGGGGGATAAGGGTATGTGGACCGGCTATAACCGTGCAGTGTGGGCCGGGTGATAACCTCATGCTTCACAAGGCCTTGGAAATCGCTGGGGAAGGGGATGTGATAGTGGTTGTAACTGGTGGGGCCTATGAGTATGGCTATTGGGGGGAGCTTATGACGGTTTCCGCTATGGCTAGAAAAGTAGCGGGTTTGGTGATAGATGGTTGCATAAGGGATTCAGAGGAGATATTTAGAATGGGATTCCCTATTTTCTGCAGGGGGTTTTCCATAAGGGGGACGAGTAAGGAAACCTTAGGCTTTATAAACTATCCTGTCGTTTTGGGTGGTGTGGTTGTAAGGCCTGGGGACCTAATTTTAGGGGATAACGATGGAGTAGTGGTGGTTAAGAGAGAGGAGTGTGAAACCGTCTTAGAGAAGGCCTTAAAGAGGGTCGCTGATGAGGAGAAAAAGAGAAAGGCCTTAAATGAAGGGGTTTCAAGCGTGGAGTATAACAACCTGAAAGAGGTTTTGGAGAGGTTAGGACTTAGGGAAGATTAGCGTGTCGAAAGGAGAGTTCAACTTGATAGTTGAAGCGAACAAGTTAAGGAGCGTTGCTGAGGAAGTTTTAAAGGGTTTAGGGGAGAGAGAGGAAAACGCCAAGAAGGTCGCTGAAATGTTGGTTAGGGCGGATGCGAGGGGCATTTCAACTCACGGTGTTTACCTCTTGAACGTCATGGCCATGCGCGTTGAAGGAGGGCAGTTGCGCCTACCTACCGATGTTAGGGTGATTAGCGATAGAGATGCAACTGTTCTATTAGATGGTGGAGATGGTATAGGTATGGTAGCTGCCTATGAGGCACTGAATATGGCGATCGATAAGGCTCGGAGGTATGGGATAGGCATGGCTTTGATTCGCAACACCAACAACGTGGGGTGCCTCGGCTGTTATACTGAGAAGGCGGCTGAGAATGGCATGATAGCTATGATGTCTTCTAACGCTGCACCTTCGATGGCACCTTGGGGGGCAGCGGAGAAGTTCTTGGGGACAAACCCCATCGCTATATCTATTCCGGGAGAGGATATGAACTTTACCATGGATATGGCAACGAGTGTCGTAGCGAGGGGAAAGATAAGGGAGGCTCAAAGGAAGGGGGCGAGCATTCCCGAAGGGTGGGCCTTAGATGCCGAAGGAAGACCAACCACTGACCCAAAAGAGGCGCTTGAGGGAACCCTTATGCCCATAGGAGGGCCTAAGGGGTCGGCCTTAGCGATGGCTGTGGATATAATTTGCGGGCTTTTAGCCGGTTCCGGTTACGGTAATCAGCTTAAATCCTTTCACATCCTTGAAGGGCCGACTAGAGTTGGAGCCTCTCTAATAGTTGTAGATGTATCTTACTTTACGGACCTCTTTGAATTTAAGAAGAGGATGAGAGATTATTTTGAGACTGTTAAGAGTTTGAAAAAGGCGGTTGGGGTTGAGGAGATCTTCATACCTGGTGAGATAGAGTTTAGGAGGGAGAAGGAGAGCCAAGAGAGGGGCATAAGGATAGATGATGCATTGGCCTCTTCGATTAATGATCTTTTAGCTAAACTTGGCTCGAGTCTGAGAATATAACGAGGGAGGTATGCAACGGAATGAGGAGGATAATAAGGGTCAATACGAGGACTGGAGAGATAAGGGAATTTGAGGCGACTCCCGAGGAGAGGCGATATGCGGGTAGGTACTATATAGCCAAGGTTTTAGTGGATGAGGTTCCGCCTACTTGTGAGCCCCTGGGTAGGTATAACAAGCTGATAATATCTTCAGGTTACTTCGCTGATACTAACTTAAGCACGAGCGGTAGGATCTCCATCGGAGGGAAAAGCCCATTAACTGGAGGAGTTAAGGAGAGCAATTCGGGAGGTAACGCCGGAAAGAAACTTGCGCGTATAGGGGTCAAAGCTATCATTCTTGAGGATATACCCGAGAGAGAGCAAACGAGGGTTTTATACGTAAACGCCGATGGAGCTAAGCTAATAGATGCGCCTCATCTTAAGGGTAGGCTGGTTAGCGAAACCTTCGAGATTTTAAGAAAGGAGTTCGGTGAAAGAAAGGGGTTCATATGTATAGGCCCTGCCGGTGAGATGCGGCTTTATGGGGCTGGGGTAGCTCTTACAGATGACAGGTTAGAACAGGTTAGGTATGCGGCGCGGGGTGGCTTAGGTGCTGTCATGGGATCGAAGGGGATAAAGGCGATAGTTGTGGATGACTCTAAGGTGGTTGAGCCTGATTATCATGACCCGAAGCTTCTGCGCGAGGTCGTTAAGGAGGTGGCAAGGATCCTCCTTGAGGACCCGAAGAGTCAGAATAGGAGAAGATATGGAACTCTGGACATACTCGAGATGGTTAATAGGCTTGGCTTTTTGCCCACGAGAAACTTCAGCAGCGGTCAGTTTGAGTTCGCGGATAACTTTACCGGTCCTAGAGTGGCGAAGCTTATAGAGGAGAGGGGAGGTTGTGGTAAAAACGGCACACCATGTATTCCTAGCTGTACGATAATGTGTAGCAAGGTTTTCCCTGATAAAGATGGGAGAAAGCTTGTGGCAACCCTTCAATATGAGAGCGTGGTCCTATTGGGTCCGAACTGCGGTATAGGGGATGTGGATGAAGTGGCGGAGTTAAACAACCTATGCAATGAGGTGGGGGTAGATACCATTGAGATCGGTGCGGCGATAGGGGTAGCCATGGAGGCTGGTGTTATAAGGTTTGGAGATGCTCAAGGGGCTAAGGATCTGTTGAGGCAGATAGCCCAGGGGACATACCTGGGTAGGATAATAGGCAATGGTGCTGCCTTCACGGGTCAGGCCTTCGGTTCAAGAAGGGTGCCGGTTTTGAAGGGGCAAGCGATGCCCGCTTATGATCCTCGAGGTTTGAAAGGGAATGGGGTGTTGTATGCAACTTCGACCATGGGAGCGGATCATACAGCAGGTAACGCCTTTGAGACCGTTAGAACGCATGACCCCCTATCTAGGGAGGGTCAGGTTCGCATATCGAGACAGCTTCAGATTAGAGCAGCTCTGATAGATTCCATGGGTGTTTGCCTGTTTATAAGACCTGCCTTTATCAAGAACCCCGATCTCTTGGGTGCGCTGTTTAAGGGAAGATACGGGTGGGACCTGAGCTTTAAGGAGGCTAAGCATATAGGTGTGGAGGTGCTGGACCTCGAGAGGAAGTTTAACGAAATGGCGGGGGTTTCTGAGAGGTTTAAGAGGATGCCAGAGTTTATGAGGGAGGAGCCGCTTCCACCGCATAATGCCGTTTTCGATATCCCTCAGGAGGAGCTTGAGGGTATTTGGGATATTGAGATGGACCCCAACGTTTTTTAAAGGTTAGGAGGTGTGACCATGTCAAGGGTCAAGGTCATCCGTATAAGTGAGGTAGAGGGTGAGTATAGGGAGCCTCCAAGGAAGTCATGGGTTTTAGTCTCCGAGAAAACTGTTGGCGCCAAAAACCTGGCTGTAGGTATGAACGAAACCTATGTGGGCAGCATGGTTCCTGAGCACAAGCATGATACTGAAGAGGAGGTTATGATATTCCTTCAAGGTAAGGGGAAGTTCGTAACTAAGGATGAGGAAATACCTATCGAGCCCGGTGTTTGTATCTATAACCCTCCGGGGGAATATCACTCCATAGTTAATACTGGTGATGAGCCTCTTAAGTTTATATGGATTTACTCTCCTCAGCTTAAGAGTCATAGGAAGGAGGAGAGTAGGGGGTAAGGGGAGAAAAGATGCGGTAATAGACCTTTAAGGTCTATTACCGCATCATCTTTTAAGGGAGGGGTGAAGGTGCGTATAGTAAGATGGATAGACCAGCACATAGAGGAGCTCATCTTAAGCTTCTTGCTTATGTTGATTGCCTGTGTGATGATGCTTCAGGTTTTCATGAGGTATGTGGTTGGTTCGTCCCTTTCTTGGGCTGAGGAATTTTGTAGATATCTTTTTATATGGTCCTCTCTCCTAAGCATAGGCTATAGCATACGCAAGAAAACCATCTTGAGGGTTGATTCTCTCATTGAAGCGTTGCCCTTTAAAGTGAAGAAGTTCTTCAGGGTAGCTATAGAGTTGGTTGTGCTCACTTTCTTTACCTATCTTTTCTTGAACGCCATTCCAGTGGTGGGCATGATAAAGGAAAGCGGTCAGGTAAGTCCTGCCATGGAGATACCTATGTATCTGGTTTATCTTTCAGCTGTGGTAGGCTTCCTTCTTGCGGTTATTCGTTCAGCTCAGAGTCTGTGGGATACCGTTAGAAGAAACTTAGTCTGTGAAGTAGAGATGAATAATAGGTAGAGGAGGAAAGAATTATGGGGGGTTTAGCCTTTATCGTGATGCTTCTCTGTTTGATCTTAGGGATACCCTTGCTTGTCTCCTTAGGCTTGGCTACCATGCTTCCTGGTCTACTTAACCCTCGATTTGTCGCAGGAAATATAAATTTCGTCATAAGAAATATGGTGAACGCCCTTGATAATACGCCTATACTTGCTATACCTCTCTTCATTCTGGCTGGTGACATAATGACAAGGGGAAAGATATCAGAGAGGCTTTTCGATTTCTTCGTGTACTTTCTGGGTAAGGTAAGGGCTGGAATGTTGATGGCTACGATAGCTACCGCCATGTTCTATGGGGCCATATCTGGTTCAGGAGTTGCGACGACTGCAGCTGTTGGAAGCATGGCCATACCCTTTCTGTCCTCACTGGGTTATGATAAGACCTTCGTTGCAGGTATGATAGTGACGGCTGGTGGCTTAGGGGTGATAATACCACCGAGCATCCCCTTCGTTACCTATGGTGTGGTTACGGGAACGTCTATCGGAGACCTGTTTATAGGTGGGATTTTGCCAGGCATAGTGATCGGTCTCTCTTTAATGGCCTATGCTTATATTCATGCGAGGGTTAAAGGTGAAGATAGGGGGAGGATCCTTTCCAAATATAACGAGCTGAGGGCTCGCGGCTTCTTCAAGGTTTTAAAAGATAGCTTTTGGGCTCTCTTAAGTCCAATCATAGTCTTGGGTGGTATATACACCGGAGTGGTCACTCCCACAGAAGCAGCAGTTGTTTCCGTGTTCTACTCTTTTTTAGCTTGCTTGGTAGTGTATAGGACGCTGAAGCTTAGCGATGTCCCAAAGGTCTTGGTTAACTCTGTGAGAGCTTATACTCCGATCGTTATGTTGCTATCCTTAGCTATAGTCTTTGGGCGTGTCTTGGCTTTGCTTCAGGTACCTCAGGATGTCAGGGACTTCATAGTTAACAACTTTGGAGGAAGTCCCGCCTTGTTTCTCTTCGGTTTAAACGTGCTCTTTCTGATAATAGGGAT
The DNA here is from genome assembly GCA_001443005.1 of bacterium GBS-1. Taxonomy (GTDB): domain Bacteria; phylum Synergistota; class GBS-1; order GBS-1; family GBS-1; genus GBS-1. Next base: position 94,027 of record LEKQ01000016.1, read on the forward strand.
GTTCATGGATATTGGCCCAGTTATAGCTATTCTTGCTCCCATGCTTTTACCTGCTGCCGTGGCTTTGGGTATAGATCCGGTTCATCTGGGAATAATCATGTCTGTGAATTTAGCTGTGGGTATGGCAACCCCACCCTTTGGTGTGAACCTTTTCGTGGCAAGCCCATTGATAGAGAAACCCGTGATGGATGTGGGCAAAAGAGCCATTCCATTTATCGTTGCTTTCATCGTTGCCCTCTTCCTGATAACTTACGTACCTGAGCTGAGTCTATATCTGGTTAGAAGGGGGTGATAGGCGGAGGGGTAGGGTTATGGTTTGAAAGTCAAAATATTAGCCATTAGAAGGAGGGGAGCTGTCATGAGAAGAGCGTGTGTGTGGTTGGTGATGGTCGGTTTAGTGATGGGAATTCTGACCATCGCGGGGGTCAGCGAGAGAGCTAACGCTTCGATGCCTGAATATACCTTGCAGCTAGCGGGAGCCTATTCTAGCGCTCAACCTACGCCAAGAGTCTTAGCGGCGAAGTTCTTTCAAGAGCTCGTGGATAAGAGGTTTGGAGGTAAGGTTAAGGTTGAGCTTTACCTTGATACCAAGCTTGGCGGGGATAGAGAGACGCTTGAGGGTTGCCAGGCTGGAAATATAGCTATGGTTTCCTTGACCACGGCACCTATGGTCGGTTTCGTTCCTAAGCTTGCTGTCTTTGACATAGCTATGCTATTTGATAATCTCGATGTAGCTAAGAAGGCCCTTGATACCTTCAAAACCAAGCTGATTCCAGATTACGAGAAGGCTGGATTTAAGCTTTTGATGTTTACTCCTATATCTTTCCGTGAGCTAACGACGAAGAAGCCCGTCACTAAGCTTGAGGACCTTAAGGGGCTAAAGATAAGAACCATGGAGAACAAGTATCATGTGGCCTTCTGGAAGGCTTTGGGAGCTAACCCCACTCCTTTAAACTTCGCTGAGCTTTACATAGCTTTACAGCAGGGGATAGTAGATGCTCAAGAGAACCCCTACGATGTCATATGGGGGTCGAAATTCTACGAGGTTCAGAAGTATTTGGTTCACACTCATCATATATGCTTCATATTCACTTATGTCATGAATAAGAAGCTCTTTGAGAGCATGCCAGCCGATTACCAAAAGATGTTGACTGATACGGTTAACGAGGTGAGCGATTATCTCTTTGAGGAGTCTAAGAAGCAAGCCGGGGCGATGTTAGCCGAGCTAAAGAGCAAAGGTATGGAAGTAGTCGAAATAACTCCTGAAATGAAGACAGGTATGAGGGAGGCGGCTAAGACCGTCGTTAAGATGGTCAAAGATGCTGTGGGTGGAGAGATAGTTGACGATCTTCTTTTGGCCGTTCAAGCGGCAAGTAAGTAACATGGTTTGAAGGTATAGACTTCGCCCTTCGAAGGGCGAAGTCTATACCTAAGCTTGATGAGGAGGGTGATGATATGAAGGCGTTAGTGTTTTACGGTGCGGGTGATATAAGGTATGTTGATGTGGAGACGCCTGAGCCTAAGCCCGGGGAAGTTTTGATCAGGGTTAAAGCAGTTTCTATATGTGGATCTGACTTGAATGGCTATAGGGGTAAATCTCCGTTTAGAGTTCCGCCTCTTATAATGGGACATGAGTTTTCCGGTGAGGTAGCTAAACTAGGTGAGGGCGTTACGAACGTGAAAGTTGGTGATAGGGTTATCGTGGAAACAAACCTCTATTGTGGAACCTGCGCTAACTGCAAGGCTGGGTTCATCAATATATGTGAGAATCGTAAGATAATCGGAACCACGATGAAAGCTGGTTCTTACAACGGGGCTATGGCGGAGTATGTGGTCGCCCCAGCGAATAAGATTATCCCTTTACCTGATAACGTTTCGTTCAATGCGGGGGCTTTGATAGAGCCCTTGGCTAACGTCTTGCACGCCATAAAGCACGTGGGTAGCCTTGAAGGTAAGGATGTGGCGGTTTACGGCGCTGGGCCAATCGGACTTTTGACGATAATGTCAGCTAAGTATTTCGGGGCTAAGAGAGTATTTGCCATGGAGATCTTGGATAACAGACTTGAGATGGCGAAGAAGTGTGGTGCGGATGTGGTTATCAATCCAACTAAGGAGAAAGCCTCTCATGTGATTCGGAAGATGACGGACGATGTGGGAGTGGATGTGGTCTTCGATGCGGTTGGCTTCGCAGAGACGGTTAAGGATAGCGCGGAGATGGTCAGAAACGGAGGTACCGTGATCTGGATCGGCCTTGGCGCTGCCACTGTGGAGATTGATTACAAGTCCGCGGTCGCTCGAGAGCTAGGCTTCAAGGGAACTTACATGTATATAACTGAGATGCTTGAGGGGATCGAGATACTTAAGAGCGGAAAGATGAATGTGGAGCAGATTATAACCGGCGTTTACCCCTTAAGTGAGGGACCGCGGGTCTTTGAGGAGTTAGTTTCTGGTAAGTCCAAAGATATAAAGGTTGTCTTGCATCCTTGATAAGGAGGGGTGATGATGGGAGAATGGAAGTTTCCCAACGAAGGTTGCATTGAGAAGCCTAATAAGATGTATTATCATACGATGACCAAGCGGGATGTGGAGGAGAGGCTTAAGGTTAACGATATTCTCCTTGTTCCTGTGGGTTCGACCGAGAATCACGGTAACGCTGGACCCATGGGGGAGGATACCTTCATAGTTACTAGGATAGCCGAGATGGTGGCGGCTAAAGCGGGATGCACGATAGCTTCTCCAATATGGTATGGTTCCCACCCCTTTCATCACATCGGTCAACCTGGGACGGTTCCGCTACCTGACGATGTTTTCGCTGCGATGATCAGGGCTATAATAACGGGGTATTGGAACACAGGATTTAGAAAGCAGATCTTCATAAGCATGCATGGTCAGGAGTATATAATACCCTCAGCGATTCAGGAGTGGGCTAAGAAGTATCAGGTTCCGGCTTTGATTCTCTTCGTGGACCTGCCTCGCGTTATGGGTCAGACCCTCATGGATAAGGAGCACGGAGGGCCCTTTGACACTCCATTCCAACACGCTGATGAGGCTGAGACCTCAATATCTCTGGCTCTATTTCCTGAGTTCTGTGACATGGAACATGCTGAGGATACGACGATAAAGGGGTACCTGCCACCTGGCCACGTCGATAGGGGAGGAGATATCTACGGCTATCCTATACCGGGGCACTGTCAGGTTGGTAACGTGGGAATAGAGTGCATAACCGCTCCTGAAGGGGTTCTAGGTAAGGCTACCAAGGCTAGTGCTGAGAAGGCCAGAGCTTGCATAGAGAGGGCTTGTGATTATCTTCTTAAGCTCCACAATGATATTCTTTCTATATTCCCTCCGGGCAAGTTGCCTGATGCTAAGTTGATGACGCAGAGAGATCCTGATCTTATAGAGGCCGTGCTTAAGGGTCCTACTAGGGGGGGAAAGCATATCTACGTGATCGCTTGGCCACCGTAGGGGATGGGCCTAAGGTTAATAAGTGGGCGCGGCGTTTCTTTTATTTTAAGCCGCGCCCTAAGATGTTCCTTTTGAGGAGGGGAAGCTTATGGACCTTATGAGAGCGGTGGTATTTTATGGCCCTTGGGATATGCGTTATGAGATGATCCCCAAGCCATTTCCTAAAGAGGGAGAGGTATCTATTAAGGTGAGGTTCGCTGGAATATGCGGTTCCGATATAGAGGAGTATAAGATAGGGTCTGATAGAGCTAAACCGCCTATAGTTTTCGGTCACGAGCTTTCAGGAGAGATAGTTGAAGTAGGTCCGGGCGTTTCTAAGGATAGGATAGGGCAGAGGGTTTCCGTGAATCCGATGCTTTATTGCGGCAAGTGTTATTACTGTCAGAGAGGATGGATAAATCTCTGCCCTTATAGGAGGAGCGTTGGTAGGACGCTGGGGGTCGAAAAGAAGCGTTGTGATGGGGCCTTTGCGGAATACCTTTGTGTTCCGGAGTTTTCTTTGGTTCCATTGATTGATGGAGTTAGCTTTGATGAGGGGGCGCTTTTAGAGCCCCTATCTGTATGTTTAGCTGCTGCGAAGGAGGGTAACTTTGAGAAAGGGGAAAGGGTTTTGGTCATCGGTGCCGGCCCCATAGGGCTTATGATAATACAGCTTCTTAGGGTTTTGGGTTCGGGGGAGATAGCCGTTACTGATGTATTAGATTTCAAGCTCGAGATGGCTAAAAGGTGTGGGGCAGATTACACCTTAAACGTTAAGAACGCACCTATAACTGAGCTTCTTGAGGTCACCGATGGGATTGGCTTCGACAGGGTTATTGTGGCTACAGGGGCATCATCTGCTATCAGTGATTCCTTTAAGCTCGTCAGAAATGGTGGAGGCATTGTTCTGGTTGGCATGATAAGGAAGAGCATAGAGGTTAATCCCGTTGAGATAGTGGGGAGGAAGCTTTCCATTTACGGTAGCTATATGTTCACCACGGAGATGTATGATGTGATGAGATATATAGCGGATAAGAAAATAGATGTTAAAAGCATCATAACATCCCTGTGCTCTCTAGAGGATGTTCCTGAGGTCTTTAGAAGGTTGGCCTTCGATGGAGATGAGATAAAGGTTCTGGTTAAGATAGATTAGGAGGAGGGATCGGTTGTGAGAATGAGGCTTTCTTGTTTTGGAACCACGAAGGATCTGGAGGCGATCGCCAGGGCGGGTTATGATTGCGCTGAGCTTCAGGTTAGGGAGATAGTCGAGTTAAGTGAGGAGGATTTTAAAGCGGTTTTGAGGAAACTTAAGGGCCTTGATATAACCTGTGAGGTTTTTGATAACCCAATACCTCTTGATGTTCGTATACCCGTCCCGGAGTTTGACCTAAAGCATTGGACGGAGTATCTCAAAATCGGGGCCTATAGGACGGCGGAGCTTGGCGCGCGCTATTATGTTTTTGGAAACGGTAGGTCAAGGAGCCTTCCTAAGGAGGGGGATGTCAAGGGGGCTTATGAGAAGCTGATGACTTTCTTAAACATACTTTGTGATATAACCGCTGAATATAATATCACCGTTTTGCTTGAGCCCTTGGCCCCCACTTTGTCAAACTTCATCAACTCTATACCTGAGGCCGTGGATTTTATAGAGAAATTCGGTAGGTATAACCTAAAGACGATGTGCGATTACAGATGGCTCGTTGCAGCGGGAAGGAGCGTAGACGATATATTAAATTATGAGAAGTATATAAAGCATATTCATATAGATAATCCCACGACGGAGTTTCCGAAGAGACCTATGCCAAGCTTAGAGGATGGGCACGATTATGCACCCTTAATAAACGCTTTGAAGAAGATATGCTATAAGGAGATAGTATCCATTGAAGCTAATACCTTCACGAATTATGAGGAGGATATTAAAAAGGGACTGGAGTTCTTTAAGCACTTTGGTATAGTGCCCTATAGAAGCTAATTAACTCTTTGCGAGAGGGGAGCTCCTCGAATTAGAGGGGTTCCCCTTTTAATTTTTTAAGGAGGGGTTGCCCATGAAAAGCAAGATTGATGGGAAGCCTGTTACCGTTGGTATCGTGGGAAGCGGTTACGCTGCCTACCTGCATTTAAACGCCTATAGGAAAGTTAGCGGTGTTCCAGTTAAGATTAAAGCCATAGCCGATGTGATCGAGGAGAAGGCTAGGAAAATGGCTCAAGATTATGGGATTGAGTACGCTTTAAGCGATTATAGAAAAATTCTTGACGATGAAGGAATAGACGTCATAGATATATGCACTCCCCCTTTCTTACATGCGAGGATGATCAATGAGGCTATCCGAGCTGGTAAACACGTCATCTGCGAGAAGCCTCTAACTGGCTACTTCGGGGTTGAGGGAGATCCTGAGCCTATAGGTAGGATGGTTTCTAAAAGGAAGATGTATGAGCATGTGCTTAAGGAAGTTGAGGAGTTAAGGAGAGTAGTGGAAAGTAGCGATAGGCTCTTTATGTATGCTGAAAATTACGTTTACGCACCTACTATTCAAAAGGTGGCTGAGATAGTAGAGAAGAAGCGGGGAAAGATACTTTTCATGAAAGGGGAGGAGAGCTTAGCCGGTTCAAGCTCACCTGTAGCTGGATATTGGGATAAGACGGGCGGCGGGAGCTTGATAAGGATAGGTTGTCACCCCCTTACGGGAATCCTTTGGCTTAAGAGGCGTGAGGCCGTAGCGAGGGGAGAAGAGGTGTGGGTTAAGAGGGTGACCTGTGACGTGGGTTTAGCTACTTCCGCTCTAAAAGAAGGTGAGAAAAGCTTCATACGGGCGAGACCCTTCGATGTTGAGGATGTAGCCACATTAACGATGACTTTTTCTGATGGAACCAAGGCTCTTGTTATAGCTTCCGATGTAGTTTTAGGTGGAACTAAAAACTACGTTGAGGTTTACACCAATGATTCAGCGATGATATGCAGGCTTACACCACCAGGCTGCATGGATGCTTACTTTCTCGATGATAAGGGACTTGAGGGAGTAACGATAGCTGAGATGCTTCCTACTTATATAGGTTGGCAGCACGTCTTTATATGCGATGACGTTTTAAGAGGATATGTAGGAGAGATTCAGGATTTCATGGAGTGCATATTTTATAGGAGAAAACCTCTATCTGACCTCGATTTAGCTTGCGAGACCATAAAAGTTATCTATGCCGCCTATTGCTCCGCTGAGGAAGGAAAAAGCATAGAGCTCTAAGCACAGCCTCAGGAGTGTTAATATTTTGAAAAACACTTTCTTTTTCTTAATCCCTGTATACCCTTGACAGGTTAGGCTAAGATGGTATACAATTTATAATGTAATACATTGTTCCATTTAATGAAACAAATAGTTTTCTTTTAGGTGGTGTTTTAATTTTCTAGTCTAGGGAGGTGTACTTTATGGGAAAGCCTAGGATGAAGGATAAGCGGTATGTATATCGTATTTCGGAGTTGCCTATCACTTGGCTTACAGAGTCTTCGAGAACGCGTTTCATTCTTGGGGAGAATATATTGATAAGCTTTATTGAGAACCCTCCGGGAACGGAGTTCCCTCTTCATAAACATGAGGCGGAGCAGATATTGATAATTCTTGAAGGCTCGGAGGAGCACATTATCGATGGGCAAACCTATCATGTGGAAGCTGGAGATGTGGTGGTGCACCCGCCCAATGTGGAGCATGGAGGATATACCAAGACGGGGTTTAAGGGAATAGATATCTTTTGTCCGCCGAGGGATAGTCATGTGGAGTTGATGCGTAAGCAGGGTTTGATAGTTGAGGAGGAGGAAAAATAACATGGGTGAGACGTTGAGTTTGGAGATTCGTCATAACATTCATCCCGAACATGCGAAGACCTTAGACACCGAGGGGTTGCGTAGAGAGTTTCTCGTTCAAGGGTTATTCGTGCCCGGTAGGGTTAAGCTCGTTTATTCTCATATAGATAGGATAATCGTGGGAGGAGCTGTTCCATCGCCTGAGCTTAAGCTGGACATAGATAAAAAGTTAATAGGGGCGGAGTATTTGCTTGAGCGCAGGGAGTTAGGCTTGATAAACTTGGGAGGACCGGGAGAGGTTATAGTAGATGGTTTAAGCTATCCTTTGGGTAGGTTAGACAGTCTTTACGTCGGAAAGGGTAGTAGAAGCATAGTTTTAAGAAGTAGGGATAATGGCAACCCTGCGAAGTTTTACTTTTTAAGCGGTATGGCTCATGCAACCTTTCCCACGCGGAGGGTTACCTTGGAAGAAGCTCGTAAGATTCCGCTGGGTTCTTTGGAGACGAGCAACAAGCGAACAATTTATCAGATGATTCATCCAGCGGTGCTTCCCACCTGCAACTTAGTGATGGGGGTAACGTGCTTAGACGTGGGTTCTGTGTGGAATACTATGCCTCCTCATACTCACGAGCGAAGAATGGAGGTCTATCTTTACTTTGATCTTCCCCAGAACGCTGTTGTGTTTCATTTAATTGGGGAGCCTAGGGAAACTAGGCACATAGTAGTTAGGAATGAGGAGGCGGTTATCGCTCCTAGTTGGTCTATTCATTCGGGAGTTGGGACATCTAACTACTCCTTCGTTTGGGGCATGGTGGGGGAGAATCAGAACTTCGACGACATGGATCCGGTTCCCGTAGAGCTTCTTCGATAGAAAGGATGAGCGGTCTACCCGCACACATAAGGGTAGACCGCTTTTTTTAAGCCCCTTTAGGGGTGGAGAACGCCTTAAGAAGGAGGGGATTGGTCATGAAAAGGGTGGGGTTGTGTTTAGTGGCGTTGCTCCTTGTGGTTGGACTAATGGCCTGGGTAGCTTTAAGTGTAGATGCTCAGCCTAAGAGGATCACCATGAAGTTCGGACATTATGCTGCTCCAGGGCATCCTGGTGACCGCGCCGCTAACATGTTCGCTGAGAATGTGCAGAAGCGCACGAATGGGGAGATAATCATCGCCGTTTACCCCAATAACCAGCTTGGAGATCCACCCCAACTGCTTGAACAGAACATACTTGGCGTCATAGATATGAGCTTGCCTACTCAGGGGGCGCTGGACAAATACTCGAAGAAGTTCGCTGTAGTTATGTTGCCCTTCGTTTATAGGGATTATGATCACGCTCATAGGGTTCTCGATGGAGAGTTCAAGGAGTGGACCTCCGGTGAGCTTGAGAAGCAGGGTTTGATTTTCTTATCTAATTGGGAATGGGGCTTTAGAAACCTCACGAATAATGTTCGTCCGATAAATAGCCCTGATGATGTTAAGGGTCTTAAGATCCGTACGCCTCCTGAGATTCAGCTTCAGGCTGCTATGGAAGCGTTAGGGGCGGTTGTCACTAAGATATCCTTCGCTGAGCTTTATATGGCCTTAAAACAGGGGGTAGTTGATGGTCAGGAGAACCCGATAGCTGTCATCTATGCTAATAAGATCTACGAGGTTCAGAAGTACCTCGCCTTAACTCGTCACGTTTACAACTCTATGGTTCACGTTATGAGCAAGAAGACTTGGGACAAGCTCACTCCCGAGCAAAAGAAGATAGTGGCAGAGGAAAGTAAGAACGCTGGGGAGTACATGAGGAATACGTTGGTCAGTGAGGAGGCCGGTTTGATCGAGAAGCTGAAGCAGTTAGGCATGGTAGTTACAACTCCCGATCTTGCTCCCTTTAAGGCTAAGATGGGTCCCGCCTACGAGAGAATAGCTCAGTATGCGGGTAAAGAGAACGTGGAGGCATTCCTTAAGATGGTTGAGAAGTATTAGGTTATGTTTGTGGGCTTTTAACGGGTCTTGACTCCCGGAAGCGGGGTGCTGGGATGATAGCCTTTGAGATCTTCGCTGCCCTGGTCGGCTTGATGTTGCTGGGGGTTCCCGTCGCCGTGGCTATGGGCATAACTGCAGTGGTTACTTTCATACTTTTAGGTGAGATTCATGTTCTTCCTATGTTGGCGCAACGAATGTATGCCTCAACTACGGGTTTTACTTTGCTTGCCATACCTTTCTTTATCCTCGCTGGCAATCTTATGAATACGGGTGGAATGACGACGAGGATATTCAGATTCGCTAACTCCTTGGTGGGTCACGTGAAGGGGGGATTGGGTCATGTTAACGTTTTAGCGAGCCTTATTTTCTCTGGTATGTCAGGTGCTGCTGTGGCCGATGCGGCAGGTTTGGGCTTGATCGAGATTAAGGCTATGGATGAAGCTGGCTATGATCGGCCCTTTTCTGCTGCGATAACCGCTGCCTCTTCAACGATAGGTCCCGTTGTTCCACCCAGCATCCCCTTCGTAATCTATGGGAGCCTTACTAATACCTCCGTTGGTAAGCTCTTTTTAGCTGGTTTCATTCCTGGCGTTATGATGGCTATAGCGATGATGATTGCAGTTGCGATAATATCGGAGATGCGCAATTATCCTCGAAAGGAGAGGGCCTCCCTTCGAGAGATTTGGGATAGCTTCCGTGGAGCCGTTCTTCCTCTTGGGATGCCTGTGATAATAATCGGTGGAATTTTAAGCGGTTGGTTTACCCCCACTGAGGCTGCTGTCATAGCTTGTGCCTATGCCCTTTTTCTCGGGATAGTAGTTTATCGGGAGATCTCCTGGAGGGATCTCCCGAGGATCCTTTGGGAGACGACGCTACATACGGTGCGAGTTATGTTTATCATATCCGCAGCGGGCTTCTTTGGATGGCTCTTGATCCATCAACGCATCCCCGATGTGGTCATCCGCAGTTTGGCTTCGATCGCATCTACCTCTACAGGGCTTTTATTGATTGTAATAGTTATTCTACTTGTTTTAGGTTGCTTCCTTGAGGGTATCGCCATAATGGTTATAACCATTCCCATCTTTATGCCACTTATCCAGGCCTATAACATAGATCCAGTGCACTTTGGGGTGGTTATGACCCTATGTCTGATGATAGGCCTTATTACCCCACCTGTGGGGATGAGCCTCTATGCAGTTGCAAGCATAAGCTGTGTGGATATTTGGACGTTAAGCAGGGAGTTAATTCCCTATATCATCGGTATCTTCGCCGTAACTTTGATCGTGGCTCTTTGGCCTAGTTTAGTTCTATTTTTACCGAGGTTGCTTAGCTAGGGGGATTTGTCATGAATATTAGAAGCTTTGACCAGAAGTTGGGGAAGCTTCTTCGAGCCTTAAGCGTTTTATCCCTTTCGGCTTTATTTGTTCTCTTAATAGGTAACGTGTTTTTTAGGTTTGTTCCGATTTTTTCCTTTGGTTGGTTTGATGAGATCGTGGAGTTGATGTTTGCTTACTTTGTCTTTTATGGTGCTGCTGCTTTGTGGCGTGAAAAGGAACACTTTCAGGTTTATTTTATACCTTCTAAGTTAAAGGGCAAGTGGAGGAAAGCGATCGATACGATGATTGATGTTATAAATATAGCCTTTCTTTCCATGTTGTTCTACTACGGGTTAGACCTAACTATTCGCGCTGCGGACTGGACACCTATATTTAAGCTTCCTAAGAGAATCTGGTACTCCTGTATTCCTATCTCGAGTCTTCTTATGTTAATTTATTCGACGTTTTCTCTCTACTCCCGCTTTAAAAAAGAGGCGTAAGCTAAAGTTTGGAGGCTTAACATGCTATCTTTTATCTCTTGACAGCTTTATGCCCTATGTGATATATATCTATAAAAGGACTGAGGAGGTAAGCTTTATGAGAAAGGGCACAGCTAGCCTTAACGTGTGGTTTAGCTTTAATTATTATTACTTTTACTTTACCTGGCCCGCCAAGCTGCGGGAAAGGCTGGCTGTGCTTTCCCTGAGGTAGGAGCCTACCTCTAAGGGGTTGACCGAAAAGCCGCCACCTTTCCCGGTGGCGGCTTTTTTTTATCCATCTCACGGAACGGCCTTTGAGGGGGTGAGCGTTTTGAAGTATTCCGTGAGTTTGATAAAGGGTTTTCAAGGAAGCTTTATTCCTACGGTGAACACGAAATATATAGGGCTTTTGGGTTATCCCCTATCTAAGAGTCTCTCTCCTAAGCTTCATAATGCTTGCTTTAGGAAGATGGGATTAGACTATCTTTACTTACCCCTTGAGGTTAGGGATGAAAGTAGCATTAAGAGGGTTCTTGAAAGTATGGTTTACTTTAACTTCGTTGGCTTCAATGTGACCATTCCTTGGAAGGAAACCGTTATTCAATATCTTGATGAATTAGACGACTCCGCTACTTTCTGCGGTGCGGTTAACACGATATCCCTTAAGGATGGTAGGCTCATCGGGTATAACACCGATGGGGTTGGCTTCATGATGTCATTTTTAGAGGCTTTTGGTGAGACCCCTTTGGGTAAAAGCGTGCTAATTCTTGGTGCTGGAGGGTCTGCCCGCTCCATATCCTTTCAGATGCTTGCTGAGGGAGCCTCTTCCATAACCATAGTCAACAGGAGCGTTGAGAGGGGAGAAAGGCTCGTTAAAGCCCTGGACGAGAAGTTCCCTGGGAGGGTGAGCTTTGTTCCCTTAAGAGGTGGTTTCAAGCACGGCATGGCTCGAGATTTCGATATCGTTATAAATACAACGAGCGTTGGTATGTATACCTCCGTGGATGAATCTCTTCTCGATGAGAGGGATTTTAAGCCCGGTCAACTTGTCTGCGATATAGTTTATGATCCACCGATTACCAAGATGCTCGCATGCGCGCGAGCTAAAGGTGCGAGAATCCTTTCGGGGAAAGGGATGCTTATTCATCAGGCGGCTTACGCTTTTAAGATATGGGTAGGTCTTGAACCTGATATAAAATTGATGTTTGAAGTATTTGACAGTCATTTCCTTCGGTTTGCTAGATTATATGAGAAGGATATTAAAAGAAAAAAGACTTTAATATAGAATTAAAATCGATTGACACATTCGTCAATAAAGGTTATAATGAATCTAGTTAACTTTATAAAATATACTTTTACGTTGTGGAAGAGAGGTGAGGGCCTTGCGCTTAGCCTGTGGTAGGCCCATATCCGTTAAGGGGAAGCTTTTGGGAGGGCCTAAGCCTATCCTTTGCATCCCTCTTGTGGCTCGGTCTGTGGAGGATGTTCTTAGGCTTTCTGAGTATATAGCTTCTGCCAATCCTGATTTCGTTGAGCTTCGCGTAGACTATTGGGATTTCTTAGATGACCTATCTAAAGTTAAGGATGTCATCTCTCTATTGAGGGTTAAGCTTTCTGATACACCTTTCATCTTGACCTGTAGGGATCATAGAGAAGGAGGCTTTAGGGAGATAAATTTGGATTTAAAGACCAAGGTATACGAAGAGGCCCTTTCTAAAAGATTGGTTGACTTCGTGGATGTGGAGCTCGCCTTGGGAGATAGGTATATAAGCTTAATTAAGGACATGGTTAAGTCAGCTTCGGCCTTCTTAATCATATCCTATCATGAGTTTTCTCGAACCTTGTCCGAGGATGAGATATTCGCCAAACTCTCTCAGGAGATCTTTTGTGGGGCTGATGTTGCTAAAGTTGCCATCATGCCTAAATCTCATGATGATTTGATGAGTCTCTTAAGCGCTACCTTGCGTGCGAGAAAGGCCTTTCCTGATATCCCAATGATTACCATGGCCATGGGTAAAATCGGAGCTTTAAGCCGAATAGTCGGTTTCGCCTGGGGTTCGGACTTGAGTTTTGCTATGCTTTCTGAAGCTTCGGCACCAGGGCAAATCTCTGCCTCTATTCTCTCCGATATATTTAAGACCTTCGAAAGTTTAGGTATGTGGGGTTAAAGGGGGGTGATAAGTAGGTTGAAAGGCGGTATTTCTTCTTTAGTTTAAAAGATTGAAGAAGGAGGGAAGCTTGATGTTCTGTAAGAGGTTATTAGCCTTGATGAGCTTAGCTTTGGGTTTGGCTTTTATGGTTTTGGGTGGGGTAGCATTGGCTGAGTATCCTGAGAAGGACATTAATGGCATAATTCAATGGGGTGCGGGTGGGGCGACCGATGTCATATCGAGGGCTATTACCCCCTTAGCTGAGCCTTATCTAGGTAAGAAGATAATATTGGTTAATAAGCCTGGGGCTACAGGAGCTATTGCTACGACCTACGTCTACAATCAGCCTGCCGATGGATATACGCTTCTCTTTGGGGCTGAGAACCCTTCTATGTATAAGGTTCTTGGGCTTTCTGAGATAGACTATGGAGATTTCGAGCCCATCATAATAATCGGGGCTGTCCCCAACGTGACCGTCGTCAAGGCTGATTCAAAGTATAAGTCCTTTAAGGAGTTCATAGAGGATGCTAAAGCGAACCCTGGTAAGGTTAAGATCGCTTTCACAGGTGTAGGCGGTGCCCCTCACGTGGTTAGTTCCATCATGAAGGTAGTAAGCGGTGTCGAGTTTAACGCGGTGGAGTTCCCGGGCGAAGGACCGGGCTTGACTGCTCTTCTTGGAGGGCACGTGGATGCGATGCCCTCTGGTATAGCGCCTGCAGCTGAGTTTTTGAGAGCCAAGATGCTTAGAGGCCTTATGGTTTTTGACAAAAAGAGACTTATGGCTTTTCCTGATATACCAGCCATAACCGAGATCTACCCCGAATATGAGAAGTACGTTCCCTACTACCCATGGTATGGTGTTTTCGTTAAGAAGGGAACTCCTAAGGAGATAGTAGATAAGCTTACTCAGGCCTTTAAGAAGGCCTTCGATGATCCTAAATATCAGGAGTTCTTGGCTAAGAGGGATACCATACCTTTGGGTTTGACCGGGAAGGAAGCGAGGGAGTTTGTGGACAGACAGCGATCTTTGGCTTCTTGGCTTATGTGGGAAGCTGGAGCTGCTAAAAGGTCACCGGAGGAGTTCAAGATACCTAAGCCTTAATTCATAAAGCTTTCGATTTTTATGGGGCTTGCTCAATCCTTAAATGGGCAAGCCCCATACCTTTAATTTAAGGAGGCCGGTTGGATGGAAAAGCGAGTTCTTGATGAGGTTAAAGGTGAGAACTTACCTACTCTTTACGGCGAGATTATATTCGCTTTATTCTTCATAGGTGTAGCCTTGTTAGCTTATCATGGAGCCATGAGCATGACCTCTGGAACTTGGTATTCTCCATCCGTTTTCCCTAAGTTGACCTCGGTCTTGATCATATCTCTATGTATATATGAGCTTGTGTCTGCGTTGAGGAAAGTTAGAGGGCTAAGCCTTCTAAGTTCAGGTAGGGCTAAGTGTATGCTTACAGATGTGATAAAGCACGCTGTAGATAAGAATGTGCTTTTCATGATATTGATGATATTTTTATTCGCTTTTATCCTTCCTATACTGCGCTTTCCTCTTGCAACTATGGTATTTCTTTTCGTTTGCATGGTTTACTATAGTGAGGAGAGGAGCTTGTTCTCGGTCATCAAGTATGTCCTCTCTTCTGCTGGTTTCGTGCTCTTCTCCATAGTCGTCTTTAAGACCATATTTAAGGTTCTGCTTCCTTAAAGGGGGTATAGGCTTTTATGGAAAACCTTCAATATTTTCTCTTGCCGTTTTTGGACCTTAAGCTGCTTTCTCTTACAATCGTTGGGACCTTCGCTGGTATGTGGGTTGGGGCTATACCGGGATTGAGTGTGACGATGGCTGCTTCGCTGTTGATCTCCTTTACCTTCGCTTGGGATCTTAATAGCGCTCTTGCGTTGATCTGTGGGGTTTACATGGGTGGGGTCTACGGGGGTTCGATAACTGCGATACTCATAAACGTTCCTGGTGCTCCTGCTGCTATAGCTACTGTGTTTGACGGTTATCCTTTAGCTCAAAGGGGTGAGGCGGGTAGGGCGATAGGTTTGGCAACTACGGTTTCTCTTCTCGGTGGGCTTATAGGTATAGCCTTTCTTGCCTTTGGAGCTCCGATACTTTCTAAGTTCGCTCTAAAGTTTTCTCCGAGGGATTACTTCCTCCTTGGGGTTATGGGTATACTTCTTATAACGAGCATGGGGCATGGTTCCACCATAAAGGGTATAATAGCCGGTACGGTGGGTGTGCTCTTGAGCATGGTGGGGCTAGACCCTAGCACGGGCGAGCTTCGCTACACCTTTGGTACCGTTTATCTCATGCAGGGGATAAGCTTTATACCCGCGATGATCGGGTTGTTCGGGGTTTCTGAGGCTCTGTTCCAGGTGCGTGGCGGTACCCTCCCTCCCATAAAGCAGATGGTAGACAAAGTCATACCTGACTTTAAAAGCATTGTAAAGCATATTCCCTTGGTTATAAGATCCTCCCTTATTGGAGTTTGGATAGGCGCTCTACCTGGTACTGGCGGTGATGTTGCTGCTTTAATAGCTTACGATAACGCGAAGCGGACGGTTAAAAATCCGAGTAGGCCTTTCGGTCAGGGGGCCTATGAGGGTGTCATAGCTCCGGAGTCCGCGAATAATGCGGCCATAGGTGGTGCCTTTATACCGATGCTTACCCTTGGCATTCCCGGTGATGCGGTTACCGCAATAATAATAGGGGCTTTGTTCATCCATGGGCTTAAGCCTGGCCCACTTTTGATGATAGAGACTCCACAGGTATTTTGGATAATAGTTAGCTGCCTTATAATATCTGCGATCACTATGGTGATATTAGTCCTTTCAACTCTCAAAGTATTCCTTAAGGTAGTGGAGATACCCAAGAATATGCTTATGCCCATGATAGTCATGCTCTCTGTTGTTGGAACCTACGCCATTCAAAACAGCCTTACGGACGTTTACTGTATGCTCGCTTTTGGGATATTGGGGTACTTCATGAGGCTTTACGGTTACGCTGTAGGGCCAATGGTTTTAGGGTTAATATTGGGGCCGGTAATCGAAACTAACTTTCGTCGTTCTATGCAGATGGCAGAAAATAACCCCTTGGCCTTCATAGGGGATATCTTTTCTCACCCTATAAGCTTTGTCCTTTCCCTTGCTATAATATATATGATAGTTTCACAGGTTGGTATATTTAAATCCTTAAGCAAGAAAGGTGGGGGTTCCTTCAATGGAAAGGGAAACGGCTAAGTCCGTTAAACGTGCTTTTTCCATACTTTTAACATTTTCCTCAGATTGCAGAAAGCAGAGCCTGACGGAGATAGCGCAGAAGGTTAATCTTCCTCTATCTACTACATCGCGCATGGTTTCCGTCTTATGCGAGCTTGGTTTCCTTCAGAGAGATGATGATAGGAAGATCTATAGATTGGGGCCTGCCTTATACTACTTAAGTTCTATAGCTAGAGAGGACCTTGAGGTTAGAAATGTTGCCCTGCCATTTATGAGGAGGCTTAGGGATAAGTTTAAGGAGACGGTTAATCTGTATATACTCGATGGGGATTATCGAGTTTGCATAGAGCAGATTGAAAGTCCCCTTGGTTTGAGGCGAGCAGCGCGTATCGGTGATAGGCTCCCCCTTTGGGCTGGTTCATCGGGGCGTTGCTTTTTGGCTTACATGGATAAGGAAGATGTGGAAAGGATCTTGAGCATGATAAAGCCCTTTACGCCAAATACGATAACGGATAAGGAAGAGATCTATAGGAGGCTCGAGAAGATACGCAAAGAGGGTTATGATATAAGTAACTCTGAAAGGGAAGAGGGAGTGGCTACCGTGGCCTCTCCCATCTTCGATATGACAGGCAAGGTTGTGGCCTGTTTGGCTATGGCTGGTCCATCCTTTAGGATTCTCCCCATAGGTGAGGAGCTTGCCAAAGCTGTAGTGGAAAGCGCAAGAGAGATCTCTCGGCGTATGGGATATATGTCTTCAACTTAAACTAAATCTCCTCTACATCTTGAATATATATCCTTATGGGTAAGCTACCCGAAATGCCCTTTTTCTCTATTTGGCTTTTAAGTTCCTTGAGAGCGCTTTTAGAGATCTCGTTAATTTCATTTACAAATGCTAAGAATATAACCTCTTTCCCCGGCCAGACGGATGTTGAAAGCCTCTTGAAACTTGGTGATGAAAATTTAGCTCCATCTATTATCTCATAGATATTCATGCCGTTTTGATCGAGAAAAGCTGCAACGTCTGGCTCATAGGCCTTATCGCATAATATCAAGAGAAGCTTCACCTTTAAACTCCTCCCTTCTCTTAAAGGATAAGAGAGGAACTATGCGTTCCTCATATATGGTATAAACTACAGGTATTAAGATTAAAGTGACTAGGGTGCTTACTGTCATCCCACCTATCATGGATATAGATAAGGATTTCCATATTTCCGCTCCTTCTCCCTTTCTTATAGCTAACGGGATCATGCCAAATATAGTGGTTAGCGTTGTCATCAACACCGGTCTTAACCTCCTCCTTCCCGCATCCTCAACCGCATCGTAAAGCTTCATCCCTCGGGCTCTTAGAAGGTTTATGTAGTCTACAAGGACTATGGCGTTGTTAACGACTATTCCCACAAGCATAACTATGCCCAGGAGGCCCTGTATAGATATAGGTATTCCGGTGAGGAGGAAGGCAAAGACCACTCCCGTGAGCGCGAAGGGAACGCTTGCCATTATGACTAGGGGGTGACCAAAGGCCTCGTATTGTCCAGCCATAACCATGTAGACAAGGATAATTCCTATTAGGAAGAGCCAGCTAAGCTGTTGGAATGACTCTTGCTGCTCTTTAACCTGGCCTCCGAACTTTATCTTCACTCCCTGAGGTATATCCATCTGAGATATAAGCTGCTCGATATCCTTTACAACCGCTCCCAAAGCTCTTCCCGAGGTATTGCACTCAACCGTTACATAGCGTTCCCTATCCTTCCTACCTATCTCACTTGTTCCGTACTCCTCTTTAATATCTGCAACCATTCCTAGCTTGACGAACTTGCCCGAAAGATTTTGGATTGGTAGCTCTGCTAATCTTGATATCTCATAGCTTCTTGCCCCTGTAAGCTTAAGCGTTATATCGTAGCTTTCTCCCCTTTCGGTAAATTGAGTGGGTGAGCTTCCATAAAGGTAGCTCCTTAAGGTATCAGATATGGTTGCTATGTTTAGGTCAAGGAAGGATGCCTTCTCTCTATCAATCAATATGTGAATTTCAGGGCGCTCTTCTCTTCTACCTAAAGCTACATCCGCAGTGCCTGGTATCTCTCTGACTTTCCTTTCTATCTCCTTTGCCACCTTCGTTATTTCATTTAGATCGCTTCCGTAAACCTCTATGGCTATGCTTTTGCCTCCCATGAACATCGATCTTATTCCGCTTGATGCCTGAACGCTGACCTTTTCCACTCCCGGTATAGAGGATAAGAATCTTCTTAGGTCATCCGCTATTTCATGTGCCCTTCTTTTTCTTTCCTTAAGATCCTTAAGCTTTATGTAGAGCGTGGCCATGTTGGGTCCCTCGTTCTGCCCTAAGGCTTTACCTATGCCCTCCTCTGTCTCTCCGCAAAATCCTCCAGTGTGAATCGCCTCTGGAATACGCTCATTTATATAGGCTATCAGATCCTTTAGAACCTTGTTGGTGTATTCTACGCTTGTCCCCTCGGGTAGGGTTATGTTTACCTGAAGATCCCCTGTATCGGGCTCTGGCACGAATTCGGTATCTATGAATTTGAAGCCGTATAGGGTCATTATGAAAAGGATAGATGCTACGGCGACTATTACTTTTTTGTGCCTTAGAGACCAGGAAATCAGCATTTTATAGTTTTCCTCTATGAGCGAAAGGATCCTGTCTCCTAACTTTGCGATTAATCCCTTTCTCTCAAGTGATTCTTCTGGAAGGAGTTTGACTGTTGCCACAGGTACAAGGGTTAAGGCTACCAAGAGAGATGCTGTGATGGCTCCGGTTATGACTACACCGAGAGATTTAAATAGGATGCTCGTTAAGCCAGATATAAACATTAAAGGAATAAAGACCACAATGGTCGTTAAGCTAGAGGCCATTATGGCGCTTCCAATCTCTTCTGCTCCCAAAACCGCTGCTATTTCTGGACGCGATCCCCTCATTCTATACTCCACTATACTATCTGTGACCACTATAGCGTTATCTACAACCATTCCTGATGCTATGGCTAAGGCGCTTAAGGTCATGACGTTTATCGTGAAGTTTGCGATCTTCATTATCAGGAAGTTTATTATCAGGGAGAAGGGTATAGCGAGAGAGATTATAAGCGAGGGTCTTATGCTCCCTAAGAAGGCATAAGTTACTATGATTACGAAGACTATGCCGTAGAGCAGGGAGGTTGTAAGGTTCTTGATTGATAAAAAGATATATCTTGACATGTCAAGAACCATATTTACTTTAACGTATGAGGGGAGGGTCTCTGATATCTCTTCAAGCTTTTTCTTTATTCCCCTTGTGACTTCAACAGTGTTGGCATCTACGTTCTTTAGGACAACTAATATAATGCTTGGTTTACCTTCTGAGTAGCTAAACATATCCTGCTCTTTGTAAGAATCCTCCACTTGAGCTATATCCTTTAGCCTGACTATCTTCCCCCCAAAATTCCCGAGTACGGTATTAGCTATTTCGTTCGCGTTCGAGTATTTACCAGGGACGCGGATGAAGAACTCGGTTCTCCCTATTCTTAGCGACCCTGCGGGAATGTTTATGTTTTCTGCCTTAAGTATGCTTCTCAGTGCTTGAACGCTTATACCATAGGCCTCTAACTTTTGGGGATCAAGGTTTATCTTTATCTCCCTCTCGAGGCCTCCGTAGACCATTATCCTTCCCACACCGGGAACCTGCTTTAGCTTTTCCGCTATCTCCTTATCCGCTAGGTGTCTTAGGTTTTCGTAGTGCTTGTCTGAATAAACTGAGATAACAGCTACGGGTGTAATTGTGCTTGAAAGCTTTAGTATTATCGGTTCTTCTGTACCATCAGGTAAGTCCCTCTTTATAAAGCTTATGAGGTTCCTTATATCGTTCATCCTCATGTCTAGATCTGTTCCCCACTTGAAGGCTAGGGTGACAACCGATAGGTTGTCAAAGGACTTAGAGTATATGTTATCTATCCCCTCAATTAGGGAGAGGTGATCTTCCATTTTCTTGGTTACCTCAGTTTCCACATCCTCGGCTGAAGCTCCTGGCCATGCTGTTATCACGCTTATAGATGGAATGTCGAACTTAGGCAAAAGGTCTATAGATAGGAAGTATAGCGATACCATCCCCAAAAGTATCGATGCTAATAGGAACATCAACGTAGCTACAGGCTTTCTAACGGCTAGTGATGGAAGGTTCATTGGATATTCACCTCCTTGACGTTAAGCAGACTTCCATCTCTAATAGCGCTTGTCACGGTTAGGACGACAAGCTCGCCTTCTAATAACCCTTCTTTAACCTCTACTCTTTCTCCCTTTCGTTCTCCTATCTTTATCTCTCTTATTCTCGCTCTTTTATTCTCATCCACTACATATACGTAGTGAGTTCCGGTTCCTTCAAATCTCCTTAAAGCTTGCTGAAGTACAAATGGGGCCTTTCTCTCCCCCACGTCTATTACTGCTCTCGCGAACATTCCCGGCTTAAGAAGCATCTCCGGGTTTTCTATCCTTATCTCCACCTCGGTGGTTCTCGTTTTAGGGTCTACTGCGGGAGAGATTATTTTCAGGCTTCCTGAGAACTCCCTTCCGGGATAGGCATCAACCAAAATCGTGGCTTTCATGCCTGGTTTAACCAGGGGGATGTAGGTCTCAGGTATCGACCCTCTAACCTTAACTTCAGAGATGTTATTTATCTTGAATATCGGGTTCGAGGGGCTAACTATTTCTCCTACCTCTATTCTCCTTTGTGAAACTATGCCAGATACGGGTGAGGATATTCGATGATAACTTTTTGAGATCTCAAGCTGTCTTATCTTAGCCTCTACTTCCTCAAGCCTTTTCCTTGCCATTTCTAATCCCGCCTTAGCTGCAAGATATTGTCCTTCTATCTGGTCAAGCTGCTGCTTTGGAACGACATTGTCCTCATAAAGCTTCTTTATCCTCTCATAATCCTTTCTGAGCGTTGAGACCTGAATCTCTGCTTGCTTTATGGCTGCTAAGGTGGATGCCCTTGCCGCCTTCGCCTGATCTAGCTGAGCATCTATCATTTCGGTATCAAGCTCTGCAAGAAGCTCACCTGACTTTACCATATCTCCCTCATCCTTATATATCCTCAAGACCTTAATTCCACTAACCCTTGAGAAGACGTCTACATCCTCGAGGGGCATAACCGTTCCAGTCACTCCTATGACGGTCTTAAAGCTAAAAGTGGAGACTCTAAATGCCTCAACGGGTATAGCCTTTTCTTCCTGGGCTACTACCCTTTTGCTTAGGCTCTTTTCATAAGCCCTAAAGGCTATAAGCCCTGCGAAGGAAGCCACAAATATTAAAACTACCAGGATTACCGCAACTTTCTTACCTCTCATTTTTCATCACCTCGTAACCACAGTGATATCTTAAATCTGACCAAGATATCCATATGTCGTATATGGCATCTATGAGATGCGTGCGAGCCTCCTTTAAGGCCGTTTGGGCGTCTAAGACGTCGGTTATTGAAGCGACCTGAGCGTTGTATCTTTTAACCGTCATCTCATAGTCTAATTGGGCGCTTTCAAGCTCTCTTTCTGCCACCCCAAGGCGCTCAAGAGCCGACCTTAAATTAAGGTAGGCGTTCTCAACCCCTAGGGATATCCCATCCTCAACCTTTCTTAACTTAGCTAAGAGCTCATCCCTTATACCCTTGGCCTTGTCTATGTTTCCCTTCGCTTCACCGCCATCGTATAAGTTCCACTGTATAGCCAAGGCTATGTTCCATTCCTCCTTTTCAGGGATGAAACTTGAGTCCGTCTTTCCATACTTCGCTGAAAGGATGTAATTGGGCTTTAAGCTAGCCGTTGAGGCCTTTATATAGCTTTCCGCCTGGTCTAAAGCCCTTCTAATGGCAAGAAGCTCAGGCCTGTTGGATTTTGCTACTTCAAGATATTGTGATAGCTCTGATATATTTATCTCCGGCTTAGCCTTTACGTCCTCAGGTTCTATTTCCACGTCTCTTAAACCGAGAGTGGTCTTAAAAGAAGCCTTGGCTAATTTAAAAGCGTTTTGGGCCTTAAGATAGGCTAGCTTGGTGTTAGAGAGCTCAACCCCAATCCTGAGCAGGTCTGACTTTGGAACAACGCCCCTTTCGTATAGCTTTTTGACCCTGTCTTGATGAGCCTCAAGGAGCTTAACCATGTCTTCCATGAGCTCCATGTAAGCTTTCGCCTTAAGTGTGGCGTAAAATGCTCTTTTAGTTTCATGGATAACATCGTTCTTAGTTGCCATTAGGCTTGCCTCCTTGGCTTTAACTGCGTGCTCTAAGGCCTTAACCATCGCTTGAACCTTTCCCCCGCCCCATATAAGCCATTCGAGCTTTACCGAGAGGGAGAAGGTGTCTTCCAAAGCTATTGGAATGGATAAGACCTTCTGAAGATGCTGTGGATCTGGCCCTGCGAATACTGGTATAGCCTTTTCCTCATTTATTCGAATATAAGAAGATTCAAACTTCAGCTTCGGAAGAAGCCCAGATCTCGCCGCTTCTAGGTCTCCGACTGTCTGTTTAAGTTGAGCCTCAGCTTCCTTTATAGCAGGGTTATTCTCAAGAGCTATTTTTATAGCTTCATCAAGGCTTATTGTCTTTCCATAAGCGGTAGACACTGGAAGTATTAGCGCTAAGCCTATAAAGATAAGCTTAGTTAAACTTAATCGCACTTTCCTCACCCCTTTTATAGATGTAGAATGATAGGATATCGATGAAGGAATATATCATATCCTTAAGATCATTCCATAACTCTTTATCTTCCAGAAGCAGCAATATCCTGAATATTACTGCTTGGTGAAACATGTTTAATAGCCTGGATATATTTTCCAGATCCGTAGGTGAAAGCCTGATATTCCTAACCTGAAGCTCCTTTTCTAAGAGCCTTTTGTGCCTTTCTAAGTTTTCCCTTTCTATCTCAAAGAAAAGCTTTTTAGCGTTTTCCTCTTTCCATGAGCTGAAGACCACCTCGTAGAATATCTTAAGCTGCTTTTCAAGCTTTCTTATAAGGAGAAAGGCTTTTTCCGCTTTAAGCTTCCATAGCTCGTTTAAGGGCAAAGAGAAGTTCTCTTCCTCGCTTATGAGGTCGTGAACCTTCTTGACCTCCTCCCTTATTATCTCCATGAAGATATCGAACTTGCTTTTAAAGTGCCAGTATATGTTGCCTTTGCTTACCCCTGCCTTTTGAGCTATCTCATCCACACTTGTTTCCTTGAACCCCTTCTCCGCAAAACATTCTAAAGCAGCCTTTAGTATCTTCTCCCTTGTCAATGCCTTTTTATCAACTTGTTCCATCTTTTATATCATCCCCCTTAGGTTCGTGCTTAGATATTAGCATAGACTGACCGTTCAGTCAATAGATTTTGGAAAAATATGTTGAGGGAGGGTGTACTATTCGCTTAAATGTTTTTGGTTATGGTAAAAGTGTAGATAAGATCTTATATAGCGTTGGGACGAGGAATGGGACCAAGAGGGTTAGGATCACTCCGGAGGCGAAAGAGAGTATCCCTACCTCTTTACCAACGCTTTTTACTATGAAGGGTAAAGCAGTGTCCATGGCTGTTGCTCCTGCAGCCGCTACAGCCCCCGCTTTCCCCCATATCTTAGCGATGAAAGGCATACCCACTATAACCATGAGCTCTCTTAGTAGGTTGGAGATGAAGCCTATTAGGGCCTGTTCTGGTCCACCCACTTCTTTTAGCATCAGTGTGGTTATGCTATAGTAACCGCTTCCCGCGGCGGAGGCCACGCTCGTTGATAGGGGGATGTTAACTAATAGCGAGGCTAATGCTCCTCCCATTAGGCTTCCCATAAGCCCTGTTAGCGCTATATATATTACGCTTCCCTTAAGCTCTTTTAAGCTTTCCCAGAGCTTATCATCCTTTCCCATATCCATCCCTATGGCTATGAAAAGGGCGAATAAAGCAGCTTTTATCGCTTTTGAGTTAAGTTGGATTAAGCTTTCTGGGATTAAATTAAGGTAGCCTACTATGACCCCCGTTGTCAAGATCAGAAGCGGCTTTAAGTTCAATTTCTTTTCCTCCTTTCATATAGCATCTTCGTGAAATGAGCGCTTAGTATAGTTGATAGAAGAGCTATGGTGACCGATTTTATACCTATGTTCCCCAAGCTTGTTAAAACCTCTCTGTAGTTTCCGATTTCGATTCCTATAAGTAAGATTAAGGTGTAAATAACGATGTTAAGAAGTTTGTCTGATTTATCTATTATTCTCTCTGGAAGCAACTTTCTCTTTCCTATTATTATTCCAGAAAGGAGCGTTATGGCAAATAGGGCTAAATCCAAATCCTTCACCTCCAGCCTTTCAAGGAGGTTTTCATTATGGTATCATGGATGGGGGTTTAAATCAAAGACTTTAAATTAGCTACCTTTTTATGATATACTACTATATAACCTTTTGGAGGTTTTTCAGGAATAGGAGGGAGGGATTTCGATGCAAGTTCGGATTACAGCGAGGGGAACGGAGATCAACGAGTTTCTTAAAGATTATGCGGAGAGGAAGATAGCGAAGTTGACGCGCTATTTTGATAGGATACTTGATGCAAGCGTGGTTTTTAAGATCGATGCCGGGACCCCTCAGGTGGAGATAACCCTTGATGCGAATGGTGTGATACTTAGGGGTGTGGAGCGGGGAGATAACCTCCAGATGGCTTTAGATTTCGCCGTTGAGAAGATCGAAAAGCAGCTGAGAAGGTTCAAGGAGAAGCTCTCTAAGAAGTATAAGATAAACGTTCTGCCTGAGGAGGTAGTTCCCGCCATAGAGGAGCATCCTGAAGAAGAGCCGAAAATAGTTAAAGTTAAAAGATTTCAGTTAAAGCCAATGTTTCCGGAGGAGGCTATACTTCAGATGGATCTCTTGGGGCATGACTTCTATGTTTTTCTGAACGCTAACACCAATCAGGTCAGCGTCGTTTATAGAAGGAAAGACGGAAATTATGGGCTTATAGAGCCTGAAATATAAAGGAGGGATGAACCTTCGTGAAAGATATCCTCCTTATACCTGGTCCCACTCCTGTCCCAGAGGATGTAAGGGGTGCTATGTTTGAGGATATGATTGATCACCGAGGTGAGAGGTTCGGGAAGCTACTTGATAGGCTTCAATTTAAGCTTAAGAAGGTTTTTATGACTTCGAGGCCTGTTTACATCTTTCCTGGAACTGGGACAGGTGCCTTGGAGTGCGCTGTTTCTAATCTCTTCGATCGCGGGGAAAGGATCCTATCTCTATCAAATGGTGCTTTTGCTGAAAGGTGGATAGAGATCGCTAGGAGAAGAGGTCTTGAGGTCGATGCTCTTGAGTTTTCACATGGATCGGCTTGGGAGTTGAGCGAGGTTGAAAAGGCCCTTAAAAATAAGGTTTACGCAGGGGTGTTAATGACCCATAACGAGACCTCAACCGGTGTATTGAACCCACTTAGGGAAGCGGTCTACCTAATTAGGGAGATTTCTCCCGATACCCTCATCTGCGTCGATGCGGTTAGCTCGCTTGGAGGAGCTCCTCTGATGATGGATGAATGGGGTATAGATGCGGTCTTAACTGCTTCTCAGAAGGCGTTGATGACTCCTCCAGGGTTGGCCTTGGTTGCCATAAGTGAGAGAGCTTTCAAAAAGGTTTTGAATCTTACACCCTCAAGTTACTACTGGGATATTAAGCTTGCTGACGAGTATCTGAATAAAAAGCCGAGCCAAACTCCCTATACACCATCTTTAAGCCTTCTTTATGCCCTTGATCGGGCT
This sequence comes from bacterium GBS-1, assembly GCA_001443005.1. Taxonomy (GTDB): domain Bacteria; phylum Synergistota; class GBS-1; order GBS-1; family GBS-1; genus GBS-1. The sequence goes on from LEKQ01000016.1 coordinate 120,129, forward strand.
TTAACCATGATCCTTGAGGAGGGAGTTGAGAACTCTTGGAGGAGACACGAAGAGCTTGCTCGCTTCCTCAGGTCTGAGGTTCGGAAGTTAGGGCTTGAGGTCTTTCCAAAGGAGGAGTGCGCTTCTCCCACGGTTACTGCGATCAGGGTTCCAGAACCACTCGGCTTTGCTAAGATAAAGAAGGGGCTTGAGGAGCGAGGAGTTATAGTAGCGGGCGGTCAAGATAGTTTAAAGGGAAAGATATTCAGAGTCGCTCATATGGGAAGCGTTGGCAAGAATGAGCTCTTGATATTCATAAATGCTTTGAAGGAGGTTATGGGGCTTGTATAGGATATGGATAACTGAGGACCTTGACGAGATAGGTATTGAGTGGCTTAGAGAGAAGGGAGTGGAGGTAGAGTATAGCCGTCCGACCTATGAGGAGCTTCTTGAGCGGGTGAAGGAGTTTGACGCGCTTATAGTCAGGACGAATACCAGGGTTACGGAGGAGGTAATAGCTAGGGGGGTTCCACGGCTCAAGGTCGTTGGAAGAGCTGGCGTTGGCTTCGATAACATCGATACTGATGCAGCTACAAGATATGGGGTTTTAGTTCTAAATGCTCCCTATGGTTATATGATTTCTACCGCAGAGCTCACCATTGGTCTTATGCTCGCTCTATTGAGAAAGATACCGAAGGCTGACCTTTATATGAAGAATGAGCAATGGAAGAAGAGGGAGCTTTTAGGAGCCGAGCTATACGGCAAAGTTTTAGGTATAATTGGTGTTGGAAGAATAGGAAGACAGGTGGCGATAAGGGCAAATGCCTTCGGTATGAGGGTCTTGGGCTACGACCCATATATAAGGCAGGAAGATGTGGATAAATATGGGGTTAAGCTGCTTTCCTCTTTGGAGGAGCTCCTTCCTCAGGTTGATATCTTAACGCTTCACGTTCCATTGACCGAAGAAACCAAGTACATGATATCTGAAAGAGAGCTCAGGTTAATGAAGAAAGGGGCCTTCATAATTAACTGCTCCAGAGGTAAGGTGATAAAAAGCAGTGCCCTTTATAAGGCTATAGTGGAGGGGCAGATAGCTGGAGCTGCCTTGGACGTTCATGAGTCGGAACCCCCAAGCGATTGGTCGCTCATTAAGTTGCCTCAGGTCATAGCTACTCCTCATATAGGTTCTGCAACCTATGAGGCTCAGCAAAAGGTGGCGCTTGAGGTTGTAGAGGAGATATGGATGGCCTTGCAGGGAGGTCCCGTTAGGTCTTCGATAAACATGCCATCCCTTCCTCCCGAAGTTTACGCCTATCTTAAGCCCTATCTTTATCTCTCTGAGAAGATGGGGCAGTTTGCTGGCCAATGGATAAGAAAACCTGTGGACGAAGTTCGCCTGACCTATATAGGTGATGTGGTTGACCTTCCTTATTCACTTATAACCGCTGCTTTCATTAAGGGGATACTAGATCCAGTTTTGGGGGAACCGGTTAACTACATAAATGCGGTTTGTATGGCTAAGGAGAGAGGAATAAGCGTTACGGAGAACGTGGGAGGTCAGGGAGGGGAGTTCACTAACTTAGTTAGGGTTGAGATAAGGGTTGGGAAGGAGTATTATGAAATAGCTGGGACGCTGATTGGTAGGAACATACCTAAGATAGTTGAGATAGATGGTTTTAGGGTAGACGTAGAGCCAAAGGGGAATATAATACTGACCAGGCATATTGATAGGCCGGGAATGATAGGTAAGATAGGAACCATACTGGGTGAGAGAAACATAAACATAGCTAACATGTATGTGGGTAGGAAAGAAGTAAGAGGAGAAGCAGTTATGACCCTTTGTGTTGATGAACCTGTTCCTCAAGAGGTGCTGGACGGGATTAGGTCAATAGAAGGCTTTGAGAGGGTGGACTTTATATCATTATGAGAATCATAGTGGTAAGGCACGGTGAGACCGATTGGAATAGGGAGGGAAGATTCCAGGGAGATCTTGACGTTCCTTTAAACGAGCACGGGTTAAAGCAAGCCGAGATACTATCTATAGCCCTGGCTAAGGAGAAGATAGATATCATATTTTCAAGCCCCTTAAGAAGGGCTCTTGATACCGCTAAGGCTATAGCTATGAGGCAGAGCGCCCCGATATTCGTGAAAGACGAGCTTAAAGAGATATCCTTTGGGGAGTGGGAGGGATTGCTTGCGAGCGAGGTCAAAAGGAGATATAGTGAGGTTTATGAGATATGGAAGAGGGAGCCTGAGAAAGCTCTCGTACCTTCAGGTGAGAGCTTGGAAATGGTGCTTCATAGGGTTAACTCTCTCTTGTATCCCATGTTAGACAGATATGATAAGGAAACGGTCTTAATTGTTGGCCATGGTGGGGTTAATAAGGTCCTTTTCTGCTCACTTCTTGGCCTTCCCCTTTCATATTTTTGGGTTTTTAGACAGGATAATGCTAGCCTTTCTATTTTGGAGAGGAGAGATGATGGAAAGTTCAGCCTGAGGGTGTTTAACGACACCTGTCATCTCTGTATGGCCGATAACTATGTTGAGGGAGCGCCTTAAAGATGGTATTAAGTACTCTTAAGAAGATATTAGGTTTAGATCCTAATGAGAGGGAGCTTAAAAGGTTAAGCAAGATAGTTGAAAGGATAAATGGGCTTGAGCCTCAAGTGTCAGTTCTTTCCGATGAGGATTTGGCCCGTAAAACCATAGAGTTTAAGGAGAGGCTGGCTCGTGGAGAAAAGCTCGATGATATTATGGTGGAGGCCTTCGCTGTGGTAAGGGAGGCAGCCAAAAGGACCATAGGGTTAAGACACTTTGATGTTCAGCTTATGGGTGGCATAGTTCTTCACGAGGGGAAGATAGCGGAAATGAAGACGGGGGAGGGTAAAACGCTTGTAGCAACCCTCCCAGTTTACCTTAATGCTCTCTTGGGAAGAGGGGTTCACGTGGTTACGGTTAACGACTACCTCGCTAAGAGGGATACGGAGTGGATGGGACCTATATATAGGTTCCTTGGTCTTTCGGTTGCCTATCTTTATAACGGTATGCCTTTCGCTGAGAGGAAGCGTGCCTATCAAGCGGATATAACCTATGGGACGAATAGTGAGTTCGGCTTCGACTACCTTAGGGATAACATGGCATATTCCTTGGATGATGTGGTTCAAAGAGGGCACTATTACGCGATAGTTGATGAGGTTGATTGCATACTTATAGATGAAGCGAGAACTCCATTGATCATATCCGGTCCCTCTGAAGATGACCCAAGCATATACTATAAGGTTAATAATATAGTTAAGTTTTTGAAGGTTGGTGAGGATTTTGAGATAAACGAGAAGGAAAGAAATATAGTTTTGACCGAGAAAGGGATAGAGAAAGCAGAACGCCTTCTTGGAGTTAAAAGCCTGTACGATGATTTAAACAGTGAGCTTGCTCACAGGTTAATCCAAGCTTTAAAAGCGCATTATCTCTTTAAGAGGGACGTTGACTATGTGGTTAAGGATGGGGAGATTATTATAGTTGATGAGTTTACGGGAAGGCTTATGTTTGGAAGGAGGTATAGCGACGGGCTTCATCAAGCGATAGAGGCTAAGGAGGGCTTAAGGGTAAGAAGTGAGACACAAACTCTTGCTACGATAACGATTCAGAATTACTTTAGGATGTATGAGAAACTTGCCGGTATGACTGGGACCGCTGCTACTGAGGCTGAGGAGTTTAAGGAAATATATGGACTTGAGGTCGTGGTGATTCCTACGCATAGACCTATGATAAGGATAGATTATCCCGATGTGATATATAGAACCGAAAGGGAAAAGTTTAATGCGGTGGCTGATGAAATAGAGGAACTCTATAAGATAGGGAGACCTGTGCTTGTTGGAACCACATCTATCGAGAAGTCTGAGCGACTTTCTAAGCTTCTTAAGGTTCGGGGGATACCCCATCAGGTTCTCAACGCCAAGTATCATGAAAGGGAAGCTCAGATAGTCGCTCAGGCTGGGAGGCTTGGAGCGGTCACCATAGCTACGAACATGGCTGGTAGGGGAACTGATATCCTTCTCGGTGGTAACCCAGAGTTTCTCGCTAAGGAAGAGCTAAGAAAGATGGGTAAGGAGCCAAGCGAGGTTTCACCGGAGGAATGGAAGAGAATCTATGAGAAGTGGAAAAGGATAACCGATGAGGAGCATAAGAAAGTGGTGGAGCTGGGTGGCCTTCACATCATAGGGACTGAGAGGCATGAAGCTCGAAGAATAGATAATCAGCTCAGGGGGAGAGCTGGTAGGCAGGGAGATCCTGGTTCATCCCGATTTTATCTCTCCTTAGAGGATGATCTTCTTAGGCTCTTTGGCTCAGATAAGATCTCATACCTTATGGAGAAGTTAGGAATGAAGGAGGGTGAGGCCATAGAGCATCCATGGCTTACCAAGGCTATAGAGTCTGCTCAGAAAAAGGTTGAGGGGATGCATTTTGAGGCTAGGAAATACCTTTTGGCTTACGATGATGTTATGAACAAGCAGAGGGAGGTTATATATAGGGAGAGGAGGTACGTTCTTGAGGGTAAGAACCTCAAGGAGCATCTCCTTAAGATGGTCGAGGATATAGTTGATCTTTTGGTTGACGCTTATGTGAGCGAGGAGATACTTCCTGAGGATAGGGATATTAAAGGTTTCCTTCATAAGTTGAAGGGAATCTTCCCTTTCGATTCTGGTTTAAGCCAAGAATATCTTAGGGAGATGAGTAAGGAAGACGTGAAGAAGCGGATTATGGATAGAGCTAAGATGTTCTATGAAGAAAAGGAAAAAAGAATTGGAAGTGAAGCTATGAGGCATATAGAAAGACTTGTTATGCTCCATGTTATAGATACGAGATGGAAAGAGCATCTGTTAGCGCTTGATCACCTTCGTCAAGGGATTAACCTTAGGGCATATGGACAAAAGGACCCTCTTTTAGAGTATCAGTTTGAGGCTTTCGAGTTATTTAAGGAGTTAATTGCTCGAATTAAGGAGGAGATTATAACCTATCTCTTCAGGATTGAGATAGCTCCTAAAGAGAAACCTATGAGAGTTTTTAGAGACCATCTTCCTACCTCTTTACCCAAAAAGAAGAAAAAGAAAAAGGGTTAAGGTAATGAGATCATTTAAGTTAGCATTTCTCCTGGTTTGTTTAATCCTTATGTTAAGCGGCCTTCAAGATGCCTTTGGGGCTAATGCCTATATCCTTCTCTGGAACAGCGTTAAGGTTGACGTTAAGGGAAGCATTCTCTGGACCAATAGGAGTTTGATTAGGGTTGAAGAACCTTTAACCTTTCCCAAATATCTTTCTTGGAAGTACGATTCTGCTAAATCCGAGCTAACGATTGAGAAGCTTAGGATAAGAAGGACCGATGGCAGGGTGGAGCTCTTGGCTCTGGATGTTAAGGAGTATGGGGAGTTTGTGGAGAAGAGGGCTAACCTTGAGAACCTCAAGCCTGGGGACATAATCGATATATCCTTTAGCTTTAGGCGCGAATCTCCTCTTCCTCCTTATTTTTGGTGGTATTTCCCCAATTGCGGGGAGATGGATATAAAAAAACTTCATTTGGAGGTCACCTCGCCGGGGGGTTTTGTCTCGAACGAGTCCCTTTCATCTGGTTTGTTAGAGAGAGAAGACATTTACGCTATAGATCCCTTCTCTCCACCTAAGGAGCCGATACTTTTAACCTCTCTACCTTCCTGGGATCGGGCTTATCCTCTATTTTCTATTCCTGAAGGTAATTTCCCTATAGCTGAACTTGAAAGGAGGCTTTCGAAGGTCCCCGGGAGCAGAGGGAAGGTTGAGCTCATCTGGAAGATATTATCAGAAAGGAAAAAGGTTCTTGAAGGATGGGCTTTCTCTGATCAGGGTTATAGGTTTTCCCCTCTTAAGGAGATCTGGGAGAGGGATAAGGTGACTCCATCTGACTTTTCCTTTCTTGCCTATCATATGCTTAAGGGCATAGGTCTTTCTCCTGAGATGGTATGGGTATCTGAATGGCCCTTAAGTGAGAAGTATCCCGTCCCATCTCTTTTGAAATATCCTATCCTTAAAGTTGTTGTCGAGGATAAGACCTACTGGTTGGATCCCTACGCGCTGGGGCTTCCCGCAGGCTATATCCATCCTAAGTTTCAGGGAGGTAAGGGGGTGATCTTTTACTCCAACGGAGCCAAATTCGTGGATCTACCCGTGATGGGGGAGAACTTATCTTCGGAAAATATAGATCTCGTCATAGATCTCTATCCTAACGGTAGCTACGATTTCAGTGTGAATGCTATAGCGCGAGGTTGGTTGGTACCTCAGTTGGATAGGTTGCGCCAGTTTGAGGGGGTTAGCGATGTTAGCTTCGAGAACAAAGGGTATGCCTTAATCGGAAAGCTCAAGGGTAAGGGTAAAATAGTTATGGATGGCTTCGAAAGGAAATTGGTCATAACCCTTCCTCAAATAGGGTTTCCTTTAGATTTCCTATCTCTTTCTTTAAGGAGGAGTTATCCAATAAATCTCGGCTTCTTACGAAGCTTCGATCACCAGATAATTTTGAGGTATCCTAAGGAGTGGAAGGTTAAAGCTCTTCCGCTACCTCTATCGAGGGATGAGGGAGCGTTTTCCATTTCTGCAAGGTTCTCCTCAGGGATAAGAAATAGGTTAACCCTGAGCTATTCCTTTAAGCTAAAAAAGAGGGTTCTTTCCCCTGAGGAGTGGGCTTCCTTGATCAAAGTCTTAAGCACTCTTGAGGATTATATAAAGGGGCATATACTTTTTGAGGGAAAGTAGGGTTTATAGGTTACCTTCGCTTGAGATGAGGGTGTCTAAATACCGCCTGCTGGGATTAGACACCCTTTTAGTGGAAGGCGGAATATAAATATCCCAGCCGTCTAAACTGCATATATTGAGAGCAGTTTAGATGAGGAAGCGAGATTATGGAAGAGCGGATAAAGGGGTTAATCCTTAATGCTTTAAAAGAGGCTATGCGCTCTTTGGCTGAGGAAGAGGGATGGAATCTATCTCTTTTACCTGAGCCAGAGCTTGAGAAGCCGAGGAATCCTGAGTTTGGAGACTGGGCTACCAATGTGGCTATGAGGTTAGCATCCATCTTTAGTGGAAACCCTCGCGCTATAGCTCAAAGGATAGTCGAGAAATTAGCCCTTCCAAAGGATGCCGTTAGAAGCTTTGAGATAGCTGGTCCAGGCTTCATAAACTTTCACTTTAACTTTGACCTATTTAAGGAGGTTGTGAGGGAAGCCTTAAGGAAGGATAAAGATTTCGGTAGGTTAAATATAGGTGAAGGGAAGAAAGTTCAGGTTGAGTTCGTTAGTGCTAATCCCACTGGTCCTTTGCATGTAGGGCATGGTAGGGGTGCTGCAGTTGGAGACTCTCTGGCTTCCATCTTGGAGTTCGGGGGTTATGAGGTTGAAAGGGAGTATTACATAAACGATGCGGGACTTCAGATGGATATTCTTGGGAGGTCTGTAAGGGCGAGGTACTTTGAGCTTTTCGGTAGGGGAGAGGAAGCTCCCTTCCCGGAGGATGGTTACAGAGGGGATTACATATACGACCTTGCGAGGGAGATAAAGGAAAGAGATGGGGATAAGTGGCTGGGAGTCCCTCTTGAGGAAAGCTTGCCTTACTTTAGGAGCTACGCTTGTGAGAGGATCTTAGAGGGTATAAAGAAGGATCTTGAGGATTTTGGGGTTAGGTTTGATGTTTGGTTTAGTGAGCGCTCCCTTTATGAGAAGGGCGAGGTTCAAAGGACCATAGATTTTCTTAAAGCGAGGGGTTACGTTTATGAAAAGGACGGGGCTTTGTGGTTTAAGTCTTCCGCCTTTGGAGATGAAAAGGATAGGGTCGTGGTTAGGTCAAACGGCCTTCCCACCTATCTAGCTTCGGATATAGCTTATCACAAAAACAAGTATGAGCGTGGCTTCGACATAGTTATAGACATATGGGGAGCAGACCATCACGGATATATACCGAGAATGAAGGCAGCGGTTCAGGCTCTTGGGAAAAGTCCTGATTCCCTTCAAATCCTTCTCATACAGTTTGTTACGCTTTTGAGAGCTGGAAAGCCCATCTCCATGTCTACTAGAGCGGGAGAGTTCATAACCCTGGCTGAGGTAGTTAAAGAGGTTGGGAAGGATGCTGCAAGATATATGTTCTTGACCAGGAAGTGCGACAGCCATTTGGAGTTTGACCTTGAGCTCGCTAAGAAGCAAACGGAGGAGAATCCGGTTTACTATGTTCAATATGCTCACGCGAGAATTTGCTCTCTATTTGAACAAGCTAAGGAGAGAGGGATTTCAATTCCTGATCTTAGGGAGGTTTCCCTTGATCCGTTGAAAGAGGTTGAGGAGATTGAGCTTCTTAAAGTCCTTTCAGAAGCTGAAGGTGAGCTCGCCATAGCGGTTAGAGAGTTCGCTCCCCACAGGATACCCTACTATTTGCACAGATTGGCAGGGGCTTTCCACTCCTTTTACAATCGGCATCCTATCCTTACGGCTCCTGCTAATGTTAGGAACGCGAGGCTAGCCTTATCTAAAGCTGTAGGTATAGTTATAAGAAACTTCTTATCCCTTATAGGTGTTTCTGCTCCTGAGAGGATGTGAGGCTTTGAGGTTAAAAAGATGGCTTTTGTCTGCCATCGTAATATTCATATTTTCCGTTACATCCATATCCGTGATAAGGGAGATCAGGAAGATAGTCTTGTTTAATGAGAGGGCTTCGCTTTTAAAACAGAAGATCGCTGAGATTGAAGCTGAAAACGAGGTTTTAAGGGAGAAGATTCGTCTTGCCAAGAGCGGCTTTCTTTTGGAGAAGATATTGAGGGAGGAGTTTAAGATGTCCAGGCCGGGAGAGGTAGTTATATACTTTAAAGAGGGAGGTAAAGAAAATGGAACTGAAGTTAGGGAAAAGAAGCGTTAACCTTCCATTAGATGGATATGAGACCCTTCTGCCTAACGAGCTTCCTCCCTTAGATAATCTTGATGACAGGATAGAAGAGGCTTTAAGCTCGCTAGATGACCGCATTAAGGGGGTAAAGAGGGTTTCCATATTGGTTAGCGATATAACTAGGCCTGTTCCTACCAATCGCTTCTTTAGTAGGATCTGGAAGAGGTTGAAAGGGCTTGAGGCCTTTGCGGTTTTCGGTTTGGGAACCCACAGGGAGCAGAGTCCAGCGGAGGCAAGAGATCTTTTGGGCGGAGATTACCCCTATATCAACCATGATGTAAATAGGTGCCGTTTTATCGGCAGAACTAGCTATGGAACAGATGTTGAGGTTTTAGAGGATATTTTAGCTTCAGACCTCGTAATAGCTACTGGTAATGTAGAGTTTCATTATTTCGCTGGTTATACCGGTGGGGCTAAAGCTATCTTACCTGGTGTTTGCTCTATTAAAACTATAGCCCAGAATCACGGTCTGATGTTGGACTCCTCTTCCGTACCAGGCTCCTTGAGTGGCGCTGTGCGAAGAGATATAGACGAGGCTGGAGGATTTCTTAAGGATAAAACTTATCTCTTTAACGTGGTTTTGAATGCAAGAAAGGAAATAGTGGGGGTTTTCTCAGGCGATCTCTTCGAGGCTCATAGAGAGGCTGTTCGTCTCGTTGATAAGATGTATAAGGTTAAGGCTCACCCCGTTGACCTCGTTGTGGCTTCCTGTGGCGGTTTCCCCAAAGATATAAATCTCTATCAGGCTCATAAGGCTCTGGAAAATGCAGCATTAGCGGTTAAAGAGGGCGGTGTAATCGTTCTTCTCGCTGAGTGTCTCGAGGGAGTGGGGCATGAGAAGATGGAAAAATGGCTTCTTTCAGCTCGAACCGTCGATGAACCGATAGAGAGGCTTAAGGAAGAAGGTTTTCAGCTTGGTCCCCATAAGGTGATGAGAATAGCTTCGATCAGGAAGAGGGCTCGTATCTTCCTGGTCTCTGGGTCTCTTCCCGAAGGTTTTGCCTCTACCTTCTTTGAGATATTTAGGGATCCCAAGGAGGCCTTTGAAAGGGCCTTGTCAATCGTCGGTTCGAACGCTTCCGTATTAGTGATGCCTTATGCGGGGTCAACGCTTCCTGATACTCGTTGAGTCTCCGACTAAAGCTAAGACCTTGAGGAAGTTTCTTGGGAAAGAATATGAGGTTAAGGCGACCTTGGGACACGTCAAGGACCTTCCGCTTAGAGGCTTAGGCGTTGATCTCGAAAGTTTTTCTCCTTCTTTAGTTTTCTTAAGAGGCAAGAGAAAGCTTCTTGAGAGGCTGGCTTCCTATAAGGGGAGCTTTTTCATAGCGACTGATCCTGATAGAGAAGGAGAGAGAATAGCTTTTGATATATGGGAATTTCTTAAGAGCAAAGGGGTATTGGCGAAAAGGGTAGAGTTCCATGAGATTACACCAGCTGCTGTAAGGGAGGCTTTATCCTCTCCTGGTGAGATAAATTTAAAGCGGGTTAAAGCTGCTCTTACCCGCAGGGTTCTTGACAGGCTCTATGGATATATCATTTCCCCCTTTTTATGGAAAGGTTTGAAGATTAAGGGGCTTTCTGCGGGGAGGGTTCAATCCTGTGCCTTAAAGATCATCGTCGATAGGGAGAGGGAAAGAGAGAAATTCGTTTCGGAAACGTGGTATGAGCTTAAGGTTGTGCTTAGCTTTAATGGTGCTAATCTTGAAGTTAAGCTTTGGAATCTTAAGGAGGACGTTCCTTTAAGGCTTTCTAAGGAGGAAGCTGACCGTTTAAAGAGAGAGCTTAAGGGGGCACTTAAGCTAGAATCTCTGGAATGTAAGGAAGTCTTGATACCTCCTCCACCACCCTTTAAGACCGCTACTCTTCTTGAGAAAGCTTCCTCCCTTTTGAGGCTTTCCTCGGAGAGGACTATGCGGGAGGCTCAGGAGCTCTTTGAAAGGGGTTATATCACTTATCATAGGACGGATTCTTGCTTCTTGAGCGAGAAGGCTATAAATATGGCTTTGTCTTTCATAAGAGGGAACTTCGGTGAGAGCTACGCAAGCCCGAGGAGGTATGAGAGGGAAGGGGCTCACGAGGCGATAAGGCCTACCGATGTAAACGTGAAAGGCATATCACCGCTTTATGACCTAATATGGAGATATTTTGTTGCCTCTCAGATGGCGCCTGCTAAGGTTCTGAGGGAAAGGGCGATTTTCCTTTGGAAAGATAAGGTTTTCGTCTCTTGGGGTGAGAGAGTGGTCTTTGATGGCTGGACCTCTATTCTAAAGAGGGAGTTTAAAGGGGATCTTGGACCTCTTAAGGAAGGTGAGTTTTATAAGTTAATTAAGGTTTCAGCTTTGATGAGGAAGAGCCATCCTCCTCCGAGGTATACTGAGGCTACGCTGATTAGGGAGCTTGAGAGAAAGGGTGTGGGAAGACCATCTACTTATGCTATGATAATCTCCAATCTGCTTAAGAGGAGATACGTAGTCAGAGAGAAGAGGTTCTTAGTGCCGACGGAGCTTGGCCTCAAGGTCTGTTCCTTTCTTGAGGATAAGTTGGGAGACGATCTCCTTTCTCCTGTTTTTACATCAGATATGGAGGCTTTCTTGGACAAGATAGAGTCCGATGGCGAAGAGAACTTTAGCTTTTTGAGGGAGTTTTACAACTTCTTGTTATCCAAGATCAGTTCCGCTTAGGAGGTGTCTAACATGATAGAGGGGTTGAAGCTTTTCACAGTTTTGATTACCCTTATTTTCTTGCTCTTTAAAAGGGTTAACATGGCATTAACCATGCTTATAGGCTTTTTGCTTTTGGGACTCTTGTTTAACGTGGGGGCATCTGGTTTTTGGAAGGCTTTTGTGATGACCGTGAGTGACCGAGGGGTATGGGAGGTTCTAACGGTTATAATCCTCGTTCTCTTCTTGAACGGTCTCCTCAAGGATACGGGAACCTTACAGAGCATGGTTCATAAGCTTTCCGATATACTTGGTGATATGAGGTTGGTGATATTCTTTCCTCCTATGATCGTTGGTTTTCTCCCTATGCCTGCTGGTGCCCTATTTACTGCTTCTTTAACAGATGAGATTGGAGATAAGTTAAAGGCTAAGCCTTCCTTAAAACACTTTATAAACTACTGGTTCAGACATATCTGGGAGTATTCTCTACCGCTTTATCCTGCCGTAATGATCGAGGCATCCGCCCTTGGGGTTTCCTTGCTAACGGTAGTTTCGCATCAGTGGTACTTTATCTTCTTAGCCCTTGCTTTAGGAGTTATCTTGAGCTGGTTCAAATTTGAAAAGCCTAAGGATATAAATGGATTTTCCTTTAGTCCTAAGAAGCTTTTAGAGTTGGTCTTGACGATGTGGACGATAGTTTTCGTTCTCGTAGGTTTTCTAGTGTTTAAGATAAATATCGTTATCCTTCTACTTGTAGCTATAGTTGGAGAGATATTGATAAAGAGGCTTTCCCTAAGTCAAGTAGCTAGCATCTTTAAGTCTTCAGTTGAATTAAATCTTCCGACAATGGTGTTTGTGATATTCTGCTTTCAGAGCATGCTCAAGGTGAGCAACGCTGTTTACGTGGTTCCCAATTTACTTAAAGCTGCTAACGTTCCCACTCTCTTTTCTCTCTTTTTCTTCCCTTTCTTGGTTTCCTTTATGACAGGGGTAAGCACGGCAGGGGTGGCCATAACCTTTCCTCTCTTAGTCCCTTTAATGGGAGACCCGGTGAACTTAAGCCTTGCTGCTTGGAGCTTCGTTAGCGGTTATAGTGGCCACCTCATCTCTCCCTTTCATCTCTGCTTCATAACTACTAAAGAGTATTATAAGGTCAGCTGGATCGAAGCTTATAAGGAAACCGCTCCATTGGTCTTTGCCGTGCTTATGACAGCCCTTCTTATAGCTCTTATATAGCTCTTACCACCTTACCACTTTTAAGGCAACGGGCGCATACCTTGATTTTTCGTGTTTCACCGTTGATGATAGCCTTGACCTCCTGTAGGTTTGGGAGCCATTTCCTCTTGGAGTGTTTGTTGGAGTGGCTCACCTTAAAGCCTGTGGTTGGACCTTTGCCGCATATCTCGCAGAACTTGGCCATGATCCCACCTCCCGAGGAGAAAATTATATCATAAGGCTATTCAAATAGAAAGGCTGAAAGTTATGATATAATCCTTGGAGGGGAAAAATTTAATTTCTGGGGGGTAAATATATGAGAGTTAAGGAGAGGAAGGAGAGATACAAGGTAGTTTACATTCCAGGGGATGATTCTGGGCATGACGTGATGGAAGCTTGCATGTTGGTAATGGAGAGGCTTAACCCGCCGATAGATTGGATTAGAGCTGATGCTGGTTGGTGTATGTGGGAGAAGTGTGGAGATACCGTTCCTCCCGAGACATGGAAGGCCCTCTTCGAAAGCGATGCTGCTTTACTTGGGGCCATAACGAGCAAACCAGGGGTTAAGGGGTTTAAATCTGCGATAATTCAGATTCGTCAGAGATTTGATCTCTACATAAACCTGAGGCCCTTTAAGTCCCTTCCGGGGGTTCCTTCCCATAAGGATAATATAGACATAGTCCTCTTCAGGGAGAACACCGAGGACCTATATGCTGGTGTTGAGTGGCGTCCTCTTCCTCAAGAAATATACGATCTTCACCCTGCGATGGAGAGGTTTAAGGGAAAGAGAGAGGTTGCTGCTAGCTTAAGGATCTTCTCCTGGGAAGGTTGTGAGAGGATAATAAGAGCTGCTTTCAATTATGCTAGGGAGAATAGAAGGAAGAAGATTACTGTTGTTGAGAAGGCCAACGTCATAAGGGCTACGGGTGGGCTTTTCCTTGAAGTGGCAGAGGAGGTTGCCAAGGATTATCCGGAGATAGAGTGGAATATCGAAAACGTCGATGCAACTGCCATGTGGCTTATAAAGAACCCTCAAAGCTATGATGTGATAGTTACCACTAATGTGTTCGGGGACATAATCTCCGATGAATGTGCTCAACTTGTTGGGGGAATGGGCGTTGTAGCATCTGGTAACATAGGGGATAGCTATGCTTTGTTTGAACCTACCCATGGTTCAGCTCCTAAATATGCTAGACAGTATAAGGTGAACCCTACAGCGATGCTTATGGCTGGAAAGATGCTCCTGGATTATCTTGACCTTAAGGAGTATGCTGAGAGGCTCGAAAGGGCTGTGCTTTCCGTACTTGAGGAGGGTAGATATGTCACTTACGATATACTGAGGGATAAGGGAGAGGATGAAAGCAAAGCGGTCTCCACCTTGAGGATGGCGGAGGAGATCGCTAAAAGAGTTTAAAACTATGGGGGTGATTTGATTGATCAACTTTGAGGTAGTTAAGATGGAGATTCCGGAGGGGTGCAATATAATAGTCGGACATAGTCACTTCATAAAGACCGTTGAGGATCTCTATGAGATACTGATAACGAGTTCTCCTTACCTTAAGTTCGGTGTGGCTTTCTGTGAGGCGTCTGGTCCCTGCCTCATAAGGTACGAGGGAAACGACGAGGATTTAATCAAGGTGGCTATAGATAATGCGAAGAAGCTCAGTGCCGGTCACGCCTTTGTCATCCTAATAAAGGAAGGTTATCCCATAAACGTGCTTAACGCTATTAAGAACTGTCAAGAGGTTTGCAGGATATTCACCGCTACCGCTAACCCTCTGGAAGTTATAATCGCTCAGACGGAGCAAGGAAGAGGTATAATTGGCGTCGTTGATGGTTTCGCGAGTAAGGGTGTTGAAGGTGAGGAGGATATAAAGAGGAGGAGGAAGTTCTTGCGAGAGGTGACGAAGTATAAGAGGGGGTGAAAGACGCCTTGGTAGAGGTCCAAGAGGTTGGTAAGGAGTTCCACGGAAGATGGGTTTTGCGTGATGTATCCTTTACGGTAAAAGAGGGGGAGATATTAGGATTTCTCGGCCCTAACGGTGCGGGGAAGACGACCACGATGAGGATAATAACCGGCTACCTTCCACCATCGGTTGGTAGGGTAAAGGTCGCTGGTTATGATGTTACAGAAAATCCTCTTGAGGTTAAAAAGAGGATAGGTTATCTTCCCGAAAGCCCACCCATCTATAGAGAGCTTACCGTTAAGGAATACCTTAAGTTCGTTATGGAGATAAAGGATGTTCCAAGAAGAGAGAGAAAGGAGCGCCTTTCAGAGGTTATAGAGTATTGTGGGCTTAAGGATGTTTACGGAAGGCTCGTTGGTAATCTCTCTCGAGGGTATAGGCAGAGGGTAGCTCTCGCTCAAGCTTTGATATCTAATCCTGATTTATTGATATTGGATGAGCCAACAAGCGGGCTCGATGCCGTTCAGATAGCCGAGGTTAGGTCTTTGATAAGGTCGTTAAAGGGTAAGCATACGGTTATTTTATCTACTCACATTCTCCCCGAGGTTACCGCGACCTGCGATAGAGTGATAATAATAAGCAATGGTAAGATAGTTGCGGAAGATACCCTCGAGGGACTTGAAGCCCGCTTGAGGCCTTCTAAGAAGGTTGAGATAAAGGTCGCTCGCTATAGGGATAAGGTTTGTGAGGAGATATCCAAGCTTCCAAGCGTCATAAGCGTCGTCCCATCGAGAAACGATGCTATTTTGGTGGAGTATCCTCAGAGCTTAGATTTAAGGGAAGATATAGCGAGGGTTATCGTTAACCTCGGTGCGGGTTTGCTTGAGCTTAAGCCTGTTAGCATGACCTTGGAGGAAGTATTCCTTCAGCTTGTTACTGAGGAGGAGGCGGGGAAAGCATGAGGATGATCCTTTCCATGTTCAGAAAGGACTTGAAAATATATCTACTTTCACCCTTAGCTTATACGATCGTGGGGGCTTTTCTGCTCATAGTGGGTTACCTTTACATAAATTCTTTAGCTTACTATATACTTCAGGTGAGTAGATGGGGAGGATATGGCTTCAACGCTACTAAGTTCCTGTTTTACCCCTTATTTCAAAACGTTTTGTTCCTGCTAATATTCCTAGTGCCGGTCTTAACGATGAGAACCTTCCCAGAAGAGGAGGCTTCTGGGACCTTTGAGCTTCTTTTGACTTCTCCAATAACGGAGTTTCAGATAGTTATGGGCAAGTTTCTTGCCTCATACTTCATTTACCTCATCACCTTAGCCATACTTCTTTATATACCGATTACCTTAAGAAAAGCTGGGGAGTTGGATATAGGGCTTTTGATCTCTGGCTATGTAGGTATGCTTCTTGCTGGGGCGGCTTTCTTCGCCGCAGGGGTATTTGCTGCCTCTTTGACTAGGAGACAGGCCACTGCTTCCATGGTTTCCTTCGCCCTTTTGCTCCTTTTATGGTTTATTAACTGGGCTGCTTCTAACCTTGGAACTGACTATCCCGTTTTAGGAGGGATACTTTGGAGGCTCGCCATATTTAACAGGGTTAGAGCCTTTTCCGAAGGGGTTATCGACCTTAGAAATGTGATTTTCTTCGTTAGCTTGACCGTTATCTTTCTTTATCTTTCCGTTATGTCGCTTGCCTCAAGGAGGTGGAAGTGAACATGACAGAGAAAAGGACGCTCATAATCAACTTTATATTGCTCTTCTGTATATTGGTTGCCCTTAACTATATAGTCGATAAGCATTATCAAAGGTGGGATTTAACGATATGGAGGGAGAATACCCTTGACCCAAAGACCATGGACGTCCTCCGCAAGGTGAAAGATAAGATAGAGATATACGCCTTTCCTGCACGAGATGATGTGGAGAGGGCTAGATCGCTCCTTGAGACTTATAAGTATCACTGCCCTAAAATAGAGTATTCGGTGCTTGATGCGAGTAAACACCCCCTTGAGGCGAAGAAGTATGGGGTTGACTTCTTTGGGCAGGCCGTGGTTGTTCAAGGAGAGAGTAAGGTTAAAATAGACTATCTTGACGAAGAAAACCTGACTAACGCGATAATAAAGGTTCAGATGCGTGGAGAGAGGGTTATCTACTTTGTAAGCGGTCATGGTGAGCCTACTTTAGATGACTCCAGTGATCAGGGAATAACGGCCCTAAGAGATGCCCTTAGGGCTAAGGGTTTTGAGCCCAAGTCGTTGAACCTCCTCGCTACCGAGAGGGTTCCTGCCGATGCCCTATGTGTAGTATTAATAGCACCTAAGAAGGATCCCTTACCAGTAGAGCTAAGTGTGCTGAGCGATTACTTTAAAGGGGGAGGGAGGCTGCTTGTCTCTTTAGAGTATGACTCTCCCAAGACGTGGAAGAAATGGTGCTTGGACACCTTTGAAGTGTTCGTCTACGATGGGATCATCATAGACCCCTTGGCGAAGGCTTTTGGGACGAATGCGTTAACCCCAGTTATAGTCAGCTATCCTGATAGTC
Organism: bacterium GBS-1; assembly: GCA_001443005.1. Lineage (GTDB taxonomy): Bacteria > Synergistota > GBS-1 > GBS-1 > GBS-1 > GBS-1. Next base: position 137,390 of record LEKQ01000016.1, read on the forward strand.
GCGTTCTTTCTGACTTTAGCTTAGCTACTTTCTTTCCTTTAGCCACAGCCTTGAGAAAGGATAAGGGGAAGCTGGAGGAGGAGAAGGTCTTGGAGAGCGGAGCGGCGAGCTGGCTTGAGATGAATTTGACGCCTGAGACGAAAACGGTCGAATTTAATGAAGGGGTTGACGTTAAAGGTCCCTTGGCCTTAGCTTATTTGGTTAGGAGCAAAGAGAGGGAAGGGGAAGCGATAGTTATAGGTGATAGCGATTTCTTGAGGAACGCGAGCTTCAGAGTTTCCGGTAACGGTGATTTAGCTCAAAGGATGATCTTCTATCTCGCCAAGGAAACAAAGCTGGTTGAGATACCCATAGTTAAAGGTAAGCATACCGCCTTTATGATTCCCTCTTGGCTTGGCAACCTTAGCCTTTGGTTGTCTTTAGTAGTAGTTCCTGGAGTGCTCTTTCTTCTCGGTGGAATCGCTTGGGTAAGAAGGAGGAGATTATGATGAGAGTGAGGAAAAGCACGTTTGTCCTTGCCATAATACTTGCTTCCTTATTGTTTTACATATTTGTTATAGATCTCCCATCGGAGAAGAAAAAAAGAGAGGAATCGAAGCTCATTCCGTGGGATATAGATAGCGCGGTTTCTATGGAGCTTAAGGTAGAGTCGAAGAATTTGGATGTAAGCCTCGCTAAGGTGGGTAAGGATAAGTGGCAGATAAACTCTCCTGTCTTAACGGAAGCGGATGACCTAACGATGAGTTTGATATTTTCCGCTCTTAAAGATGCTAAGAAGGAGAAGGTTGTTGATTCAGGTGATCCGAAAGACTACGGGCTTGACAGACCCGAGATGGTCCTGGGGCTTGAGAATCAAAAGGGGGAAAAGATAAAGCTCCTTTTCGGTAAGGAGCACCCCATAACGGGTGAGAGGTATCTCATGGTTGAGGGGAGCAAGGCGATATACCTTGTGGGTTCTTACGTATATAGGCAGCTTAGTTCCGATCTCTACTCCCTTCGTAAGAAGGATATGATACCCGAAGGGACTATTGTCATACAGAGCTTCACTCTATCTTATACTAAACCTGCGCGTGAGTTCTCCTTCAAAAGGAATGAGCAGAGCTTGTGGGATATGACTTTACCTGTGAGCATACCCATAGGTCAGGATAAGGTAGCTGACATATTGTGGGACATAGTTGAAGGTAAGGCTGATGAGATCATAGATAACCCGAAGGATCTCAAGGATTATAGCTTAGACTCTCCTCAGCTTGTCGTTAAGCTCGTTACGGAGAAGGGCAAAGAGTATGAGGTTTTGTATTCTTGGACTAAGGATGAGAAGAGCGTCTGGGGTATGGTTAAAGGGGAAAAGAGCGTGTATCGTTTTGGGAGGTTCATCCCTAAGAACTTAAAGGTAACATCACTAAACGATCTTCTTGATAAGAGACCTTTAAGGAGCAGCTATTACTCTCTCGAGTCTATCGAGGTAGAGTATCCTAACGGAAGCAAGATCGCGCTTAAGAAGGAAAACGATAAGTGGGTTGGTGTGGAGAACGCTGAGAGCCTAGTCCGTGAGATCACTGACATAATGGCCTCCGATGCGATTTATAAGGGGGAGATTCCACCCGATGCTAAACCTGTTTTTAAGGTGATCGCTAAGGATCCAAATAAAGAGGTGAAGGTAGAGTTCTATGAGGGGACCGAACAGGGTTGGGCTAAGGACCTGGAGTACCCAATAGTTTATAAGCTTGAAAAGCTTTTAGAGGAGCTTGCTCCCAATCTTTTTAAGAGGTGAGATTTAAGCTAAGGTTTGGCTTTTGAACCGAGGGAGGTTTCCTTATGTGTGAAGGGACCTCCCTTTTATTTTCTTTACTGAATCATTTCATGGGTATTCGGGGGTTGCAGATTTTATAGTTAAAGGTATATAATTTAAAAGACAGTAGTTACAGATACTGCTTAGGGAGGTACAGGGGGTAATGGGAAAGTTCATGGTAAGTATAAACGAAAAATGGTGTAAGGGATGTGGTTTTTGCGTGGCATTTTGCCCCAAGGGTGTACTGGCTATGGGTGAGAGACTTAAGGCAGAGGTTAGGCATCCGGAGGAGTGTATCGGATGCAAGAGGTGTGAGTATTACTGCCCTGATCTTGCTATAACGGTGGAGGAGGCTGAAAGAGTTGGGTAAGGTAGCTTTTTGGCAGGGTAATCGTGCGATAGCGATGGGAGCCATTGCTGCGGGTATAAGGTTTTATGCAGGCTATCCCATAACGCCCTCTTCTGAGATAGCGGAGATACTCTCTGGAGAGCTTCCTAAAGTTGGAGGTATATTTATACAGATGGAGGATGAAATAGGAAGCATGGCTGCCGCTGTAGGTGCCTCTCTCGCTGGTTTGAAGAGCATGACGGCCACAAGTGGTCCAGGTTTCTCCCTTAAGCAGGAAAATATAGGCTTTGCTATCATGGCTGAGGTTCCTGTTGTTATAGTTGACGTTCAGAGAGGGGGTCCCTCTACTGGAACACCCACAAAGCCCTTACAAGGGGATTTTATGCAGGCACGATGGGGTACCCACGGTGGTTTTCCTTTGATTGTGCTTTCGCCTTCAACGGTTAGGGAGTGTTATGACCTGACGATAGAGGCAACCAATCTCGCTGAAAGGTTTAGATCGCCAGTTATCATCCTGAGCGATGAGGTTATAGGTCACATGAGGGAACGTATAGAGATACCTGATGATAGTGAGATAAATCTCATTGAGAGAAAGAGGCCTACAGTTTCACCTGAGAACTACCTGCCCTATAGGGCAGACCCTGAAGATGATATACCACCTATGGCTGCTTACGGTGATGGATATCGATTTCACGTTACTGGTTTGGTTCATGACGAGCTAGGGCTTCCGACAAACGATCCTAAAGAGATAGAGGCTTTGAATCTGAGGTTGATAAGGAAGTTTGAAAAGGGTAAGGATCTGCTAGCTAAGTATTCTACCTTTGCCGTAGATGATGCTCAGGTTTTGGTTGTGGCCTTCGGTTGCGTTGCGAGGTCGGCTATGGGAGCAATTCGAGAGGCTAGGAAGATGGGGTATAAGGTGGGGCTATTTAGACCTATAATTTTATGGCCATTCCCAGACGAACCGTTAATGAGGATGGCCTCTAACGTTAAAACCGTGATAGTTCCAGAGATGAACCCAGGACTCATGGTCAGAGAAGTGGAAAGGGCGGTTAGAGGTAAGTGTGAGGTTCATAGTTTAATAAGGCTCGATACGGAGATAATAACTCCGTCTCAGATAATTGAGAAGATAAGGGAGGTTGCTTGATATGCCCCGTGAAAGTGTTATGCGTTTTCTAAGGTTGGGGCTTTTCCCCCATATATTTTGTGCGGGATGCGGCCATGGGATAGCACTACATGCTATCATTAGGGCCTTTGACTCTTTGGGCTATGACCCTAAGGATATTATGGTTGTGTCGGGAATAGGTTGCTCTTCTAGGATATCAGGTTATATCAATGCTAACACTCTCCACACCACTCATGGTAGGGCTTTAGCTTTTGCTACAGGGGTTAAGCTTGCTAAGCCCAGCTTGAAGGTGGTAGCTGTGATGGGTGATGGGGATTGCGCTGCAATTGGAGGAAATCACTTCATTCATGCTGCGAGAAGAAATATAGATATAACAGCGATAGTTTTAAACAACTACATCTACGGTATGACTGGGGGGCAGGCTTCTCCAACGACTCCCCATGGAGCCAAAGGATCGACCGCTCCTTATGGTTTCATCGAGCGTCAGTTCGATCTGTGTAACCTTGCTGGTGCAGCTGGAGCAGTTTATGTGGCGAGAGCTACCGTTTTTCACATTCCCCAGATGGAGAAGTTCGTTAAGAAGGCTTTGGAAAAGAAAGGTTTTTCCTTTGTTGAGATTGTTTCTATCTGTCCCACCCAGTTTGGGAGAAGAAATAGATTAAGAAGTCCGGTTGATATGATGAATTGGTTAAAGGATAACAGCGTTCCTGTTTCGAAGGCGAAGGAGATGTCTCAAGAGGATCTTGAGGGGAAGATAGTTATAGGTGAGTTTATTGATAAGGAGATGATCGAATACACGGAGCTTTATAGAGAGTTGTGCAAGGCAGCTTTAAGGGAGGGTGCTTCCGAATGTTAGAGCGCTTTGAGGTTAGGTTTGCCGGTGCTGGTGGGCAAGGGGTTATTCTCGCGGGGATAATTTTGGGAGAGGCTGCGGTTATATACGAGGGGAGAAATGCGACTCAGGTTCAGTCTTATGGACCTGAAGCAAGAGGTGGAGCGAGCAAATCTGAGGTTGTCATAAGTGACCTTGAGATAGATTATCCTGAGGTTACCTCTCCAGATGTGATCGTAGCATTGACCCAAGAGGCCGTAGATAAGCATAGCTTTGATCTTAAAAGAGGTGGGATAATCATAGCCGACGATTTCTTCGTTAGGAAGCTGCCCGAGGTTGAAGGGAAGATCTTTCATCTCCCCATAGTTAAAAGTAGCGTTAATAACTTTGGAACACCCCTTTTCGCTAACATAATAGCTTTGGGGGTGCTCTGCGCTTTGATAGAAAACATCGTGAGTAAGGCTTCTTTAGAGCAAGCCATACTTTCAAGGGTTCCCCAAGGGACGGAAGATAAGAACCTTAGGGCTTTTAACATAGGCTATGAGATGGGTAAGGGAGTAGCGGGGTCTGAGCATGAGCCAGCTTAAGAAGAGCTATTTGCGGCTTAAAGAGGGGGGAGAAGTATGTGTGAGCATAAGGTCAGTTTGTTTGAAAACGTTATAAGACAGATGGAGGTAGCACGACCTTACCTGGTTGGTGTTGAGGATGGGCTCTTTGAAGCGCTTAAGTATCCGCGCGAGGTTTTGGTCATGCATCTTCCTGTGAAGATGGATGACGGCGAAATAAAGGTGTTTAAGGCATACCGTTCCCATCATAACAATGCCTTGGGCCCTTACAAGGGCGGCGTGCGCTACCATCCTGAGGTTACCCTTGAGGAGGTTATGGGGCTTTCCGCTTTGATGACCTGGAAGTGCTCGGTATTGGGGCTTCCCTACGGTGGAGGAAAGGGTGGGATAGCCTGTAATCCTAAGGAGATGTCGCTTTCTGAGCTTGAGAGGTTAAGTAGGTCCTACGCTTTGGCTGTATCTCGCTTCGTTGGTGTTGATTATGATATACCTGCTCCTGATGTTAACACTAATCCTCAGGTGATGGCTTGGTTTGTTGACACCTATGAGAAGGTTAAGGGTTGGAGTGAGCCTGGCGTTTATACTGGTAAGCCGATAATCCTTGGTGGTTCTGAGGGTAGAGGTGATGCTACGGCGAGGGGTGGTGCCTACGTTACAAGAGAAGCAATGAAGGTCTTTGGTATTAAGGAGGGAGCAACCTGCGCCATTCAGGGATTTGGTAACGTTGGCTCCTTCGCTCATAAGCTCTATACTGAGATCTTGGGGCTTAAAGTCGTTGCTGTGAGCGATATAGGCGGTGGGGTCTATAATCCAAACGGTTTTAGGCATGAAGAGCTCCTTAGGGTGTTGAATGAGACCGGAACTGTTGCTAACTATCCTGATGGCGATAGGATAACAAATGAGGAGCTACTTGAGCTTGATGTGGATGTTTTAGTCCCGGCTGCGCTTGAGAACGTTATAACTGAGGAGAATGCTCCTAGGATCAAGGCTAAGCTTATCTCTGAGCTTGCCAATGGCCCTGT